>JAYNVG010000022.1:0-57366 GCA_038100295.1 Thalassospiraceae bacterium
CTAGTCGAATGGGCAAAGATATGAATACTTCGAGCTTATCTATGTCAGCCCCTTGTTCTTTATTCCGTTTCTGATGTCGACACGTGCTTGTACGGCATATATTGTCGCGATAGTCAGAATTAGGAATGCATAAGATGGACTCCGCTGACGGCAAAACAAGCGTGCTTATCATCGACGACGATGAGGTAACGCTTTCCCTGCTTGAATCCGTGTTGAGCGATGCCGGGTTTGACGTCCAGACCATGACCGACAGCGAAAACGCCCTCAAGGCGATCGAGAAAATGCGCCCAAACGTCGTGCTGTCCGATCTGATGATGCCGAAAATCGACGGGTTCGAGCTATGCCAGAGCGTACGAGAGAACAAGGCGCTCAAGGACACCCGTTTCATCGTCGTTTCGGCAAAAGCCTATGCCTCCGACGAGGCACGTGCCCTTGAACTGGGCGCCAACGGGTTCATCCGTAAACCGATCAACGCCGATACATTCGCCGAGAAGCTGCGTGCCATTATCGACGATCAGATCAGCATGACCTTCTGGGGCGTGCGCGGCACCCTGCCGAAAACCGGTCCCGGCGCCCTCAGGTACGGCGGCAACACCTCCTGCGTGACCCTGGAGTTCCCGAACCAGCAGCTGTTCATCTTCGACGGCGGCTCCGGCATCAAGGAACTCGGCAACAGCCTTCTCGCCGGCAAGAAGAAACGGATCAACGCCAAGCTGTTCATTTCCCATCCGCACTGGGACCATATCAACGCCATCCCGTTCTTTGCGCCGCTCTACATGCAGGGCAACGAGTTCGAAATCCTTGGCGCCAAGCAGGGCGACATCACCATGCGCGAGTTGATCTCGGCGCAGATGGACGGCGTCTATTTTCCGATCACGCTGACCGAGTTTTCGGCACGCACCTATTTCCGCAACCTCGAGGAAGGCACACATGACGTTGCCGGGATCGAAGTGCAGACCAAGCTGCTGGCGCACCCGGGCCGCGCGCTCGGCTATCGGGTCAACTACAACGGCCGCTCGATCTGTTATGTCACCGATCAGGAACTGTATCTGAACGACAGTGATTTCTTCGACGCGCACTACGAAAAAACGATCATCGATTTCACCCGCGATGCCGACGTGCTGATCACCGACACCACCTATACGGACGAGGAATACAGCACCAAAGTCAACTGGGGGCATTCCTGCGTTTCCAAGGTGTGTGAGATCGCCCACCGCGCGAACGTCAAGGAGCTGTATCTGTTCCATCACGATCCCGACCAGGACGACGACGACATCGACGCCAAACACGCCGCCGCCAAGGCAGCGCTGAAGAAACTGAAAAGCAAGGTCGTCTGCTTTGCGCCGAAGGAAGGCGACAACATCAGGCTTTAAGACGGTCCCGCACCGGACCGCCACATCCCCGCAATACGTCAATTGAAACGAAGAGGCATACCCATGGCTGGAAAAATCGAAACCCGTTTGAAGGAACTCGGGATCGACGTCCCGCAGGCGGCAACGCCCGCCGCCAATTACATTCCGTTCGTCGTCTGCGACAAATTGATCTTTGTCGCCGGTCAGATCACGCTGAAGGACGGCAAGATCGAATACATCGGCAAGGTCGGTGCGGATCTGAGCGTCGATGAAGGTTACCAGGCGGCACGTCTGTGCGGCCTCAACCTGCTGGCCCAGGCCAAGGCGGCCGCCGGTGGCGATCTGGATAACATCAAGCGTGTCGTCAAGCTGGGCGGTTTCGTGAATTCCGCGCCGGGCTTCACCAATCAGCCGGAAGTCATCAACGGTGCGTCCGATCTGATGGTCGACGTGTTCGGCGACAACGGCAAGCACGCCCGCTTCGCGGTGTCGGCCGGCGATCTGCCGCGCGGTGTTGCCGTCGAGATCGACGGTATCTTCGAGCTGGCGTGAGCGCGCGCGAAGCCCCCCTTAAAATCGTTTCACTGCTGCCGGCGGCGAGCGAGATCGTCGCGGCACTGGGGTTTCAGGACAACCTCGTCGGTCGTTCACACGAATGCGATTACCCGAGCGGTATCGAACACCTTCCCGTCTGCACCCGCGCCCTGATCCGACCCGACGGAACTTCCGCCGAGATCGATACGCAGGTCCGGGGCGCCCTGAAAAACGCGCTCGCCATTTATGACGTGCTCGACGACGTGCTTGGCGAGTTGCGCCCGGACGTCATCGTCACCCAGGACCAGTGCGAGGTCTGCGCCGTCGCGCTTGCCGATGTCGAAGCCGCGGTATGCAAGCTTGTCGGCGTCGAGACGAAGATCGTTTCGCTGAACCCGGAAGGTCTGGACAAGGTCTTTGACGACATCACCCGTGTCGCCGCGGCACTGGATGCCGAACCGGCCGGTAAAACGCTCGTGGCGACGATGCGGGACGGCTTCGCAGCGGTTCAGGCCCGCGTCAGGGATCTCCCCCGCCCCACCGTCGCCTGCATCGAATGGGCGGAACCGCTGATGGCCGCCGGGAACTGGGTGCCGTCGCTGGTCGATATCGCCGGCGGACGCGATCCGTTCGGCACGCCGGGCGAACATGCACCCTGGCTGGAGCCGGAAAGGCTTTATGCCGAGGACCCCGACGTCATCGTCTTCATGCCGTGCGGGTTTGGTCTGGAGCGCAGTGAGGCCGAGGCACGCGCCCTGATGCAGAAACCCGAATGGCAGGCGCTGAGCGCCGTCAAAAGCGGTCGCGTCTATGCCACCGTTGCCAACAGCTATTTCAACCGGCCCGGACCGCGTTTGCTGGTCAGTGCGGAAATCATGTCTGAAATCTTGTATCCAGGCGATGCCGCGCCGACATACAAGGGAAGCGCCTGGAAACCGGTCGCCTGAACGAGGACGTGCATGCCGGACGGAACCGACCAACGTGTCATCAGGGCTTTGGGCAGCATCGGGGATATTCCCGCCGCTGCCTGGGATGCCTGCGCCGGCACCGACAATCCGTTCGTGCGCCATGCGTTCCTGTCTGCGCTGGAGGACTCCGGCTCGGCGACGGATGAAACCGGCTGGATTCCACGACACCTGGTGATTGAATCCCCTGACGGACGTATCGAAGCCTGTGCGCCGATGTACCTGAAGACCCATTCCTACGGCGAATACGTTTTCGACTGGGGCTGGGCCGATGCCTATGAACGCGCCGGGGGACGATATTACCCGAAAATGCAGTGCGCCGTGCCGTTCACGCCGGTGCCGGGGCCCAGGCTTCTGGTCGCGCCGGGTGCCGACGCCGGGCTGCGCACGGAGCTTCAGAAACTGATGCTTGCCGGCATTACGCGCGTGGCCGATCAGCTCAAGGTGTCCTCGGCACACATCACCTTTTGCGATAAGGAATTGTGGGAACTCGGCAAGGACGCCGGCTACCTGCATCGTCTCGGGCAGCAGTTTCACTGGCATAACCGGGGCTACGGCAGCTTTGACGACTTCCTCGGCGCGTTGGCGTCGCGCAAGCGCAAATCGATCCGCAAGGAACGCCAGAAGGTCGCCGAGATCGGGTTGGATATCCGGACCCTGCCGGGCAGTGATCTGGAAGAACGGCACTGGGACGCCTTCTTCGATTTCTACATGTCGACCACCGACAAGAAATGGGGGCAGAGCTATTTGCACCGTGAATTCTTTTCGATGATCGGCGAACGCATGTCCGACAGCATCGTCATGGTCATGGCGTTCGACGCAGACCGCCCCGTTGCCGGCGCGCTCAACCTGCTGGGCAGCGACTGCCTGTACGGCCGCAACTGGGGATCCCTGCAGTCGCACAAGTTCCTGCACTTCGAATGCTGCTATTACCGGGCCATCGATTACGCCATCGAACACGGGCTGGCGCGGGTCGAAGCCGGTGCACAGGGCCCACACAAGGTGCAGCGCGGCTACCTCCCCTCGCCCATCTACAGCCTGCATTACATCCGCGATCCCGGCTTCGAGCACGCGGTCGATGATTTTCTGGTCCGCGAGCGGATGCAGATGGAACATGAAATGCAGGGAATCGTCGCCGAGTATTCCCCGTACCGGCAATCAGAGAGCGGCTAAAATCACCGCCGACTCACGCTCTGTTAACCTTTTCGCCTTAGTTTTTAACGCTTCAAGGACGGAGCGTTTACCATGTTACGCGCAACTGCGGCGATACTGATCATACTCACGGTGGCGGCCATCTGGCCGACGGACGCCGATGCGAAATCGAGATGCGTGCGCATTCAGCGTCAGGGCAACATCGAAACGCTGTATAACACCTGCAATACCTGTGTCGTCGCCTCGATTATCCGTTCCAGACCCGGTAACGCCGTGCCGGTCGGGCGTGAATTCAACGTTCAGGCCAACTCGGAGTTTCCCTCCCCGTTCAAGGGACCGGGCCGCTCGCGTATTAAATCGGAACGTGCCTGCCCTGGCGAAAAAGGCGCGGAAAAAGATCTTCTGGAAAGCTTCAACAAGCCCGACACCCAGCCACAGTGCGTCAGCATGGTACAGGGCGGCGACAACGGGGTGATGCTGGTTAACAAGTGTAACATGTGCAAGGCCGTCGCCATCGAGCGCGTTACCGCCGACGGCTCGGCACGCAGCCGCGATTACATGGCCCTCGCCGGTGGCGCGCAAATACCGGTCCGCGCCAACGGTTTTGCCGGGATCGGCCTGCTCGCGGAAATCGACTGCCCGAACTAAACCCTAAGCATTTACCCAACCTGCAAGTACGTCTTCGGCGGTAACTTCCTGCATCGGCGCACGCGGATCGGGCGCTTTGCCGTCGACCCATACCGGCAACAGGACGGATGTACCGTTCTCCGCCTCAAGCCCCGGCTGCGGTTGTATCAGTCCGCGCGCAGCATTCTGCGGATGGTCGGGAACTTCGTCAATATCCAGCACCGGGTGGTAGCAGCAATCGACATCGCGCATCAATTCGTCCCAGCCGTCACGGGTCCGGGATTTAATTATGACGGCCACCTCGGCTATCAGATCGGTTTGCGGTAAAGGCTCGCCCTGCCGCGCAATCAGGTCATCGCGTTCAATCGCCCGGCAGAAATTCTCCCAGAACACGGTCTCGATGGCGCCGAGACTGATGAATCTCGCGTCTTTGGTCTCATAGACCCCATAAAAGGCGCAGCCGCCCGTCAACAGGCTCATGTCCCGGCCCGGTGCCGCGCCGCGTGACAGTGCCGTCAGCGCCTGGCTTTGCCACGCCAGCACGCTGTCGGCCATGGCAACGTCCAGATAGGCGCCTTTGCCGGAACCGGTTCGGCCGAGCAGTGCCCCCAGGATCGCCGTCACCGACTGCATGGCGCCCGCGTAGTCGGCAACCATCGGATAGGCCGGATGCGGTTTCGCCCCCGGTCCGGTCAGCCCCAACTGTCCGGCGGCGGCGACGTAATTGATATCGTGTCCGCCGGCCAGCCGCATCGGCCCGTTCTGTCCATACCCGGAAAGCGCACAGTGAACGAGACCGGGATTGATCCCGGATAGCGTCTCGTAGCCATATCCGAGCCGTGCCATCACCCCCGGCCGGTAGCTTTCCATCAGCACGTCGGCGGCGGCGATCAGCGCTTCGAAGGTTTCCTTGCCGGCATCCGTTTTCAGATCGAGCGTGACGATCCGCTTCCCGGCATTGACCAGCGCATGATACGGGCTCGCGCCGCGGGCGTTGGTCACAGGATCAAGTCCGCGCATCGGATCGCCTTTCGGCGGTTCGATCTTGACCACGTCGGCACCCATATCGGCCAGCATCTGCGTCGCGAACGGCCCCGGCAGAAACTGGCTCATATCGAGAACCCGTATACCCTTTAGAAATGCCTTCGCCATGGGTCCCCCTGAAATTGACAGTCACAGTTTCACCACCCCGGGCGTGGCCTTCAAGGGGAATAAGAATGGCATAAAACGTAGTATCGTTGTCATTGTGCCAAAAACGGAACCGTCGCACACTACACCCATGATGAAACTGCCTCCACCGCACCGCATCGGAATCCTGATCTTCGATCAGTGTCAGATCATTGACGCCACGGGATGTGCCGGTGTTTTCGGTTCGACCAATGTATTCGTGAACAAACTGAATGCCGGCGACGCTTACGACGTCCGCTTCATTTCCATCAAGGCGGGATCCGTGCGGACATCGGCCGGTGTGGCCCTGCATGCGGACCACGCCCTTGATGAGCCGGGACTTAGTTTCGACACCCTGATTTGCAGCGGCGGCAAAGGCACCTTTGCATTTTGTGAGAATGCAGAGGCCATGCAACGGGTCAAAACCCTGGCTGAAAATGCGTCACGGCAGGTTTCGGTGTGCACCGGCGCCTTCATTTTGGCGGCTGCGGGGTTGCTGAACGGACGCCGTGCCGTTACCCACTGGGCTCATTGCAAGCAACTTGCCGCAGCGTATCCGGAAATCGATGTAGATCCCGATCCGATTTATATTCGTGACGGTAACGTGTTTACGTCAGCCGGGGTGACGTCCGGCATGGATCTGGCTCTGTCCCTGGTAGAGATGGATCACGGCCGGGATATCTCGCTCAGTGTCGCCCGTGACATGGTGATGTACCTCCGACGCCCCGGATCACAAGCTCAGTTTTCTACTCACCTCGCCGCCCAGTCGACCGAACACAGTGTCATTCGTGACTTGCAGTTATGGCTGCTGGATCATCTTGATGAAGAACACAGCGTCAACGATCTGGCGGGGCGCACGGCCATGTCGCCCAGGACCTTTTATCGCCAGTTCAAGGAGGCGACGGGAATGACACCGGCACGGTTCATCGCCGCCTCAAGACTGGATTCGGCGCGCCGCCTTCTCGAGGAAAGCCCACTTGCGATCAAAGTGATCGCCGGCCGTTGCGGTTTCAACGATGCGGAACGGATGCGGCGCAATTTTCACCGGCACTACGGTGTCAGCCCGGATGATTACAGACGGCGTTTCGCCAGCCCCAATCTTTAACCCCATGGAGAATGAAAATGACGATGCAGTTCGGCATTCTGGCCTTTAACGATCTCGAGGAACTTGACGCCATCGGGCCGTGGGAAGTTCTGTCGTGGGCGGCCAAACAGGAACAGTCGGATATGCAGGTCTGCATGATCGGTTCCGGCAGCCGCGACATCACGTGTGCCAAGGGTCTCAGGGTCGTCACCGATTATACGCTCGACGATCATCCGAAACTGGATGTCATCCTGGTGCCGGGCGGTCAGGGCACGCGGCCGATTTTCAAAGACGGCGGTCCGGAAATCGACTGGATCAAAAAGGTCGCGCCCGGCTGTACATGGGTTACCAGCGTCTGCACGGGCGCCCTGCTGCTGCACAGGGCCGGAATTCTCGAAGGCCGCAAAGCGACAACGCATTGGCGATCCATCGAACTGCTGCGCGAAGCCGGCGGCGTCGAGGTGATGCAGGATGTCCGCTACGTGCGTGACGGCAACATCGTCACCTCGGCGGGGGTGTCCGCGGGGATCGACATGGCGCTGTGGCTGATCGGTGAAATCTATGGTGCCGGGTTCGCCCGCTTCGTGCAGAAAGGCATCGAATACTTCCCTGCCCCGCCGTATACCGCAGAGGTATAAGTCTCCCTATTTCCTGGAAACGCCTTTCATCCAAATCTTCGATTTGGCTGGGAAAGGCTGTTGTCCGGGACCCATGGGGCCAGGGCTTCGCGCGCATAGCGCCGCGCTCACCCGGGAAACAGGATTGTAAGATACCTATTCGACGTAGGCCGCTTTCTTTTTCCGGCCGCCCTTGCCGCCCTTGGGACCATCGCCACCCTGCTTCGGATAGGTGAAGGTCGGCAGACCGTCCTCGACATCGACGACGACAAGGCCGCCCTTGGCCAGCTTGCCGAACAGCATTTCCTCGGCCAGCGCTTTCTTGATGTGTTCCTGGATCACCCGTGACAGCGGGCGGGCGCCGAACATCTTGTCGTAGCCCTTCTCGGCCAGCCAGGCTCGCGCCTTGTCGGTCAGTTCGATCATCACGTTGCGGTCGCTGAGCTGCGCTTCCAGTTCCATGATGAATTTGTCGACGACCTTGGCGACGACTTCCGGACCCAACGGCGCGAAACCGATGATGGAATCCAGCCGGTTGCGGAATTCCGGCGTAAACATCTTCTCGATCGCTTCCTTGTCCTCGCCGACCCGGCTTTCCCGTTCGAAGCCGATGGCCGGTTTGGCCATGTCGGCGGCGCCGGCGTTGGTCGTCATGATCAGGATCACGTTGCGGAAATCGACGGTCTTGCCGTTGTTGTCGGTCAGCTTGCCGTGGTCCATCACCTGCAACAGGATGTTGAACAGGTCCGGGTGAGCCTTTTCGATTTCGTCGAGCAGAAGCACGACATGAGGATTCTGGTCGACGGCATCGGTCAGAAGCCCGCCCTGATCGAAGCCGACATAGCCCGGCGGCGCGCCGATCAGACGCGACACGGAATGCCGCTCCATGTATTCCGACATGTCGAAGCGGACAAGCTCGACGCCCATAGTCATCGCCAGTTGGCGCGCGACCTCGGTCTTGCCGACACCGGTCGGCCCCGAGAACAGGTAAGAACCGATCGGCTTTTGCGGTTCGCGCAGACCGGCGCGGGCAAGCTTGATGGCGCTGGACAGCTGATCGATGGCCGGATCCTGACCGAAGACCACGGTCTTCAGGTCGCGTTCCAGGGTCTTTAGCGCTTCGCGGTCATCGCGCGACACGCTCTTCGGCGGGATGCGCGCGATCATCGCGACGATGGCTTCCACGTCCTTGGCGGTCACCGTCTTGCGGCGTTTGTTTTCCGGCAGCAGCATGCGCGAGGCCCCGACCTCGTCGATGACGTCGATGGCCTTGTCTGGCAGCTTGCGGTCGCCGATATAGCGCGACGACAGTTCGACTGCCGTTTTCAGCGCCTCGGCGGTGTAGCGCACCTTGTGGTGTTTCTCGAAATACGGTTTCAGTCCCTTGAGAATCTTCACCGTATCGTCGATGGACGGTTCGTAGACGTCGATCTTCTGGAAGCGGCGCACAAGAGCACGGTCCTTTTCAAAGTAACCGCGGTATTCCTTGTAGGTGGTCGAGCCCATGCAGCGCAGCGCACCGTTCTGCAGCGCCGGCTTGAGGATGTTCGACGCGTCCATGGAACCGCCCGACGTCGCCCCGGCACCGATCACGGTGTGGATTTCGTCGATGAACAGGATCGCGTTGTCGGCGTTGACCAGTTCTTCCATGACGTTTTTCAGGCGTTCCTCGAAGTCGCCGCGATAGCGCGTCCCGGCCAGCAGCGAGCCCATGTCGAGAGAATAGATCGTCGCGCCCTGCAAAACTTCGGGCACGTCGCCGTCGACGATGCGCTTGGCCAGGCCTTCGGCGATGGCGGTCTTGCCGACGCCGGGGTCGCCCACGTAAAGCGGGTTGTTCTTGTTGCGGCGGCAGAGAATCTGGATCGTGCGGTCGACTTCCTTTTCTCGACCGATCAGCGGATCGATACGGCCGGCCGCGGCCTTTGCGTTGAGATTGACGCAATAGGCATCGAGCGCCTCGGAGCCCTTGCGGACGACGTTCTCGCCCTCGGCTTCCTCGTCGGCGCCTTCGACCGTGCGTTCCTCGGAAAAGCCCGGCACCTTGGCGATGCCGTGCGATATGTAATTGACGGCGTCGAGACGCGACATTTCATGCATCTGCAGGAAAAACACCGCGTGCGATTCGCGCTCGGAAAACAGTGCGACGAGAACATTGGCGCCGGTCACTTCCTCGCGTCCGGACGACTGCACATGTATAACGGCCCGCTGCACCACCCTCTGGAAGCCGGCGGTTGGTTTCGGTTCAGAAACGCGCTCGTTGCGGATGTCTTCCAGTTCATCGTCGATGAAGTTGGTGACGTCCATCATCAATTGCTCGAGATCGACCCCGCAGGCCCGAAGCACGGCGACGGCGTCCTGATCGTCGGTCAGGGACAGCAGCAGATGCTCGAGCGTCGCATATTCGTGGGAGCGTTCCGCGGCCAATGCCAAAGCCCGGTGCAGCGTCTGTTCGAGATTGCGTGATAACATGTCGTCGCTTTCCTTTCCGCCGGATTTTATCCGGCTTTGTGGCCGATATACTGGGTTACCGGCAGGTGTATTCTACTCGTCGTCTTCGCCGCCGTCCTTCTCAATCGTGCATTGCAGGGGGTGCTGGTGCTGGCGCGCCAGATCCATGGTCTGGGCGACCTTGGTTTCGGCCACCTCGTAGGTATAGACACCGCAGACGCCGACCCCGCGCTGATGTACGTGCAACATGATCTGCGTCGCGTCCTGGCTCGACTTGCTGAAGAATCGCTCAAGAACATGCACGACGAATTCCATCGGCGTGTAATTGTCGTTGAGCATCAGAACCTTGTACATCGCCGGGCGCTTTGTCTTTTCGCGCTGCTTGACGACGACACCGGTTTCTTCGTCTCCGCCGATGCGCGGTGGTCCGGGGGGTGTGTTTCGTTCAGCCATATTCGTTCAGCGTCAGTCCCTTAGATTCAGCTTCATTATGCATAATATAGGTCAAAATCTCCGCCGCCAAAATGGGCAAGCGAAAAGAAATGTTAAAATACAAAAAGGCCCGCAGCGGGGCTGCAGGCCTGGAACGAACGTCTTTTCCCGGAAAAGAGTGAGTGCCCGGCGGTGGGAGGTCCACCGGGCGCTCGTCTCAACTGCCAGATCCCATTAAAGGGGGGATGGGAAATTAGGCAGCAAGCGGCTTCGACAGCGTCTCAACCGCAACGGTCATCCGCTCGGCGATCGGCTTGGAGGCCTTTTCGGCGAGTTTGATCGTCTGGTCGGAAAGTTTGCGGCTTTCCGCAACGGCTTTCTCGTACTGGGTTTTCGCGAGATCGCTTTGCAGTTCGACGACTTCAGCGAACGACGTGCAGCTCATCATCTTCTGGGTCAGCGCGACGGTTTCCTCGACGCTGGACTGAGCCAGCTTGTAGATCGAGGTGTTGATCTCTTTCACGCCCGACGACAGGATTTCGTTCGACTTCACGAACGCTTCGATGTTGCTTTTCGAAAACGCGATAATGTCTTCATAACCCTTGTAAGCTTCGGCGCTGGCTTTGGCGGCGGCGGCAAACTGTTCTTCGCTCATGGCGACGGCTTTTTCGACGCCCTTCTTGGCGACGGCGGTGTTGGTCTTGACGATCGTCTCGACGGTTTCCTGGCCGGCTTTGACGGCGGCTTCGACCGGCTCGATCGCAGAAGCGGCGGTCGCAGGCTTGGCGGCGGTTTTCTTGGCAGTGGCCATCATACTATCTCCTTGTATCCCGCCTGGCGGATTCGGCCCATCCGAGGGCTGTTCGCTTGCGGGTGGTGAATAATTATTTTGCTGCATTGCAGCATCACGATAGATATATATATCCCATTACAAGGTCATGTCAATGAATTTTGTGCACTGCACAATAATTTTCATTATGCTTTATTTTGTGTTTTATCAGTGACTTATAACATAATTCGACAAAGTGCGCACATATTGCATCAGCGAACTTGCCTGTGACGCGGCGGTCAAATCCTTAAAAATCCGTGACAGAACTGGGGCCGTTAACCCATTGTTATCCTCCGTCATCGTACCAAGGGTTTGATTCGGCGTAAAAATCCCGTCGACGAGAGGTGCGGTTTGAATTTATGATCAAACGGCATTGCGGACAAAGACAAGGCATAGGGGATCAGAGGATGCGACCGCGTGCGGCCTGGGAACCTACGGAAACTCGAACGAAATTGACCATCAGGCACCTGATTTGCGCCGTTTTGGCAGCTTTTCTCGTGCTCGGCGCGTCAGCCATGCCGGCGCACGCCAAGTATGCTAGCTACGTCGTCGATGCCGATACCGGCGAGGTTCTCCACGCCACCAACGAAGATACCCGCAATTACCCTGCGTCACTCACGAAGATGATGACGCTGTATATGATTTTCGACCGGCTCCATCAGAAGCGCTGGACGCTTTCGACGCTGTTGAAGGTATCCAGCCGGGCCGCCCGCCAGCCGGCGTCCAAGCTCGGTGTCGAAGCCGGCTCGACCATTTCCGTCGAAAACGCCATCCTGGCGCTGGTTACCAAGTCTGCCAATGACGTGGCCACGGTGGTCGCGGAAAACATAAGCGGCCGGGAACGGAACTTCGCGCTGAAGATGACCGCCATGGCGCGCTCTCTGGGCATGTCCAAGACCACGTTCCGCAACGCCTCGGGGCTGCCGCACCGCGCCCAGATGTCTACGGCCAAGGACATGTCGATCCTGGCCCGTGCCCTGCTCCGCGATTTCCCGCAGTACTATCACTATTTCTCCACGGCCAAGTTCGAGTACGACGGCCGTGTGCACAGCAACCACAACAAGCTTCTGGATTCCTACCCCGGTGCCGACGGATTCAAGACCGGCTACATCCGGGCATCGGGCTTCAACCTGGTGGCATCAGCGACACGCAACGGGCGCCGGTTGATCGGCGTCGTGTTCGGCGGTCGTTCGTCGGCGCATCGTAACAGCCACATGACGGATCTACTCGACGATGGCTTTACCCTGCTGGCCAAACGCCATGGCACAAACAATCTGATCGCCCAGGCCCCTGCCCCCGAACCAGGTGTGCAAACCGCTTCCAATGAGCCGCAAAACGGTGTCATGCGTGAAGTGTGGGCGGTACAGGTCGGCGCCTTCTCGCAGGTCACGCAGGCACAGGCAGCCGCCGAAAAAGCCATCGGCAAGGCAACCCGCTATCTCGGCGACGGCCTCGTCCGGATCGTTCCGTTGAAGAAGCGCAACGGCACGATCCTGCACCGTGCGCGCATCGTCGGCATCTCGAAACGCGATGCCTACCGTACCTGCCGTATTCTCAGGGATTGCATGGAACTCAAGACCGAGGTCAATGCCGAGCTGGCCCAACGCGCTGACTAAGCTCTGATTGGGCGCCGACGGGGCCGTCAGATCAGGATGTTTCTTTTCAAGCCAGCCATGAAGCGCTTTTTTTCCTGACGCCGCCAGGTTTCCAGATCCCATTCACGATTGCTCAGTTTGATGGCGTTTTTCGGCACGAATACCCGCACCGTCTCGGCGCCTCCGCCCTCAACAATGACGTCCAAATCCTGGGTTTCATAACCCGGCCCTTCATAGCGGCTGAGCCTTGCTGCCTCGATCGCCGATATCCTGGAAACAACCAGCCCGTCGACCTTGCTGTCCGCATCCGGATGAATCGCCGGATAGGTGGCCCCGGCTACGTAGACCCGCTTGTAGCCGAGCAGGACGCCGCGTCTCGGCGAGCATCCTGAAAGCGGACGACCGAGGATTTCACGGGCGATTTCGGGCTCGCGCAACGTGCCGTAGAAGAAATAACTGGCCATGCTGTTTCACTAAGCAAACTTAGCCGGTCCCGCAAGCGCAGGGCACGTGAAATCTGTGGATCAAATATCCGGTGCTTCGATACCCGAGCGTGACAGTTCGGCCCGCACGTCGCCGCGCAGCCGGTCCAGGCCTTCGGCGGTATCGGACTCGCAGCGCACCACCAGCATCGGCTGGGTGTTTGACGCCCGAAGCAACCACCAGCCATAGGGCGTTTCCACCCGGACACCGTCCATGTCGAAGATTTCGACGCCGTCGAGCTGGCGTGCCCGTTCGGTGATTTCGTCGACGACATCGAACTTGCGCGCATCGTCGCAGTCGAAACGGATTTCCGGCGTATTGTACATGACCGGCAGTGCCGCCAGCATCTCCGTGAACGATACGTCCGAGGCGGCAATCACGGACAACAGGCGCACCGCCGTATAGATCGCGTCGTCATAGCCGTAATAGCGGTGCTTGAAGAAAATATGCGCGCTCATTTCCCCGGCCAGCGGCGAATTCAGCTCGGCCATTTTCGATTTGATGTGCGAATGACCGGCTTTCCACATGATCGGCTCGCCGCCCATCTTGCGGATTTCATCGAAGAACACCCGGCTCGCCTTGACGTCGCACAGGATCGGCGCGCCCGGATGGTCGGCCAGCACGTCGCGTGACAGCATCACCAGAAGCTGGTCGCCCCACATGACGTTGCCCAGCCTGTCGATGACGCCGATGCGGTCGCCGTCACCGTCGAAGCCGATGCCCAGGTCGCAATCGTTTTCGGCCACCAGCGCCTTCAACTGTACCAGGTTCTTTTCCACCGTCGGGTCCGGGTGATGCGCCGGAAAGGTGCCGTCGATCTCGTCGTTGATGACGAAGTGCGTGCCGGGAAGCTTGTCCGTCAGCGCCCTTGTCACCGCGCTCGCTGCACCGTTGCCCGGATCCCAGGCGATGCGCAGTGCCTTTTCGCCCCGGTAATCGGAGGCGACACGGGCCACGTAATCGTCGAATACGTCGACGTGTTCGGCCTTGCCCTCGCCGTCGACGAAATCCTGGGCAATGACCCGTCGCCCAAGGCGCTGGATGTCCTCGTCGAAAAAGGCATGCCCGCCGAGCGTCATCTTGAGACCGTTGAATTCGGGCGGATTGTGCGAGCCGGTGATCATCAGACCGGCATCGGCCTTGAGCGCGACCGTCGCATAGTAAAGCATCGGCGACGGTCCCAGTCCCGACCGCAGCACATCAATGCCCGACGCCGTAAGTCCGTCGACCAGCGCCTGTTCCAGCTTCGGCGACGACAGACGCCCGTCATAGCCAACGCAGGCCCGCTTCAGGCCGCGTTCCACCATCTCGGCGGCAAATGCCCGCCCGATGACGTACAGGTCGTCCTCGCTGAAATCCTCGCCGACGATGCCGCGTATGTCATAGGCCCGCAGGATCGACGGAGCGAGAGAAGACTTGAGCCGTCTAGTCGTCAATTACTTGTCCTTCGCACCCGCAGCCGGCCGCCCGATGCTGTGATAATCGAAACCCTGCTCGGACATGTCGGCGGGATCGTAGATATTGCGAAGATCGACCATCACCGGTTTTTTCATCAACGTTTTAACGCGATCGAGGTCGAGGGCGCGGAATTCGTTCCACTCGGTGATGATGACCAGCACATCGGCATCGTTCATGGTTTCATAGGCACCATCGCACCAGATCACGTGATCGAGCATGGTCTTGGCCTCGTGCATCCCTTCCGGGTCATAGGCCCGCACCGTGGCACCGGCTTTCTGCAAAGCCGGCACGATATCGAGGCTCGGGCTTTCGCGCATGTCATCGGTGTTCGGTTTGAAGGTCAGGCCAAGAACGGCAACCGTCTTGCCGTTGAGGTCTCCGCCGCAGGCGGCGATGACGCGCTCGGCCATCTTCTGTTTTCGCTCGTCGTTGAGCGCCACCACCGTTTCGATGATTTTCAGCGGGCTGCCGGCATCGCGCGCGGTCGACACAAGGGCCCTGGTGTCTTTCGGGAAGCACGATCCGCCGTAGCCCGGCCCGGCGTGCAGGAACTTGCGGCCGATCCGGCCGTCGAGGCCGATCCCCCGCGCCACGTCGTGGACGTTGGCATCGACCTGTTCGCACAGATCGGCGATTTCGTTGATGAACGTGATCTTCGTCGCCAGGAAGGTGTTGGCGGCATACTTGATCAATTCGGACGATTGGCGCGACGTAAAGACGATCGGTGTTTCGATCAGATAGAGCGGCCGGTACAGGTTCCGCATCACTTCCTTGGCGCGTTCGGAATTGGTCCCGATGACGACTCGGTCAGGACGCATGAAATCCTCGATGGCGGAACCTTCACGCAGGAATTCCGGATTGGACACCACATCGAAATCCGCATCCGGGCGGGTTTCGCGGATGATCCGTTCGACCTCGCGGCCGGTGCCTACCGGCACCGTCGACTTGGTGACGATCACCGTGTAGCCGTCAATGGCGCGGGCAATCTCCTCGGCGGCGGCGTAGACGTAGCTGAGATCGGCATGACCGTCGCCGCGGCGGCTCGGCGTGCCGACGGCAATGAAAACCGCATCGACGTCCTTGAGCGATGTATGAAGATCGTTGGTGAACGTCAGCCGTCCGGCCTTGACGTTACCTTCGACAAGGTCTTCCAGACCCGGCTCATAGATCGGCATCCTGCCTTCGTGCAGTCCGGCGATTTTCGCTTCGTCCTTGTCGACGCAGACCACATCGTGACCGAACTCGGAAAAGCACGCCCCCGAGACGAGACCGACATATCCGGTCCCGATCATTGCTACACGCATAAACACATCCTTCTATGACGCCAAATCAGCATGAAACACCCGGTTTCTGCCACAGGGGGCGGGTTCCGGCAAGCCGGGCGAACATGAAAAAGTCATGACTACCCAGTATCTTGCCTACGACTTCAGTAAAACATCCCTGGCTTCGTTGATTTTCGCCGCCAGATAGGCCGATCCACCCCGGTCCGGATGCAGACCGGCGATAAGTCTATGATGTGCCGCCTTGATTTCGGCCTCGTCCGCATCCTCCGCCAGACCCAGAATGCGAAAAGCCTCGGCGCGGCTCATCCGGCCCGCCGGCTGCTCGAATGCATCCTCACCGTCTGTGCTGCCGCCGGACGCCTGTTCGCGCCATTCAGGGTGCATGCGGTCCAGATATGCGCCCAGTAAGCGGGCCGATTCGCCGTCCAGCCGGCTATAGGCGGCAAAAAGATCGAGCAGTTGATCGAGGCTCAGTTCGCTCAGCCTCGCCCCGGCATGATCGCCCATGCGCACGGTGCCGTCCATGTCGCCACTGTCGTGATCGAGCCGCATATCCAGATACGTGCTCGATACTTCGCTGGCCATGCCCGATCCACCGCCGGACATCGGAGATGCGTTTTTCAGCGCCTTGCGCGCGCGCATGATGAACGGCAGTGAGAACGGGATCATCCAGAACACCCAGACAAGCTTTCCGGTTGCGATCAGCAGCCCGCCGACGATGACGAGGACGGCAACGAGTACCGGGAACAATATCTTCACCAGTGTTTTCGGATTCGCCGAAACGAACCACTTCCCGGCCAGCAGCAGAACGGCCAGCAGGGCGATGCCTGCGATCAGGTAACTCATGTCCGTTCCTTCTCGGCTGGATCAGCCATGCGACTGGCCCATCCGGTGTGTCAATTGTAACGCGGCACCGCCCCGCTTGGCGTGATTTTCAAGCGCCATCCGACCGCCCGCCGCGTAAACGGCGACGGCGGCCAGCAGTTCGCGCAGCACATCGGCGCTGTTGGCATCGAAGCTCATGCAGGCGCCGCCGGTCAGGGTGGCGATCTGCTCTAATGCGAATTTCGCCATCGGGTCGTTGCCTTCGTGAAAGATGAACGCGGGCACGCCGAGAAGACCAAGCTCGCCGGCGACCGTGCCCAGATGATCGACGTCTTCCTCGACCATGTCGCCGACAAAGACAAGGGCGTTCAGGTGCCCGCGCTTGGCTTCGTTGACGGCATGCTGCAAGACCTTGCCGATCTGTGTGGCGCCGGCCAGGCAGGATACCGACGTCATCAGCCGCAGCAGCGCCTTTTCGTTGTCCGTCCAGTCGCTGACCCGGAACTCGCCAAAACCTCGGTAAAAAGCCAACTGGATATCCAACCCGCCGAGCGCCGAGGTCTCGACGAACATCTGCCCCTGTATCGACGCCGCAGTATCCCAGGTCGGCTGACGGCTGGCCGTCGCGTCCATGGCGAACAGCAGCCGGCCCCGCTTGCCGCCCTGGGTACGTTTCGGCGTCGCCGCGACCTTCGACAGGAAGCTGTCGACGTCCCGGGCGCGCTTACGTTGGTCTGGCAGATCGTCGGCCACGGCCGCTCCTTTCTCACATCTCTCTATGAGATAAGCGAAACTAGCCTATTTGGAAGGGTTAGCCGAGTGCGCTTTGTTCGCGTACAGGCACGCCGGGCAGGTTGAGACCATCGACGATGGAAAACACCTCGTCGCGAGCGGCGATATGCGAGCGGCTCAGCGGGGCACCGCCGGCGGCCTGCTTGAGATCGAGGATCGTCAGACCGACCAGGAACAACTCGCGGAAGATGACCCGCTCGGAAAACCCCGGCAGGACACGGAAGCCCATGCGCTGCGACAGTTCGCGGATGACCCGTTCGACGTCGCGTTTATTGTAGGAATCCAGGTTCGTCAGGCGGTTACGCATTACCACCCAGTCAATCGAGCCGCCGTCGCGCTGCGCCTTGACCTTCTTGGCCTCCCAGATGGCCTCCGAATAATGGCTAGGCCCCTTGATCTGGGCATTCTGGCCGTCCATGTGTGCGATACCGTCGAGATCGACGAAGCTGTCGTTCAGCGGCGTGATCAGCGTGTCGGCATAGGTATGGGCCAGAAAAGACAGTCTGTTTGCGGCGCCGGGGGTATCTATGACGACGATGTCGTGATTGAAGCTGGCCCCTTCGATCAGCAATTGCAGCCGTTCGGCTTCAGTGGCCTGATCGGCATCGCTCATGCCGTCGAAGGCATGGCTGGAAATGCGGTGATGTTCCGGCAACGGATAATCGCGGTTCAGCTTTTTATTGAACATTTCACGGTTGGCGATGTAGCGGCTGAGCGTGCCCTGCCTGCCGTCCACATCGATGGTGGCGACCGTGTAGCCCTGCATCATCAGCGCAATCGCCAGATGCATGGACGTCGTGGATTTGCCGCTGCCGCCCTTCTCGTTACCGACGACAATCACGTGCGCAAGTGTTGCAGTCACGAAAGTACCCTCAAAAGCCGAATCTCTAGGCGGCGCGCATCCACACGGCTGTGTCGTGGAACACAGCACCGCCATTCGGGTATGCCCGATCAGCACTTATCAATACGTTAATGCCGAGACCGTTCTTGAAATATTTATTCGGCCAGATTCCCTCGACCACGACCGTATCCGGCTGCAGGCCGTCGAAGCCTTTCGCGTGTACCGCGACTTCGCCCAGATCGTTGCCGAGGATGACCTCGTCATCATCGGACAGCCCCAGGGCCTGCATCGCGTCCGGGTGAATCAGCGCCGTCGGGCGCCCTTCCTTTTTCACCGATGACGGGGTTTCCGTGAAGGACGTGTTCAGGAAGCGCCGTGCCGGTGCGGCGACCAGGCGGAACGCTTTGTCTGGCATGACTTCGTCGATGACCTCCGAATGGTCCGGCATCACCGGCATCTTGTCGTATGCCTTGCCGATCCGCGACCAGTCCGGCTTGAAATGGAACTTGCGATCGGGGGTGTGGAAGCCGTTCAGGAAGTGCGCTTCCTCGAAGCTTTGCGAGCAGTCGACCCATCCGGCCTCATGCACCTCGTCGGCGCCGGGATGGCCGGTGGCGCGCAACGTGCGG
Source organism: Thalassospiraceae bacterium (assembly GCA_038100295.1). Classification (GTDB taxonomy): domain Bacteria; phylum Pseudomonadota; class Alphaproteobacteria; order Rhodospirillales; family Casp-alpha2; genus UBA4479. The sequence continues at coordinate 19,117 of JAYNVG010000022.1, forward strand.
TCGATGATTTCCCACGGGGTGAGATCGAACAGCTCGTGATCGGAACCGAGCCGCTTGGCCAGCGCCGATAGCACGTCGACGTTGCAGCGGGCTTCGCCGACCGGTTCGATAATGCGCTTGGAGACCTGCAGGTAAAGGTGCCCGCTTCCCTGATACAGATCGTCGTGTTCCAGAAACGTGGTCGCAGGCAGCACGATATCGGCGTAATCGACACTCGCCGTCGGGAACTGCTCGTGCACGCAGGTGAACAGGTCTTCCCGCGACAGTCCGGCGATGACGCGGTTGGTTTCCGGCGCGACCTCGGCGGGGTTGATGTTCTGCATGATCATCGCGGTGACCGGCGGCCCGCCGAGAAGGCTCTCCTCCTCGCCCAGCAGGATGCGGCCGATGCGCGACATGTCGAGTGCCCGCTTCGAGGTGTCGAGACGGTCCAGAGCACGCACCAGCGACTGATTGACGCCGAACATGTTGCGGTTGGAATGCAGCGCGCCGCCGCCTTCATATTTCCATTTCCCGGTAACCGCCGGCAGACACGATACAGCGTGCATGTTGGCCGACCCGTTGCGGGACCGCGTGAAGCCGTAGCCAACGCGGATAAAGGTGCGCTCCGTTTCGCCGTAGGCACGGGCGAAACTTTCGATCTCGGCGACGGAAAGTCCGGTGATCTTCGATGCCCAATCAGGCGTCTTCGTCTGCAGGTGTGCTTCCAGTTCGTCCGGAACATCGGTGTATTCGGCCATATAGGCGCGGTCGGCGAAGCCGTCGCGGAACAGCACGTGCATCACGGCCGCGGCCAGCGCGCCGTCGGTGCCCGGCCGCAGGCACAGGTGCACGTCCGCCTGCTGTGCCGTCGGCGTCCGATACGGATCGATTACGTAGAGTTTCGCACCCCGGTTCTTGCGTGCCTTGGCTACGTGCGTCATGACGTTGACCTGGGTCGATACCGGGTTGCCGCCCCACACCACGACCATGTCTGAAACCGCGATCTCTCGTGGGTCCGATCCGTGGATTTTGCCGCAACCAGCCAACCAGCCGGCACTGGCGGTCGCCACGCAGATCGTCTCGTCCTCGCGGGAATAACCGAGCGCGTGACGGAAACCGTGGATCACGTCGCGCTGCACCAGTCCCATGGTTCCGGCGAAGTGATACGGCCAGATGCTCTCGGGGCCGTATTTCTGTTCGGCTTTGACGAAGGCCTCAGCAACGATGTCGAGGGCGTCGTCCCAGCTTACCGGCTCGAACTTGCCCTCCCCCTTGGCGCCGACACGGCGTAGCGGCTGTGTCAGCCGGTCCGGGTGGTGCACCCGTTCGCGGTAAGCCGCGACCTTGGCGCAGATCACACCGTCGGTGTAGTCGTTCAGAGAATTGCCGCGCACCTTGCCGATGCGGTCGGGAGCCAGTTTTTCGACCTCGAGCGCGCATGTCGACGGACAGTCATGCGGGCAAGCGCTGCGGAGCCATTGCGGTTGATCGTCAAAAGGTGCCATGAGCGGAAATGTACCCTCGGCACAACCGCCCTTCAAGCCGCCATCATACCGTGCCCGGCACTCCGAATGCTTGACCGAATCCCGGCGGATGTGGAGAATCCGGCGTCTTTCCTGCCGAACAGGCGTATCGTACGGAGTTTCCATGGTGGATCGGATTGGTTGCGTCGTCATCGGCGCCGGGGTTGTCGGACTGGCCGCCGCTCGGGCGCTGGCCGTGGCCGGGCATGAGGTGATCGTGCTCGAAAGCGCCGATATGATCGGCACCGGGACCAGCTCCAGAAACTCCGAGGTAATCCACGCCGGTATCTACTACGGCAAGGACACCAACAAGGCGCGGCTGTGCGTCAAAGGCCGCGACATGATGTACGCATACTGCGAAAGCCACGGCATCATGCATAAACGCTGCGGCAAGCTGCTCGTCGCCACGGACGAAGGCCAAATCGAGCTGCTCGACGGCATCAAGGCCAAGGCCGAAGCCAACGGCGCTGGCAATCTGCAATTCATCGATTCCGCCGGCGTTCTGGAAATGGAACCCAACGTCAGGTGTTCCGGCGCGTTACTTTCGCCGCTGACCGGCCTAGTCGACAGCCACGGGCTTATGCTCGCCTATCAGGGCGATGCCGAGGATCACGGCGCCATGATCGCCTTCAACAGCCCGGTCATCGGCGGCGAAGTCCGTGCCGACGGCATTCTGCTGAGGGTCGGTGGCGACGAGCCTATGGAACTGTTGTGCGATCACGTGGTCAATTCGGCGGGACTGTATGCACAACCGGTTTCCCGTTCCATTGACGGCATCCCCGCCGACAGCATTCCCGGACAGTATTTCGCGCGCGGTGTGTATTTCACGCTCGGCGGCGGCAAACCGCCGTTCACCCGGCTGATCTATCCGGTGCCGGACCCGCTCGGCGGTCTTGGCGTGCACGTGACCATCGATCTCGGCGGCCAGGTCAAGTTCGGCCCGGATGTCGAATGGATCGACAGCATCGATTACACGGTCGATCCGGCACGTGGCGACAGGTTCTACGAATCCATCCGCAAGTACTGGCCAGGACTGCCCGACGGCGCCCTGCAGCCGGGATACGCCGGTGTGCGTCCGAAAATCCATCCCAAGGGATCGCAAGATACGGATTTCGTCATCCAGGGCGAGGACGTGCACGGGATTAAAGGTCTGGTTAACCTCTACGGCATAGAATCGCCTGGACTGACGTCCTCCCTGGCGATTGCCGAGGACGTTGCGAATTTGCTGCCCGCCTGATTTTCAAGGCGGCAAGGGATCGGACGGCATGCCGGCGACAAAAACCGCATTGAAATCGATTATTTGCGCCGCCTTCGCGCTGCCTCTGGCTGTTCTGACCGTCTGTTCGGCCACGGCGCAACAGCCCGGCCCCGGCGATCCGGGGTATGTCCGCGTCCAGGGACAGGACGGTGGATTGGCGCCGCCGCCGGTCATCAACACGCGCGCCGCACTGGTCGATCACCGCGAGGAAATGCGCGGTTTCATCCAGCGGCTGGCGACATACGCACGCCAGCAGAAACCGAATTTCATCGTCGTCGTGCGCGATGCCGAAGAGCTGATCATCAAGCGCAACCTGCAGGACGAAAACATCATCTCGCCGGCACGGACATTTACCCGCTCCGTCGATGCCGTGGTGTATGACGGAGTCTTTCTCGGTCACAAGGTCATCGGCGAAGCCCCGCCGCCGGAACTGCAGCAGCAGTTCCTGGCCAGTATCGACCGCGCCAAGGCTGCCGGCCTGCCGGTGCTGACCATAGACTATGCGACCGAACCGAAATCCATCGACGCCGTCTACAAGGCAGCGCACGCACGCGGGCTGACGGCCTTTGTCGCGCATCACCCGACCTCGCAGATGACGGAAATACCGCCATATCCGCGTCGGCCGAACGACGAGAACTCGCAAAACGTGCTGGCCATGAAGGACGTGAAAAATTTCGTGTATCTGAGCGATCCCGCGGCGTTCGGACGCCAGGACCAGTTCGCGCTGAAGATGCACGACACCAATTTCGACCTGATCATCGTCGATCCTTTCTCCGGGCGCGACCCGCTCAGCAAGACCGCCGTCGAAACCCTGAAATACAAGAAGCTGGGTGCCAGGCGCCTTGTTTTTGCCCGCCTCGATATCGCCACCGCCGCCAGCTACCGCTATTACTGGAAGGGCGACTGGGGCGAAGGCTCGCCCAGCTTCATCGCCAATCCCTACCCCGGAGATCCCGACCGTTATTTCGTCGAGTACTGGAATCCAGCATGGCAGCAGGTCATTTCCGGCGGACCGGAGTCCTTCGTCTACGGGCTGATCGCACAAGGTTATGACGGCGTGCTGCTTGAAGGCATGCGGAACTATCTGGTGTTCGAAGGCAACGTCGAGGTCGAACAGGAATTCGCACCGCTGGCGACGACCGGCAACTAACCCCTGAAAACGCCACCAAATCCCCTCTTCAACCTGTTGTGAACGTGCGTCTTCTGCTATCAGAGTAGCGGGAGTTGGGAGGAACGCCGATGCCGTTGTTACATGACGCCGGCAGCTATGAAGCTGTCCGCGATGCCTTTCACTGGCACGTACCGGACCGGGTCAATATGGCCGAACAGGTCTGCGACCGACACGCCGCCGCCACACCGGATGCGACCGGACTGATCGTCGCCAATGCCGACGGCACGCAGCGTGATTATTCCTGGCTGGAATTGCAGCGCCTTGCCAACCGCATGGCGAACTTCATGACCGCCGAGGGAATCCGGCGCGGCGACCGCGTCGGCATATTACTCTCACAATGCGTCGAAGCCGCGATCAGTCACGTCGGTGCCTGGAAAATGGGGGCAATCTCGATCCCGCTTTTCTCGCTGTTCGGCGAGGAAGCGTTGGCATTCCGGCTCAAGGACAGCGGAGCACGGGTCGTAGTCACCGAAGCCCAGCAGTACCACAAGATCGCGGCAATCCGAGATCAGCTGCCGGATCTGAAGGTCGTGCTGCTTGTCGATGGTGCCGCCAGTGACGGCACCCGCGATCTCTGGCAGGGCCTGGAAAAGGCGTCCGATGCCTTCACCAACGTCGACACGGCAAGCACCGACCCCTCCTACATCGTCTATACATCCGGCACCACCGGCAACCCCAAGGGCGCGCTGCAGGGCCACCGCTCGCTGATCGGGCACATGCCGGCGGTCGAGTTCTTTCACGACTTTCTGCCGCAGCCGGGCGATCTGATGTGGACCCCGGCAGACTGGGCATGGATCGGCGGACTGATGAACTGCCTGATGGGCGCCTGGTACCATGGCGTGCCGGTGCTCGCTTACCGGGCCGGCAAGTACGACCCCGAAGCGGCGCTGCGGCTGATGGCGAAATACCGTGTGCGCAACACCTTCATGCCGCCGACGGCCCTTAAGATGATGCGCGCGGTTCAGGATATCCCGTCTTTCGGTGTTGATCTCAGGACCATCGCATGTGCCGGCGAACCGATGGGCGTCGAACTGCTCGACTGGGGCCGTGCCTCGTTCGGCATCACGCTCAACGAGTTTTACGGCCAGACCGAATGCAATCTGGTCGTCGCCAACTGTCAGAAGATCATGGACATCAAGCCGGGCTCCATGGGCCGGCCTATCCCCGGTCACGACGTCCGCATCATCGATGACGCGGGTAACGAGGTCGCCCCCGGCACCGTCGGGCAGATCGCCGTCAAACGCCCCGACCCGGTGATGATGCTTGAATACTGGAATAACCCCGAAGCGACCCGCAACAAGTACCTGGGCGACTGGTTGCTGACCGGCGATCAGGGCCAGATGGACGAGGACGGGTATCTTTGGTTCATCGGCCGCGACGACGACGTCATTACCTCCGCCGGATATCGCATCGGCCCGGGCGAAATCGAAGACTGCCTGACCAAGCATCCGGCCATCGAGCTGGCCGCCGCTGTCGGCGTCCCCGACCCGGTACGGACCGAGGTCATCAAGGTGTTCATCAAGCTGATGCCGGGCCACAACGGCGACCCGGCATTGGAAGAGGATATCCGGAGTTTCGTGAAAACGCGGCTCAGCCCGCACGAATATCCCAGGTTGGTGGAATTCGTCGAGGAACTGCCGCTGACCTCGACCGGCAAGATCATGCGAAAAGTTCTACGGGACAGGGAAATTGCCCAGTTGGCGGACAAACCTGCGGCAGGCTGAACCCAGACGTCGCTATCCTTGCGGATGGCGAGGCGTCAGGCCATCTGCAGCGGCTTGACCGACGCGATCACGAATCCCTCATCCGAAGGAAACCGCTGACCGACAAGCTGACGCGCCTCGTCCGCGGTTTCGGCGAGGACGTCGCGAACCTGTTCATCTGCCCAGTGATCGTCGAAAAAATCGTGGCTCTGGTTCTCTTTGACGAGAGAGCGCACTTCCTTGTTATAGATGGAAACCTCGAAAACCTGGTCTCCATTGTGTGGCGTACGTTTCATGTACGAACCCCCTATGCGGTAAACCTTACACGCCTCCCCGGGGACTTATCTGTCAGGCCTTGAATGACCTTTATATGACAATGGTTAGAACCTCAGTTTTTTCTGTCAATGTGAAGAAACCGTAAAATAGTCAAATAAACCGAGAAATTTCATGTCGTGGCATATGCGCAACACATCGCCCCCGCAGGCACCTTGCCGATGACGGGCAAACACGCGACAGTGCTGCATCGGCAGGTAATACTGGAGATGGCACGTGCAGACAGTTGATTACTATTTCACCCTGGTTTCACCGTGGACGTATCTCGGCGATGCCGAATTCAAGAAAATTTGCGACCGCCACGGCGCGAAGATTCGCCATATCCCGGTCAACCTGGGACGTGTTTTCGAAGCCACCGGCGGGCTGCCGCTTGCCAAGCGCTCGGATGCCCGGAAAGCGCTCAGAATGCAGGAACTGCGGCGCTGGCGCGAGTATCGGGGTGTGCGTCTGAACCTCGAACCCAAGCACTTCCCCGTTTCCGACAAGATCGCCGCCGGCATGGTCATCGCGGCGCAGCAGATGGGCACGGACGTCTATGACTTCTGTCATGCCATCATGCGCGCGGTGTGGGCCGAGGATCGCGATATCTCTGACACCGACACGGTCATCGCCATTGCCGATTCGTGCGGACTGGACGGCAAGCTGCTGGCCACCGCGGGTCAAAGCCCCAGCATCACCCAGAAATGGGAAGCCGATACCGATCAGGCGATCCAACTAGGCGTCATGGGTGCGCCGTTCTTCATTATTGGCGAGGAAACACTGTGGGGTCAGGACCGGCTGGAGTTCGTCGACCGCATTCTTGCAGCCGGATAATAAATCAAACTCATGCTGCGGGGGACGCGCGGCGTCCGTCTCGTTGCACGCTAAGAATTATTGCAAGTCCGGCGGCAGGATGATGGTTCTGGCGATCTCGTCCGTCTTGAAGCCGACGGCACGCGGATTCGTCACGCCGGGTAAGGCCGCTACACCGAACAGTTCCTCGACCACGCCTTCCAATCTGAACCAGTGCAGGATATTCCCGGACGTCAGTTCGATGACCACCATGCCGCATCTGGCATCGGTTTCACGATCCTTGAGATTCTTTTCCAGGTCCAAATCGCCAAAGGTGTGGCCTTCGCGTCCCTTGGAGATGCAGGCCACGGCGAAATTGCCGACGATCGTCATGCCGCGCAGGAAACCGGGACATAACGTCACGGGCTCGAATTTTCCGGACTTCAGATCGACGCGGCCAAGATACCCGGTGCCGGAGTCCTGAACCCACAGCGTTTTGCTGTGCATGCGCGGGGAATGCGGCACCGACAGGCCTTCGCAGACGACCTCGTTGCTCCGGACATCGATCACAACACCGCCGCCTTTGCGATGATCGCGCCAACCGTCCGCCGTGTCTGAACCGGATACCGCCGTCACATAGGCCGGCCGGCCATCCTGGATGGCGACACCGTTCAGATGGCAGCGGTCTTCCGGCACGTATCCGGAAATGAAATCGGGTTTCCACGCCGGGTGGAAACTGTAATCGCGGCTGAGATAAGCCAGGCAGTTGAAAAGCGTGTTCACGAACACCAGCCGCCCATCCCCGTCGACGGCCATTTCATGGCAATCGATGTCGCCGGTGACATGGCTCGCCTTGGGCACATAGACTGCATCGAAGCCCTCCGCACGCTCGCCCGCGCCGAGGGCGTTCTCGAACCGCCATATCTGCCATTTCGAGGCGACATACAGAGATCGTCCGGCGCTGGCGATACCCATGCAGTAATCGATCGTGCGTTCCGAAACAGTAAATTCGCCTTCCGCTGATAGCCCGATCATGAACAGCTTCGATGCATGACGGGTCGTAAAGGCGAGGCTGACTCCCTGCCCAGCCATCCATGATGTGAAATGCCGAGAACCGATGAATTCGATGTTTTTCTCGGCGCTGTCTTTCGGCGTGCTTTTGGCGGCGGCTTTTTTGCTGGAGGCAGGTTTTTCTTTAGCTGCGGGTGTCTTCTTTTTTTCGGCCATTGATCAGGCTAGACCCCCGCCGGGCAAAGAGTTCTGTATGGCGACGGATGCGTTGGAATCGTCGCTGTCATATACCGTATAGCCATGCGACGCGGCGGCTGCCGGCTGTTCTGCGCGCTCGGTCCAGTTGCCGATCAGATTTACGGTGTCACCTTCGTCTTTCGTAATGACAAGCATATTGGCCTCACCCACCAGTTGATCGATGGCCTCGCCGATATCGAGAACGGTTGCGAAGTCGATATCAAGGACATTCATCATATCATTGTTCATGTCGATATGCTCGATGCCGGTGACCTGACCGGCGGAGATAAGCGTAAAGTCTAGGTCGAACTCACCGTCAAGGAATAGCGTATCCTGACCGCTGCCGCCGTCGATCCGGGCGAAGTCGGCATCGCCGATGATGAGCTTGTCGTCACCGGCACCCGCATGCATGATATCCGCACCGCCATCGCCACCGTCCAGAATATCGTTGCTGCTGGTACCGATCAGATTATCCGCACCCGATGTTCCCGCGCTGTCAATCAAGTTCACGAAGTCACCGCCGTAGATAACGTAGACTTCGTCCGTTGCCGTCGATGAAGAAATAATATCGTTGAACCCGTCGCCATTGAGGTCGGCACCAATGATATGCGCGCCGTTGTCGTTCGAAATGTCGTAAGAGAACCCTTGCTCACCGGTCATCGTATCGATATCGAACGTACTGCCGAAACCATCACTGCCGAAAACCACATGACCTTCGTTGTTCGTGTGATCAAGGAATCCGATATCCTCGAAACCGTCCCCGTTTACATCGCCAAGCGCGTCAAATCTGTAATCCGTCGTTGAGACATCCAATGTAAACTTGAAGCCGTCGCTACCATTCAGGCTTTCCAGGTTGACGGTCGGCGTCGATGACCAGTCATCCTTACCGTAGACGACATAGCCTGTATTCGTACCGTCAACAGCGACAACAACGTCATCCAGCCCGTCTCCGTTGAGATCCGCATACAACGCGGTGCTTATCGCAGCACTTACGGGGTCCTCCAGATGGACGACAGAGGTGCCGTCGGCACTGGAATAATCACGGTCGGCGCCCGTTGCCGAAGCGCTGCCGAACACCAACATCACACGGCCCGTGTCGACACCGGCAGCGGTATCGGCTGTGCTGTCGATAACTAGCATGTCGGCGAAACCGTCGCCGTCAATGTCACCGTCGAGCTTAATAACGACATTTCCGGTCGAGCCGCCATTACTGGTCACGGTAAAGCCTAGTGTACCGTCACCGCCGTTGCTTCCGCGTAACAGATCGACATCGATAACGCCGTCTGACGATCCATCGTTCGCATCAGCCGCAGCCAATTGATCACCGTAAAGCACAAAACCGGTTGCCGCGGCGTTACGGTTGGAAATGGAAATGTCATTTATTCCATCACCGTTTACGTCACCGCCCTGGAAGCCGTTATCGAGCGAATCACCTACATTGCCGAATATCTGATAGCCGTTGGTGCCATCAACTGCAGTTGTGTCGAATTCGTTGTTAGTCCCGAGGCTATCCCCGCCATAAATAATCGTGGTTCTGCCGGCATCTGTCCCGGCGGTGTCGTCGAACGGCATTGACAATGCAAAATCGCCATAGCCATCACCATTGATATCGCCAAGGAACATACTGTGAGTCGCGCTGTTCGGCGTACCGGTGAATTCCAACGCATCACCTGCTGCCTTGAGCGCTTCAATGTCGATCGAGCTCACGAATCCGTCTTCCTGCCCATACACAAGGAAGGTGCGCGCGCTCGACACATTTCCGTCCGGCGTCATGCTGTAGATGAAATCTTCGAATCCATCCCCATTGACATCGCCCATCCCTTTAATCAGCGAGAATGACTTGAAATCAGTGGAATCTGTCGTTGTGATCGTAAAGCCGTTCGTGCCGTCCAGACCGGCAAGCGACGAGATTGATGTTTCTACATAGATCGTCGCGCCGGTTGCCGAGTGCACCTGCTTGTCGAAGGTCATGGTCTCGCCGTCAATCGTCAGCGTCGTCGTCGTCGCTGCGCTCCAGCCGGTGCCGATATCAATGGCTTCACCGAAGTCGTTGCGGGTCACGACCAGCGTCTTGTCCGTACCGGTCAGTGCGTTGGTGCCGTCGGTAATAGACATCACGTCGTCGGCGTCCAGCGTCAAGCCGCCGAAACCGATGTCCAAAACCTCGAAGCCGGAAACGATATCGTTGCGCACAGCGGTGAGGTCCAGCCCGTTGAGCGCGACGAGTTTGTCCGTCCCCTCGCCGCCGTCGATGAAGTGGAAGCTGTTGTCGGAAATCTTGATGACGTCGTCACCGGCACCGCCGATCAGCACGTCAGCCCCGCCGTCACCGTCCAGAATGTCAGCGCCGTCGCCCCCGTAGACGTAATCTGCGGCGCTGCTGCCTTCATAACTGTCTGAGCCACTGGTCGGCGTCAATGCGTTGGCGACAGCCGTCAGGCTGATCAGGCCGCCACCCGTATCGATATCGATGTCCAGCAGTGTTGTGCCGTCGCCATGCAGCCCGTTGATCGCATTGAAGTAAGTTCCGGCTGTAACCGTAGAGAACGTGACGATGTTGAAGACATCGCCCGCCGCCGGACTGTTACTCGCAATAAAGCTGGCGTTCAGGGTGCCGGCCATCGTCAGGTTTCCGCTTACAGCCAGGGTATCGTTGACCTCGCTGCCGCTGTCGTTGCCGACGTCGATATTGATGACGCTGCTGTCAGTGGCGATCATGTCGCCGGTAATATCCAGAGCATCCACCGTCGCTGCCGTGTAACCGGCGACGTCGATGATACCGTCGTTCTGGAAGACAACCCCCAAGGTTGGTCGTTGCTGTGCGAATGAGTAGTCTAGCTTATGATGTCGATACGAAAAGGCCATAAAAATCTGGGCTTTACCAACAATCACTACGCGCAGAGGATGACCGCAACATGACAACCTTGCGGTCCGGTTCGAGGTACGGTGCGGAAATTCCCGATGTAACGTGGATTTTCGGCTATGGCTCGCTCATGTGGCGGCCCGGATTCCGCTTCCTCGAGCAGCAACCGGCGCGGCTTGAAGGGTATCATCGCGCGCCGTGCATCTATTCGCATCACCACCGCGGTACGTTCGACGTGCCGGGCCTGGTTCTGGGCCTCGACAGCGGTGGATTCTGCCTTGGCATTGCATTTAGAATAGACATCAAGGATCGCGTGCAAATATTTGATTATCTTTATGAAAGAGAGATGATCGGTTACGCCTACAAACCTGCCTGCGTCGATGTCGAGATTGCCGGAAAAATGGTCCGTGCCTACACCTTCGTCGCCGACCCGACACACGAGCAATATGCCGGAAAACTGGACGAGGAACATGCCGCCCGAATCATCATGCGTGCACAGGGCATCAGCGGTCTCAACCGGGACTATCTGCTGAACACGGTGCACAAGCTGGAGACCGAGGGATTCGCCGAACCGGCTCTTTTGGCCCTGCGTCAGCGGGTCCGCATCATGACCGGCGAAATCGAACAGGGCGGCGGCATTTGAGGACCGATTCCGTACCGGCCGGGAATATCATTCCGGCGTCTACCGGAAAATGATATCCTGCGATTCTCAAGCAATGACGATAACCAATCGTTAACCAAATCACCTCTAGGATCGCACCCATGGCAGAAGACAAGGAATACGGCGTTAAAAGCGACGGCTCCAGAAGCGAAATGGAGGCCGTTCTCGATGTCAAACTCGAGGTGACGGCAGTGCTCGGCACGGCCTTCATGCCGATCAGCCAGATTCTCAAACTCGGTCGTGGTGCGGTTGTCGAACTGGACCGTTCCGTCGGCGAGGACATCGAGCTTCATGCCAACAACCAGCTCATCGCCAGGGGTGAGGTCATCGTCGTCGAAGACTGGCTTGGCGTAACCGTCAACGATGTTATCAAGAGCCCATCGGGCTAACGAGGTCCGCCATGACGTTGTCCCCTGCCGTTTACAAGACCGCGACACTGATGATTCAGGAATACGGCGAATTCGCGCCGGCCGGCGCCTTCATCAAGGCCGACCAACTGCGCGATGCCGGCGACATTGCCGGTCGCGAGATCTGGCTCAGGATTGCCCGCGCTGCCGAGGAACTTCTGTCTGAAGATCGTCCGCAGAACAGCGTCCTGCACTAAGCCGGAAATCAGGAAGCAGGCTTCGGCAGGTCCGCCTGCCGCACGCATTTGAACGTGGTCACCATCGAGCGCAGGATATAGGTATCGACGATCGAGCTTTCCTGCACCTTCACCGCGATTTTGCCGAAACTGGCGCAATGCTTGTCTGCCTTGTGCTGCACAAGCAGGTCATTCTCCGACGAATGACGGATTTCAATCCCCTCTCCGTCCGCCGAGACAACGGCGCAGGCACTCAAAACCGTGAGTCCCAACAATACCGCCAAGCATTTGTATTTTCCCATAACACCGGCTTATCATAGCCCGGCCATAAAGCACAAATAATAACATAGTGCGGCGGCGGGACAGAGAGGACGGGGCATGAATCTGATCGGCGCTTTTCCGAAGCTCAGCGAAGAAGAACGCGACTGGCTGGTTTCGTCGTCCGAGACATTGCACTTCGGCTCGGGTGACACGGTCATCGCCGAAGGCACGACCATCGACAGCCTGTTACTGATCAAGTCCGGTTTTCTCCGTGTCACGCGCATCTATCTCGATGAGATCTGCGCCGAATTCGCCGGCCCGCTCGGCCCGGGTGAAAATGTCCCTGATGGACGGCAAGGGCGCCAGCGCCAGCCTTGTCGCCGACGGTCCGGCGGAAATCCTATCCGTCCCCAAAGACGTTCTGTTGGAACGGCTGACCGGCGATATCGGTTTCGCGGCCCGGTTTTACGAAAGTCTATTTCTGGATGTCACCCGCAAGCTGCGCTCGACCAACCAGCGCGTGATGCCGGTCCCACCCTGATACGCGCTTCAGCTTTCCACCTTCCATGACGGACCCCCTCTATTCAGTTTCGCTGCCGCCGGGCATACGCGCGCGTCATGTCGACAACGGCAACGGGCTGAACATGCACGTGCTCGAAGCCGGCGATCCGTCGCATCCCGCCATACTGCTGCTGCACGGTTTCCCCGAACTGGCCTACAGCTGGCGCAAGGTGATGCCGGTGCTGGCGGCACGGGGCTATTACGTCATCGCACCGGACCAGCGCGGCTATGGACTGACCACTGGCTGGGATCCGAACTATGACGGCGATCTGGCGTCATTCCGCTTTCTCAACCTGCTCAGGGATACCCTCGGGCTGCTGGGTGCGCTCGGTGTCCGGACCATGAAGACCCTTGTCGGACACGACTTCGGCTCTTTCGCTGCCGCGCATTTCGCACTGATCCGCCCCGACGTATTCACGTCCTGCGTTTTGATGAGCGCGCCCTATGCCGGGCCGCCGGCACTGAACGGCAAAGACCCCATAGCCGGGCTCGACGTCGCGCTGGCCTCCCTGCCCCGGCCCCGCAAGCATTATCACCGCTATTATTCGACGCGCGATGCCAACGGCCACATGTGGGCCTGCGAGCAGGGCCTGCACGACTTCATGCGCGCCTATTACCATCACAAGAGCGCCGACTGGAAGGACAACAAGCCATACAGGCTGAGCGGCTGGACCGCCGACGAGATGGCCAAACTGCCGACTTACTACGTCATGGACCTGGGCAAGACCATGGCCGAAACCGTGGCCCCGGAAATGCCCTCGCCGGCCGAGATCGCCGCCTGCGCGTGGCTGCCCGACAACGAGCTGCGGGTCTACAGCGACACCTTCGGGCGCACCGGGTTCCAGGGCGGCCTTAACTGGTATCGCTGCCGCTTCGTTGAAACCTTCATCCGCGAGCAGGAAATCTTCGCCGGGCGCCGCATCGACGTACCGGTGACGTTCATTTCCGGCGCCAGCGACTGGGGTACTTATCAGGCACCTGGCGCGCTGGAAAAGATGGAGACGCAGGCGTGTTCGGATTATCGCGGTACGCATCTGGTCGATGGCGCCGGGCACTGGGTACAGCAGGAACAGCCGGAAGCCGTCAATGCGCTGCTGTTGGATTTCATCGAAAACGCCGCCTGAGCCGGCCAAGAGAAGATCGGTTGATTTAGGTCAATGAGCCGTCATGCCCATGGGCGCATTCTGGCACAAGTTCATCATTACACAGAGAGTCCCATGTCCCACACACCGCACGAACTCGCCGAGGTTTTCCCCGATAAGGCAGCACGCATCCAGGAACTGCGCACCGCCAATGCCCACTTTGCCAAATTGAGCGACCAGTACCATGCGCTGAACCGCGAAATTCACCGCGGCGAAACCGACGTCGAGCCGATGGACGACATGCATCTCGAAGAACTCAAGAAACAGCGTCTGGCGCTGCTGGACGAGATCACGGGGATGCTCGCCTGAGCCGCGTCATACTCCTCCCCCGGCGGCGGCTCTTCAAAAACAGGTGGATCGCCCCCACGTATTTACGCAGACTGTACATGACCGGCATTTGACCGGCGTGGCGGCATGCCGCGAGAAATACGGGGGGCAGCCAGTTGCGGACCTTCGCCCTTGCCATCGGCGCGTTACTGATCGCCGTTGCGTCACCTGGCGCGGCGCAGGCCGCCGTCTATGCCTGTAACGTCGCCGACGCATGGCGGCTCGGCCCGGACGGGGAACAGATCCGCGACGAACGCACACAGATCCGGCGCCGGCTGCACGGGCGCTTCACTTTCAATGACCGCACCGGGCGGGTTGCCGGATTGCGCGAGGAATGGGTGCTCAGCGTGCTGCAGAAACCGATCGGCCCGAACACCCTTCTTGCCGTCAGCATTCACAAGGGTCCGGGCAACACAGCGCTGCAGATATTGAAGATCAATACCTTCGAGAAAGAACGTATGCCGTTTCTCTGGGTTTCCGACGACGAGATCAGCAGCGGAGTCTGCACGACGGGCGGCGAGTAGCGCCCGTTACGTGCGGAAAACGGATCAGGCTTTCTTGATCTGGAACGTGAAGACGCCGGCCTCTTCTTTCCACTCCAGGAGTTCGTTACCGGTCTTGCGGCAGAACGCCTCGAAGTCCTTCACCGCGCCGGGATCGGTCGCGAGAATTTCCAGAACCTGCCCGGCGGGCATGTCGGTGAGCGTCTTCTTCGCTTTGACGATGGGAATCGGACAATTCAGTCCCTTGGTATCGAGTGTTTGATCGGCCATGAATTTTTATCCTCCCAAGCCAACAAGTGCGAACCGTAGAATACCTTCCGGATATGCATGCAGGCCACCGAGAAAAGCCTGTTTTTTCATATTCGGTTTTTATATATTGATATTATCACATATACCCAAGGATAGAAGTCCAAATACACAGGACATCGGCGATGTCCGCGACAGGTGGGAAGAAACATGCTCGAACTTACCGTCACCACGAAGGTGGCTCTCTTCGGGATGCTGCTCGGCGGCGTTTTCGGCGCTACGGCGCACAGAACGAATTTCTGCACCATGGGTGCGATATCCGATCTGGTCATGATGGAAGACTGGAACCGTTTCCGGGCATGGCTGCTGGCCATTGCCGTCGGCATCGCCGGCACGCAGGCGCTGCACCTGGGCGGTGTCATTGACATTAACACTGCCATCTATCTGACACCGAACCTCGGCTGGCTCGGCGCCATCATCGGCGGCCTGATGTTCGGCTTCGGCATGACCCAGGCCGGGGGATGCGGCTCGAAGACCCTGATCCGGCTGGGTGCAGGCAACCTGAAATCCCTGATCGTGGCGCTGATCCTGGGCGTGTTCGCCTACATGACCCTGCGCGGTCTGATCGCGCTGGCACGCACCGCGATGGAAGACGCGACGAACATCGACATGGCATCGTTCGGCGCCGCCAATCAGGGCATCACCGATGTGATTTCGGCCAGTGGCGCCGTCGATCCCGACACTGCACGCATCGCCGTCAGCGCCGTCGCGGTGCTCGGCCTGCTGTGGTTCTGCTTCAAGGATGCGGAATTCCGGGCCTCTAGGACAGATGTCGTTGCCGGCATCATCATCGGTCTGTGCGTCCCGGCCGGTTGGCTGATTACCGGCGTCATCGGCTTCGACGAGTTCGAGCCGACGCAGATGGCCTCGCTGACCTTCGTCGCCCCGGTCGCCAACTCAATCCAGTACCTGATGACCTTCACCGGTTCGACCATCGATTTCGGCATCTCCACCGTCGGCGGTGTCATCCTCGGGTCCTTCATCTCGGCAAAACTGTCCGGCGAGTTCAAGTTCGAAGCCTTCACAGGCACCGACGACATGCTGCGCCACTTCGGCGGCGCGGCCCTGATGGGCACCGGCGGCGTGCTGGCGCTGGGCTGCACCATTGGCCAGGGCCTGACCGGCATGTCGACGCTGGCCGTCGGCTCCCTGCTGGCGTTCGGTTCGATCGTTCTGGGCGGCATCCTCGGCATGAAGTACATCGAGGAAGGCAGCTTCGGCGGCGCCGTATCGGCCCTGTTCAGCCGCGGCTGATATCCACCGCGCGGAAAAGAAAAGGCCCTCGTGACGAGGGCCTTTTTTATTTGTGTACGGATGAACGAGGCTCAGCCGCAGCCGGCGAACCCGTCCGCTTCCATCTTGGCTTCATAGGGACCGGCGACTGCGCTGCCAGGGACGAGCTGCCCCTTCACCGAGTCCCAGTCTTCCGGTTTCAGGATCACCAGCCAGCCCGCTTCGTAGGGATCGGCATTGGTCATGTCCGGCTTGTCGACCACGGCCTGATTGACTTCGATGATTTCGCCCGCCGCCATGGTTTTTGCCGGGCCGACCCACTTGCCGGACTCGATGGTGGCGCAGGATTTGCCGGACTGCACGCTGCGGCCGACCTTTTTCGGAGTCACCGCGACCAGTTGCCCGGCCATCGCCGCCGCGACCGCCGTCATGCCGAGTTTGACGTTGCCGTCGCCCATTTCCTTGAACCACACCTGATTTTCCACGTCGTACAGCAGATCGTCCGGCAGGTTGCATCCCCTCACATTAGGCATCCGTCACAGCTCCTTTTGTCTCATAGCGCGTTCCAACACGTTTATTCTGCCGCATGAAGCGGCTTCGAGGAACAACAGAATTCACCCAGTCCCTCGACTTCCATCTTGCCCGACACGAACAGGTAAAGATGCATGGCGACGAGCGCCATCATCTGCAATTTGTCCCGCCGACGGGCCTCGTCGGTTTCCTGGTCGATCAGGTTGAAATGATACGCAAGCTCGCGGCAGGTTTCCCGGCAGGCGTTAAACGACGGTTCGCCTTTCGCACCCTGACGATGCAACGCCAGCAGGCGAAAGCCTTCCCTTTCCTCACCGGTCGGCTGCTCGTCGCGCGCGATGATCCAGTGTTCCAGCACCGTTTCACCGATGGACACCAGCGTCGCCGCGCCGCGCCCGGCATCGCTGTCCGATGCGGCGACGGAAATGGCCAGTTCCAGTTCGGCCAGCGGCGTCATACGAACCCCCTGTCCTGCAGGAAGGCCATGGAATCGGAAATGTTCTCATGCACGCCGAGATCGCGCAGCGGCACGCCCAGGGCCATGCCGAGAAGCTGCGTGAAGTACAGAATCTTTACCTTGGACTGGAAGCCGAACCGCTTCTCGCCCCGGATCTGATGCATCTCAAGGCCGGAATGGCAGGTCGGGCATTCAGTGGCGATGACCTCGGCGCCGGACGCTTCGGCGGCGCGGATGATGTTCATCACCAGCTTGGTCGACATGTCGGAGTCGGACAACGTGTGTGCACCGCCGCAGCACGCGGTCTTCAGCGGGAAGTCCACGTTCTCCGCCCCGGCGGCGGCCAGCAGGTCGTCCATGAAATGCGGCTTCGACGTCGACTCGCTGCCCGGTCCCTGATCCTTTTCCGGGAAGATGTGGCGCGGGCGCGTGTACATGCAGCCGTAATAGTTGGCGATCTTGAGGCCCTTCAGGGAATTCTTGACCCGTTCGCGCAGCCCCTCCTCGCCGATCCCTTCCTTGATCCAGTCGAGCGCGTGGATGGTTTCGATCTGGCCGGCTTCGTAGGTGCCGTGCCCGGCCTTGCCCGACAGCCGGTCGACGACTTCCTTGCTCTCCTCGTCATGGGCAAGGTCGTACTCGGCCTTTTTCAGGTTGTGATAGCAGCCGTTGCACGGCGCCATGACGGTGTCGAAGCCCATTTCGTTGGCGGCGGTGTTCATGACCCTTGACGACAGATAGGTCTGGATCTTCGGGTCGATGTTCTTGACCTCCATCGCGCCGCAGCAGTTCCAGTTCTCGACCTCGGTCAGTTCCATGCCGAGCTTCTTGCCGATGGCCTTGGTCGAGGTGTTGTAGGAATGCCCCGATCCTTCAAGCGCGCAGCCGGGATAGTAGGCGACCTTCTGATATTTCTTGGAGGTCTCGTTCATGTTCTTTTCCCTCACTCGGCCGCGTGCGGCTGATCCAGTTTAAGCGCCTTGCGGTGCTCGGCGTCCTTTTCGGCGACGTATTCCTCGATGGCGGCACGGGCGGCATCCCAGCCCTTGGTGCGCGGCCGCAGCACGCCCTGCATACCCATTGCGAACAGCATCTTGACCGGCAGGTGGCGCAACATGCGGCGTACCATTTCGATCAGCCAGTCCTGGTTGAGCGATTGCTTGGTGCGCGCGAAGAAACCGCGGATGATGCGGCCTTCCTCGATCTTGCCGGTGGCGATGACCTGCGAGGCGAATTCCTCATCGAAGTGCATCGACGGGGATTTCTCGGTATGGCCCTTCAGTTCGCACCAGTGCTGCAGCGCCTTCATGACCCCTTCGGGATTGACGTCGCGCGGGCAGGCATAGGTACATTTGTTGCACGAAACGCACTGCCAGATGATGTCCTTGTCACGCAGCAGTTCATCTTCCATGCCGAGACGCGCCAGGTAAATCCAGTAACGCGGATTGAAATCCGGGTTCACGGCGTTGACGGTGCAGGCGTTGGTGCATGAACCGCACTGCCAGCAGCGGTGGATGTATTCGCCACCGGGAAGCGCCGCGATTTCCTCCTGCATCTCCTCGTTATAATCCCGCACCACGCGGGACTCGATGAAGGTGCTCCAGTGACCCGAAACGTCGACGCCATCGATAATCAGGTTTTCCTTTTCGATGATGTTTTCCGGGCGGATCAGCGATTTCTCATGGATAGGCATACATGCGTCCTTCGCGGTTCAGTGCGTCGTCTCGTCGATGTCGAGGATGATCGGCCGGCCTTCGACACCCTTGGCCCGGGTGCGTCCGGTTTCCGGGTCGATGCCCTCCAGCCCGAGCATCCGGCGCGTGTACTGCAGCGGGTCCTCGGCGGCGGAAAAATCCGTGCGCAGATAACTGCCGCCCTGCTCGCAAATGTAGTCTGCGTAAATCTGCGCGCACAGGATATCCACGTACGCCATGACGTCGCGGAATACGCCGTTGTCCGACAGATACTGGCTCAGTTCCTCGCGCAGCATCAAAAACGTGTCGTAGTTGTCTTCGACGTCGAGGGTCATGTGATCGATGTTCACGTCATGCCAAAGCTCGCGGATGACGCCGGTGTTGGCCTTGACGTCCCAGACCCAGCGGTTCATCAGCGGATAGCGTTCCGGCATCACGTTATGCAGGATTTCCGACGCCAGATCGCGGACCCAGCGATATTGGCGTCCTTCGGGGAACTTCTGACAGAACCGGCGCATGGCATCATCGCATTCCGCCGTTACCTGCGCCTGATCAAGAAGCGCCGCGATGGCCCCCTTGACGGTATCCATGCCGGTTGTGCCGGTTTCTTCCAGCCATGGGCCGATACGGCGGCGCACCGGCGACATGAAGGCGACGACGCTGAGGAAGGTATCCAGATCGAGCTTGTCGATGGCTTCGCGCTTGAAGACATCGGCGATGACTTCGGACTTGAACTTCACGCCAGTGACGAGGAATTCGATCCCGCCGACGCTTTCCGAACGCGAGACCACGGTTTCCAGCGCCGACGCAAGCCTCGGCCCGTCCAGATGCAGGACCGGCCGGCTGGTGGTGGATATCTGTGTTCTCGACAGGTTCATACCATCCATCCGAAGCCGCTTATTCGGCGGCTTGAATCTTGTTGCCGTTGGCGATCGCGAACGCCGCCATGGCCGCACCCTGGCCCTGGGCGATCGAATCGTCGATCGTCTCTGGACCTGTGGCGGCACCGGCGACCAGCACGCCCGGGCGCGATGTTTCGGCCATCGAACTGTAGGTATCGAGGCGCCTGATATGCCCGTGCTTCTGCAGTTCGACGCCGAAGATCGAGGCGATCAGCACATTGTCGACGTTCGGGTCCATGCCGATGGCATGTACCACCATGTCGAACGGCACCGTGATCGGGCGTTTGACCAGCGTGTCCTCGCCCTTGACGATCAGCTTGCTGCCGTCCGACGTGACTTCGGCGATACGCGCCTTGATGTACTTCACCTTGAACTCTTCCTGGCTCTTCCAGTAGTAGGTGTCCTCGTAAAGTCCGAAGGTGCGGATATCCATGTAGTAGATATAGACGTGGCAATCCGGCAGTTCCTCGCGGATTTCCATGGCGATGTTCGACGACACGGTGCAGCAGATCTTGGAGCACCACTCGCGGCCGATCTGGCGGTCACGCGAACCGACGCAGAGCAGGATCGCGACCCGCTTAGGCTGGCGCCCGTCGGACGGGCAGCGAACCCCCTGCCCCGACGAAATCATCTGTTCGACCTGGGTCGTCGTCACCACGTCGGGAAACATGCCGAAGCCCCATTCCGGCTTGTTCACGGAATCGAAATGGCTGAACCCGGTGCACAGCACGGCGGCAGAAGCATCGACCGACTGTCCATTGGAAAGCTGCGCCTTGAAATCGCCCGGCGTGCCGTCGAAGGACTGGACCATGGTATCGGTATGGATCTTCACGGCACCGTTGCCGGTGACGCGCTCGACCATGCCGCCGATGGCGTCCTTCGCCCACTCGCCGCTCGGCACAAGTTTGGCATAGCCGGACAGGATCGGTGTGCCGCCCAGGCGGTCCGCCTTGTCGACCAGAACCACTTCCTGACCGACCGACGCCAATGCGTGCGCGGCTGAGAGGCCCGCCGGTCCGGCGCCGACGACGAGAACAGGTTTAGACATGCTTCAATCCCTCGATTTTTTATTTACTCAGCAGCCGATTTGTAACCCGGGCCGGACGTGATCATGCGGCGCGGGTCATACAGGTTTTCGCCGTTCCCGGCCTCGACCTCTTTCAGGTAGGCCTCGAACTCGGCCTTCGACTTTTCCCAATCGATGCCCATTTTGGTGAGCAGTGTTTCAACCGGCGACGCATGCCAGTGCATCTGCGCGATCTTGTACGGATGCGCGCCGCAGGCCAGGGCCGCGAACTGGCAGTCCGCGACGACCGGCAGGGAAACGCTGGATTTGTCGGACGCCTGGCTGATCCACTGGTTCTTGTCGAGCGTCGTGATGCAGCCGGTGTCGTGACCGATCATGACGTCGGACTTGGCTTCCTCGACGGCGACGCGGATCTTGCGGTCGATGGCGAAGGACCGGGTGAATTCCCGCTCAGAAATGATGTGGCGGAAACCGAAGCCGCAGCAGTCGTACCAGGTAGAATAATCCTGCACGTCAGCGCCCAGTTCCTGCATCAGGCCGGTCGACACCGCGACCCGGTTGCCCTCAAGGATATCGTCGTCATAGATCGCATCCTCGGGGATCATCTTGTAGACGTGACACGCCGGGTGGATGGTGGCGCGGATGTTGGACACATCGATGGTCTGATGTTCCTTGATCCGGTAACGCATGGCATGCAGCCATTCGGAATAGTGCACGATTTCTTCGGGGATCAGCAGCTTGCCGTCGACGAGACGGCCGAGCTTGCCGAGAATCTTTTTCACGCGCTCGCGCAGTTCGGCGGAATGCAGCAGGAAGCCACGGATTTCCTTGTAGTTGCCGAACGACGTGCCGCAGTGAACCAGCGGATAGTAATGACCGCGGCCATGACCTTCGGCTTCGCCGGCGACATAGGCCTGATGGAAGTTGCGAAGGAACACGGCGGCCAGGCTTTCGACGTTGCCGATCCCCGAACCGTGGTAGTTCCACGCCGTGCAGGACGTCTGATCGGTTTCGTCCAGATATTCGATCCCCATCTTGTTCATCAGCCACAAGAGCGAGGTCGGATAGCCGGGAATGTTGCCGCACTGGCCGCAGGACTTGTGATGCCACAGCCGCGTCGTCGGAATTTTCTTTTCCCAGCCGAACAGGGTGCGGAGCGTGATCGGTTCGTACTCGTCGCGCATGCGATGCACAATGATCTCGCCGTCCTTTTCGAGCTGCCACATGATGTCGCGGACATCCTCGACCCGGTCCTTGTTGGTCAGCATCGACCGCTTGTCGACGCGGGCTTCGACCCAGGACGTTGCGGTCTGCGCTTCGTCGGCGCTGAGCTTGGCGTCGCGCCATTCGTTGCCGTGTCCGGTAAAACGGGTGCCGTCGGTTTGGTCGCTCATTTCAAACTCCTTTCGGATGCCGCACGCGGGCAGAGGCCCGGCGGCCGATTAATCGTCGTCGTCTTCGTCTTCTTGATCTTCGAGCCAGTCCTCGTAGTCGTCGCGCTTCTCGTCCATGATGTCCGAGATCACGTCGAACAGGTTCTCGTCGATGGTCTCCAACTGATCGAGAACCCCGGTCATTTCCCAGATCGTATACAGTTCGACCGAGGTCTTGAGGTTCACTTCCCAGGCCGTTTCCGTGGTGTTGAGGGTCGGCATCGGGATCGCCGCGCGCAGCAGTTTCAGCGGCGCATCGACTTTCGATATATTCGGTCCCCAGTCCGGGAAGTGGTCGGGGGTAATCATGTTCGGCGCCAGCTGGTTGCCGGTCGAGATCAGCTTCAGCATGACGCGGGAAAACGGCCGTAGCACATCCTTGGCGGACTGCATGCCGTGCTTGATCGCCACTTCGCGCATGATCATCACCAGGCCGCCCGGCGAATTGCCGAACGGGCAGCGTGCGGCGCAGGTATAGCACTGCGCACACGACCAGATTTTCTCCTGCATCGCATCGTGGATACCTTCGAGGTTCTCGGTCCACAGAAGCTGCACAATCTCGCGCGGGCTGAAATCGTAATAATGCGCCGCCGGACACGTCGCCGTGCAGATGCCGCAGTTCAGGCAGCCATTCAGTTCATGATCGAAACGGATATCCGCCTGGATGTCCTGAAACACCTGTTCCATGGTATCGTAATCGACCGCCGGCTCGGTGGAGACGGGATCGCCGATGAATTCCTGAATGCGGCTTCCGCTGGCGTGGCTCATGCGTGCATCCTCAATACGTCAGGACTTTGGCGTTGTCGTTTTCCATCACTTCTTCGATGACATGCGCACCGCCGACAATCCCCGAGCATTCAGGGATCAGATCGTCCTCGGACATGTCGAACAGATCGAGGTTCGGCGAGCAGCAGTAGAAAGTGACGCCGGCATCATGGGCGTCCTTGATGAAATCATAGACGGTCTTGGGAGACCCTTCCTTGACCACCAGCTTCTCCGCGAAGCCCTTCTTCATCAGCTGACCGGCGGTTGCGGTGCAGATGACTTCGACCTCATAGTCCATCGCGGCGGCGACGGTAGCCTGAAAAAACGGCGCACCCAGTTCCTCGCCGTTGCGCGGATCGGTGTTGACCATGATGATCACGAGTTTATCGGCCATGATGCCTCCCAAGCATTTTTAACATGTTCGTTGCGTATATTGTCCCAAAAGCGATCCCGGAACGCAATACAAATACATTTTTATGAATATGTTTTTTTCGCGTATAGCGGCCTAAATCCGGTCTTTTTCGGATTTCGGCTGCATCAGTCCCGTCAACTTGATGATTCCGGTCATCATTTTGACCAGCGCATCCTCGATTTCGGGGATTTTCCGGGTCAGTTCCTCCAGTCCAGGCGCGATGTCATCGGGCGATTCCTCGAATTCCATGATCAGATCCTCGATCATGGCACGTTTCGCCCCCGGATGGCCGAGAAATCCGAGCGTCGTCTTGCCCAGTTGAAAGACCAAAGGCTGCCCCGCCGCATCCTCGGCCAGCACGTCCGCATAGGACGGTAATACCGGCCGGTCACGCATGTATATCGCCGCCGGAAATGTCTCCGGCATAAACCCCATGAGGGCTTCGTCATGGCAGCGCACGGCCTCGGTCATCTCGAACCGCAAGGGCGCCTTCTCGACCTTGCCGCCGCCGCCCAGCGCGACGATCAGCGCGCCGAGACCGATCCCGATCTGCGGGATGCCGAGCGCGAAGCATTCGTGCGACAGCGCGACTTCCTTTGCCAGTGACGGCAGGTCCCGGTCCCCCGCCGCACCCCATGGGCCGCCGCCGAGAAAGATGATGCCGTCGACGAAACGTGCCGAGGGCGGCAGCTTGCCGTCCGTGGTGTGCGGGCGAATATAGGTGAAGCGGATGCCCCGCCCCTCGAAATGGTCTTCAATGCGGCCGAGGTATTCGCTGTCGGTGTGCTGGATGACGTAAAGATTGCGCTCCGGGCGGATCATGTCGCCTGCCCGCTCGCGGAATCGCGGATCACGCCGGCAAGCGCCTCGCTGGGCACCGTGATGGCGCCGCCTGCGTCGAGCACGCGGGCGATGATGCCGTCCACGTCCTGCAGCGGCGCGTCCTTCAGTGCCGCTTCCAGATCGAACACCAGGCGCGGCGGATTGGCGAAAAAGTCACCGGTGATGAGGATCTGCTGGATGCGGTCCTGGCCCCGGTGCAGACGCAGATACACCGTCACGCTGCCGCCGGGGGTGCTGGCGCTCGCCGAAAGAAAATCGCCGTCGCTTTCCGGATCGTCGATTTCGGCCACGAAGTCGTCCGTGCCGATTTCGGTATCGTGAATTTCCTCTGCCCGGGCGTGCTCGCGATCGCTCACCGCCCCGTCCTCGAGCGCAAGGCCGAGACCCTCCGCGAAGCCCTGCAACAGCGCCTGCTTGGCCGCGTCGACGGAAGGCGTGGCGTCGCCCAGCAACGCGCGCAACGTAACGACCCGCTGCGCTGCGGAATCCAGATCGCGCTTGGCCAGCTTGGCCTGCGGCACTTTCAGCGCCTTGGCCATGACTTCGGGGTTGGTGTCGATCAGCAGCGTACCCTGATAGAACAGCACGTCGCCGTCGAAAAAGCCGCCGGTGCCGGAAATCTTGCGCCCATCCACCTCGATGTCGTTGCGCGGACGGAACCGTGCGTCGACCCCGAGCGTCTGCAGCCCCTCGGCCGCCGCCGTGCAGATCAATTGCGCCAATTGGCCCAGGTCGGCAGCCGGCAGGGTCTTGCGGTGAAACACCAGCTCCCAGCCCAGTTGTCCCTCGTCGAAGAAAATACTGCCGCCACCGGTGATGCGCCGTGCCAGCCCAATGCCGTTAGCGGCGCAGAAAGCGGTATCGACCTCGCGCTCAAGCGCCTGATGGCGGCCAACCAGCGCCGTCGGCTTGAAGCGCAGAAAACGGATGGTGTCCGGAATCTCGTCCGCCGCGCGGGCATCGATCAGCGCCTGATCGAAGGATATGTTGCGCCGGCCGTGTTCGATCCCGGTGTCGATCACGCGAAAGGTTTTACGCATCGCCGGCCGTCAGTTCACGGTTTTCGGGATACCCAGTTGACGGCGGATCTTGCGCAGGTCCGTCTTGTTGGGCTGGAACGGGAAACTGGCGATATTGCTCGGCGGGGAATCCCCGTACGGCCGGTCACAGGCGGAGATATCCTCCTGGAACTTGCCCGGGCAGCCCGACGTGCGAAACGGCAGGCCGGTGTCGATGATGCTGTCCAGTTCCCCCTTCGGCAGGCCGAAGTCGCTGACCCGGCCATGCTCGTCGAAGGACATGTGCTCGATCCGGGCACCGCAGTAATCGATCAGGTAACGCGCCACCTGCACGCGGCGCCACTGATCGCGGGGCGTCGCCGGCAGGTGATCCATCAGCGAGCCCTTTTCCGGGAAGAAGCAAAACATGTGGCTGTGCCCGCCCATGTCGCGCAGTTCCTGAATGACCGAAATCACGTCGTGCTCGCTCTCGCCCATGCCGACGATCAGGTGCGCCCCGAACTTTTCCTTGCCGAAGATGTCGCGCGCGTCGTTCAGGATTTCCCAGTATTTCTTCCACGTGTGCGGCGACTGCACGCCCTTGCCTCGGGTGCGGTCGAACAGCGTCGGCGTCGCCGCGTCGAGCGCGACGGTGAAGATGTCGGCGCCGAGGCCGTGCAGCGTCGCGACGTCGTCGCGGGTCATGGTCGTCGGGTTGGACAGGATCGACACCGGCACCGTGGCGGGGTCGATGCGATCGGTCCACGCCTTCAGTACGGATACCGTGTCCGCATCCGAATTCGGGTGCGTGATCATGCTGATGCACATGCGGTGGAACGGCGTGTTTTCGCCGTCGGCGGCGACCTTCTCGACGATATCCGCAACCGGCACCGCCGGCCAGTCGACGCGGATGAAGTTGCGGTCGGCATAATCCCTGTCGGCCTCGCGGTGGCGGGCCAGGCCGCAATAGGCGCAGTTAGCCCGGCAGCCTTCGGGATAGGTCAGCAGCAGGTTCAGGCACCGCGTGCAGTCGCAGCGGTACATCTTGCCGGTCATGATGCCGAGGGTGATCGCCGCAGCCGTCGACATCTGCACGTATTCCGGCGAGCGCATGTCCGGGGTCTGGATGTTGTTGTTGGGACGATAGACACCGGTTGGGATGGCCGCCTGCGACTTGACCCGGCCGCCGTTGCGCAATTCCGCCGGGGTCTTTTCCGGGCTGCGCGGCGCCATTTCGTCATAGGCGTTGAAATCCCTGCCCTTCTTGTTCTTGTCGCCGGGGATCGCGCCTTCGGGCTTCAAACAGGTCATGCCGCGTTTCCTCTTACTGATGTTATGTCGTCGTTCCAATATTCCGCATAGGCGATCCAGCCGCGACGGAAATCCGCCGGTTTCACGCCGCCCCGGCCGAGCGCGCCGAGCAGTTCGCCGCGCCGCTTCACCGCCCGTTTCAGGGCCGGATCGAAGATTGCCGCAAGCTCGCATTCGAAATCGTCGAGGCTCTCCGCGTCGCCGTCGAGCCAGCCCGTGGCGGCATCACCGGCAAGCGTGCCGGAAATCACCGCCGAGGCGATCCCGCCCCCGGTCACCGGATTGGTAAGGCCGCAGGCATCGCCGCACAGCAGCACCACCGTGTCCCCGAGTTTGCCATAGCTGAAAAGCCGCCCGCCGACGGGGATCGGCCCACCGGTGTAGGAGAGAACCTCTGCGCCGACCCGGCCCTTGGCGGCAAGGTCGTCATGAAGCTCGTTGAGGCATTCCTTCAGCACATCGCGGGCGCACGGGATCACCCCGGCGCCCAGGTTCGCCACGTCGCCGCGCGGGAACAGCCATGCATAGCCGCCCGGAAGCTGTTCGGTGAGGAAGATGTCCGTCGCATCGTGGGGTTTCAGCAGGGGCACCGTCAGTTGGCGGGTTTCCACGACTTCGGCATTCACCTGGCCGATGGCGGCGCCGACGCAGGACCGGGGACCGTCGGCACCGATCAGCACCGGGGCACGCAGGACCGATCCGTCCGAGAGGCGCACCGCGCCGTCGGCGTCGATGGCCGCAACCTTGACCCCGAAGCGGCAGTCGCAGCCGGCCTCGGTGGCGTCCTCGACCAGTCGGCGGTCGAATGCTTCGCGGCTGATCATGCGGCCCGTAAAGTTTTCGGTACGCGCGTGCTCGGCGTCCTCGATGAACGTTTCCATGGCGGTGATGCGCTGGTGCGTGACGTCATCCAGCCCGGCGAGTTCCTGAGACACCATGGTCGGGATGAATTCGGCGCACTGCACCGGCGAGCCGGCGCGGCGCTTGCGGTCCAGTGCGATGACGCGCTTTCCGGCTTTCGCCGCAGCGGCAGCGGCACGCGCCCCCGCCGGTCCCAGACCGGCGACGATCACATCGGCGTCGAAGCGATCACCTACGCCGCGCATGATGCCCCTTTCGCCCGGTTCAGAGAGCCGCCGACCTTGATCGAGCAGCAGGCATGTTCCTGATGGTGCGGACGGCCGAGCGCCTGCGCCACCGCCGCCGTGCCGTCGGCGGGAAAGGCGATGCCGTCGAGCCCCGCCATCACCGCATAGGCATCCGTCACGCGCTTGTGCATGCCGGCGGGCCGGGCGCAGCCCAGCAGCACCTGCCGGTCGGGCAACCGGTGCCGCGCTTCCAGGAACACGTGCCCGACGTCCGACGTCGGCGTAGTGACGAAAGTCCGGTTCTTGGCATAGAACGGCATGACAACGACCAGCACCAGCGCATGCAAGTCATGACGCGACACGATGTCGAGGGCGTTTTCCTCGCCCAGCAGTTCACCGTAATGCAGCCCGATGACGATATGCGGCACGATTTCCATGGACGTCGAAACCAGCGCCGCCAGGGTCTTCTCGAAATCCTCGACCGGGCGGTCCAGGTGATACACGTCGCGGATCGTTTCCTGCGCGCCGATGACGTCCATCATCGCCGTGTCGACACCGGCGCTTTCCATCATCCTGGCGCGCTTTTCGTCGAGCAACGCCGTGTGGATGGCGATCTTGAGGTCCGGGAAATCGCGCTTCAGCCCTTCGATGACGGGATAGAAGCGTTCGTAGGCAATCTCGTTCTTGCGGTTAGAACCGCCGGACAGCAGAAAGCCCTGCAGGTCCTGCAGCATGATCAGGTCGCGGACCTTCTGGTCGAGCATCTCAGGTGACGTCGCCGGGATCATCGGCTCCAGGATTTTCGCCTCGCAGTGGTCGCACATCAGCGCGCAGCCGCCGGCGGTGATCGAAAATGCGGGGAAGCTGTTCTTCGAACAACCTTTCATCTCGGCGGATTCGAAATCCTTGAAGGTCGGGGTCGAAAAGCGAATCGGCCGTGACAGCGCCGCCGCCTGTTCGCGTTCGAACGCCTGCACGAGATCGCGGTCGAACTCGGCATCCTCAAGCTCTTCAATCGCCGAAACGGTGTCAAACCAGCTCATGCAAGCCCCCCGGCCGCATCTTCAGTGTCGCGGCCTTTTTATTATACAAAAACTGAATATGTATGCTGCCAGTTTCTGGTGTCGGGATCAAACCACTTCCCTCCAATCCGTGCCGGTATCGGCGATCAGCGCCGTGACCTCCGGGCGCACCTGCGCCTCGGTCGGTTCATCGTCCAGAAACGCAAACCAGCGGGGATCGCGGTCCTCGTCATCGATCAGATCGCAGTCGATTTCCGCGAACCGGACCTTGATCGAGTCCATGACCGGCCATGGCGGCGTCCGCCCGCTCAGCCGTCCCCACAATCCGGACCAGCAGCGCGCCACGGTCCACGGATTATAACCGCCGCCGCCCAGCACCACCGTGCCCGGCACCCGTTGCGTGACTTCCGTGACCGCGTCCCAGAGAGCGACGTTGCTCAGCATCATGCCCGACAGCGGGTCCCCGGCCAGCCCGTCGGCACCGCAGGTAATGACGCAGGCATCGGGTTTGAGCGTTTCGATCATCGGCAGAACCGCGCCCGCCATCAGGGCCGCAAGCTCGCTGTCGTTGAAGCCTTCGGGCACTGGATAGTTATAGATGCCGCTGCCCATGCCGCCGTGGCCCAGCCCGGTGCCGGGCCAGCGTCCGCGTTCATGGATCGACAGCGTGACGACGCGCTTTTCGTCGGCGAACGCGGTTTCGACCCCGTCGCCGTGGTGGGCATCGAGATCGAGATAGAAGACCGACCCCGCGCCGCCGTCCAGCAGTGTCATGATCGCCATCACCGGATCGTTGAAATAGCAGAACCCGTGCGCCCGGTCCGGCATGCCGTGATGTGTGCCGCCGGCGGGATTGAAGGCGACACATCCCGAAAGCGCCTTTTCGGCGGCCAGCATGGAACCGCCGCAGGTGGTTCTGGCACGCTGTTCAAGCCCGTCGAAGATCGGGTTTTCCATGGTCCCGAGCTGGTAGTGCGCGCGGTCGTCCGGGTCCGCCCGCCCGGCCCGGGCGGCACGCTTCACCGCCTCCAGGTAATCCGGGCAGTGATACCGCAACAGCGCCGCATCATCGGCTTCGGGGCTTTCCAGATAATGCCCGTCGAGCCAATCCATCGCCTCGCAGATTACCATCACCAGCCCGACACGCGGGATCGCCAGCGGGTGGTTGTTGCCGAAACCGGGACGCCGGTAGACATCGCCGCCGATGAAGTAGGGCCCGGATTGCGTCACGGCGCGGTCTCGGTTTTCGAGAACTGCCGGTCGATCACTTTCATCGCCGGTTCGGCGCAGCTTGCGGCGAGCGCCCGCGCCTTGGGATTACGATGCGCCTGACGCCAGACTTCGCGGGCGTTCGGCATCTGGATCGCTTCCAGACTTTCGAGGCTCGGGAAAAGGGTCGCATTCAGAAAACGCCGGATCAGCATCTTGGTCAGCAGGCGGAACCCTGCCCGCTCGATGGCCGACATCGCCTTGATCTTTTCACCCAGCAGCGCCTTGGCGGCGGCAATGTGGCGCGCTTCGTCGGCGTGATGCCACTGCATCACCTGACCGGCCAGCGGACAGATCGCCATCCCCTCGCTGTCCGCCGCCTTCAAAGCCTTCAGGGCAAAGGTGTCTGTCACCGACTCGCCGATGAAGACCATGGCCCAGAACCCCGCGCCGCGCGGATCGAGCAGTTTCGCGACGGTGGTCAACAGCCCGGTCGGCCCCAGCAGGTGCTTGCCGCTCATCCCGGCGCGCTCGATCATCTTCAGGAACATCAGACCGTGGCCGGTTTCCTCGCGTACTTCATGCAAGACGATCTGCGTTTCCAGCGTGTCGGCGGCGACGAACCCGGCATGGGTGACGCGATGGATCATCAGGCCTTCAAGCCACAGCCCGGCGGCGCACAGACGCGCGAATTCGATCTGCGAGACACGGCGTTTCTGGCGTGCGTCCAACTGCTGCCAGACCGGCAGATGCGCGAGGCTGATCACACTTTCCGGCAGCCACGGAAGATCGGGATCGTCCGCGGACCAGTCGATCTCGTTCATCGGATCCTTGTAGGTCGGAGCCGCAGCGGCAAGACGATTGAAGATCGTGCTCATGCCGTCACCGCCTTTCGCGTTTCCGGTACATGCTTTGCACGTTCTCGCCAAGCCGTGCCGATCAGGTTGAGCGCGCGCGATACCTCGTCGGGTTTCAGATCGCCGCCGCCGCAGACCAGGCTGACCCGGTCGAGCCCGCTGGCTTCAAGTTCGGACAGCCGCGCCGTGACATGCGCCGGATCGCCGACCGCCGCCAGCCCCAGCATCTCGAGCACCGAAATCGACAGCATCTTGTCGAGCAACGGCACCGTCCAGCCGAGCTGGCGGTAATGCTCGTATCCGGCAACCTGTTTCGACAGCATCGGCTTGGCGATTTCGAACAGTCGGCGATAGACCCAGACGATGCCGCGCCGGGCACGTTCGCGGGCCGCCTTGCGATCTTCCTCGCAGTAAACCGACAGCGTGAACGAGGTTTCGCCCACGCCGGACAGGCTGCGATAGCGTGCCAGATCGGCGTTCACGAAAGCCCACGGCTTGAACGGCCCGGTCATGACGTTGAGTCCGTGTTCGGCGGCGAAGGTAAAGGTTTCCGGACTGACCGCCGCGATCCAGCCGCGTCCAAGGTCATCCGGCACCGGCGGCTGTATCCGCAGGCGCTCGCCGCCTCGCTCTGCGTGCCCGGTTTTCAGGATGTCCTGCAGGGCGGCAAACTTGTTTACGAAGATGTCGCGGCTGTCGGCGGGGTCGATCCCGAAGCCCGCCAGTTCGGTTACCGTCACGCCGCGACCGACGCCCCAGCGCACACGGCCGGGTGCCAGCGCGTCCAGTGTCGCCAGCCGTTCGGCGACCCGCACCGGATCGTGCAGCGGCAGCGGAATGATCGCAAACCCAAGATTGATGCGCCGGGTGGCCTGCGAGACGGCGGCCAGCAGCATGTCCGGCGCGGCGGCGTTGGAATAACCTTCAAGGAAATGATGTTCGGGAAGCCACAGGGTATCGCATCCCGCAGCCTCGGCGGCGACGGCGATCGCGACCGTATCGCGTATGACATCCGCTGGCGTCTTCGAAAACCACGGCGGCGATGCCAGTTCCAGAAACAAGTCCAGTTTCATTGCCCTACCCCGTGCCGAGCATGCCGTTCCATGACGGGAAGATCAATGATGTGCGCTAACTTTCGGGTGCTGTCCTGCTCAGGTATCGAGCGGGCCATCGATCTCGGTCCACGCATTCAACGTTTCGAGCGTCCGCACATCCCCGTAGCCGAGATCGAGCAGCGCCGCCCCGCACAGCGCCGCCCGGGCACCGGTCGCGCAATAGACGATGATCGTTTCGGCGTCATCGAAGGCCCTGTTGTACAGCGGTGAGTTCCTGTCGGCCTTGAATTCCAGGGTGCCGCGAGACGCATGGATCGACCCGGCGACCTTGCCGGCGCGGGCGATTTCGTTGTCATCGCGGACATCGACGATCAGCACGCCGGGCCGACCGTGAAGATCGCGGGCTTCCTCGGCGGAGATCACCGGCAGGCGCGCCTTGGCCGCCTTGACCTTTTCCAGTATCGACATGTCCCCCCGCCTGCGTTCGGCTTAGCGGTTCCAGGGCATCATCATGATGACGCTGGCCATCGCGCACGAACCGGTAACACCGGCGAACAGCAAGCCGAGACCGATACCGAGAACCATGTAGATCGGCCAGGTTGCACCACCGAGCGCCAGTCCGCCGAACACGAGCAGCATCACGGCGATGGTGATCTGCACCTGACGCTGTATGCTCATTGCCGGTTTACGGACATTGCCGCCGACCGTGGGCAGACCGTGCTTCGACCACGCTTCCAGACCGCCCGAAAGGTACCGCCAACCGGCAATGCCGGAGTCCTGGATTTTCTGCGCCGCGTTCTTGGTACGCATGCCCGAGTTGCAATAGAACACGGGCTGCTTGCCCGCGAGGGTCTGTTTCAGGGTCGAATCGATATGCGCGGCAGGCAGCATCAGCGCACCCGGAATATGGCCGCTGTTGAATTCGTTCTCGTCACGGATATCGAGCACGACCGCTTCACCGCTTTTCAAAAGCGCTTCAAGTGCGACAGGCGTGATGGCTTGCATGGCTGTTTCCTTCAAACACATTCATTATTTACAATATATAATATTTGAATGTATTTGAAAAGAGGACGTTCTGCGCCCCCTGCCCCGGCACTCAGTCTCCGGTGATGAGGGGCAGTCTGGTCGTGTACTTGATCTGCTCGATGGCGAACGTCGAGCTGACATCCTTGAGCTTGGCCGCACCGATGAGCTTTTTGTAGAACGCGTCATAGGAATCGATATCCGGAACGACGACACGCAGCAGATAATCAACCTCCCCGCTCATGCGGTAGAATTCGACCACTTCGGGGAAGCTGACGACGGCGCTGTGGAATTTCTCCAGCCATTCCTGACTGTGTTCCGGTGTGGTGATGGCCACGAAAGCCGTCATCCGGGCGCCGGTCTTGCGCGGATCCAGCAGGGTGACGCGCTGCAGGATGACCCCGTCATCTTCCAGTTTTTTGACCCGTTCGGCGCACTGCGCTTCGTCCAAACCGGTTGTTTCCGCCAGCTTTTGTATAGAAACTGCGGCGTCGTCCTGCAGAACCTCAAGAATTTCTAAATCAATGTCATCCATGTTCGCGTCGTCCGTTTATGGTCGTTTGGCACCCCGGCTCTGAAAAGCTGTTCGAGTTTAGGGTGTTCCCTTTAAATGTGAAGCACATATGATGGTGCCGCAAAGGCAATCTGATGGCGCTGCGCCTTAACGAGGACTGAAACAAGCTTGCTCGATATCGTCACAATAACACCTGAGTTCTCGATCGGCCCGCAAATATCGCCTGAGGATATTGAACAACTCCGCGCCGCCGGTTTCAAATCCGTGCTGAATGCCCGCCCGGATGACGAACTCGGCACCTACATGCTTTCCACGGAAGCCGAAAAGCTGGTCCGTGAAGCAGGCATGTCTTATGCCTTCTGCCCGACCGAAGGCCACGAGATCTTCGAGGTCGAGATCACCGACACGTTCGAGACCCTGCTCGCCGACCTGCCCAAGCCGATCTTCGCGCACTGCAAGACCGGCACCCGCGCGGCCATTCTCTGGGCGCTCGTCGCGGCACGCCACCGCGAGATAGAGGACGTCATCTCGACGCTGCGTGCGGCCGGTCAGGAGCTGGACTTCCTGGAGCAGGAACTGCGCGATTCCGCCGAAGCGGCACAAGGACAGCCGTTCCGGCTGAAGAACGATGCGCTGATGAACCTCGGAAAATCGAGCCTGCTCGGCAACAGTTCGGAACGACCCGAGGAAGCCTGAAGCCGGGATCAGCTCTGCGCCATCACCATGCTGATCAGCGCCGCCTGCGCATCGCTCGGCTGGGTCTGGCTGCGGCGTACCATCATGAAACTGCGGGGCGGCACGTCGAGCGGCAGCGCGCGCAGCGATTCCGCCTCGATTGCGGTCGCCACCACATGGCGCGACAGCACGGCGGCGCCGGCGCCGGCCACCACCGCCTCGCGGACGGCTTCGTTGCTGGGCAGTTCAAGAACGATGTTGAGGTCGCTCCACGACAGGCCGGCGTCGGCGGCGAGCTTTTCCAGAACGCCCCGGGTGCCGGACCCGGGTTCTCGCACGACCCACGGCACCGTGGTCAGGTTGATGGCGCGCTTCCATTTGCCGAGGGTCGGCCAGCGTTTGAACTGCACGACCATGACCGGCTGGTCGTGATCGACCTCGTCCAGTTTCAGCTTGGTGGAGCGGATCGAGCCTTCGACGAAGCCGATATCGGCCTCGCCGGCATCGACAAGGGTTTCCACGTCGCGAGTGTTGCCGATGGAAATGTTGAGATTGATGCCCGGATAGAAATCATGGAAAGCGGACAGACGGCGGGGCAGCCAGTAATTGGCGATGGTCTGGCTGGCAGCGATTTCAAGCTGACCGATGGTGCCGCCGCCAAGGGCGTCCAGCGTGCGTTCCGCGATCTTCGCACGCTCCAGCACATCATGCGCGTGTTCCAGGAAAATGCGCCCGGCTTCGGAAAGTTCGATGGCCCTCCCGACACGATTGAAAAGCTTGATTCCGTGCTGTTTTTCAAGTGCCGAAATGGCGGCAGAGGCCGCGGACTGGGTGATACGGAGCTTTTCGGCGGCACGGGTGACATGGCCGAGTTCGGCAACGGCGGCAAAGATTCTGAGCTGCGTCAGGGTCATGGCCAACTCATAAGATAAAGCTGTTAATATGACAATTACTATTTGTTAGTTTTATTGTTCAAAATCATCACAATAGCGGGTTATGAGAAGTGTCCCCGCTTTGCGCGACGACACGACCCGATGTGCCATACGCACAATCCATCAAGATCAGACACAGGCATCCCTGCCCAAAAGCAAGACTGGAGACACAAGTGCAGATCAGAGACATCCTGCGGATCAAGAAGACCAAACTCGCCTCGACCTCGCCCGACGCATCCATAAAGGTCGCCATCGACCTGCTGAACCAACACAACATCGGCGCCCTGCCTGTGTGTGACGACACCAACAAGGTCGTCGGCATCCTCTCGGAACGCGATATCGTCCGCTGGCTCTCGAAGAACGTATTGAATTTCGAAAACGTCAAGGTGTCCGGCCTGATGACGTCGAACGTCGTCACCTGCACCGAGGACTTCGAACTTGTGGACGTCATGTCGCTGATGAACGAACGCGGCATTCGCCACATGCCGGTGGTGTCCGGCGGCAAGCTGATCAGCATGGTCAGCTCACGCGACATCATGCATACGCTTCTCGAGGACATGAAAGCCTATGCGACGAAAATGACACTCAATTACGAGATCATGCGCTAGACTCTGGTCCCGGGCCCGGGATGCGCTATATTGCGCACATAGACCCGGGAAGGATGGACATCATGACGCTGCCACTGCCGGACGTAATCGACGAATGCGAAGGGATGGAAGCAGCGCAATTGCTGCGCCACCTCATCGTCGACAGATTCCCCGGCAAGGTGCTGGTCACCGCCTCGCTGCGGGCCCGCAGCGTCGTCACCCTGCGGCTGATCGCCGATATCGATCCGTCGACACCGGTCGTGTTCTGTCACATGAAGAATATCTTCAAGGAAAGCCTCGACTACAAAGCGACGATCATCGAGGAACTGGGCCTGAGCGATGTTCGTTCGCCCGCCGATGATACAGGCACGCTCGCGGGCGATGCGCATCACTGCGAAAACCTGTGGGGCGAGGACCCGGACGACGGCACGCGCCGCTATTCGACGATCCCGCTGAACGACACGCTGAAACCTTTCGATTGCTGGGTCAGCGCCGTCTATCACAATCCCTATACCTATGAGCCGCGTCCCAGGATGTCGGCGGAAGGCCGCCTGCTGCGCGTTCACCCATTGGCCGGCTGGTCGAAGGACGAAGTCCGCGCCTATCTGCGCGAGCGCGGCCTGCCCTTCCATCCCAAGGCGATGCAGTTGATCCGCCAGGAAGCCGTCACTTCCCCGTTCGTCCATACCGACGATTACCACTACTAAGGCCTATCCTCTCTAAACGAAGTTCCTCATGATCATTGCGCAGATTTCCGACTCTCATATCGACCCCGAACACGACAACGCTGAGGCGCGTCTCAGCGATCTCGAAGCCTGCGTCGCGGATATCAACGCCCTCGATCCGGCGCCGGATGTGGTCATCCACACCGGCGACATGGCACACAACGGCGATGACGAAAAATACCGCCTGGCGATGGGCATTCTCGCGAAGCTTGAAAGGCCGCTGCTGATCTGCGCCGGCAACCGTGATGAACGGTCCTTGCTGATGCAACGCTTCGGGACCGGGCGCCGGCTGATGCCCGATACCCCCTTCGTTCAGTATGTGGTCGATGATTATCCGGTCCGTCTCGTCGCACTGGATACGCTGAGCGAGGAGAGCAACCAGGGATCATACTGCCAGGACCGGGCGGATAATCTGCGGACGTTCCTGTCGTCCGACACCTCGAAGACGACGGCGGTATTCATGCATCACCCGCCGTTCGAAGTAACGGAATCCAAATACCCACATCAGTATGACCCGTGGGAAGGTGCGCAGCGTCTTTCCGCCGCCTTAAAGGATCAGCACCACGTTGTGCGGGGATTTTGCGGCCATGCGCACCGGCATGCCGAAGGCACCGTAGCCGGGATACCGTTCAGCACGGTCCCAAGCGTCGCGCGCGATCTGCGGCTCGGCGATTTCGCACCTGAAATGACGGATGTCCCCGTCTATCACCTGCATACGTTCGACGCAAAAAAGAACGGCTTCAGCACGGAACTCCGCGCCGCACGCGCACCTGCGTTCAGCGAATAGGCACCGCCCGCGACAAATCGATATCCGGCTGCGCCTCGACGGGGCCACCCAGTTCGATTTCCTCTTCCGTCGCATCGCGCACGCTGAGAACTTCCAGTTTGAAGATCACCTGGCGGCTACACAGCGGATGATTGCCGTCTACGGTCAGCGTCTCGTCGTCCATCCGCGTCACAATGAAGCGGCAGGTTTCGCCCTTCTCGTTTTCGGTCAGGATCGAGGTACCGATTTCCCGGTATTCCTCGGGCACGTTTTCGATCCGGTCGGTAAACACCAGCTTTTCATCGCGGGGGCCGTAAATCTGATCGCCGTTGAACGGCACGTCGATGATGTCGCCCGCACGCTTGCCTTCGAGGGTTTCAACGACATCGGGCGTCAGCAACTGCGTTGCGCCGTGCACATAGCCGAGCGGAAACTCGACGGAGACGAGGACATCGCCGGTTTTCTCGTCGATCACCTTGTAGGTCAGTTCGACGAATTTATTGTCCTGTATCGTGTCGCTCATCGCGGTTCCTTCCGATCAGAAGATCGATGCGCCGAACACCTTGATCTCGTCGTCCTGATTGAAACCGAGGACCAGACGGCCGAGCCACTCGCCCTCTTTCTTGTTGCTGCGCACCCGGTACAGAACCGTCACGTGCTGGCCGCGGCGGATGATGCCTAGGTAGTCATAAACCTCGGAAAGCGAGCGCGTCAGCTCGCTGTTGGCGAACTGCTTGCCGACTTCGACCTCGTTCAGGCCCTTGGTCAGGCTGTAATCGAAATTCCGGATGAACTTGCCGTAATCGCCGTCGTTCGACGCGCGTACCAGTTCCGTCCACATGGGTTCGGCAACGGCCAGGATGTCATCGTCCGCGAGATCGATAATATTCATTTTATTCCTCGGTCAGATCGGCGCAGGATTTCAGGGGTATAAAAAAAGAGGGGCTGACATAGATAAGCTCGAAGTATTCATATCTTTGCCCATTCGACTAGAA
>JAYNVG010000057.1:0-13606 GCA_038100295.1 Thalassospiraceae bacterium
ATCATGCTGTTCGATGAGCCGACCTCGGCGCTCGATCCGGAAATGATCAAGGAAGTGCTCGACACCATGATCGAGTTGGCTGAAACCGGCATGACCATGCTTTGCGTGACTCACGAAATGGGCTTCGCAAAGACGGTTGCCGA
This sequence comes from Thalassospiraceae bacterium, assembly GCA_038100295.1. Lineage (GTDB taxonomy): Bacteria > Pseudomonadota > Alphaproteobacteria > Rhodospirillales > Casp-alpha2 > UBA4479. Next base: position 144 of record JAYNVG010000057.1, read on the forward strand.
CCGCGTCATCTTCATGGACGGCGGGGAAATCATTGAATCCAATGATCCGCAAGAGTTCTTCGACAATCCGCAGCATGACCGGACCAAGCTGTTCCTGAGCCAGATTCTCGGTCACTAAGCTTATACGCATATCCCAGAGGGGGGATGGTGAGACGGTCCGCATTTCGGTAACGAGGCGGGCCGTCTCTCATTAAGCACCCCGTCAGTCGAATATCTCGAGCTTGCGGGGATCGGGGACCATCCGCGTTTCCTGATCGTACGGCACGAAACCGCAACGCTGATAGACCTGCAACGCATTCGGATGATCCAGGTTGCAGGTATGGACCGTCAGCTTCTCAGGTCCGCGTGACCACGCTTCGTCGACAGCGGTACGCAGCAGATAGGCGCCGTAACCCTGACCAATGAATTCGGGGATCAACCCGAAATAGACAAGCTCGATACGCCGTCCGTCCTCAAATTCGCCAAGCTCGAAATACCCAGCCGGTACGCCTGCGACGTAAAGCACAAACAGATCGATATTGTCCGCCTGGATGGCTTCGCGAAGTTCGTCATCGGGCATGACGCGGCGTTCCCACCACAGATTGTCCGCACCGACGGTGTTGTACAGGTAGCGATAGAAAGACACCGTCGGGTTTTCGGCGCGCATCAGCGCCAGCGGCCCCATAGGCGGTGGCGGGGGCGGCGCGTTCGGCGGCGCCGTCATGTGCAGGTACGTGATGACCGTCTCAAGCTCGGCGGGCATATCCGCCATCGCGATCAGCCGGTCTCGATCGGGGTATCGTGGCGGCTGCCCCATTCGGTCCACGAACCGTCATAGACAGCCATGTCGCTGTGCCCGATCAGATGCGCGGCAAATGCGATCACGCAGGCCGTCACACCGGAGCCGCAGCTTGCCACCACTGGCTTTTTGAAATCGATACCGGCCTGATCGAATATCTCGGCGATTTCATCCGCCGAGCGCATCGTGAAATTGGCGTCCTTGTTCATCAGCTTGTTGAACGGCAGGCTGACGCTGCCAGGGATATGCCCCTTGCGTAGTCCGGCGCGGGGTTCGTCGGCCGTGCCGGCAAACCGCTCGGCACTGCGTGCATCGACGACCAGTTCTCGCGCCGAGTTACAGTTGTCGATAAGCTGCTCTACGCTGCGGACAAGGAAGTTGTTCATACGTGGTGTGAAATGTCGCTCGCGCGGCACCGGCGGCAGGTCGTCGGTAGGGCGGCCTTCGGCCAGCCATTTCGGCAACCCGCCATCCAGCACCGACACGTCCTCGTGGCCGTACAGACGGAACATCCACCACACCCGGCATGCCGCATTGCCGCCGCCGTTGGCGTCATAGACAACGATCCTGTTGCCGTCGCCCAGGCCCAGCTTGCGGACCCGGCTCGAAAACTTTTCAGGGGACGGGATCATGTGCGGCAGTTCGTTGTTTTCATCGGCGATATCGTCGATATCGAAGAAAACCGCACCCGGAATGTGGCAGTCACGGTATTCCGCTTTCGCATTGCGGCCGGTTCCCGGCAGGAACGAGGTCCCGTCGACGACTCTGACATCCGGTGCATTCAGATGCTCCGCCAGCCATTCAGTCGAGACGAGTGATTCAGGATTAGCGTAATTCATGATCTACTCCAGCCAGGAAGGTACCGGCAGGTTCTTGCTTTTAAGGAATGCCGGGTTGAAGAGTTTCGATTGATATCGCGTGCCGGAATCGCACAGGATCGTGACAATGGTGTGCCCGGGGCCCATATCCTTTGCCAGACGCACGGCGCCGGCAATGTTGATGGCGCTCGACCCGCCCAGGCAAAGACCTTCATGCTTCAGCAGATCGAAAACCCAGGGCAGGGCTTCTTCGTCCGGAATCATGTAGGGATAGTCGACCGTGATATCCTCGATGATCGGCGTTACCCGGCCAAGCCCGATGCCTTCCGAGATCGAACCGCCTTCGGAGGCTTTCGCTTCGCCGTTCTTGAACAGGTTATACATTGCGGCCCCCAAAGGATCGGCACAGCCGATGGCGATCTTAGGATTCTTTTCCTTGAGGAAAGTCGAAGTGCCGGCCAGCGTACCGCCGGTGCCGACCGCGCAGATGAAGCCGTCGACCTTGCCGTCGGTCTGCGCCCATATTTCAGGCCCCGTCGAGTTGTAATGCGCCTTGCGGTTCGAAAGATTGTTCCACTGATCCGCGAACAGACAGCCGCCTTCCGCGTTCTCGGCCGTTTCCTCGGCCAGACGGCGGGCAATGTGCTGATAGTTGTTGGGGTTGGAAAACGGCAGAGCCGGCACTTCAAGAAGTTCGGCGCCGCACAGACGCAGCATGTCTTTCTTTTCCTGGCTCTGCGTATCGGGAATGACGATCTTGCATTTGTAGCCGCGAGTATTGGCCATCAGGGCCAGACCGATACCGGTATTTCCGGCGGTCCCTTCAACGATGGTGCCGCCGGGTTTGAGAATTCCCGCAGCCTCGGCATCTAGAACCATCTGCCGTGCTGGACGATCCTTCACCGACTGTCCGGGACTCAGAAACTCCGCTTTGCCGTAAATCTCGCAGCCGGTTGCCTTTGAAGCCTCCGCCAGCCTGATCAAGGGCGTGTTGCCGACGGTTTCTTCAAAACCGCGCTTGATATCCATAGATGATGTCCCCGGTCGTGTGATTTTTTACTTTGCTGGAATCAGATTATCGGCGGTGCCACAGGCGATCAAGCATTGGGGATTGCTGTGGCCGGTCACGATTGCATCAGGCCCATTGATCCAGAACCGCCTGCTTGTTGAGCATCAGCCATTGCAGGGCGATGATCGTCATGCCGTTATTGATCATCCCGGCGGCAATCCCTTCATAAGCCTCTTCGAGAGGTACAGTCATCGGACGAATGTCCTCGCCCTCATGCGGCACGCCATGCAAGCCGCTGACGTCGGACAAGTCGGCCCGACCGATATACACGAAAACCGATTCCGTGGTGCCGCCCGGGCTGACGAGATAGTGGCAGACCGGCAGCAGGGCGGTCAGCGTGGTCCCGGATTCCTCAATGGCTTCGCGGTAGGCAACGTCTTCGGGTTTCTCTCCCAGTTCGATCATCCCGGCAATTCCTTCATAAAGCCATGGCGATCCATTGTCGTCGAACCACGGCGAAGACATGGAGAAATAACCACCAGGGCGGAATTGTTCGATTAACAGTACTGTGCCCAGTACTGGGTCATAGGGCAGAACCGCCACGGCATGGCCGCGCTCGAATATCTCGCGTCTGATTTCCGGTGCCCATCCGCCCTCGAACTTGCGATGGCGAAGGGTATAGATGTTGAGATCGAAAAAACCGCTGTAACCGATTTCTTTTTTCGTTACCTCGACATCGTGCTTTGTAAATGCTGGTTTTTTCATGCCACTAATAATCGGGACAGGGCGCCTTTTGTCCAGCCGCGAACAGAACATTAAAGATAAAACTCACGAAAACCGGAGAGCCAAATGCCAGACCAGCAGCCAAGTGTCCTTTGCGAGGTGGACAAGCGGGGGGTAGCCACCGTCACCCTCAACAGACCCCAAGTAAACAATGCCTATAACGGCGACATGGTGAAGCGGCTGCTGGACGGTGTTCGTGCCCTGGAAGCCGATGACACGGTCCGGCTGATCGTCATCAAAGGCAACGGCAAACACTTTCAGGCCGGGGCGGATCTCGCCTGGCTTGCCGATGTGCGTAAGGGCACACCGGCAGATAACCTCGCCGCATCTCAGCAGACAACGGACGCCGTCCGCGCACTGAACGAATGCATGAAACCGACCATCGCGCTGGTGCATGGTGCCTGTTTCGGTGGCGGCACCGGCATTCTGGCCGCCTGCGATGTCGTCATTGCCGCCGACGATGCACTGTTTTCAATCGCCGAGGTTCGTTGGGGGCTGCATGCCGGGCCGATCATACCGCAGCTTGCCGCCGCCATCGGTGCCAGACAGGTCCGCCGCTATGCGATCACCGCCGAGCGATTCGATGCCGCGACGGCAGAAAAGCTCGGCCTGGTGCATAGCGTCTGCGCGCGCGCAGAGCTGGAGGAAACGGGTGAGAAAATCGTCACCTCCATACTGATGAACGGCCCGACGGCAATCACAGAAACTAAGCGCATCCTGTTCAAAACGTCGGGATTATATATCGATGACCCGCTGGCCGGCGAGTTGGCGGAAAGGCATTCGCTGCAACGCCAAACCTCAGAGGCTGACGAGGGTCTCAGAAGTTTTGCCGAAAAGCGAAATGCTGGCTGGTTCCCAGGATAGAGATCGTCTATCAGGCGCGAATACTTGTCACTTTGTGTTACAATCCCTTGATGAATAACATTCAGATTATCGATATCGAGTCGGCAACCGAAATTCCGGCGAACTTTTGCGATGTCTATAATCTTTGGGATGGGTTGCCCAAATCGCCTGAACTACCCTTGTCTTCCGGGTTTTCACTTGAATTCATTCCCGCAAAAATTCTGCCGTGGTCTGTACTCGTCGACGTTGAAACCGACCCACTGGATTTCCGCTTTCGTTTCTGGGGCACCGAGCGCACCAACCTTATTGGTGCGGAAATGACCGGGAAAAAGCTTTCCAACATCGCCGACGAAACCATGCGGCAAGGTAACCGCGAAGAATACGTGGACGTCTTCCAACGCCGTAAGGCAGTGCCGATCATCACCCGGACCGGCCTTGAATCTTCACGCCTTTCGATCCGTCTGCCGTTCAGCACCGACGGCACGACAGTGTCGCGGATTTTTTCAGCCGTCGACCCCGACACAATCAACGAAGATCATTACGCATTTTACGGCACGGTTCCGAAAAGAGGGATCTGACAATGGCGAAAAGCGATAAAATCACGTTTACCGGCGCACTCGGCGACACACTGGCGGCACGGCTCGACATGCCCGATGGCGAGGTCAGGGCCTACGCGCTGTTTGCACATTGCTTCACCTGTACCAAGGACATATTCGCCGCCAGCCGTATCGCTCAGGGCCTGACGGCGCATGGCATTGCCGTGTTGCGTTTCGACTTTACCGGGCTTGGCGCAAGCGAGGGCGAATTCGCCAACACCAACTTCACTTCCAATGTCGGCGATCTGGTCGCGGCCGCAGGTTATCTGCGGGAACATCATGCGGCGCCGAAGTTGCTGATCGGCCATTCACTTGGCGGCGCCGCCGTCCTCGCCGCCGCCCCGGCCATCGACGAGGTGGAGGCCGTGTGTACCATCGGCGCCCCGGCGGACCCCGGTCATGTCGCCAACAACTTCGGCGAAGACGTACGCCGGATCGATGCCGATGGCGAGGCTGAGGTGACACTCGTCGGCCGCCCGTTCCGCATCAAAAAACAGTTCCTCGACGACATACGGGCTCAGAAACTGAAAGACACGGTGTCACATCTGAACCGTGCGCTGCTGATATTCCATTCGCCTGTGGATAATGTTGTCGGCATTGAAAATGCGCAGGAACTCTACGTCGCGGCAAAGCATCCGAAGAGTTTCGTCTCCCTCGACGATGCGGATCACCTGTTGTCAAAGCGTGCCGACGCGATCTATTGCGCCAATGTCATCGCCGCCTGGGCGGATCGGTATATCGGGACAGAAGCGGAGGCAACTGAGGGAAGCGATATCCCTTCGATAAAGGATGCCGTCGTCGTGCAGGAAACGGGCAGGGGGAAATTCGCCAACGCAATTTCCGTCGGCGGCCGTCATTTGCTGAAAGCGGACGAGCCGCTGGACGTCGGCGGCAACGATAGCGGCCCGTCACCCTATGATTATCTAATGGCCGCGCTCGGCAGCTGCAAATCGATGACCATGCGCATGTATGCGGAACGCAAGGAGTGGCCGCTGTCACAGGCCCGTGTCACGCTACGGCATAAAAAAATCCATGCCGAGGATTGCGAAACCTGCGAAACCGAAAAAGGCATGGTTGACCTGATTGCCGCTGAAATCTCACTCAGCGGCGATCTGACGGAAGAACAGCGCCAGAAAATCTTCGAGATCGCCGAGCGCTGCCCCGTGCATCAGACGCTGACACACGAAATCAGTCTGACCGCAAAACTGACAGACTAGATTTACGATGCCCACAAACGACCGGTCGCACCAAGCACGACCGTGATACAGCCGAGCGCCAGGTTGGTTGCGACGATCTTGCGGATACGTTCCAGGTTCTGACGCGCCACGTCCCAGTTCTCGGCATTGACGGCGTCCCGGAATGCCGTATACGGCTTCATGTACAGATAGACGAACAGCACGATCATCAGCCAGCCCGTCCCATGCATCCAATGAATGTGCAGACCGGCGCCGGCAAAGCCGCCGAAATCGGCAAACAACTGCCAGTACCCGGTCGCCGGGATCGCGACGACGGCAATCCAGACCCAGAAAAAGAAGCGCGTGAATACGCGGTTCCACAGCTTCAGGCGCTCGGGAGGCGGCTCAATGGCCGGCACGCTGGGCCGCAGCACCTGATAGGCGAAGAACATGCCGCCCACCCAGACCACGGCAAACAGGGCGTGAATGCCCAGCATGAAGGGGGAAAGATTGTTCATTTGGAAGCCTTTTCAAGTTCGAGGGCGAGAGCCCGGATTTCATCGGCGGCCTGCGAGGACGGTTCGCTTTCAGTGACGCCAAGCCCTTCCATCATCGAGGCTGCGAAAGCGACCCGGTTGCCGAGTGTATTATCAGTCAGCTTCAGGTCGTTCCTGGCGAGCAGTCCCTGAACCGCTTCGACCAGTCTTGATCTCGGCGGCACGCGATTAAGGATCAGGCGAACGTCCGTGCCCTGATCCTTGGCAAAGGCCGCCGTCGGTGTCGTCGCCCAAACATCCATCGGCGACGGTTGTACCGGGATCACGACCAGGTCGGCGGCACGCATCGCGTTTTTCGTTTCGGTTTCGGCGTGCGGCGGGCAATCGATCAGGACGATATCGAAATTGTTCTTAAGCCGGTCCAGTTCGGTTCCGACGCGCCAGCCCGAAACATCGCTCAGGTGAATGGGGGCAAGTTCCCTGGTATTCTCCGTCCTCAGCGCATGCCAGGCCGTCAGGCTCGATTGCGGATCGATATCCATCAGCGCGACCCGGCGGTTTGCCGCCCATGCGACCGCCAGTTGCGCCGCAAGTGTGGTTTTGCCGGCGCCGCCCTTTTGTTGAGCAACGGCGATGATGCGTGCAGTCATTCAGCCCTCCATATCCGTTATCCAACCGCGGGTTGCCTGACGCCTTCTGTCGTCCGGACGGAGAAAAGCATAGAAGGGGTGCGGGGTTCCCTCAATGCCTGCGATGACGCAGATGCACAATTTTCACAAAAAAGGGGTACCCGCACAGGGTATCTTTCTACAACGACGCTCCTGGGTGTACGATTCACCCATGATCAAGAAAGCGCTATTGACGGTTTCGCAGATGACGGCCGCGGACCAGGCCGCGATAAGCAGCGGCATCGCCGGTCTGTCGCTGATGGAAAAAGCCGGCAGGGCGGTCGCCGAACGCGTGCAGCGGATTGCCGGGAGGCAGTCGATTGTCGTGCTGTGCGGCCCCGGCAACAACGGCGGCGACGGCTACGTGGCGGCGCGCTATCTGAAAAATCGGGGCTATCGCGTCCGCGTTGCCGCACTCGGCGATCCAACAACGTTGAAGGGGGATGCGCTGACCAATTACCGGCGCTGGCAGGGGCCGGTCGAACCGCTGGCGCCGATGGTACTGGAGGAGGGCTGCATCATTGTCGACGCCCTGTTCGGCGCCGGTCTCGGCCGTGATATAGACGGAGTCAGTGCACAGGTCATCAATGCCGCCGCAGCCCTTGAACTGCCGTCCATTGCCGTCGATCTGCCGAGCGGCATCAACGGCGATACCGGTGCCGTCATGGGATGCGCACTACCGGCCCTGGAAACAGTCACCTTCTTCAGAAAGAAACCTGGGCATTTGCTGTATCCCGGACGCGGTCTGTGCGGCGAGATACATGTTGCCGACATAGGCATTCCGGAACGCGTCCTACGAAGCATCAACCCAACGGCCTATGAAAACGATCCAGGCCTTTGGTCTTCCAGCGTTTTTGCCGACAACGATCCGACGCGCCACAAATACGACCGGGGCCATCTGGTGATCGCCGGCAGTACTGCCATGCCGGGCGCGGCAAGACTGGCGGCACGGGCCGCAGGGCGTGCCGGTGCGGGGCTGGTTACGTTGTCGGTGCCGGAGCCCGCGCTTGGCACTTACCTCGCCGGCGATCCGGGCAATCTGGTTGAGGTTCGTGAAGACTTTACCCAGACCCTGAACGATCCCCGCAGGAACACCGTCCTTGCCGGACCGGGCCTTGGTATCGGGCCGGAAACTCGCGAAATCGTTCTAGACGCCTTATCCGGGGGCGTCCGGGCGACCGTTCTGGACGCCGATGCGCTCAGCTCGTTCGCCGACGATCCCGAAACCCTGTTCGAAGCGATAACCGGACCATGCGTCATGACCCCGCACGAAGGGGAATTTCGCCGCCTGTTCAAAACCGAAGGTGACAAGCTGAGCCGCGCCCGAGCCGCAGCAGTTCAATCGGGCGCCGTCCTTATCCTGAAGGGTGCCGACACTGTCATCGCCGCACCGGACGGCCGCGCCGCCATCAATGCCAATGCGCCGGCCTGGCTCGGCACCGCGGGGGCAGGGGATGTGCTGGCCGGCATCGTCGCCGGTTTCCTGGCTACCGGCGCGCCAGCGTTCGAGGCCGCCGCCGCCGCGGTATGGTGCCACGGCGCCGCCGCGCGGCTTATCGGTCGGGGACTGATTGCCGAAGACATCGCCGAGAAACTTCCAGAAGTCTTTTTGCCCTTGATTGATTAAAAGCCTGCGCAACACCAGTTGCCTTGAAATGGACAAATAATATGGGCACTTTAAGCAGCATGGATGGTGAACCGACAAGCTTTCTGGACCGCACGATCAGCAACCTTCGGGACGGCTGGCGGGCGATTGCGGGCACGGGTTACGACATTTCGACCGCCATGGCGCGGCCGGATCTGCCGGATTCCGATCTCGAGACGCTCCGCAAGCAGATGCTGGCCTGCCTCAACAACAAGGGCGGTGAGGTGTCGGCGCGGGCCGAAGCGGCCAAACTCGGCCAGGTTTATCTGGCGCTCGACGAAACCGGGCGGCGGCGTTTTCTGGGCGTTCTCGCCCGCGAATTCGACACCGATCCGGGGCAGGTCGACGCCGCCATGGACGCGGTGCAGCTCGCCGACGACGAAAACGACCGCCGCGATGCGGAATATCTGCTGAGAAAAGCGCTCGAAGCGCCGCGCACCAAACTGCTGACACAATTCAACGCATTGCCCGACGGGGTTAAGTTCCTGGTCGACATGCGTGCGGAATTACTGCGGTTTTCCCGCGAAGACCAGGCCCTGAAGGCACTGGAGCGAGATCTGCGCGCGATCCTCGTTTCCTGGTTCGATGTTGATTTCCTGGAACTGCGCCAAATTTCCTGGGACAAGACGCCGGCGACCATTCTCGAGAAACTCATCGCCTACGAAGCCGTGCACGCCATTGCCGGCTGGGACGATCTGAAAAACCGGCTCGATTCCGACCGTCGCTGCTTCGCCTTCTTTCACCCGCGCATGCCCGACGAACCGCTGATTTTCGTTGAAGTCGCGCTGGTTGACGGAATCGCAGGTAACGTACAGGAACTTCTGGACGAGCACGCCCCGCTGCAGAATTCACAGGAAGCAGATACCGCGATCTTTTACTCCATATCCAACGCCCAGCAGGGTCTGGCCGGCATCAGCTTCGGCAACTTCCTGATCAAGCGCGTCGTCGGAGAACTGCGCGAGGAATTCGAGAACCTGAAAACATTCTCGACGCTTTCACCGATCCCTGGATTCCGGAAATGGCTGGATAACCTGTTCGCAGCCGGTGATCCGAAAATCCTGCTGCCGGCGGAACGCAAGGTGCTGAAGGCAACGACGGAAAAAGACATCGGCATCAAGGGGGCGCTCAAGGATATCCTCAACGACCCGCACTGGTATCAGGACGAATTCCTGGCCAATGCCCTGAAATCTCCGCTGATGCGTCTCTGTGCACGTTATCTGGTGGAAGAAAAGCGCCGCGAGGGACGTGCCGCCGACCCGGTCGCGCATTTCCACCTGTCGAACGGCGCCGCGATCGAGCGGATCAACTGGCTCGGCGACACTTCCGCCAACGGAATCCGCCAGTCCGCGGGCATGATGGTCAATTACCTGTATCATCTCGGCAAGATCGAGGATAACCACGAAGCCTACAGCGCACGTGGCAAGGTTTCGATCTCCAGCGGCGTCAAGGCCCTGCTCAAGGGCTGACACATCGCCGTTTATCCGCGAAATCCGGCCATTTCCTTGCGATTGACAGCACAGGCTAAATAAGTAGAGTGTCGCACCGCTTCGGGGCGGGGCGCTTTGGCCATAAACCGGAGCAAGCTCGGGCGGGCGTGGTGAAATTGGTAGACACGCAGGTTTTAGGTACCTGTGACGCAAGTCGTGGGGGTTCAAGTCCCTCCGCCCGCACCAATTTTATCGATGCGCTGCAGTGTGGTGTCATACGGCGCGAACCGGAACCCGAAGCTGAGCGGCATGAGCCGTGAGCTGTCACAACGAATGAATGTCTGGAAATCCGATGCAGGTCACTGAAATCAAATCCGAAGGTCTGAGCCGCGAATACAAGATCGCGCTCCCGGCTAATGAAATCGAAGAGAAGGTCTCGCACCGTCTCTCGGAAATTGCCAAAACCGCCAGCATGCCGGGCTTTCGTCCGGGCAAGGTGCCGGTTTCGCTGCTGCGTAAGCGCTATGGTCCGTCGGTGATGGGTGAGGTACTGGAAAGCGCCGTGTCGTCGTCCGCTGAACAGGCGATCGCCGAAAAGGGCGTGCGCCCGGTCGGTCAGCCGCAGTTCGAGGTGACCTCGTTCGAAGACGGCAAGGACCTCGAATACACCATGACGTTCGATATTCTGCCGGACATCAAACTGCCGGATTTCTCCAAGATCAGCATTGAACGGATGGTGCCGAAGGTCGAGGAAAAGGACGTCGAGGAAACGCTGAAGCGGATCGCCGACGCCAACAAGACCTCCGAGCCGATCACCGGCAACCGCAAATCCAAATCCGGTGACGTCGTCGTCATCGATTTCATCGGCAAGGTCGACGGCGAAGCTTTCGCCGGTGGTTCCGCCGAGGGCTACAACCTCGAGCTCGGTTCCGGCAACTTCATTCCCGGTTTCGAAGACCAGCTTATCGGTGTTGCCGCCGGCAGCGATGTCGAAGTGAAGGTGAAATTCCCCGACGAGTACGGCGCCGAAACTCTGGCAGGCAAGGATGCGGTGTTCGAGGTTAAGCTCACCGAGATCCGCGAAGCCAAACCGTCGCCGATCGACGACGATCTGGCCAAACTGGCCGGTGCCGAGAACCTCGAGAAGCTGCGCGAGATGATTCGTGAAGAGCAGGGCCGCGAGTTCAAGGAATACGGCCGTATGCTGGTCAAACGCCGGCTCATGGACAAGCTGGCCGACATGGTCGACTTCGAGGTGCCGCCGCGCCTGTCCGAACAGGAATACAACGCCATCCTCCACCAGTGGCAGCATGAACAGCATGGCTCCGACGCGCATCATGCCGATGAACACGACCATACGGAAGCGCACGCCATCGAACCGGACAAGGATGAAGCCGCCGAGTTCCAGGCAATCGCCGACCGCCGAGTCCGCCTTGGACTGCTGCTGAACGAAATCGGCCGCAACAACAATATCCAGATCGGCCAGGACGATCTGAACAAGGCGATGATGAACGAAGCGCGCAAGTATCCGGGCCAGGAACAGCAGGTCATGGAATACTTCAAGCAGAACCCGCAGGCGCTCGAGCAGGCCGCCGCGCCGATGTATGAAGACAAGATCGTCGATTTCATACTCGAAATGGTCAAGGTCACCGACAAGACGGCGACCATGGAAGACCTGATCAAGGAAATCGAGTCCGAGAACGAAGAACAGGACGCCAAGTCGAAGAAGAAAGCGGCACCGAAGAAAAAGGCCGCCGCCAAGAAGGACGATGGCGACGACAAGCCGAAAAAGAAAGCGGCACCGAAGAAAAAAGCCGCCGCCAAAAAAGACGAAGGCTGAGACCTCTGAAATCCGGGCGGGGTGCCGGGGAATCCTTATGGATATCCCGGGCACCTTTTGGCCTGCCTGAAAGACATTCCGCAACTCAGTCCTTGCATGGAGGGGCTGCGCGGATTATCTCGGAACGACATGTTACACAAGGGAGACACGCGGAATGTCTAACGCTATGGACACCTATATGAACACGCTGGTGCCGATGGTGGTCGAAACGACCAACCGTGGCGAGCGCGCATATGACATCTACTCGCGGCTCCTGAAAGAACGGATCATCTTTCTGACCGGTGCTGTCCACGACGAAGTGGCGAGCCTGATCTGTGCGCAGTTGCTGTTCCTTGAATCTGAAAATCCGGACAAGGACATATCGTTCTACATCAATTCACCGGGCGGCGTGGTGACCTCGGGTCTCGCGATCTACGACACCATGCGCTACATCCGCCCGGACGTGTCGACCGTCTGCATCGGTCAGGCTGCATCCATGGGTTCGCTGTTGCTGTGTGCCGGGACCAAAGGCAAGCGTTTCTCACTGCCGAACTCGCGCGTCATGATTCACCAGCCGTCGGGCGGTGCGCAGGGTCAGGCTTCGGATATCGAAATCCAGGCCCGCGAAATCTTGAAGCTGCGCGAACGACTGAACAACATGTACGTCGAGCACACCGGCAACGATCTCGAGAAGATCGAAAAAGCCGTCGACCGCGACACTTTCATGAGCGCCGAAGAGGCCAAGGAATTCGGTCTCGTCGATGAAGTCGTGAACGAGCGTCCGAAGCCCGAGGATGACTGACGTACATTGGGGATTGTATGGCCCCGCTCACGGCGGGTAACATAGCGATTCTGGAACAAGAGCGGATCAAGGAGTCCAAATGAGCAGCAAGTCCGGCAGCGGTGGCGACGCCAAGAACACGCTTTATTGCTCGTTCTGCGGCAAGAGCCAACACGAAGTCCGCAAGCTGATCGCCGGTCCGACCGTATTCATCTGCGATGAATGCGTCGAGCTGTGCATGGACATCATCCGTGAAGAGCACAAAACCAACCTGGTGAAATCCGGTGAAGGCGTGCCGACACCGATGGATATCTGCCAGGTGCTGGACGATTACGTAATCGGTCAGAAAAGGGCGAAGCGGGTTCTCTCCGTCGCCGTGCACAACCATTACAAGCGGCTCAGCCACAGCGGCAAGTCCAACGATGTCGAACTGGCGAAATCCAACATTCTGCTGATCGGTCCGACCGGTTGCGGCAAGACGCTGCTGGCGCAGACCCTGGCGCGCATCCTTGATGTGCCGTTCACCATGGCCGACGCGACGACGCTGACCGAAGCCGGCTATGTCGGCGAAGACGTCGAAAACATCATTCTCAAGCTGCTGCAGTCCGCCGACTACAACGTCGA
>JAYNVG010000058.1:0-13488 GCA_038100295.1 Thalassospiraceae bacterium
CTCTCCCCTGGGAGAGGGAGGGGCCCATGAGCGACAGCGAATGGGAGGGAGAGGGCCCTTACTCGACCTTTAGGTCCGGTTGCGGCAAGGATGCGGGGGCTTCCGCCGCCGCACCCAGCGAAATCTGGCGCAGCAGCGCGTGAGTGCCGGCGTCGGACGCGCTCAGCAACCGCAGTTCGCGCATCGACAGTTGTTCCTCGCGGCCCTCAGTGGTCAGCCACGGCCGGTCGGCAAGATCGCCGTGCGGCATCGCGCGCGGCACCGGCTCGGCGTCCTTGACCCAGTAATTGACCGGCTCGGGCGCCTTGAAATCGGGTTCCTTCAGCGGTTCCGGCGCGTCATAGCGGCTCGGGTGCGGGCCGTAATAATTGACCAGCCTCAGATTGTCGGCATGCTTCGGTTCGCGGTAACACGTCGTCGCCGCCAGCGATTTGTAGCAGTACACCGGTTCCCAGTCCGTTACCTGACGCTCGTATTCGTCGACATAGCTGCACGCCGACAGGGATGCGGCGAAGACCACGGCAAAACAGACTTTCCTGAACATTCCAACCTCCTGATCGCATGTATCAGAGGCATAAATGCACGAACGGTGCCAAGCCGGGCGGCCCACGCGAAAAAGCCGCCGCCCGGGGATCCGGACAGCGGCTTTTCCGTGATTTCAATAACTTAAGGGCGCGTTAACCTTTACGCGTTGACGTCGATCACCATGCGGCCGCGGATCTGACCCTTCAGGATCTGCCCGGCCAGACCCGGCAGCTCGGCAAACCCTGCCCGGTTGGTGACTTCTTCCAGCTTGTCCATCGGCAACTGTTTCGAGAGCCGGTCCCAGGCGACGATGCGGCGCGGCTTCGAGCACGTGGCGCTGTCGATGCCGCACAGGTTGATACCGCGCAGCAGGAACGGCAGCACCGTTGTGTCGAGCTTGAACGAGCCTGCATTGCCGACCGACGCGCACGCCCCCCAATAGCCCAGCGTCGCCAGAACGTGATGCAGGGTCGGGCCGCCGACGTTGTCGATGGCACCGGCCCAGCGTTCACGGCCCAGCGGTCCCTTCGGCGGTTCGACCAGCTCGTCGCGCTCAATGATCATGCTGGCGCCGAGGCCCTTCAGGTAATCGTGCTGCTCGGGCCGCCCGGTCGAAGCGGCAACCTTGTAGCCGAGGTTGGCCAGCACCGACACCGCGACCGAGCCGACGCCGCCGGCACCGCCGGTGACCAGCACTTCCTTGTCGGTATCGGTCGAAAGGTTGTGTTCCTCCAGCGTCATGATCGCCAGCATCGCCGTGAACCCGGCGGTGCCGATGGCCATCGCCTGTTCCAGCGTCAGCCCCTTGGGCAGCGGCACCAGCCAGTCGCCGCGAACCCGCGCCCGGGTCGCATAGCCGCCCCAGTGCACTTCGCCGACGCGCCAGCCGGTCAGGATGACCTCGTCACCGGGCTTGAAGTCGGGATGCGCGGATTCCTCGACGACGCCGGAAAAATCGATCCCCGGCACGTGCGGATAGTCGCGCACCAGCTTGCCAAGGCCATTCAGGATCATGCCGTCCTTGTAGTTCAGCGTGGTGTACTTGACGGCGACGGTGACGTCGCCTTCAGGCAGACGGTCGTTGGGCAGGGTCTCGAAGGCGGCGGAAACCTTGCCTTCGTCGTCGGTGCTCAGCAGCAGCGCCTTGAATTCGGTATTGCTCATGGTCTCTCTCCCGGGAATGGCGTTTTCCCGACATTACGCGACGAACCGCCAAGGTCAATGCCGCGCTGCTGAAACCGGCATTGTCGCCCGCCCGGGTTCGGCCTATGTTTTTCATCGACAGGAGAAAAGCCTTGAGCGAACAGGAACTGGAATACCGCGAATACAAGCCGGGACAGGTCATCTTCGCGCAAGGCGAGATGGGCGAGGAAGGCTTCATCATCCAGTCCGGCAAGGTCGAGATCGCCGTCGGCGACGGTACCGCCGAGCTGGTCGTCGCCGTCATCGGCGAAGGCGAACTGGTCGGCGAGATGGCCCTGGTCGACCGTGCAGAGCGCATGGCCACGGCGCGCGCCATGTCCAAGACCACCTGCATCGTCGTACCGAAACGGATTTTCGACCGGGTCCTGAAACAGAGCAACCCGATCGTCGTCGCCATGCTGAACACGCTGATGCGGCGTCTCAGGAACGAGAGCGGCGCGACGATGAAGAAGACGCTTTAAGCCCGGCACACATCCTTCGAGACGTCCCTGCGGGCCTCCTCAGCACGCTCTCTCTCGTCTATCCCGGAACCGGGCATCGCGCGGTATCCGGGACCCATTTCCGAACGCAACGGATGATGCCGGGTTAGCCATAGGCCCCGGATCAAGTCCGGGGTAGACGATGTTTTAAAGTGTTAAAAGCATCCGTTCCGCCACACGCCCCACCCCGGATCAAGTCCGGGGTAGACGATGTTTTTCAGTCCGCGAATTTCCAGTTCAGCGTCTCTGCGGCCATGAACGGGCTGAGCGCCTCGCCGGGCCCGGCTTCGTAGCTGTCCGGCACCGTCCACGGCTGGCGCGCCAGCATCACGGTATCCTCGTTGGGCGCCAGTCCGTAAAACGCCGGCCCGTTCAACGAAGCGAAGGCTTCGAGTTTGTCCAGCGCGCCTTCTTCGTCGAACACCTGGGCATAGACTTCCATCGCCACCGGTGCCGAATAGATCCCGGCGCAGCCGCAGGCGGCTTCCTTCAGATGCCGCGCGTGCGGCGCGGTGTCGGTGCCGAGGAAAAAGCGCGGATCGCCCGACGTCGCGGCCCGGCGCAGCGCCAGACGGTGCTGTTCGCGTTTGGCGATCGGCAGGCAATACAGATGCGGGCGGATGCCGCCCCGAAAGATGTCGGTGCGGTTGATCACCAGATGATGCGCGGTGATGGTGGCCGCCAGGTGCGCCGGATCGCCGGCGGCGACGAAATCGGCGGCATCACTGGTGGTGATGTGTTCCAGCACCACCTTCAGCCCCGGCAGGTGCTTGAGCAGCGGTGTCAGGACCTGATCGATGAAAACCGCCTCGCGGTCGAAGATATCGATTTCCGGCGACGTCACCTCGCCGTGCAGCAGCAACGGCAGACCGATGTCCTGCATGGTTTCCAGCACCGGCATCACCCTGGCGATGTCGGTGACCCCGGACGCCGAGTTGGTGGTGGCGCCGGCGGGATACAGCTTGACCGCCGTAAAGACGCCTTCCTCGGCGCCCTGCTTCAGCATTTCCGGCGCGGTTTCGTCGGTCAGATACGCCGTCATCAGCGGCGTGAAGGCGATGCCGTCGGGCACCGCGCTTTCGATGCGCTTGCGGTAGGCGACGGCGGCTTCGATGCTTGTGATCGGCGGCACCAGATTGGGCATGACGATGGCACGCGCGAACTGGCGCGCGGTCGCCGGGACCACGGCCTGCATCATGGCACCGTCACGGAAATGCACGTGCCAGTCGTCCGGGCGTTTCAGGGTAATGCGGTCGGTATCAGCCATGATTTTTAGCTCGCATGTTTCCGCCGCCCTGTCCAGCGAAGACCGCTTTGCGCATCGCTTCAATGTGCTAGCATGGGGCAAAAGATGGCACAAAAACACGAGGAACCCGCCATGCGCCAGACAACGTCCCGTATCGCTGCCGCCCGACTCATCGCTGTTTGCCTCGTTGCCGCCTGCCTGGTCCCGCTGACCGCAGGCGCGCAAGGCACGCGTTATTCGACCTGGTCCGATCCTGCCGCGACCGCCACGCCGGGCGTGCCGCAGGAATTTCTCGACCGGCTGAACAAGCTGATCGACGACGCGGAAAAGGCCAAGGCCGCCGACCCTCTTTTCCTGCAGGACCTGCGCAACCTGGCCAACGGCGCCGTGATCCCCTGGAAGACGGTGGTCCTCGACGACAGCTTTTCCGACGGCAATTTCACCGCCAACCCGGTGTGGCAGGTGATGGGCGGCGAGTACTTCATCGAAACCGGCTGGGGGCTGCGCAACCGCCTGCTGACCGCGCAGCAGAGCCAGCAGACCACGTCCGGCAGCGGCGACGATCTGGCCAAGGTGCTGCTCGGGCAGATCCTGAAACGCGCCGCCGGCACCAAGGGCACCACCGCCGGCCCGTCACAGAACCTGATCGTGACCCGCGTCGCCGTCAGCAACGCGTTTTCCATCGATCTTGAAATGTCGTCATGGCAGGCCGAGAACAGCCATTTCGAGGTCGGCGTGTTCCAGGGCCAGAACGCCGATATCGGTTACCGGCTTCTGTACGTCAGCGGCAAGGGCCTGCAGCTGCACCGCGTCGGCAGTTCCGGCTCCAGTGTCATCGCCACATCCGAGGCGGTGTCGATGGAAGACAAGAACTTCCACAAGCTGTCGTGGACCCGCGGCACCGACGGGGCGATGCATGTCAGCCTCGACGGTAAGGAAATGATCGCGACGTCGGACCGGGCATTTTCCGACCCGTTCGAGGGGGTGAGGATTTCCGACCGGGGCGGCGACTTCATCGTCAAGCGGATCACCGCGACGGGGATATAGCCGTTAATTCACGTCTATCCCGGAACCGAGCCCGCGAGGTATCCGGGACCTATTTCCAAAAACACCGGGTCTTGCCGGATAATGCATGGGCCCCGGATCAGGTCCGGGGTAGACGGTTTTACTTATTATCAAGCGCCTCGAACACGTCTCCGGCCGTATCCACGCCTTCGATATGACGTCTGTGCCAGAGCGCATAGAACAGCAGCGTCCACTGCGCCTGGCCCTTGTCGGCGCCGGCACCGAACAGCCGCTTGACGGCGTCGGGATCACAGACCTCGGCAATGCCCGGCTGCGCCGCGACCAGCGGGCCGAGCCGCGCGCCCTGCCCGGCAATCCAGTCGCCGACCGGGACCGTGAAGCCGCGCTTCTTCTCGAACGGCTTGCTTTCCGGCAGCGCCGTTTCCAGCCATTTCCTGAGCAGCCACTTGCCGGTGCGGTGATGCACCTTCAGGCTGTCGGGCAGGCGGAACGCAAAATCGGCGACGTACGGATCGAGAAAAGGCACCCGCCCCTCGACCCCGTGCGCCATCAGGCAGCGGTCGAGCTTGGTCAGCAGGTCGTTGGGCAGCCAGTCGGCGATGTCCGTCGCCTGCGCCGTCTGCAGCGCATTCCTGCCGCATGCGCGGGCCTCGGCCTCGGCGGCGGCGATGCCGTTACGCCAGCCCATTGGCTCGTCCCTGAGCACCCCGGTGCCGGCGAGGATCGCCTGGTGACGCATCTTCCGGCCGCCGAAGATCGCCGGACGGGCCTGGCGGCGGTAACGCCCGTAACCGGCGAACAGCTCGTCGCCGCCCTCGCCCGACAGCACCACCTTGAGGCCGTCGGCGCGCGCCTTGCGAGCCAGCATGTAGCTCGGCACCACCGCATAGTCCGCCGCAGGATCGTCCATGGCGGCACAGATGGCGGGCAGTTCGCGCCAGAAATCGTCCTCGGTGACGGTGATCTCGTCATGCTCGGCGCCGCAGGCCCGGGCGACGTCGCGGGCATGGGCGCGCTCGTCATGCACGTCGGTTCCGGGAAAGCCCGCCGTCAGCGCGTGCACCGGTTCCGGATTGAGCCGGCGCATCACCGCCAGGATCACCGAGGAATCTATGCCCCCGGACAGGAACATGCCGTACGGCACGTCGGCACGCTGATGCACATTGACGGCCTCGGTGATGATCCGGTCGAAATCATACAGCGCCTTGTCGAGCGGCAGCTTCTTCGGCCCGCCCGGCGGCAACGCCGCCAGCAGCGCACGCTGGGCGATGCGGCCTTTGCGCACGATCAGCGTTTCGCCCGGCAGCACCCGATAGATGCCGGGGAAGATCGTTTCCGCCCCGGTCGTGAACTGCAACGCCAGCAGCTCGTCGCGCCTGGCGGCATCGACGGCAGGCGATACCAGACCGGCGGCGATCAGCGCCTGCGGCTCGGACGCGAAGACGAAGCCGTCCTCGGCGATGCCGTAATACAGCGGCTTGATGCCGAACGGATCGCGCGCCAGTACCAGTGCCCCGTCGTCCGGGTCGTGGATGGCAACGGCGTACATGCCCCGCAGGTGTTCGGCGAAATCGAGACCGTGCTCGCGGTACAGGTACAGCATGGATTCGCAATCCGACCCGGTCGCGTAGTCGATATCGCTCATCATCTGGCGCAGTTCGACGTAGTTGTAGATCTCGCCGTTTGCGACCAGCGCCAGCTTGCCGTTATCGGCACCAGCAGGCGCATACAGCGGCTGATCGCCAGTCGCCAGATCGATGATGGCGAGGCGCGTCTGCATCATCGCCACATCGGCGTCCATGTAATCGCCGCGACCGTCCGGCCCGCGGTGCGCCAGCGCCGCCGCCATACGGTCGAGCACGGCAGCCGCCGGGGCGGTGCCGTCTGCGGTCATCAGTCCGGCAATCCCGCACATGGTTCAGCCCGCGACCTTGTCGAAGAACTTGAGATACCGGTCCACCACCTGTGCCTCGGTGAAGTTATCCTGATAGGCCTTGTGCCCCTGGCGGGCGATGCGTTCGGCGAGGTTCTCGTCCTCTAGCACGCCACGGATCGCCCGGGCCATGAGGATTTCGTCGTCGACCGGCACCAGGATGCCGGTTTCCATGTTCTCGATCAGCGTACCCGGCCCCATGGAGTCGGCGGCAACGACCGGCAGGCCCTGCGCCCAGGCCTCGATCACCACGTTGCCGAGCGGCTCGTGGCGGGATGGACAGACGAACAGGTCGGCGGTGCTGAGCAGATCGGCGGTGTCGTCGCGCCAGCCCAAAAAGCGGACCCGGGGTTTGATGCCCAGTTCCTCGGCAAGCTTCATCAGCTCGGCCTTCAGCGGCCCCTCGCCGGCCAGCCACAGATACACATTCGGCACCCGGGCCAGCGCCCTGAGCAGGGTATCGAAGGCCTTGTTCTCGTGCAGCCGGCCGAGCGCGACGATCAGCGGCACGCCCTTCGGCGTATAGAACTGGCCGCGGTCGAGGGGCGTGCCCTCGGCGTCGGACACGAAGTTCGGCAGATAGTGGGCCTTTTCCTTGGGCCAGCCGTGTTCGACCAGATACTCGACGATGTCCTGCGTGTTGCCGATCAGGTGATCGCAGTTCGCATAGTACTTGAGATCGTAATAGCCGCCTTGCCGGGCGACATGGACGAAATCGCCCTTCGGGCACATCGAGGTGGCGCGGTTCATCCACGTCAGCACCACGTCGGGCTTGAAGGCGGCGATCTCGCGTTTCATCGCACGCGGTGTGGAAAAATCGAAACGCCCGCCAAAGGCCAGTTCGACCGGTTCGATATCGCCGTCGCGGAGCAGCTTGGCGCGCGCCGGGTTGGCGCGGATGATCACCTTCTGATCGAGGCCGGCACGATGCAGACCGATCGCGAGGCGCACGAAGAACGCTTCGGCGCCGCCGAATTCCGCACCTGCCATGGCTTGCAGTACTTTCATGGGGACTCCAACAGCTCCTCGAATGCCGCCGCCGCGTCGGGCCAGCGCCAGCCGCGCTGGGTTTCAAGCGCCGCCGCGCTTTGCCGACGCCACAGCGCATCATCGGTGAGCAGCCGCGTCGCGGCAAGCGCGAAGGCCCCGTCGTCGGCGGCGATGAAGCCGGTCTGGTTGTCGCGCACCCGTTCCGGCATCGAGCCGATGGGCTGTACCACGCACGGCACGCCCATGCACTGGGCCTCGGCGATGGCGAGGCAGAAGGTTTCGTTGATATCGCCCTTGTAGAGCATGACCCGGGCCAGCCGCAGTTCGTCGATCAGCGCCGCCTTACCGACAGGCTGGCGGAGACGCACGCCCTGCGCCTCGAGCGCCTTCGCCTTGTCCAGCACGGCGCCCATGGCATCGCCCTTGCGCGCCCCCGCGGCGCCATAGGTGGCGGCACCGGAAAACACGTGCAGCTCGGCGCCCGGCACCTTCGGTTCGATTTCACCGGCCCACAGATCGAGCAGCCAGTCGAGACCGCGCAGCGGGTTCGAGGTAAATATCGCGCGCGGCGCCGGCACGCCATCGGCGGGGGCTGCCTCGCAGAACTGCTCCGGCAGGCCGTACGGGATGGTCCGCCGCCCGCCGTCCGGCACCCATGCGGGCAAGGTCGTGGCATGGTAGCTGCCAATGAACACGATCACCGGGCGGCGGCGCCAGAACTGCCACAGATAACGCGCCTTGAGCATGTAGCCGCACGGATTGTGGGTCCAGAACACGGTCCGCTTCGCGCCTTCGCACAGCTTCAACAGCTTGTCGCCCCGGTTGGCGATGTACAGATCGGCGGTTTCCGGTACGCCGTCGGCGATGCGCCGCCACTTGACCCCACGATAATCGAGCGGGGCCTCGCACTTGTTGCAGACCGTGACGTCATGGCCGCGCGCGGCGAGGATTTCGACAAGCTGGATGACCGAGCTTTCGGCACCGCCGAGCGGACCCCGTTCCGGGGTCCGGCCGTCGAACACGATGCCGTCATCGGCGAGCACGATCACCGCCATGCTCAGACGTCCTTCCGCATGTCGGCGGCCTTGATATAGGACAGCAGCGGAAACAGCCCGGCGCAGATCGCGATCAGCAGGCCCAGCCCGCCTTCGCGGTAGCCCTTGCGGAACACGAAACACTTGATGAACCGGGAAAAGAAGCGGCGCACGTTGTTTGCCATGGAGCCGATGTCGCCGCTGTCGATCAGATCCAGCGCGCGCGCCGTGGAATAGCTGTCGAGGCGGCGGATCATGTCGGAAATATCGCGGTCGACGTAATGCACAAGCCGGCCTTGCAGCATCGCCCCTTTCCGGCCCGACCACTTCAGGGACGGGTGCACACGCTGCATGCCCCATTCCTTGACGCCCTTGCGGAACAGCCCCGGATAGGCGGCCTTGCCGAACGACGCACCCCAGCCCCAGCGCACGAGGCGCTTGCCGACGTAATTGTCGACGAGAATTTCGTGCCAGTCGGCACCGGTGGTCTCGATGGTGCGGCGGATTTCCCGGGCCAGATCGTCCGGCACCCGCTCGTCGGCATCGATTTCGAATATCCACGTACCGTCGCACGCCGCGATGCCGGCGTTGCGGCGCTCGCCCTCGATGCCCCAGGCGCCCTCGACGATGCGGTCGGTGAATTCCCCGGCAATCTGTTTCGAGCCGTCGGTGCACTTGTCGAGCAAAACCACGATCTCGTCGGCAAAGCCGAGCGTGGCGAGACAGTCGCGGAGTTGGTGTTCCTCGTTATGCACGCTGATCAGTGCGGAAAGAACGATGCCTTCGCTCACGCCGCCGCATCCCGGGCACGCGCCCAAAGCAGGTTTGCCGCCTCCTCGGCCTGATCGATGCTGAGGCTATCCATCAGGGTGTCGGTGTTGCGGTGGTCGAAGTCTTCCGGAAAGATTTCATGGAAGCCGAGGCTGGCCTGCACATGATCGCACAGCGGCCCCCACGGCGCGTATTGTTCCGCCGGGGACGGGCCGAACAGACCCAGCGTCGGGATACCGCTCGCCGCCGCCAGATGCATCAGCCCGGAATCGTTGCCGATGTAAAACGAGGCGCGTTCCAGGCACGCCGACACGGTCAGCAGATCGATACGCCCGACCAGATCGAGCAAGCGCGCCTCGGGCACGGATTCGATCACCGGCAGCGCCATCGGCCGCTCGTCGTCGCGCCCGAAGATGGCGACACGCGCTCCCGGCAGGATACCGTCCGGCGCCGTCAGCCGGGAAATCAGTTCGGCGAACGACTGCCCACGCCACTGCTTGGCCTGCCAGTTGGCGGTCGGGCCGATGGCCAGCACCGGCGGCCCGTCCGGGATCAGCCGCGCCGCGGCGCGGCGGCATTTCTCATTGAGCCAGATCTTCGGCGACGGCGGATTGTCCTCGGCGCCGATGACACGGGCCAGGGTATTGATCCGGTGTCCTCCGTCCCGGGAACGGGTCATGCGGTAGCGTTTTTTGGCGCTGATCAGATAGGTCACCGGCGCATTCCTGAGATCGACGAGAATATCCCAGCGCCGGCGGCCCTCCAGCGCCCACAGATAAGCCCAGTGCAGCGAACCCAGCATCTTGTCGAGCACGACGATCCGCTCCAGTCCCGGCACGGCCTCGAACAGGCTCGCCGCCGCCGGGCCGCAGGCAATGGTGACGCGCAGCCCGGGGTTTTCGTCGAGCAACCGCGACAGAACCCCCGTGGACAGGATCGCATCCCCAACCCGTGTCGATGTAACGAATAACGCGCGCATCCGGTTAACCCCTGATTCTGCTTCCTTATAAGCATGCGCTGCGGCGATGCAAACCCCGGCCTGACAACTATTCCGGCCAGCTGTCCGGCGGCATTTCGGGCGGCGCCCCTTGCAGAAACCGCCCCCGGACCCCCATCTTACACCGAGATCACTTTCAGGGGGTGTCATGAAACGCGTTCAACGCACCGACCGCAGCATTATCCGCATCAGCGGCGACGACAGCCGCAGCTTTCTGCAGGGCCTGATTTCCAACGATATCACGCGCGCCGACGGCACGCGGGGGCTTTATGCCGCGCTGCTGACGCCGCAGGGCAAATACCTGTACGATTTCTTCATCGTCGCCGACGACGGTGCGTTGCTGCTCGACTGCCTGACCGAAGACGCCGCCCAGCTGATCCGGAAACTGACCATGTTCAAGCTGCGCTCCAAGGTCGCGCTCGAGGACGTGAGCGATGCCTATGACGTGCACCTGGTGTTCGGCGACGGCGCATCGGGGCTTTTGACCGGAGGCGCGCAGACGAAAACCCCGGACGGCGCCATTCTGTATGCCGATCCACGCCTGAGCGAGGCCGGGGTCCGTGTCATCGCGCCGAAAGCCGGTTTCGACGCCGCCGCCCTCGGCGCCCAGGAAACCGATGATGCCGCCTATCAGCACTTTCGCATCGCGCTCGGCCTGCCGGAAGCGCCGCTGGATCTGGAAAAGGACAAATCCATCCTGCTGGAAAGCGGCTTCGATGAGCTATCCGGCGTCGACTGGAAAAAGGGCTGCTACATGGGCCAGGAACTGACGGCCCGGACCAAGTACCGGGGCCTGATCAAGAAACGCCTGGTACCGGTGGCCATCGAAGGCGCAGCCGTGCCCGGCACCGACATCATGGCGGACGGCCGGGTCGTCGGCGACCTGCGTTCGGTCAGCGGCGATCTGGGCATTGCC
This sequence comes from Thalassospiraceae bacterium, assembly GCA_038100295.1. Lineage (GTDB taxonomy): Bacteria > Pseudomonadota > Alphaproteobacteria > Rhodospirillales > Casp-alpha2 > UBA4479. Next base: position 11,121 of record JAYNVG010000058.1, read on the forward strand.
ATGCTGCGCCTCGGCGCCATTGCCGCCGGCCGGCCGCTCGGCGCCGGTGACGCCACCGTGACCCCGCAGGTCCCCGCCTGGATGCAGTTGCCGCAAGACGGTGGGGACGCGGAAGCTTAGACCCTTCGGCCGCGCAGCGGATTTCAAAGAAAAAGTAAACCGCAGAGGACACAGAGGTACTTCGGACTCGGCGTCCCTCTGTGCCTCTGTGGTTAAGTTTTATGCGGCATCCCCGCTTCGCGGGATGACACCCCGAACAAACAACCAATTGGCAGTGACCGCCGTACCGGTTAGCCTCGGAACGTGATCATTCAAATTCTCAGACGCGCCCCGAAACTCCTGGCCCCGGTCGCCCGCATTTACGGCCGCAGGCTGGATCAGTGCGGGGCTTCGGCGAAAGGCGTGTTCTGGAAGGGCGAGGTCTGGCAACGGCGCCGTTTCGAGCGGCTGTGCGATATCTTCGCCCCCGCCGACATGGCATCCGGCGGCGTCAGCATCAACGATCTGGGTTGTGGGTACGGCGCGTTCTTCAAATATCTCCGTGAATTTCCGGTGCTGCGCGACAGCCGCTATTACGGCTACGACATTTCCCAGGAGATGATCGCCGCCTGCCGCGACCGCATCAGCGACCCGCGCGCCTCGTTCCACCGCAAGATGTGGGCCAGCAAGCGCGCCGATTACAGTTTCGCGTCCGGCACCTACAACCTGCACGGCAATGCCGATGAAGAACAGTGGCGGGAATACGTCGAAGCCAGCCTGCGGCAGTTGTGGCACCGCACCGGCAAGGCGCTGGCCTTCAACATGCTGCGCCTCGACGAGGCGGAGAAATACGACGGGCTGTATTACACCGACCCGGAACGGGTGCGGGCATTCTGCGTCAAGTATCTGTCGGAGGATGTCGAGATGTTCGACGAAAGCCCGATGCCGGACGTGACCTTCTTCGTCAGGCGCTGACCGCTATTCCGCGGCTTCGGCGCGGATTGTCTCGACCGGCATGCTTTCAGCGTTATGCAGCCCGTCAGCCAGTTCCTCGACATACGGCCGCAACATCTGCATGTCGCGCCACACCCCATGGTGGAAGCGAAGCGCGGTCTCGCCGTCGATGTTCCAGGTCAGGTATTCGGGATTGCCGGGGAAGTTGCGCGGCAGGCAATCAGCCGTTTCCGCACCGATCATCACCACCACATCGATCAGCGGCTTGCGCTGGTTGGCGAACCATTCCCAGTGCTTGGGCCACAGGCCCTCGTTCCCGAGACCCGCCAGTGTCAAGGCGGACAGCGCGAAACTGTCGGCTCTGTCGGCCGGATCGATACCGGCGCTGAAGGCGCGTACGCCCCGCACCCGGTAACTGCGCAGCAGGGATTCCGCGATCAACGACAGGCGTGCGTTGTTGGCGCAGACGAACAGAACGTTCCGGGTCTTCTGATCCTGGTTCTGAATGATGCGGTTAATGGTCTTCTCCATGTCTTCAACTGACGCGATCATAGTGTCGAAGCCTGACTTGAAGATTACAGACCGGTGCTTATTAGAATTATCTGAACAAAGCCACGTTCAGGCGGGATCGGCCGCCGTCCGGGCGGCGATTTTCTCGGCCAGGGCGCCGATTTCCGCCATGTCGCCGGGCACGATGTCCCAGTTCATGGTCAGCCCGTCGCCGAGATTTCGCGGGATCACATGAAAGTGGATGTGGAAAACCGACTGCGCCGCGCCCTTGTCGTTGGCCTGCAGGATGTTCATGCCGTCGGGTTTCAACTCGTCACGTACGGCGCGGGCGACCCGGCTGACCGATCCCATGACCGGGCCGAGCCAGTCGGCTGGCGCTTCGTAGATATTTGGCGTGTGGAACTTGGGCACGATCAGGGCGTGGCCCGGGGCGACCGGGTTGATGTCCATGAAGGCGTAGGTCGCCTCGTCTTCCCAGACCTTGAAGCTGGGAATTTCGCCGCGGATGATCTTGCAGAAAATGCAGTCTGCATCGAGATGGTCTGACATTGCTTAAATCCCTCAATCACCCTTTGTCCGCCAGCGCCGCCTGCGCCGCCGCCAGACGTGCGATCGGCACCCGGTACGGCGAGCACGACACATACGTCAGGCCGACCTTGTGGCAGAAGTGCACCGACGCCGGATCGCCGCCGTGTTCGCCGCAGATGCCGAGCTTGATGTCGGGACGGGTCTTGCGGCCGCGCTCGATGCCGATCTTCACCAGTTCGCCGACACCCTCGGCGTCGATGGTCATGAACGGATCGTTCTCCATGATGCCGTTGCGGTGATAGACGTCGAGGAACGGCGCCGCGTCATCGCGCGAGAAGCCGAACGTGGTCTGCGTCAGGTCGTTGGTGCCGAACGAGAAGAACTCCGCCGTCTCGGC
>JAYNVG010000066.1:0-2217 GCA_038100295.1 Thalassospiraceae bacterium
ATTCGTCAGATATACCTGATTGAACTTGGTGAAGGCCTGCTTGAACTCTGTATGCTTGTCGGCCAGACCATCTACGGTCTGGGCCACGAGCTTCGGATCGTTGGTGACGAACGGCGTGGCATACGCCACGAGCTGCAGCGGTACCTTGTCCGCATGGAAGACCGAGGTTACGACACCGATGTCTCCGAGGCCTTTCTGCAGGCCGCCGAGCACACCCCGAACCTTCACAATCTGGCCCCAAGCCTGGTTCCACTCGATCTCGTAGTTGCCGGTCTTAGCCAGGCGCTTGTCAATCTCGGGGATATAGAAATCTATGAATTCCTTCACCCACAGAGACTTCGGCGAATAACCGTCAATGGCCGCGAGCTTGATTTTCTCGGCAGCAGAGGACGGAGCCGCGAACATGGCCGATGCCAAGACGGCACCGGCTCCGACGGCGGCGAGTTTACGTGCAAAGGATTTCTTCTGGCTCATCGTTTTCTCCCCCAGGATGCCCCGGCTCATTGATGATTTTGGTTTTTTGGCCACGCTTTTTATTGATTAGCATTGAACCGACAGTCACGGCATGGAGTCAACTCTTGCAGTCGGTGCATGTTCGCCAGCGGCAAACGAAAATCTGGAACCGAGCCGCTACTCGAGCGGGATCATTACGTATTCGGCATAGCCGGGCCGCTCGCCGAGACGTTCGTACCAGGCACGAATATTCGGGCGATCCGGCCTTTCGATATCCATCGCGTACCAACGATAGACCGCCTGGCCAATGGGAATGTCCCCCATGGTGAATTCATTACCGGCGACAAAGTCCCGGTCTTCAAGATAGCGCTCAAGAATGACGCTCGCTGCCGCGGCCCCTTCCACACCCTGCGTGACCATTTCTATATTACGATTTTCCGGCGCGGTACGTATCAACTGGTGGAACACCGGACGCAATGCGTTCCAGAAGGTGGTGGTGGCCCAGTCCATCCAACGGTCCGCATCTGCCCGTATCTGCGGGGCTTCGGGCCATAGTGTGCCGCGTCCATGTTTCTCCGCCAGATAGCGAAGGCAGGCATTCGATTCCCACAGGATGAAACCGTCATCGTCGATGGTGGGCACGACACGGTTCGGGTTCATCGCGAGATAATCGTCGGTGAAACCAAACTTTCCGGCCATGTCCGGACGTTCGAAGGGAATGCCCATTTCGGCGCATCCCCAGAGCAGCTTCTGCACGTTGGACGACGTGAGCCGTCCCCAGATCGTTAACGCCATGACCGGCCTCCCGTTAAAGAAAGGAAGTCTATCCGACCACGTTTGATTTCTCGATAACCTTGCCGTGAGGCTTCGCATAGACTTGGATCTATCGAATGGGTAGAAACATAGTCTCCGGAACGTAAAGAAGTTCGGGAAAACACCACTAGTGTTTAGAAGGGGAGAAAAAGGTTGAAACCGGCACCTTTTGCCTATGTTCGCGCCGAGAACCTTGAGCAGGTTTTCGACCTGCTCGAAGAACATGGCGACGATGCGCGCATTCTCGCCGGCGGCCAGAGCCTTATGGCGACGCTCAACATGCGCCTATCCACGCCCGAGGTACTTATAGACATCAACCAATTGGACGGTCTGTCCGGTATATCGGTATCAGGTGACACGCTGACCATCGGGGCTCTTACCCGACACTCGGAAGTCCATGACTCTCCTGATGTTTTGAAGCATGCCCCTCTGATCGCGAAGGCGATGCCCCATGTGGCTCACCACGCCATCCGCAACCGCGGCACCTTCGGCGGTTCGATCGCCTTCGCGGATCCTGCGGCGGAAATGCCAGCAGTGACACGCGCACTGGGCGCAACATTTATTCTGCAAGGCCGAAACGGACAGCGTAAGGTCGCGGCCGACGACTTCTTCAAAGGCTTGTTCGAGACCGAACGCCTGGAGAACGAGATTCTGGTGGCAGCCGAAATTCCGGCTATCCAGAACGATGAACGCACCTCCTTCATGGAGCTCTCCCGCCGCCACGGCGACTACGCCATCGTCGGCATCGCCGTTCAGGGCTGTGTCAATGGCGGCACGTTCTCCGATATGCGGATTGGCTTTCTGGGCGCCGGCGACCAGCCGATCCTCGCCAGGAGCGCCATGTCGGAGTTGAACGGACAACCCAACAATGAGGACAGCGTGAAAAAGGCGCAGAATGCGCTGGATGCCGACCTCGATCCGATGGCCGACCTGAACGGCCCGGCAGAAATG
>JAYNVG010000059.1:0-12936 GCA_038100295.1 Thalassospiraceae bacterium
CTAGTCGAATGGGCAAAGATATGAATACTTCGAGCTTATCTATGTCAGCCCCTTTATTAAAGTATAAACGTATACTATAATATCTTTGACGCTGTCGCCCGCAATCCAACGCTTTACTGTGCACGACAGACTCAAAACGCAACACGGGAAACGGGAGGTTAGCCGTGAAAACAAACATCCAGAATATGACCAAGACACTCAAATACATAACCGCCGGCGCGGTTATCGGCGCCGCCACGTTCATGTCGTTGCCGGGCACCGCCAGTGCGGAAACGATGATCCGCATAACGATGCAGTTGCCGGATAACCACTTTGCGACGACCAACTGGAAGGATTTCGGCAAGATCATCACCGAGAAATCAGGCGGTGAACTGAAAACGCAGATCTTCCCGTCGGCGCAGCTGTTCAAGGACAATGAAGTTCCGGGTGCCGTCGGTTCCGGTGCCGTCGAGGCCGGTTCCACGTTCATCGGCCGTTTCGCCGGCTCGGTACCCGCCGTCGATGTCATCTCGATCCCGTTCATCTTCAAGAACGAAGCGCATCTCCGCAAAGTCGTGGCGCCCGGCTCCGACCTTCGCAAGACGATCGATGCGGCGATCCTCAAGGAAACCAACAACAAGGTTCTCTGGTGGCAGGCTTTCGGCCGCAATATCTACCTGAACAACGGCGGCCCGATCATTGCGCCGTCAGATCTCAAGGGCAAGAAGGTCCGTACCTACGGCAAGATGCAGGGCTGGACCGTGGAAGCGCTCGGCGGTTCGCCGACGCTGATGTCGGGCTCCAAGCAGTTCCTCGCCTATCAGCAGAAAGCCGTCGATGTCGGCATGACGGGTGTGTCGACGATCAAGTCGCGCAAGCTTTATGAGGTTATGGAGCATGCGACGTTGACCCATGATAGCGCCATCGAGTTCATCGCCGTCATGAACAACGACTTCTACAACAAGCTCTCCGACAACCACAAAGAGATCATCAATGCCGCCGCTTTGGAGGTCGAAGCAAAGCTTCGCGATGAGGTGTACAAAACCGAAGATACGATCACCGAGGAAATGAAGTCGAAGATCAATATCGTACAGCTGACCGCTGCCCAGCGTGCGGAATGGTCGAAAGCGCTCGTCGGCATCGAGGAGCGTTTTGTGAAGGAATCCGGTCCTACCGGAGCCGCGGCACTGGCCGCGATTAAATCGGCGATGTAAGATCGCACACGAATAAGCGGTGGCGGCAGTGACGAAACTGTTGCCACCGCTATTCCGGCCGGATCATTACTGCCAAGTCATAACCTATGGCGAACCTTTGAAATGTTTATACGCAGCGTAGACGCGATATCCGAGTTTACGGGAAAGCTCAGTGCGTGGTCTTTGTTCGCCATCGGTTTGTTCATCACCTATGAAATCATCATGCGCTACGTGTTCAACGCGCCGACCATCTGGGTCGACGAGGTCAGCCGCATTCTCCAGGTCTGGGTGGTTTACGTCTCAGGTTCATACGTGCTCAAGCACAGGGAAATGGTGACGATCGAGGTCGTCTTCCGTGACCCGACATCGCTTAGCCGGAAACTGGCCGGGACCTTCGCGCTGCTTTTCATGTTCGTCTTTGCCGGCACTGCGGCGTTTTACGGTTTCGATCTGTGGCTGAAATCTACGCTTGCCGGTCATACCACGGATACCTACCTGGCACCGCCGAAGATGCTGACGCATGCGCCGGTATGGCTGGGATGCGTGTTGCTGATTCTCCAGGGTATCGCCGAAATCATACGCATCTGGACGGTCGGCATTCCCGACGACGACATCCTGGACAGACAGCACTGATGGAAACCTTCCTGATTCTCTCGGCACTGGTTGCATTGCTCGTCGTGCGCACGCCGGTTGCTTTCGCGCTCGGCGGTCTTGGTGTCATCCTGCTCGCATTCAAGGGACTTCCGATGGTCGCGGTGCCGCAGCGGCTGCATGGTTCGATGGACAGTTTCGAACTGCTGGCCGTGCCGATGTTCCTGCTGATGTCGAATGTCCTTTTGCGCGGTGGCGTCGGGCGCGATCTCTATGCCGCCGTACAGGGCTGGGTCGGGCACTGGCCCGGCGGGCTTGGTGTGGCGACCATCATTTCATGTACGCTGTTTTCGGCGATTTCCGGCTCCTCCGTCGCGACGGCGGCGACCATCGGGACGGTCGCAATCCCGGAAATGACGAAAAGGGGGTACGAGCGGCCGTTCGTGCTGGGGATGCTGGCGGCCGGCGGGACGTTGGGGATTTTGATACCGCCTTCGATTCCGTTGATTGTCTACGGTGTCATCACCGAGTCTTCGATCCCCACACTATTTCTGGCGGGTGTGGGACCGGGCCTGTTTCTGGCGTTCGCGTTTATCGTCTACGGCGTTGTATTCTCCAAATACTCAAGCGCCTATCAGCAAGTGGCGAAAGTCGGCTGGTCCGAGAAATGGCGCGTGACATATGTGGCGATGCCGGTCGTCGTACTCGCGGCGGGGGTGATCGGATCAATCTACGCAGGGATCGCAACACCGTCGGAAAGCGCCGGGCTGGGGTTCATCTTCTCCCTGATTCTCACATTCTCCATGGGCAGAATGGACTGGGCCAAACTCAAGGAAAGCGTCGAGGCGTCCTTGCGGACAACCGTCATGGTGCTGCTGATCATCGCCGGCGCCAAAGTCTTTTCCTACGCCATTACGCTTTATCTGATTCCGCAGCACATCAGCACCCTGCTTGTGGAAAACATCTCCACGCCCGGCTTGTTCGTGTTGGCGGTCGGCGTCGTGCTTCTGATTATCGGTTTCTTTCTCGAAAGCCTGTCGATGCTGCTGATCATGGTCCCGGTGCTGTTGCCGGCGGTCCTGAATGCGGGCATCGATCCGATCTGGTTCGGCATTTTCTTCGTCGTCCTGATTGAAACCGCCCTGATCACGCCGCCGGTCGGGATGAACCTGTTCATCATCCAGGCCGTCGGCAAGGCCCGCCTGCACGAGGTTGCACGCGGCGCCGTGCCGTTCGCGATCATTATGCTGTGCACCGCGGCATTGCTGTGGTTCTGGCAGGATCTGGCGCTGTATATCCCGTACCAGCTCATGCGCTAGGCCCAGGGTGATTCCGGCGGGTCAGGCGGCGTCCGTATCCGAGCCTTCGTCGATGCTGAGCACGGATTCAGCCAGCAGTTTGGCGATCTCGTCTTCCCCGAAACCAAGCTCGGCTAGGTATTCACGGGTTCCTTCGCCGATTGCAGGCGTTTCATGGCGCAGACCGAAATCGTGACCGTTCATCTGCAGGGGGATTTTCGGCAGCATCGCGGTACGTCCGTCGGAAAGACGGGTCTCCATCAGGCCGCCGCTTTCCAGTAGGTGACGGTCCTCGAACAGATCGACCGGTTCGCGAACGGGGGCAAAAGGCAATCCCGCCTTTTCACAACGCGCCGTGACATCGTCCGTCTCCAGTGTTGATATCCGTTTCTGTAATTCCGCAAGCAGGTATTCCCGATCCTTCTTGCGGCCCTCGTTGGTGGCGTATTCCGCTCGTGCTCCCAACTCGGTCAGTTCCAAACCATTACACAGGCCGACCCAATGCCGGTCGCTGATAACGCCGATGCATACCTGGTCGCCCGACGCCGTTTCGAACAGATCGTAGATCGCCCAGGGGTCCAGTCCTTCGGGCATCGGCGGCAGGCTTTGGCCGGTAACGGCGGCGGCTGACATGTGCTGGCCTACAAGAAACGCCGTTGCCTCGAACAGTGTCGCTGTAACCATCTGGCCCTTGCCGGTGTCGCGCCGTTCATGCAGGGCGGCAATGATGCCGAGCGCGCCGAAGGTGCCGCCGAGGATGTCCGTCACCGACGCACCGGCGCGCAACGGACGGCCCTTGGGTCCTGTCATGTAGGCAAGTCCGCCCATCATCTGCACCAGATTGTCGAGGCTCGGCCGGTTCTCGTACGGTCCCGCCATGAACCCTTTCAGCGAACAATAGATCAGCCGCGGGTTCAGCGCGCTGCATTCCTCGTATCCGAAACCGAGCCGCTTCACGGCACCCGGGCCGAAGTTTTCGATAAAAACATCCGCATCGGCGATGGCGCGGCGCAGGACATCCTTTCCGGCGTCCGACTTCAGATCGATGACGAGACTTTTCTTGTTGCGGTTGAAGTAATGAAACAGCCCGGAGCCGAAACCGGAGAACCGCCGCGTGTCGTCGCCGCCCGGTGCTTTCTCGACCTTCACCACATCCGCGCCCATGTCGGCAAGGATAAGGCCGCAGGACGATCCCATGACGACATGTCCCAGTTCGATGACGCGAACGCCGGCAAGGGGAAGTGTTTTTTCATTCATGCTTCGGAATTCCGTATTGTCGTTTAAATCAGTTCAGTTCGGCATGTGTTGGATAGAGGGGTTCCAGTCGACGGGACCGCTTTTCATCACCTGACCGGCAAGCTCGATGCCGAGCGCCGTTTCCATCTCGCGCGATGCGACGATCAGGGCGTCCAGATCGACACCGGTTTCGATGCCCATCTGGTCGAGCACGCCGACCACGTCCTCGGTTGCCAGGTTTCCGGCGGCCTTCGGAACCGTCGGGCAGCCGCCCGTGCCGCCAAGCGCGGTATCGAACGTGGTCGCCCCCGCTGACATGGCCGCCAGAAGATTGGCCATGGCGGTGCCCCGGTTGTTGTGGAAATGCAGCGAGAAGTCGGTGTTTGAAAAGCGGTCCTGATAGGCTTTCACGAACGACGTCACGATCTGAGGATTGGCCATCCCCGTTGTGTCGCCGAACACCAGTCCGTCGGCGCCGGCGTCACTGAAGGCGGCAGCCAGTTCAAGAATCCGCTCGAGCGGCACCTTGCCTTCATAAGGGCAGCCGAAACTGACGGCCACGGCGCCGATGACGGGTGTGCCGCTGTCACGGGCAAGGGTGAAGATGGCGTCCAGCCCGGCAAGGGATTCCGATATCGAGCGGTTCACGTTTGCACGGTTGTGCGCTTCACTCGCCGATAGGAAAACGATCAGCTGATCCGCGCCGGCGGCAATTGCCTGTTCCGCCCGTTTCGGGGTCGGGACGAGGACGCTGCGGATGATGTCGAGGCCCGCCAGGCCGGCCAGCACCTGTTCGGCATCGGCCATTTGCGGAATCACTTTCGGACTGACGAATGACGTCACTTCGATTTCGTGAAGACCTGCATTCGCGAGCGCGCGGATCGTCGCGAGCTTCGTTTCCGTGGGGATGAACGCGTGGATGTTCTGAAAGCCATCCCGCGGTCCGACCTCACGCAGTCGTACCTGCTTTGGATAATCCAGGTTCATGGCTTTTCCTTGTCTTGGTTTCGGTTTCATTGAGCGAGATCGAAGTCTGATAAGCGTAGTGATCGCCGCGCAGGAACAGATGGCTTACGGCCACAACCTTGTCGCCACGTTCGAAATAGGTGTTTTCGACAAAGAAGATGGGCGTGCCGAAGTCGACATGCAGCAGCGCCGACAGATCGCGGTCGGCGAGGCTGGCTTCGACGGTCTGATCCATGCGGATCAGCTTGCAGCCGCAGTCTTCCCGCAATACGTCGACGAAGTTTCTCGTGCCCGACATGTTCTCGTCGGTGATCGCGCCCAGTGTCTCGGGCAGGCCGAAATTCACGTGATGGGAAATGATGTTGCCGGATATCCGTCGAATGCGGCGCATCACCCAGAGCTTTTGGCCGCGGACGCCGAGCTTGCGGCAGACGTCGGCAGGCCCCCGTTCCTCGCCGAAACTCAGGACCTCCTGCTCCAGCGGCAGGTTCTTCCCGCTCGCGGTATCGACCCAGTCGGTGAAGTTGCCGGAAACGGCGATGTTCACCCGCTGGGTTTCGGGGGCGGATACGACGACGGTTCCGACGCCGCGCTGACCGCGTACCCAGCCTTCCTCGGCCAGGATTGCGAGCGCCTTTCGAATCGTGATGTTGGAGACCGAGAAAAGCTCCTCCAGCTGCGAAGCCGTCGGGATCACTTCTCCCTTGCGGTACTCGCCACGATGAATCCGCCGGCGCAGAGTATCGGCGACCTGTTGATAGTGCGGTGCATTGTTACTTACGTTCATGCCGTCTTCATCTTGTTTCCACAGGCCATCCCCTTGATGACCGTCAAATTTCTCAGCCCGTCAGGATCGATGATGTCTGTCCGGGTTCCTGCAGCATCTTGCCCGGATTCATGATGTTCAGCGGATCCATGCTGCGCTTGATCTGCCACATGACATCGACAGCGCCGCCGAGTTCTTCAACCAGGAAATGCTTTTTCCCAAGCCCGATACCGTGTTCCCCCGTGCACGTGCCGCCGGCTGCCAGGGCTCTCCGGATCATACGCTCGTTGAGTTCCTCGGCTTCTTTTATCTCCGCCTCGCTGTTCGGATCGATGACATAGATGAGGTGATAGTTGCCGTCACCGACGTGGCCGAGCATGGGGGCCGGGAAGGAGCAGGTTTCCAGGTCGCGCTTGGTATCGAGGATGCATTCCGTCAGCTTAGAAAGCGGCACGCAGCAATCCGTTCCCCACAGCTCGGCGCCTTTGCGCAGCGCCTTGACCGCATAGGCGGCATCGTGGCGTGCCTGCCAGAGGGCATCGCGTTTCTCCTGCACCGTTTCCCAGCGGAATTCGCCGCCGTCGTTATCCTCTACAATGCCCTTTACGATTTCGATCTGCTCCTCGACGCCCTTCGGGCTGCCGTTGAATTCCATGAAAAGCGTCGGCAGTACGGGATAATCGAACCCGGAATAATCGTTCACGGCCTTGAGCTGAACCTCATCGAGCAGCTCGACGCGGGCGATCGGCACACCGGCCTGTATCGTTTCGACGGTACAGTCGACGGCCGCCTTGATGGTCGGAAAGGAAACCACGTCAGAAGCGATGAATTCGGGAATGCCGTGAAGCCGGACGGTGATTTCGGTCATGATGCCGAGAATGCCCTCGGAGCCGACGAACAGACGCGTCAGGTCCAGACCGGCGGCGGTTTTCTTGACGCGCTGTGAGGTTTTGATGACTTCGCCGTTGGCCAGGACCGCTTTCACGGAAAGCACGTTGTCCTTCATCGTCCCGTAGCGGACCGCGTTGGTGCCGGAAGCGCGGGTCGCGGCCATGCCGCCGATGGTCGCGTCCGCGCCCGGATCGACCGGAAACCAGAGACCGGTGTCGCGGATGTAATTGTTCAACTGCTTGCGCCGCACGCCCGCCTGCACCGTGCAGTCGAAATCCTGCGGATTGACTTCAAGCACCTGGTTCATTTCAGACAGATCGATGGTGATGCCGCCGTGCACGGCCTGAACATGTCCTTCAACGGATGTTCCGGCGCCAAAGGCAATGATCGGTGTGCGGGTGTCGGCGCAGATCTTGACGATCTCGGCGACTTCCTCGGTCGAATGCGCAAACGCCACGGCGTCGGGTAATGCCTCGTGGTGCCAGAACTCGTCTCTGCCATGTTGAGCGCGCACCGTCTCCGCCGTGCTTATCCGCTCGCCTATCAATGCCTGTATCCGTTGTATCGCCTGCTCGGTCTGTCTCATGATCTGACCTCGTTTTGACTATGGATGTTTCCTATCCGGCGGCAAACTGATCGAACGCATTCAGCGCCTTGCCGGCGTATACCGCCGCCGGGCCGCCGCCCATCTCGACGGCAACGGCTATCGTTTCGGCGACCTCTTCGCGGGTCGCTCCTTTTTGATGGGCTGCGCGGGCATGAAAAGCGATGCAGTCCTCGCAACGCAAGGCGATGGACGCGCATAAAGCCATCAGTTCCTTGGTCTTCGCTTCGAGTGCGCCGTCCTTGGACGATGCCTCGACGACGGCACGAAATCCGCTCATCGCCTCGGGGGCGACCTGGTAAACCGCACGGTTGTTGAGGTCGATCTGTTTCGTGAGCGCGATGTAGTCCTTGGTCATGTTCTGTACTCTCTACTGTCCGGGCATGAATGACGACGGCGATTCGATCAGCCGTGCGAAATCGTTGATGAAGGCGACGGTATCGGCACCGTCGATGAAGCGGTGGTCGAAGCTCAGGCTGGCATACATCACCTTGCCGACGGCCAGCGCACCGTCATGAACGACCGGGCGTTGCTGTATTTTCGATATCCATAGCGTTGCCGACTGCGGCGCGTTGATGACCGGCCGGGTCGACGTGATCGTCGCCTCTTCCAGCCCGCCCGTATTCGACAGGGTGAACGTCCCCTTCGACATTTCAGCCGGCTCCAGCGCACCCGTGCGGGTCCGGTGGACCAGGTCGTTCAGCCGGCCTGCAAGCTGCAGTATCTCTTCGCCGTTGACGCCGCGCAGGACCGGCACCATCAGGCCGCGCTCGGTCGCCATCGCGACGCCCAGGTTTATCTCGTCATGCAACAGCAACTGGCGGTTCTTCTCGTCGATGGTGGCGTTGAAGCGGGGGTGGCGGGTCAGCGCGTCGCCCAGGCAGGCAACCAGCAGCGCCGTCGCGGAAACCTTCGCGCCTTGTTTCTCGCCGGCGGCTTTGAGGGCCTGCAAGGCATCGCCGAACGCTTCGGCACGCATTTCGAAATTCATGGTCGAATGCGCCAGCGTGTGCACGGAATAGGCCATCCGCTCGGCCATCACCGCGCGGAAGCGGTTCAGCGGCTCGGGGGTTCCCCCGGTGACGCTTTCGCCAACGCCGGCGGCGTGGGATTCGACGTCGGCGCGCAGGATGCGCCCGTCCGGACCGCTGCCTCTGATCTCTGCAAGGTCGACGCCTTTCTCGGCGGCGAGCTTCCGGGTCGACGGTGCGCAGACGATCGCGTGCGGTGCTGATTTCGCCGGCGACGCTGAAGCCACGGGTGCCGCGCTCGCGGTTTTGACCGGGGGTTTCTTGTGCCCCGGCACCGATATTTCCTCGGCTTCGCCGCCGGTATCGATGCGCATGAACACGGAGCCGACCTGCACGGTGTCGCCGGGCTTCCAGCATAATTCAGCGACCGTGCCGGCCCTCGGCGCCGGCAGTTCGACGTCGACCTTGTCGGTGCTGACGGTGGCGATCTCGTCGCCCTCGGCGACTTCCTGGCCGATTTCAACGCTCCAGTTGATCAGCAGCGCTTCGCTGATGCCTTCGCCGATATCCGGTAAAATGAACTCATACATCAGAATTCGAACTCCATGGCGCGCCTGACGGCCAACTTGATCCGATGCGCGTCGGGCTTGTAGCACTCGTCGCCGATGCTGAAGTGATACGGCACATCCGGCGCCGCGACCCGCTGGATCGGCGTGTGCAGATAACCGAACGCCTTTTCCTGCAGCACGGCCGCCATCTCCGCGCCGAAGCCGAGGCTCAACGGTGCCTCGTGCACGATCACGACGCGTCCGGTTTTCTGCACCGATGCAAGAATGGTCTCGATGTCGTAGGGAATAAGGGTCCTGAGGTCGATGACCTCGGTATCGATGCCTTCCTCGGCCAGGTCCTCGGCCGCGCTGATCGACTGAGGACGCATCACGCCGTAGGTCAGAATGGTCACGTCGGCGCCGGCACGGACCACTTCGGCGCGGCCGATGTCCGTCGGTTTTCCGTCGTGCACGAATTCGGCCGACATGGCTCGGTACAGCGGCACCGGCTCGACCAGCAGTACCGGGTCCGGGTCCTGTACGGCGGCGATCATCATGCGGTACGCATCTTCCGGGGTACTCGGGCATAGAATCTTTACGCCGCCGTGATGCACGTAATACGCCTCGACACTTTGCGAATGCCAGAACCCGCCCTTGATGCCGCCGAATGACGGTGCGCGGATGACCATCGGGCAGCTGTACTGCCCGCCGGATGCCCAGCGGTAACGCGCCGCGCAGAACATGATGTGCTCGAACGCATCGTGGATAAATCCGGAAAACTGTATTTCGACGATCGGCTTCAGTCCGTACAGCGCCATGCCGACCGCATGGGCGACGATGCCTTTTTCATCGAGCGGCGTGTCGATCACCCGCTTCGAGCCGATGCGCTGGCTGAGACCGGTGGACGTGCGGAAGATGCCCCCGGCCTTGCCCACGTCCTGCCCCATGAGCACGACGTCAGGATCGGTTTCCAGCGCATGCGCCATCGCTGCGTTGATGGCTTCGAGTACTGTGGCTTTTCTGGGCTTGCTCTCGATGGCGACCATTATCTGGACTCCAGTTCTTCAAGTAACTGACGCCGCTGTTCTTCGAGCATCCAGGTCGGTTCCGCGAACGTGTCGTCGAACATGGTGGACGGGTCCGGAAACGGCATTGCCTCGGCGCCTTTGACCGCGGCGTCGATATCGGCCTTGCACCGCGCCCAAAGGTCCGCCTCGCTGGCGTCGTCCCATAGCCCGCGTTTTTCCAGGTACTTGCGCATTCTTATCAACGGGCACCAGGGTTCCCATGCGGCGACTTCCTCGCGTGTCCTGTACAGATCCGGGTTGTCGGAGGTGGTGTGATACCCCATGCGGTAGGTGACGGCTTCGATCAGTGACGCGCCTTCTTCAGGGGCCAGGTCGCGGGCTTCCCTGGTCACGGCATACACAGCGAGCGGGTCGTTGCCGTCGACACGAAGATTGCGGATGCCATAGGCATCGCCTTTTTCGGCAAAGGTATCCGTCGCCGTCTGCAGGCTCGTCGGGGTGGTCACGGCCCAGCCGTTGTTTTCACAGATGAACACCACGGGCGGTTTGTGTACCCCGGCAAAATTCAAGGCGCTGTGAAACTCGCCGCGCGATGTCGAGCCGTCGCCGAAAAATGTCAGGAACCGTGTCTTGTCGCCCTTGATCTTGGCGGCCCAGGCGGCACCGCAGGCATGCGGCACGTAAGAGCCGACCTGCGTCGTCATCGGCACGATGTTGGCACGCCGGTCGCCCATCAGCGTCGGCAGCCTGCGGCCTTTCAGCGGTTCGTCGGCGCGGCCGAAAAACTGCGCGAACAATTGCAGCAAAGGCACGCCGCGCATCAGCATGGTGCCGGGATGACGATATCCCAGGAAGATCCAGTCGTCGTTGTCGAAGGCGAGGGTTGCTGACGTGTGCACGGCTTCCAGGCCGCGATGCGGAATCCAGAATTCCACCCGGCCGGAACGCTGAAGGGTCCAGCCGCGGTCGTCGATGGCGCGCACCAGCACCATCATTTCGTAATGGGCACGGAGTTGATCGTCGCTTAAATCGGGTTCGGGAAGATCGCCAACGAGGTTGCCCTCGGCATCAATGACCTGGCGAATGTTCAGTTCCTGCGCCCTGGCGAGGGGGCATGACGGCGGCGTTCCGCCGTCGATCGATTTCGTTTTCTTGCCGGCTGCCTTTGCTTGCGACGCCTTGTCCTTTGCCATGCACGTCCTCCCGATGGTCCCGCATGATGCGTTGTTATATGCTATAATAGTATACTTTAATACGTTAGCAAGGGCTACCCTTTTCGTGAACCCGTGTGCAAGACGATCATGTAAACTTGAGCGGGAAGGAATGGTGGCCCCGAAACCGCAGCCGGATGTGCGATGGCCTCAAGTCGATCCAATGAGGACGGATCACACCTGAAAAATTCCAGGCGTCGGGTTCGGTGGGAGAGAGTGGTGGTGGACGCAGTCTTGCGCGAACGCGTCTCCGCCAAAACCGGACAATCTCATGACAGATGTCGATACCGCGTTCGAATAGGATGTCTTCGACCTGCCGTAACGACAGCGGTTAACGGATGTACATCATCACCGCCAGGCGGATGATCTCGTACGACGCGTTGAAATAGCGGAATGGATACTTCATCCACGGAGGCTAAAGTCCGTATTTCACGGCCTCAAGGCGGTTTGCTCTAACACTGCCCGTCGAGGCAACGGGCGTTGTCAGGCTGAAACGGCCGTGCGTCTGATGTCGCTCGCTCTATGAGTTAAGGCCGCAAGCTGACGCCATTCACCTAGGGGGGGCTTGAGTGTATCGAAGCTTTTCCGCGACAAGTTCACTTTGGATTGACAGCGCCCAATTCATGGTAGGGCTACTCAGCTATTGATCATGCGGAAAATCCAATCGCGGAACACCAGGACTTTCTCCTCCTTGGCCCGAGTTTCCGGAACGATGAAATGCCGGAGCGATTTTCGCGTGATGAGGCCGCGCAGGGCCGGTGGGACCACAAGCCGCCCGGCCGCCAGTTCTTCACTGGCCAGAAAGTCGCCTTCCAATGCAATTCCGAGACCGGACACCGCGGCTTGCAGAGCCAACATGATGTTGTCGAACCGTAGACGCGAAAAATCCGAGACGACAATTTGATTGGCAGACAGCCATGACGACCACGAATATCTGCTAAGCTCCGATTCGATGAGTCTGAATTTGCTTAAATCACTAGGCTGCCTGAGATTGCTGCCTTTGATAAGAGCTGGGCTGCACACGGGAATGATGTTTTCTTCCACTAAAGTTTCGATCAACATGCCTGGTTCGGATGCTGGTCCATATCGGATTTCAATGTCGACAGCATCCGAACGGTCTTCAAGTTTGGCCGTGGGCGTGACAATCCGTAAATCAATACCTGGATTTTCAGACAGAAACAGGGGAAGCCTGGGAGTTAGCCAACGATATCCGAAGCTGACGCCGCATTGAACGGTAAGGGTTACCCGTTACGGACTGCCGAGTAAGCGCGTTGTTCCATCTTCAATATGGCGATAAGCCTCGTGAATGGACTCGAAATACGTCACCCCCTTGACGGTGAGCCGCACACCCTGATTCAGGCGGACAAAGAGCTCCGTGTCCAAGAATTCTTCCAGCGCCCGGATATGATAGCTCACCCCAGATTTAGTAATATTCAATTCATCGGCGGCCCTCCAGAAACTGCTGTTTCGTGCGGCTGCTTCAAACACGGCGAGTGAGCGCAAAGGCGGATGTTTGGCCAATGTTTATCGTCCTTTTTAAAGGCAAACATCAAAACGCACAGTCCTGATATTCGGACGATAACATGTTTTGTGTTCAGTATGTCCGTCATCAAAATCTTTGGGCCAGTTGATCGCCTGATTTAACGGAGGCTTT
>JAYNVG010000006.1:0-149352 GCA_038100295.1 Thalassospiraceae bacterium
CGATGCGGCCCCAGTTGGCGTCCTCGCCGGCGATGGCGGTCTTGACCAGCGGCGAATTGGCGATGGCCAGCGCGATGGTCTTGGCCGCACGGTCGTGTTCGGCGCCGGTCACGTTGACGGTGATGAACTTGCTCGCCCCCTCGCCGTCGCGCACCACCTGCTTGGCAAGATCGATGCACAGATCGTCGAGCGCGACACGGAACGCATCCAGAGCCGGGTCGGAAGCATCGGCGATTTCCGCATTGCCGGCGGCGCCGGTGGCGAACGCCAGCACGGTGTCGCTGGTCGAGGTATCGCTGTCGACGGTCGAGCGGTTGAAGCTTTTCTCGACGGCGTCCGACAGGCACGCCTGCAGCACGGCGGCGGGCAGCGCCGCGTCGGTGGCGATGAAGCCGAGCATCGTCGCCATGTCCGGCGCGATCATCCCCGAGCCTTTGACGATGCCGTTGATGCGTACCGTGGTCCCGGCGATGTCGACGCGCCGGGTCGCGCCCTTGGCGAAGGTGTCGGTGGTCATGATCGCCTGCGCCGCGTCGGCCCAGCCGTCCGGCGACATGTTCGCGGCCATGTTCTCGATGTGGCCGGTCAGCTTGGCCGCCGGCAGAACCTGGCCGATGACCCCGGTCGATGCCGCGAAAATCCGGCTCGGCCGGCACGTCAGCGCATCCGCCGCCGCCGCGACCACGGCCTCGCAGGCCTCGGCCCCGGCCTTGCCGGTAAAGGCGTTGGCGTTACCGGCATTGACGACGACGCCGCGGGCCTCGCCGCCGGCCAGATGCTGGCGGCACCAGTCGACCGGTGCCGACGGGCAGCGCGAGCGGGTAAAGACGCCGGCGACCTGCGTGCCGTCGGCGAACTTCATCAGCAACAGGTCGGGGCGGCCCTTGTATTTAAGGCCGCTTTCGACGACCGCGATCTCGACCCCGTCGATGGGCGGCAGTTCGGGAAAGCCTTCGGGCGCCAGAGGCGAACGCGCAATCATGTCAGGCTCTCCGGATCAGGGCTTGGTGCCGTCGATATTGAAACGCTCGATATCGGCCTTCTGGCGCAGCGTTTCCACATAGGCGGCGCCGGCCGCCTGGGCGGCGTCGGCACGAAGCTGCTCGACGCTGTCTTCGAAGCTCGGCGGCGCGGCATCACGGATTTCCTCGACCTTGATGACGTGGAAACCGAACTGGGTCTGCACCGGCTCGCGCGAATGCGTGCCGGCGTCCATGGCGAACGCCGCTTCCTCGAACGCCGGTACCATCTGGCCCTTGGCGAAGAAGCCCAGATCGCCGCCGCGCGGCCCGGACGGACCGGTCGACTTTTCCTTGGCCACGGTGGCGAAATCGGCACCGCCGTCCAGGGTCTTGATCACGGCCACCGCTTCGTCGGCGGTATTCAGCAGGATATGGCGGGCATGCACTTCCTTGGCGCCGGTGGCGACGGTCTTCTCGTACAAAGCCTTCAGCTTTTCGTCGGTAACGGCGGCATCGATCTGCTTGCGCACGGCATAGCGTTCGAGAAGCTGCTCCTTGATCAGCGCCAGGGTCTGCTTGAAATCCTCTTCCTCGTCCATCTTCTGGGCGACGGCGTCGGTGGCGACCAGCTTGGAATCGATCAGGCTGCTTAGCAGCATCGGATAGATCTGGTCCATCGGCACCGCCTTGTATTCCGGCGGCAGGTTGTCGTGCGCCTTTTCGATGTTCGAGCGGTAAATCTTCGCGCCGTTGACCACGGCCACCACCGGATCGTCGGCAGCAGCCGCCGGCAGTGCTGCCATGGCCAGGAACAGACCGGTCATCGCACCGGCGGCAAAAAAGCGAACGGACATGGCATTCTCCCGAATATAAGTCGCCGCCGCCCCGCAATCGGGCGTCACCGGCGATTGAATACAGCAAACCGGCGCTGAAAGAGCAACGCGCCAGCCCCCCTTTTTAACATGTTGATACAAAGTGAAAACAAATGAATCAGTCCCGAAAAATCCCTGAAATGTTGTCCGGCGATACTCCTTCGCAGATCACGCCGCTGAAAGCGCGGCCCGGCAGAGTAATCAGGAGCTTTGTACCGTCATGCAATTCTTTTCCGATCCCGAATTCATCAAACTGACCGCCCTTGGCTGCGCCTTCGTCGTCGGCGTCAGCGTCTGCATTTATGTTGCACTGCGCGAAACCGCCGAACTGAACCGCCGTCGCCGCGCCAAGAAGCTGATGTACGAAGATGAAGTGCGCCGTGAACTGAACCGCAAGAAGAGCCTGATGGAAAAGATTAACAGCCAGGATGCCGAGATCGAGGGCATCGACACGCAAAGCTCCATGCGGCGCTCCAGCAATCAGTCATTCGCCTGAGATACACCTCGGGCATCCCCGAACTCTTGAGGGAGTTCTATCACTCCACACACCCCTGGGCCGGTCCGCAAGGACCGGCCTTTTTTTGTCCGGAACCCGGCGCAAAGGCTTGCATGCGGGCCACCGGCCCGGCATGTTGCACCTGCTAACATCAGATCAAGGGTGCGATCACATGAGCTTTACCATCGTCGAACCGGCGCCGGCGCGCCTCAACCGTTCCGAGCTTGCCGTGCCGGGCTCGAGCACGAAATTCCTGCAGAAGGCCGCCGAAAGCGCCGCCGATATGGTGTTTCTCGATCTCGAGGACGCCGTCGCGCCGGACGACAAGCCGCAGGCGCGCAAGAACATCGTCGAGGCGCTGAACGATCTCGATTGGTCGGGCAAGACCGTTTCCGTGCGCATCAACGGTCTGGACACCCATTATTGCTATCGTGACGTCATCGAGGTCGTGGAAGGCGCCGGCGACAAGCTGGACCTGATCATGATCCCCAAGGCCGGCACCGCCGCCGACATCTATGCCATCGACATGCTGGTGACGCAGATCGAAACCGCCAAGGGCTTCAAGAACCGCATCGGCTTCGAAATGATCATCGAAACCGCGCTCGGCATGCAGAACGTCAATGAAATCGCCGCCGCCTCGCCCAGAAACGAGTCGCTGCATTTCGGCGTCGCCGACTACGCCGCCTCGACCAAGGCCCGGACCACCAACATCGGCGGCCCGAACAAGGATTATTACGTGCTCAGCGATCCGCTGGAAAACGGCGAGCGCGAGACCTATTGGGGCGACATGTGGCATTACCCGATCACGCAGATGGTGATCGCGGCCCGCGCCAACGGCCTGCGCCCGATCGACGGCCCGTTCGGCGATTTCCGCGATCCCGACGGCTATATCGCCCAGGCGAAACGCGCCGCGGTGCTGGGCTGCGAAGGCAAATGGGCCATCCACCCGTCACAGATCGAACTGGCCAACACCGTGTTCAGCCCGTCCGAGGAAGACGTGAAGCAGGCACAGCGCATTCTCGACGCCATGGCCGAAGCCGAAAAGGAAGGCCGGGGCGCGGTTGCACTGGACGGCAAGCTGATCGATTATGCCTCGATCAAGCAGGCCCGGGTGCTGGTCGATATGGCGGAAACCCTGGCCAACAGATAACTCTACCCGCGGCGAACTTTCCGCGCTGATTTTCGCAAGGGTGTCTCGCCAAGTCCGCTCGTAGATGGTATTCACGAAGCATGCAGGCTTATCTGGATTTCGAAAAACCGATCGCCGATCTTGAGAGCAAGATCGAGGAACTCCGCCATTTGTCGAGCGAGGGCGAGGTCAACATCGCCGACGAGGTCGGCCGCCTGCAGGACAAGGTGCACAGGCTGCTGACGCAGACCTACAACAAGCTGTCGCCGTGGCAGAAGGCGCAGGTCGCCCGCCACCAGAGCCGGCCGCATGCAAAAGCCTATATCACCGCCCTGATCGACGATTTCACGCCGCTCGCCGGCGACCGCGCGTTTGCCGAAGACAATGCCATCGTCGGCGGTCTCGGCCGTTTCCGGGGCCGGTCCGTGGTCATCATCGGCAACGAAAAGGGCGACACCACGGAATCCCGCATCCGCCACAACTTCGGCATGGCGCGCCCGGAAGGCTATCGCAAGGCGCAGCGCCTGATGCAGCTCGCCGACCGCTTCCGCATTCCGCTGATCACGCTGGTCGACACCCCCGGTGCCTATCCCGGCGTCGACGCCGAAGCGCGCGGCCAGGCCGAAGCCATCGCCAGATCCATCGAAACCTGCATTTCGGTACGTGCCCCGTTCGTCAGCGTCATCATCGGCGAAGGCGGCTCGGGCGGCGCCATCGCGCTGGCCGTCGCCGACAAGGTTCTGATGCTGGAACACGCCATCTATTCGGTGATCTCGCCGGAAGGCTGCGCCTCGATCCTGTGGCGCGATTCCGACAAGGCCGCCGACGCCGCCGAGGCGCTGAAGCTCACCTCGCAGGACCTTCTGAAGCTCGGCGTCATCGACCAGGTGGTGTCCGAGCCGCTCGGCGGTGCGCACCGCGACCCGCAGGCCATCATGACCCGCACCGGCGACGCCATCGAGAAGCAACTGGACGAATTGTCCAAGATTCCGGGCGGCGAACTGCGCACCCGGCGCCGCCAGAAATTCATCGACATGGGTACCAAGGGTCTTTAGCTTCTTTTCAACACGATCCAATGCCGATTGGATGATCCGTGCATCCTTGCGACATCAATCCAGGCGAAATGCGCATCATGTCGCCGGCAGGGCAGGAAATTTGAACCCGTGAGCGGGCAGCACGCATCCAGATGATTGATACCTCACCAGCATCGTGTCCTGTCTGCCGTTCCGCAAATCAGGAACATAGTCTCGACTACAACGACTGTGCGATTTACCGGTGCAACGACTGCGGCACCTACTACGTCCATGGCATGAAGGAAAATGCCGACACTGCCGACAATTATGAAAACGCCTACGACGGCGGCACCACCGGTTACTTCAGAAAGGTCGAGAAGAAACTGCGCCGGTCGCGAGGCCGCATCCGTCAACTCAGGAAGTACGTGAAGGGCGGTCGCTTTCTCGATGTCGGCTGCAACGGCGGCTTCATGGCCGAGGCCGCCCGGCAGGCCGGGTTCGATGCCTGGGGGGTCGAAGTCGACGGTGTCTCGGTCGCCTATGCGAAAGAGCACTTCCCGGAGAACCATTATTTTCACGGCCTCGTCGAGAACTTCCACCCGGATGAAGGTTTCGACCTCGTATATTCATCCGAAGTCATCGAACACATACCCGACGTCAATGCCTACATGTTGGCGGTCGTGGGACTGATGAAACCGAACGCCATCCTGTATCAAACGACGCCGGATATCGCGCATTGGAGCCAGCCCAGGGACCTGACCAGGCGAGAGGGCTTCAACCCGCCGCACCACTGCATTTACTTCACCACCAGGAGCATGCGCATGCTCCTGGAAAATCATGGCCTGGAAATTGTCGAAAAGCGCTTCGCGTTCAAGCCGGGCATCAAATTCATCGCGCGAAAACCGGCAAGCACCGGATAAGAACAGCAGCTCCGATCACGCCACCTTGCCGTGGCAGTGCTTGTACTTCTTGCCCGACCCGCACGGGCACGGCGCGTTGCGCGCGACCCGGCCCCAGGTCTTGGGATCGTTCGGATCGATGTTCGACGACGCCTGACGGCTGCTGACCGGCGTGTCCTGCCCGTCCTCTCCGGCATCTGCCGTGCCGTCCTGCAACGCGGGATCGGAGCGGGTTTCGTGCATTTCCTGCTCTGGACGCTGGAAATCGTCCTCGTCCGGCGCGGTCTGGAACTGCACCTGCGCCAGCACGGTGGTGACGCGGTCGCGCAGCCCTTCGAGCATCTGTTCGAACAGATCGAAGGCTTCGCGCTTGTATTCATTGAGCGGATCGCGCTGCGCATAGGCCCGGAGCCCGATGCCCTGACGCAGATGGTCGAGGGTCAGAAGGTGTTCCTTCCAGCTCTGGTCGAGGAGCTGCAGCAACAGGCTTTTTTCCACCATGCGCATGACATCGGGGCCGACGTTGGCGGCCTTTTCAGCCATCATGCGGTTGGTGATGTCGGTCAGACGCTCGCAGATTTCCTGATCGGCGATACCCTCTTCCTTGGCCCATTCCTTGACCGGCAGATCGATGCCGAAGACGCGCCGCACTTCTTCGTGCAGCAGGTCGATGTCCCACTGATCGGCATAGGCCTTTTCCGGGATCGCGGTCGACACCATGTCGTCGATCACCTGATGGCGCATTTCGACGATGTCGTCGGCGACCTGTTCGGCGGCCATCAGTTCCTTGCGCTGTTCATAGATCACCTTGCGCTGGTCGTTCATGACGTCGTCGAACTTGAGCAGGTTCTTGCGGATTTCGAAGTTGCGCGCCTCGACCTTGGACTGTGCCTTTTCCAGCGCCTTGTTGACCCACGGATGGACGATCGCCTCGCCCTGCTCCAGGCCCAGCTTCTGTAGCATGCCGTCGATGCGTTCGTAGCCGAATATCCGCATCAGGTCGTCCTGCAGCGAGAGATAGAACTTCGACGTGCCGGGATCACCCTGACGGCCGGAACGGCCGCGCAACTGGTTGTCGATACGGCGGCTTTCATGGCGTTCGGTGCCGAGCACGAACAGCCCGCCCGCCGCCAGCACGATGTCGCGGTCGCGCTGGATTTCCTCGCGGATTTTCGCCGCCGCCGCTTCGTATTTTTCCGAGCCGGGTTCGGCGTCGATGTCCTGCGCCAGACGCATTTCCAGGTTGCCGCCGAGCTGGATGTCGGTACCGCGGCCGGCCATGTTGGTGGCGATGGTGACGCCGCCGGGACGCCCGGCCTGGGCGATGATATGGGCTTCCTGCTCGTGATAGCGCGCGTTCAGCACGTAATGCTTGATGTTGGCTTTCTTCAGCGCCGCCGCGAGCTGTTCGGATTTTTCGATGGAGACGGTGCCGACCAGCACCGGCTGCTGGCGCGCGTGGCAGTCCTGGATCTGCTCGACGATGGCGGCGTATTTCTCATCCACCGTGCGGTACACCTCGTCGTCGTGGTCGACGCGCGCCACCGGCACGTTGGTCGGGATTTCCACGACCTCGAGCTTGTAGATTTCCGCGAACTCGCCGGCTTCCGTCATCGCCGTGCCGGTCATCCCGGCCAGCTTCGGATACAGGCGGAAATAATTCTGGAAGGTGATCGAGGCCAGGGTCTGGTTCTCGTTCTGGATGGTCACGCCTTCCTTGGCTTCGAGCGCCTGGTGCAGACCTTCGGAATAGCGGCGCCCTTCCTGCATGCGACCCGTAAACTCGTCGATGATGATGACCTGGTTGTCCTTGACGATGTAGTCCACGTCCTTTTCGAACAGCACGTGCGCGCGCAGCGCCTGGTTGGCGTGATGCACCAGTGCCACGTTGTGGATGTCGAACAGCGAGCCTTCCTGCAGCAGGCCGGCGTCGCGCATCAGGGTTTCCATGTTCTCGATGCCGGTTTCGGTGAAGGTGGCGGCGCGGGCCTTTTCGTCCTTTTCGAAATCGTCCTCGGCGAGCAAGGGGATCAGTTTGTTGACCGCGGCATACAGATCACCCAGGTCCTCGGTCGGGCCGGAAATGATCAGCGGCGTACGGGCTTCGTCGATCAGGATGCTGTCGACTTCATCGACGATGGCGAAATTGAACGGCCGCTGCACCATGTCGTCGAGCGTGAACTTCATGTTGTCGCGCAGGTAGTCGAAACCGAGTTCGTTGTTGGTGGCATAGGTCACGTCGCAGGCATACGCGGCGCGGCGTTCGTCATCGTTCATGCCGTGCTTGATGACGCCGACTGTGAGGCCGAGGTATTTGTAAACCTGTCCCATCCAGCCGGCATCGCGCTCGGCCAGGTAATCGTTGACGGTGACGACGTGCACGCCCTCGCCGCGCAGTGCGTTCAGATACACCGCCAGGGTCGCGACCAGGGTCTTGCCCTCGCCGGTCTTCATTTCCGAGATCATGCCCTTGTGCAGGACCATGCCGCCCAGCAGCTGTACGTCGAAGTGGCGCTGCCCGAGGGTCCGCTTGGCGGCCTCGCGTACCGTCGCGAAGGCGTCGATCAGCAGGTCGTCGAGGCTTTCGCCGGCCTCCAGACGGCCCCGCAGCCAGTCGGTGCGGGCCTTGAGATCGTCATCCGAAAGCGCCTCGACGGCGGCTTCTTCGGCGTTGATGGCATCGACCGAGCCCTGCAGGGTTTTGACGTACCTGTCATTGGCCGAGCCGAACAGGCGTTTGGCGAGATTTTGCAGCATAAATGGGCTCCGGGTGCGACAAGCGCGAATAAAGCGGGCCACCGAGCAGCGGTCCGTAAATGGTTGCCAAAGAGATAGAGTCCAGACCGGCCCCTGTCAACGCGCGTGCCCATGACTTATTGTTAATGGTATTTCCCGTAAAACCCTCAAAAGCATGGCGTTTCCCGGCCTTGAGCCGGGACCTGAGTTCTGGCGGACACCGAGCCGATACATGGATTCCGGGCAGGTCCTGCTGCCCGCCCGGGAAACGGGAGCCTACATCCCCGCCAGCGGATGGCTGGTTTCGACAAGTTGGCGCAGGCGTTCTTCCATGACATGGGTGTAGATCTGCGTCGTCGAGATATCGGCATGGCCCAGCATCTGCTGCAGGGCGCGCAGGTCGGCGCCGTTGGCCAGCAGGTGGCTGGCGAAGGAATGCCGCAGCACATGCGGCGATACGCGCTTTCGGTCCAGTCCCGCCTCCGTCGCCAGTTCCTTGATCAACTGGCCGAAGCGAGCCCGGGTCAGATGCCCCTCCTTGCCCCTGGACGCGAACAGGTAACGATCGGCGCGCCCTTTCGCCCGGCCCCTGGGCAGAAAGCTGTCGCGCACCAGCATGTAATCGCGGACCGCGTCCTGCGCCGGTTCGCCGAGCGGCACCATGCGTTCCTTGCCGCCCTTGCCGTTGACGATCAGCACCGGACTTTCACGGAGAAACGCCGAAACCGGCAGCGTCACCAGCTCGGTGACGCGAAGCCCGGTCGCGTAAAGCACCTCCATCAGCGCCTGCAGCCTGAGCCCGTCTGCGCCGGGGCGGCGCTTGGCGGCGTCGAGCAAGGCATCAACTTCGGCCTCGCTGAGATACTTCGGCAGCCGCTGGCCGAGCTTCGGACCGTCGAGGCTGGACGTCGGATCGTCCTCGCGGAAACCCATGTCGACGACGAAGCGGAAGAAGCGCTTCAGCGCCGACAGCCGCCGGGCCGCCGTCGACGCCGCCAGTCCCTTTTCATCGAGTGCCTTCAGATACCCTCTGACATGATCGACACTGGCCCGTTCCGGCGTGGTCTGGCGGCGCCCGACGAACATCGCGAATTCGCTCAGATCGCCCCGGTAGGCGGCCAGCGTGTTGAGCGACGCGTTCCTGGTCGAACGCATCATGTTGAGGAAGTTTTCGATCCACGGGTAGTTCAGTTCGGCCATGCCGCCCTTCCCTGGGCTATTGAGGGCCAATCACAGTCCCGCCGCGAGCAGCGTTTCGACCGCCAGCTTGCGCGCCGTGCGTTCGAAGCCGAGCGCGCGGAACGCCGCCACGACTTCATAGACCACCGCCACGCCCTGATCGCCGGGCACGCCGTTGCCCATGGCCTGCAGGGCATAGATCGCCGGCTTGGCGGCACCCGCGGGCACCGTCGCGGCCTGTCTGGCCTGTAAGTTGGCCTGTAGATTGGCCTGCACCGCCCCTAACGCGCTGCTGCTACCCGCACCCGCTGCCGGCGTGGCACCAGTGCCCAGTTTCAGCGCCCGCAGGCTGTCACGGAACATGAACCACACCACCGGCGACGGCATAAGCTGGTTCTTCGGCGCAGCGGCGACGATGCCCTCCCACGCTTTCGGGGGCAGGTCCTCGCCGACGGCCATGAACATGCCGTTGAGCAGCGCGCGCAAGGGCGATACCTCGGGCGTGTCTTCCAGCGTCGCGCGCCATTCCTCGATCACGGTTTCCAGCGGCACCGACTTGTCGCCGGCCCCCAGCATACGCGCCAGCGGCCGCACCCGGGTCAGTGCAAGACGAGATTCATCGCGCACCGTGGCACTGGCGCGCAGCAAGGCCAGCCAACGGTCGGTGCCGACGGCATCGCCCATGGTCAGATACGCGCGCACGCCGGTCAGTGCGAACCACACCATTTCCGGGGACGGCGGCAGACGGTCGATCAGCGGGCGGAACGCCTCCACCGCCGGCAGGTAGCGGCCATCCTCGCGCGCCATGTCCAGCGCGGCGGCGATGATCTCGGCCCGGGCCGAGGGAATGTTCTGTTTGGCCGCGGCCTGATACAAGAGCGCGCGCGCCGCGGCACCGCCCAGTTCCTGCGCCCGCGTCAGGGCGCTGGCCAGATCCGGCTCGGCGAAGGTGACCTGCTGGTACAGCCTGCGCAGTTCACTGGGCGAAAGCGCGCCCATCGGCACCGCGCGTTCCGCCGCTTCGATCCTGCCGCCGACGGTGACGTTCGGCGTCATGGCGACGCTGTGCAGGACCAGCGGATTGTCGCTTTGGGCGAAGCCCGGCGGCAGTTGCACCTTGGCAGCGCGGCTCAGCGCGACATGGATCGGCGTCGGGTGTTCGATCTGTTCGAGAAGGATCGGCTTCCGCGAAATCACCGCATCGGCCAGCAACACCAGTGCCGGATCGTCGCCGGCAATTTCACGCAGCAGCGACAGCCCGAAGTTGACACTGTCGGCCTTGCCGTCCAGCGCATCGCAATAGACCAGAAGCCGCTGCCAGAAATCGTCGCTGGGCGCGCCTTCGCGGTTGCGGGCCAGGCCGCAGGCGCGGGCATTGTTGTAGCGAATGATCTGCACCTTGGCGTCGACCACATCCAGACCCGCCGGGCGTCCCTGACGCGGCGCCGAGGCCAGCAGCAGTTCGGCGTTGTCGACATCGCCCATCGCCAAAAGCGCCTGGGCGCGCGCGGCCAGCAGGCTGGGCGCATCGGCACCGACGGCGGGGGGCGCCTTGGCGCGGCTCAACAACAGCAGCGACGTGATTTCGCGCAGTGCCGCCGAGCCGCTGTGATCAGGCAGTGCCTTGACCAGGGCGACCGAGTCGGTGCGCGTCGTCCCCTGCCACATGTCGAGCCCAAAACCGCCGTCGGCGCGTGTCAGCACGCCGACCGACTCGTTGTCGATGGTGCTCAGGCCGTCGACCTCGATCCCGGTCTTGCCGGGGTTGAGCATCTGGACGGCCGGTTTTTGCGGCGACGCCGCTGCCGGGGCCGTTTGCGTCGGCACCAGCCGGCGCGGACCGCTGGTTTCAGGGGCGGTTTCGGGGGTGGCTTCAGGCGGCTGCTTCAAAAGCGGTGTCGGCGTTTCCATTGGCGGCGCCGGCTGCGGCGCGCTGAGATCAATCGGCGCCCCCGTGACCGGAACCGGTGTCTGGGCCACGGCCGGTGACGGGGACTGGCCCGCAACGGACGCCAGCAGCACAACGCAGGCTATGCCCCGGACAATGACCCGGCGGTTAACGCGGGAATTTGTCATTCGGCAAAACCTTCTCGACGTTGCTGACCGGCGCCGGAATTTCCCACGTCGCCAGGAACGCGGCGCCACCGCCGGCACCGAGCAACAGCAAGACCAGAATGAGAACCGTCAATTTACCCATGGAAAAACCGTATCCTGTCCGTTCTGCCAGGCGGTCTGTGTTGCCGCCTAAAATGTTGAAATCAATAAGGTGTCCGATTACTGCAATTGATGCTCGCCCGGGACTGTGGCAAATTTTTGCCCTTGTTTCGCCAGTCTATCGGCAGGCCAATAGCCTTTCAACGGCGAGGCCGCGCGGAGATTGGCGGCGCCCAACGCCCTCGTTTAGGAAAAGTGTTTGAATTCATGGCTTTAGAGCCCACCAGCAAAACCGGAAGCGCCGACGGCATGCCCAGCATCGACCGTCCGGTGGTGCTTGTCGGGCTGATGGGCGCCGGGAAATCCTGCGTCGGCCGCAAATTGGCCGAATCGCTGGGGCTGCCGTTCCGCGATTCCGACAACGAGGTCGAGGAAGCCGCCGGCTGTGAAGTACGCGACATTTTCCAGGTCTACGGCGAGCCGGCGTTCCGCGATTGCGAGCGCCGCGTGATCCAGCGTCTGCTGCAGGAAGGCCCCAGCATCATCGCCACCGGCGGCGGCGCCTTCATGGACCCCGAGACCCGCGACGACGTGAAACGGCACGCCATTTCGATGTGGCTGCGGGCCGACCCGGAAGTCCTGTACCAGCGCACCAAACGTGCGAAGAACCGGCCTTTGCTGGACAACGCCGACCCGCTGGCGACGCTCAAGGACCTTGCCGGAAAGCGCTACCCAGTATACGCAGAGGCCGACATCACCATCGAAACCGGCAACGAAGGCCTCGACAAGACCTTGCAGAAAGTGATCGACGCGCTTCGCGGCAACACCACGGCGGACCCGAAACCTTGACCCTTGCCAGCGACGATATCGAAAAACTGCACGTCCCGATGGGGGACCGCAGTTACGACATCCATGTCGGCGAGGGCGCCATCGCGCGTGCCGGCGACATCCTCAAGGACCTGCTGCGTGCGCCGCGCGCCGTCATCGTCACCGACGAAAACGTCGCCAATGCATGGCTGCAGCCGCTCCGGGCCTCGCTCAATGGGGCCGGTATCAAAACCCGCGAGATCATTCTGCCTGCGGGCGAGCACACCAAGAGCATGGAGCACCTGAACCGGCTGCTCGACGATCTGCTTGAGCACAATATCGACCGCAAAACCACGCTGATCGCGCTCGGCGGCGGCGTTGTCGGCGATTTGACGGGCTTCGCCGCCGCGGTGGTGCTGCGCGGCATCGACTTCGTGCAGGTGCCGACGACCCTGCTGTCGCAGGTCGACAGTTCCGTCGGCGGCAAGACCGGCATCGACACCCGCTACGGCAAGAACCTGATCGGCGCGTTTCACCAGCCGCGCTGCGTCATCGCCGACACGCTGACGCTCGACACCCTGCCGATGCGCGAACGCCTGTGCGGCTATGCGGAAGTGGTCAAGTACGGGGTCATCAACGACCGCGACTTCTTCGACTGGCTGCAGGTCAACGCCAAGAAACTGCTGGACGGCGACCCCGCCGCCCGGCGCGAGGCGATCCTGCGGTCCTGCGCCAACAAGGCCGAGATCGTCGCCGCCGACGAACGCGAGGCAGGATTGCGCGCGCTGCTCAACCTTGGCCACACCTTCGCCCACGCGCTGGAAGCGCAGGTCGGCTTCGAGGACAAGTTGAAGCACGGCGAGGCCGTCGCCATCGGCATGGTGATGGCGCTCGAGTTGTCGGCGAGTCTGGCCATGATCAACGAAGCGGAAGGCGATCTGCTGCGCGATCACCTGAACGACATCGGGCTGCCGACGGACCTTCGCGGCCTGGCCGGCGCCAACTGGACCGCCGATGCGCTGCTCGAACACATGGGCCGGGACAAGAAAACCCAGGCCGGCAAGCTGACCTTCATCCTGGCCCGCGGCATCGGCCATTCGTTCGTCGCCAACGATGTCGATCCGGCCGTTGTCGCAGATGTGCTGGATGCGTTCATCAAGGACGCCTGCTGAGTTTTTCAGCCCTGCGATGAGTTCTGTCTGGGCGGCCGTTTGTTTCTGATTTCCTTGAGAGTCTCGCGCGCCGTTGCCTGAAATGCCCCACCGGCGGCGACGGCCTGTTCGGCAAACGCCTCGGCTTCATCCCAGCGTTCCTGCAGCATCAGCACGTAGGCCAGATTGTTGAGCGCCACTGGCCGGTTGTCCGGCCCGGTACGGCTGAGCGCCTTCCGCAACGAGGCGGCGGCCTCGGCAAGCTGTCCCTTGGCGGCGTACAGGCTGCCGAGTGCGATGAACGGTCCGGCCTGCTGCGACCAGTGCACTGCCGCCGTGGCGTAAGCCGTGGCAGCGGCTTCGCTATTGCCGACCCGCTCCAGTCCGACGGCGCCGTTCAGCCAGTCGCCGAACGATGCCGTCACCGGCACCGGTCCCTCGGGTCCGGCCACCGCGACACCCCAGAAATCGCCGCGCCGCCAGGTGTGTTCCAGCGTTTTCATCGGCAGTTCCAGACGCCGCGTCGTACCGGAACGCAGGATCGCGGTTTCGGTTTTCAGATCAAAGCCGATCAGCAGCGCGTAATGCCACTGCGGCGCGATCTCGAGGCCGAGGTTCTGCAGGATCAGCACCGGACGGCCGTTGGCGACCTCGCGGAAACCGTCCTGCATGGAATGGACTGCGATGGCGATGCGGCCGTTGCGGCGGCTTGCCGTCAGGATTTCCGTCTGCAGCGTGCCGGTGCGGCCTTCGGTATAGACCTGATCGGCGATGCCGTCGGGCGTCACTGAAAGACCGGTGAAATTCAGTGCCGCGGCGAGCGCCGCCGGGCCGCAGTGATATGCGGTCTGGGCGAAGAACGGCACCGCCTTAAGTTCGACGGTTTCCGGCACGTCCGGCGGCGGCGCCTGCGTCAGGCGGGCCGTTTCGGGTGTCCCCGCACAGCCCGCGAGCAGCAGCACCGCCGCCAGCGCACCGATCACTGATTGTCGATGGGTCATCGGTTTCCGCTGGCCCTATGACGGGTTCGCGGATCCCTTGTTGGTGAAGCCGAAGACATGGGTAAAGCCGAGCATGTCGGTGATCAGCAGCACCAGGAAGATGATCAGTCCGGCACCGATCAGGGCACCGATGGCACCTTCACCAGCCGGCGCGCTGTCGATCTTCTGCGCCAGTTGCTGGATTTCAGCATCGCTCAGCGCGGCGACACGCTGTTCGGCCTCGCCGGGGTCGACGCCCAGATTTTCGAACTGCTGGCGAACGTCATCGCGGTCCATGAAGCCCTGCACGGTCAGCCGGGCATCGGCGACGGACTGCTGTTGCGCCATTTGCTCGTTGTCGATCAGGCCGGCGCTTACCGGGATGACCGGGGTGACGGCGAAAGTGAATGCCGTAATCGTGCAAATCGAAATTCGTTTCAGTACGTGTTGTCTAAAAAACATAAAACTCCTCCTGTGAGTCATCGGTTGAGGACGACACGGGGCAAGGTTGAACACCCAAATATGACGAGAATGTGGTTTCCGCTGGGCGATATCGTGACAGCGGTCGCGACACTTGTCGTGACAGCGGCCTTTCCTAACCGGAAAATATAAGGCTAATGACCACTTTTCAGCGGCCCGGAACTCATGACAATACTGGGGTTCGGGCATTCTGTAGGTAAGATCGCTGCCAAGACGACGTTTAAAAGGATAGAGAGATGTTGGAAATCGGCCTCGCAATTTTTGTGCTTCTGGTCCTGTCCGGATTCTTTTCCGGAGCGGAAACCGCGCTGACGGCGGTTTCCAAGCATGTGATGCACCAGATGGAGCAAAACGGCGACAAGCGCGCCATCATCGTCAACGCCCTGCACGAGGACAAGGAACGGCTGATCGGCGCCATCCTGCTCGGCAACAACCTGGTCAACATTCTCGCCTCGGCACTGGCGACCAGCCTGCTGATCAAGATGTTCGGCGAGCACGGCGTCGCCTATGCAACCGTCGCCATGACCCTGCTGATCCTGATCTTTTCGGAAATCCTGCCGAAAACCTATGCGATCCGAAACGCCAACCGCATGGCGCTGTTCGTGGCGCCGATCATCAAGCCCGTCATCGCCGTGCTGGCGCCGGTCACGCTGACCATCAACACCCTTGTACGCCAGCTTCTGATCCTGATCGGTGCCGGTTCCAGCGCCGAGGAAAGCCGGGAAGCCGCCGAAGAGGAACTGCGCGGCGCCATCGAACTACACGACGGCGACGAGCCGTCGGTGAAGCAGGAACGCGACATGCTGCGTTCGGTCCTGGAACTGACCGAGGTCCAGGTCGAGGAAATCATGACGCACCGGCGCAATGTCGTCGCCATCGACGTTTCGCTGCCGCCCGATGAAATCGTGCGCCAGGTGCTGGAAAGCCCCTACACCCGCATCCCGCTGTGGAAGGACGATCCGGAAAACATCGTCGCCGTGCTGCACGCCAAGGCCCTGCTCCGCGAAATGATGCGCCTCGGTGGCGACTCCAAGGACCTCGACATCATGAGCATTTCCAGCCCGCCGTGGTTCATTCCCGAGCAGACCCTGCTGCTCGATCAGTTGCAGGCGTTCCGCCACAGGCGCGAGCATTTTGCACTGGTCATCGACGAGTACGGTTCCAACATGGGCGTCGTCACGCTGGAAGACATCATCGAGGAAATCGTCGGCGACATCGACGACGAGCACGACGTCGAAGTGACCGGCGTCGCCCAGCAGCCGGACGGCAGCTACCTGATCGACGGCTCGGTGACGCTGCGCGATATCAACCGCGAGTACGAATGGGACCTGCCGGACGAGGAAGCGTCGACCATTGCCGGGCTGATCCTGCATGAAAGCCGGCGCATTCCCGAGGTCGGGCAGAGCTTCATGTTCCACGGCTTCCGCTTCGATATCATCGAACGCCAGAGCAACCAGATCACCCGCATCCGCGTCACGCCGCCCAGCGGCGATCCGAATGACATGCCGGAACCCTTTGGAAAATAAGGAGTTCTCTGCACCGTTTCCGACCTCCGGCTTTTACGCTTCAACAAAGTATTGGAGTGACGTAGACTTATTGCCGTACCCGCCGCACCGGAACAAAAGGCGGGAAATGCGGGAGTAACGCCTAGGAGGTCAGCATGCAGAGAAAAATAGTTCCTGATATCGTCAAGCCGGTCGATGTTGCCAGCGTCACCGCCGAGGATACGGTTCTGGATGCGGCAAAGCTTATGCGTGACCGTAAAATCGCCGCGTTGATCGTCGTCGACGCAGACGGCAATCTGACCGGCATCGTCACCGAGCGCGACATCGTCTTCCGCGCCACCGCCGAGGGCAAGGACCCGGCCGGGACGAAGATCTCCGAGATCATGACCGCCAACCCGGACACCCTGTCGCCCAATGACAGTTCCTCCGACGCGCTGGAGCTGATGCAGACCCGCAAATACCGCCACCTGCCGGTGGTCGATGGCACCAAGTGCATCGCCGTGGTGTCGGTCCGCGACCTTTTCAACTCCGTCAAGGAATCGCTCGAGGAAAGCATCCGCGAGACCGAGGCCTTTGTCTTCGGCGACCGCTACGGGGCCTGATTTCAAACCTTGTCCCGCCGTATGCCGACGCATCCTTCGAGACGCGGCCCTAAGTGATGTGGGCCGCTCCTCAGGATGAGGACGCAAAGCATACATCTCCACCCGCCTCATCCTGAGGAGGCCCCGATCTATTCATCGGGGCCGTCTCGAAGGATAGGAGAGTCACATACCCCATATCCCGATCGTGCCGGATGTGCTGGCCGGGAAACAAAGCTGTCTTTCCGGCTTTCCATTCCCCGCGAATTGCCGTAATCGGCGTCGATGAGGAACACGCCGCACAAGGATAATGCCCCGCTCGGGATCACGCTGGTGATCGCGGCGATGTTCGTGTTCGCGACCCAGGACGCCATCACCAAGGACCTGGCATCCAGTTATTCCGCGCCGCAGATCCTGTGGGTGCGGTTCGCGTTCTACACGCTGTTTGCGCTGGCATTCTCGGCCCGCAAGCGGCCGCTCCGCGATTGCCTTAAAAGTCAGGTGCCGTGGCTGCAGATCGCCCGCTCGCTGCTCATCTGCGGCGAGATCGGCGTGTTCATTCTGGCGGTCCGTTATATGTCCCTGGCCGAGATCCATGCCCTGATCGCGGCCTTCCCGCTGATGGTCACCGGGATCGCCGCGCTGTTCCTGAAAGAGCGCGTCGGCATCCGGCGCTGGAGTGCCGTGTTCGCCGGTTTCATCGGCGTACTGGTGATCCTGCGCCCGGGCCTCATCGCGATCCAGCCGGGTGCCTTGCTGGCGCTGCTGTCGGCGCTGATGTTCGCCGCCTACAACGTGATGACGCGGCTGGTCTCAACCCACGACGACAGCGAGACGTCGATGGTCTACATGGCGATCGTCGGCACCGTGGTGCTGACATGCATCGGGCCGTTTTTCTGGACCGATCCGACGCCGGTCGACTGGGGCTGGCTGCTGTGCCTGTCGGTGGCGGCGGCCACCGGGCACTTCCTGCTGATCAAGGCATTGGAAATCGCCCCGGCATCGACGCTGCAGCCGTTCAATTACACCCTGTTGGTGTTTGCGACGCTGATCGGTTACGTGGTGTTCGACAATCTGCCGGATTTCTGGACCGTGATCGGTGCGTCGATCATCGTCGCCAGCGGGCTGTACACGATCTACCGCGAGCGGACGCAAAAACAGGCGAGGTGAGCGGCGCCCGCTCCGCCATCACGCCGGCCCCGGGTCCGCGCGCGCATGGCCCCGGCAGTTGATTTAACCACAGAGACACAGAGGCACAGAGAAAGAGGCCGGCCGCAGCACCTCCGTGCCCTCGGTGCCTCTGTGGTTCAATTATTCAAAGGTTGAGCCGGAGCCCGGCCTGCGCCGGGGTGAAAAACGTTCCAAGGCTACATTTCCCGGACGGGCCAACGGCACGATCCGGGACCCATGCCTGGAAGCACTGGATCGCGGAATAGGTCCCGGGTCTCGACGCAAATGCGCCGCGCCCGGGAAACAACAGTGAGTTTTCGAAACTCACAACCCCAGTTCGGCCAGCGTCTGTTCGGTCACGAACACGGTCCCCGTGAATACCGCGATGTCGGTATCGTCGGCGGGGCGCACCACGTCGACGCGGTACACCGCCTTGCGCCGGGTACGCGATATTTCCCTGGACCGTGCTTCGAGCACATCGCCCTCGCGGACCCCCGACAGATACACGATGTGCGCATCGATACCGACGGAAACCCGGTCATGGGTATTCGACGACATGCCGAACGCGGTGTCGGCGAAGGTGAAGATGACGCCGCCGTGCCCCCAGTTCAGAAAGTTCAGGTGCTCGGCACGGACCGTCATCCTGAGATCGAGCTGACCCGGCTGAGCCGACAACACCTCGAGGCCGAGGGCCCGCCCGCAGTTGTCCCGCGAGATCATGGCCTCGACCCGGGCGCGTGTATCGACGTGCGCGTCCATGCCGCTCACGCAGCGATCAGCGGCTGACCAAAACCGAGCTCGCGGCGCAGGCAGGTACACATTTCGCCGTGCGTGGCACCGGCCTCGGCGGCCGCGACCAGCAGCCCGAAGACGTTCTGGCTTTCATCGCCGCAGGCCCGCGACAGCGCCGTGAGCGCACGTTCGACATCGGCGTTGGAGCGTTCCGCCTTGAAGGTCTTGAGCTTGGCGATCTGCGCTTCCATGGCTTCCCGGTCGGGCCGTTCCAGCGGCGTAACCGGGATCGGCTCGTTATCCGTATAGGCATTGACGCCGACGATGGTCTGCTCGCCGCTTTCGACGCGGCGCTGGAAGTCGAGCGAGGACTCGCCCAGCTTGTCCTGCACCAGACCGCTTTCGACCGCCCGGTACATGCCGCCGGCGGCGTCGATCTCGTCGAACGCGGCCATGATCTTCTCTTCCATCTGGTCGGTCAGCGCCTCGACGTAATAGGACCCGCCCAGGGGATCGATGACGTCGGTCAGGCCCGCTTCCTCACGCAGGATGTTCTGCGTCTGGATGGCGATCTTCGCCGCCGCTTCGGTCGGGGTCGACAGCACCTCGTCATAGGCGTCGGTGTGCATCGACTGCAGACCGCCGAGAATACCGGCGATCGCCTGCGCCGTGGTGCGCGCGATGTTGTTGAGCGGCTGCTGACGGGTCAGGTCGACGCCCGACGTCTGCGCATGGAACTTGAAGCGCCACGCCCGCGGGTCCGTCGCCCCAAGCCGTTCCTTGGCCAG
This sequence comes from Thalassospiraceae bacterium, assembly GCA_038100295.1. Lineage (GTDB taxonomy): Bacteria > Pseudomonadota > Alphaproteobacteria > Rhodospirillales > Casp-alpha2 > UBA4479. The sequence goes on from JAYNVG010000006.1 coordinate 19,632, forward strand.
CCTGGCCCAGATGCGGCGACCGGCGCGGAACTTGGCGATTTCCTCGAAGAAGCTGATCGAGATGTCGAAGAAGAACGTGAAGCGCGGCAGGAAGGTATCGACGTCGAGACCGCGCGCCTGGCAGTCCTCGGCATACTGGATCGCCGAGGCCAGCGTGAAGGCCATGGCTTCGGCCGGGGTCGCGCCGGACTGCTGCATGTGCTGGCCGACCACCGAGACCGGGTTCCACATCGGCAGGCGTTCGTTGGCGAACTGCACGTGATCGACGAACACGCGCCTGGCGCCGCCCAGTGCCAGGCGGAAGAACATGTGGTTGGCGACATAGTGCGAGATGTAATCGCTCTGGTTCGAGGTGCCGGAAATACGCGACCACGGAATGTCGCGGCGGTTGGCAACGCCGAGCAGGAACGCCAAAAGCGTGAACGGCGACGGATCGTTGAGCGCCACCGACATGTCGCCGATCGGCACCCCTTCGAGGCAGGTTTCCATGTCCTCGAGGGTGTTGATGGTGGTGCCGCAGGTGCCGAGGATTTCGATATCCACCTCGTCGATGTCATAGCCGCGATAGACCGAATTGCACGGGATCATGCTGAGCGCCGTGGCGCCGGTGTCGACGATGCGGCGCATGCGCGCGTTGTAGTCCTCGGGCGTGGCGAGACCGATCAGCTGGCGCTGCGTCCACGAACGGCCGCGGTGCATGGTCGGATAGATGCCGCGCGTAAACGGCGCGTCGCCGGGAAAGCCCAGGTCCGGCATGTAGTCGTCGGGCGACCAGTCTTCCGGGGTATAGAGCGGCTTGACCTCGATGCCAGAACGGTTGCGGCGCGGCTTATCGTTCGGCAGGTGCTTTTCGTAGGCATCCCGCCAGTTATCGCGCGCGGCTTCGAAATCCTGACCCAGCGCTGTGTTCCTGCGATCATCCGACATCTTCATTCTCCTAGGTTCTTGCGTCTTTCGACGATCAGTTCGGCAATGCCGTCGACGATGTCGTCCCGCGAGCATCCAGGGTGGAAGACCCGCGCGACACCGGCCTGTTTCAGCATTTCTTCCTCGTCGTCGGGGACGATGCCGCCGACGATGACGATCACGTCGTCCAGCCCGGCTTCCTTCAGCGCCCGCATCAGCTTCGGCACCAGAAGGTGGTCGGTGGCCAGCGAGCTGACGCCGACGCAGTCGACGTCTTCCTGTGCCGCCTGGTTGACGACGGTTTCGACCTGTTGCCAGGGGCCGGTGTAGATCACCTCCATCCCGGCATCGCGCAGAAACGACGCGACCAGCCTGGATCCCCTGTCGTGGCCGTCGAGCCCGATCTTGGTGACCATCACTTTCGGTGGACGCGCCAGTGCCGCGACCGCCGCCGGGATATCCTGGGCGGAAACTGCTTCTGTGGTATTCATGTCGTGATTCCCATGCTTTTGTCGTTACGTATCAAACGGACGAAATGTCCGGCGATCTCGGCCGGCGTTGCGCCGTCCGGCCGGTACCAGGTGTTCGACCAGTTGGCCGCTCCCAGCAGCAATAGACGTATCCAGCCGGCATCCTTTTCGTTGGCGAGCGGCAAAGCCTCGACCAGATGCCGAAAGCGCTGTTCGTATTCGTCGCGAAGCCGGATCAGTTCGGTCCTCAGCTCCGGCTCGTCGGCGGGCAGGTCGCGGATCACCACCTGCGCATAATCGCCGCCATCGAGCAGGCTCTGCAGGTGCGCCGCCAGTGCGTATTCGAGGCGCTGCCAGGGGTCCGACGGATCGGCATCGGCGACAGCAGCGTCGACGGCACCGGCGATGCGGCGCACGCCTTCTTCGTGGACCGCCAGCAACAGCGCGTTCTTGGACTTGAAGTGATAATACAGCGAGCCCGCCAGCATGCCGGCATCGCCACCGATGTCGCGCATCGTCGTCGCCGCGTAACCCTGGCGGCGAAACCGGTAGGCGGCGGCGTCGAGCACCCGTTCGCGGCGGTTGTTGCCGCGCGGGCGCACTGCCTCAGCGCTATTTTCAGCGCTCTTGTTCGCACCCGCATCCGGGGCGCTGTCGGTACCGTTTTCCGGTTTCGTGGCCGCCTGACCGTCCATTTTCAAGCCTTAAACAAACATTTGTTAGGTTAAAATAACCCTTGCACAGGCGCCGGACAACAGCGAAATGTGGATGACGCATAAAGGAGATCACGATGCCGCTTTCCAAGGCCCAGCCCCGCCGCCACATCCACACCCGCCAGATCCGCTGCGACGCCTATCAGCGCGACGACGGGCTGTGGGATATCGAGGGGATCATCACCGACACCAAGTCCTATTCATTCGACAACCTGGACCGGGACGGCGTCGCCGCCGGCGAAGCGGTGCATCAGATGCGCGTGCGCCTGACCATCGACGAGGATCTGGTCGTACAGTCCGCCGAGGCGGTCACAGAGGCCGCGCCCTTCAACATGTGCGGCAACATCACGCCTGACTATGCAAAGCTCGCGGGCCTGAAGATCGGACCCGGCTGGCGCAAGAACGTCACAGCCCGGCTCGGCCGCACGCACGGCTGCACGCATATTTCCGATCTGGTGCTGGGGCCGCTGCCGGTGACCGCATTCCAGGCGGTGATCCCGGCCCGGCGCAAACGCGACGCCGAACCCGGCGACGGCAAACGCCCGTCGACGCTGGACACCTGCCACGCACTCGCCGCCACCAGCCCGGTGGTCAAACGGCGCTGGCCGGATTTCTATGAGGGGGAATAAGGGGTTCTCAGGTTTTTCCCGGCCTTGAGCCGGGACCTATTCGCCGATTGCCCATTTGGTGGAATGGGTCCCGGATATCGCCGCGCCATGCGCGCCTCTTCCGGGAAATGGGTGATATTCAAACAGACACTCTACAGCCCCGTCAGCGCCGCTTTGATGCGGTTGGTATCGGCGGCGTTCTGTGACGCGAGCCCCAGGTAATTGACGACAGTGGCGCGGGCCGCCTGGGCACGGTTGGCACCGGCGCGGGCCTGGTCGATCATCGTGCACAGGGCGTGACGTGAAATGTCCTCGATCTCGCAAATCTCGTCGAGCGCGTCCCAGACGGCGGATTCAAGACGAACCGTCGTGCGCCGCTTGGCGATAACGATATTTCGCGTTTGCATTTGCGCATTCATTTCAACCGCTCCGAGATTTAATTCGGAGAAAGATTTCATAAATGCCCGCGACTTAAAAGTGTATTTTTCATAAAAAAACAGCAAAAAATTATTTTGACGTCATGACGAACACACCGTCCCAGTCTTTCGGCGGGTTGGCTTTCAAGGCCTCGCACCTGTCGATGTAGATCTGCGCCAGCTTGTCGCCCGGATTGGCCTTCAGGCACTCCCTGAAAAGCCCCATGGACTTGTCCCAGTCGCCCTTGTTGTAGTGCACCCGCGCCGCCTTGAAGTTGTTGACCACTTCCATCAGGTTCGGGAACGTCTCCTCGCTGTGATAGTCGAGCACCTCGAGAATTTCGACGGGCTTGGTCTTGCCCTTGACCACGACGCGGTCGATATCACGGATTCGGTAGGTGCCCTTGAGCTTCTTATACGTAAGATCGCTGATCAGGATTCGCGCCGCATACTGCTTGCAGGCCGATTCCAGACGCGCCGCAAGGTTCACGCCGTCGCCGATCATGGTGTAGTCCATGCGCTTCGGCGAGCCGATGTTCCCCGTCACCACGTTGTCGGTATTCAGGCCCAGGCCCATGTCGATTTCCATTTCGCCCTTGGCGACCCGTTCCTTGTTCCATTCCCACAGCTCGCGGATCATCGAGATACCCGCCCGCACGGCACGGTCCTCGTCGTCCTCGCGCGGAATCGGCACACCGAAGCCGGCCATGATCGCATCGCCGATGAACTTGTCCAGCATACCGCCCTCGCGCGAGATGCATTCGACCATGATGGTGAAGTATTCGTTCAGCATCTGCACCGTGCCCTGCGGGCCGAGGGATTCGGTCAGGGTCGTGAATCCCCGTACATCGGAAAACAGCACCGTCGCCGTGATCGCACGGCCGCCGAGCGCATCGTCGCCGCCGGCCATGAGCTGATCGGCAAGGCCCGGATCCATGTAGCGCGACATCGTCGACTTCATCCGCTTTTCCGACGAGATGTCCTCGATCATGAACATGATGCCGAGTTTCTTTTCCTCGGGACTCAGCAGTGGCAGGCAGGTGACGTTACAGTTGATCTTCTCGCTCTTCTCGTGCTCGCCGTCGCCGACCACCAGTTCGGCGTCCATCTTGACGTCGCCCTCGCCGCTCTCGTCGACTTCGCCCGCCTGCTCCATCATCCAGGCGTTTTCCTCAACGAAGAAATCGACGGCCTTCTTGTCGATGATCTCGTTCGCCTTGACGCGGAGAATCCTGAGACCGGCGGCGTTGCAGGTGACGATCTTGCCGTCCTCGTCCAGCGTCACGACAGCGTTGGTCATCGATTCCAGCATGCTCTCGTTGTAGTTCTTCATGTTCTGAACGTCTTCGAAGAGCTTGGCGTTTTCCAGCGCGATGGCGATCTGCGAGGTGAACGCCTTCAAGCGCGCCTCGTCCTCGTCCGAGAACGGACCGCCGCGCTTGTTCAGAACCTGCGTCACGCCGATCACCTTGCCGTCCTTGTTGGTGACGGGGATACACAGGATCGAGCGGGTGAAGTATCCGGTCTGCTTGTCGAAGCTGGGATTGAAACGCAGATCGGCATAGGCGTAGGGAATGTTCACCGACTTCGCCGACGAGAACACGGCGCCGGCGATGCCCGCCGTGTTGGGCAGGCGGATTTCGCCGATGCTGTCGCCCATGGCGACGCGTGAAAACAGCTCGTTGGTTTTTTCGTCGTTGATGAACAGCGTGCCGCGGTCGGCGTTCAGCATCCGCGTCGCCTCGCTCATGACCTTGGCCAGCAGCGAACCGAGTTCCAGGTCCGACGTCACGTCGGTGACGATATCGAGGAATTCCAGTTCCTGTTCGCGGGATTTCTTCATCTTCTCGACGAACTGCGTCGACTGCAGCGCCACCGAGGCCTGCGTCGTCATCGCCTCGAGAAGTTCCAGATCTTCCTCGGTGAACTCGCCTTTCTTTTTGTTCAGCACCTCGATGACGCCGATAAGGTCGCCTTTGACGGTCTTCACCGGCGCGCACAAAATCGATTCCGTCTTGAACCCGGTCTGTTCGTCGACGGTGCGGTTAAAGCGTTCGTCGGAATAGGCATCGAGGATGATCAGCCCCTGCCCCGACTGGAACACCGCACCGGCAATACCGGAGTTGTTGAGAATGCGGATTTCGCGCTGGAAGTTGCCCTGCGCGAACCGTGAATAAAGCTCGTCGGTGACCGGGTCGTTGAGGAACAGCGTGCCGCGTTCGGCCTGAAGTTCCCAGGTCGTCATCTCGACCATGGTCTCCAGCACTTCGTCCAGGCTTTCGATCGCCGCCACGCGCCGCGACACGTTGAGCAGCATTTCCGCCTGTTTCAGCTTGCGGTCGGCCTGGCGCAGCTTGTCCATGCGGTTGATGCGGCCTTCGCGGCCGCCCGGCACCTCGATATCCTCGGGATCGTCGTCACCGTCGTCGCGCCGGTTCCTGGCTTCCTGGCGGCGCAGGACCGGCGGGATCAGGTTCTTTTTCGGCTGCGGCGCGGCTTTCTTGACGTCCGGCACTTCGGCTTTCGGCACGGCGCGCTCCTCGGCCGCCGGCTTGGCGGGCTTGGCCGTTTGGGCGGTCTGGGTGGTCGCGGCAGCGCCGCCTCGCCCCTTGGCACGTCGGGCACCGGCACTGACGCGGATGTTACTTGCCATCCCTCAACGCCTCCAGTTCGGTCCGCATTTCAACCACCGTCTGTTGCAGTTGTCCCAGTTCATCGCGGGCGATGCGTTCCTGTTCCTGCAGTTTCTCGATATTATCGAAGCGCATCGTTTCCAGTTCCTCACGCAGCGAGGCGGCGGTCGCCTTCAACTGTCGAATCTCGTCGGTGTTTTCACGCACCACTTCCTGAATGGCATCCGCTTTTTCCACCTGCAACCGTTCCAGCTCGTCGCGGAGTGCCTGCGCCGCCGCCTTGAGCTGCTTGATCTCGCTCGCCGAGCCGACGACGGCTTCCTGCACCTTGGCTTCGGCGGCGATGCGGTGCGCTTCCAGTTCGTCGCGCAGCGCCTGCGCGGTTTCCTTGAGCTGCTTGATCTCGTCGACCGAGTTGGACACCGCGTCCTGGACGGCCTGTTCCTTTTCCACCTGCAGACGTTCGAGTTCCTCGCGGAGCGCGAACACGGTCTGCTGTAATTGGCGGATATGCAGTTCCGCCTGACGAAGCTCGTCCGGTTCGTCCTCGATCAGGGTTGCCGTTTTGGCCATGATTCTTCGCACGCACTCCCAATAACTCTTTGATATCATAGTATCCATGAGGCGATTCTGCAGCAAATATAATGCGTCGGGCGATGCACCCATGGACAAGCCTTGATGAGCGCCGTCTGCCGCGACTGCGCGCACCTGTTTCAGACGGCGCCCAACGGGGCCTGCCCGAATTGCGGCGGCACCCGATTCTTCAGCCATCCCGAGTTGGAAGAGCTGGAAATTGCGCACATCGACTGTGACGCCTTTTTTGCCTCCGTCGAAAAACGCGACAACCCGGCGATCCGCGGCAAGCCCGTCATCGTCGGCGGCGGGCGGCGCGGCGTCGTCTCGGCGTGCTGCTATATCGCACGGATTTACGGCATCCGCTCGGCGATGCCGATGTTCAAGGCGCTCAAGGCCTGCCCTGACGCCGTGGTCATCCGCCCGAACATGGAGAAGTACCGCCAGGTCGGCCATCAGGTGCGCGAGATGATGCAGAGCATCACGCCGCAGGTCGAACCGATTTCCATCGACGAGGCGTTTCTCGACCTGTCCGGGACCCGCAGGCTGCATCACGGACCGCCGGCGCAGACACTCGTCAGGCTGGCAAGGCGCATCGAGGACGAGGTCGGCATCAACGTCTCCATCGGCCTCAGCTTCAACAAGTTCCTGGCCAAGCTGTCGTCCGATCTCGACAAACCGCGCGGCTTCGCCGCCATCGGCCGCGCCGAGGTGGTCGACTTCCTCTCCGGCAAGCCGGTCGGCATCCTGTGGGGCGTCGGCAAGGCACTGAGAAGCAAACTCGAACGCGACGGCATCAACAAGATCGGCGATCTGCACAAGTACGAGGAAAGCGAACTTGTCGCCCGCTATGGCTCCATCGGCACGCGCCTGAAGCGGTTTTCCGAAGCCAGGGACGTGCGCAGCGTCGACCCGGAAAGCGTCACCAAGTCGATTTCCGCCGAAACCACGTTCGAGAACGACGTCGGCGATCTGGACGCGCTCAGGGTCACGCTGTGGGGCTTGTCGGAAAAGGTCGCACGCCGGCTCGGCCGCGCCGGGTACGCCTGTGACGGTGTGCAGTTGAAGCTGAAGGCCGCCGATTTCAAGCTGGTGACGCGGTCGCGCAAGCTGTCCGGGCCGACCAGGCTGGCCGACGAAATCTACAAGGCCGCCGAGGCCCTGTTGACCGGCGAGGCCGACGGCAAGAAGCTGTACCGGCTGATCGGTGTCGGTGCCGAGCGGCTTTTGCCGGGCGAAGACGCCGACCGGCCCGATCTCGCCGATCCCGACCGCGGCAAACGGGTCCGCGTTGCCGACGCCATCGACGCGGTGCGCAACAAGTTCGGCGACGCCGCCATCGGCAAGGGCCGCGGCTTCAGGAAGTAACTCCAAAAATCATCATGCTGAATTTGATTCAGCATCTATGCCCATCCTTCGAGACGCTCGCGATGCTCGCTCCTCAGGATGAGGGTAATGGACTTAAACTCGCCTCATGCTGAGGAAGCCCGAAGGGCTGTCTCGAAGCATGTAGCTCGGCACCCCCAGCGTTACCCCGGCGGATCGAGCCAGGTGACCAGCAGTGCGCTCAGTTCCGTTTCCTCGGTATTTTCGAAGGTCGTCAGGCCGATGGCGAAGTCGACATTGGAACCATCCTCGGCACACGGGAACAGCACCACCTTGATGCGGCGCTCGACCTCGGGCTCGACACCGGGATAGTAATCCGAGCGCTCGGTATAGAGCACACGCCTGTCGGTAATGACCCGGCTATACGCGGCATGGACTTCGCGGGAATAATTCTCGGCATAGTTCTCGGTCAGGTAACTGCCCATCAGATTTCGTCCGAAATGCAGATCGATATCGGTGCCCGAGAACAGGATCATCAGTCCGTCGTCAATGCCCCGGCGCGCATCGATGACCCAGATGTGCGGCACCAGCCGGGGGATGTCCATCAGGTCCAGCGACTTGTAGGCGGGCATCGCCCGACCGTGCAGGTTCGCTTCGATGAACGCCGCGAACGCGACATGTTTCGCGGACCCGCCCAGTTCAGCTATTTGCGCGGCGTAGTCCATCGCGCCCCCGAGCGTTCTGATCCGTCAGGATACGTGCATATCGCACCGGACCGCAATTGCGGCGTTGGGAGAACTCAACGGAACCGCGGGGGCAGGACACAAGCCCCTCTCCCTTGCCCTCTCCCCGGGGAGAGGGTGGCGTGTGTAACACGCCGGGAAAGGGGGTGGGTGTTCTGAACGTTCAGCCGATCAGGGCGTTGAGCGTCGCGCTCGGGCGCATGGCGGCGGCGCGCTTGGCGGGATCGGCGTGGTAATAGCCGCCGAGGTCGACCGGTGTGCCTTCGCTGGCGGCGATTTCACCGATGATCTTTTCTTCGTTGTCGCGCAGCCCCTTGGCCAGCGGCTGGAAATACGCCTTCAACTCGGCGTCGTCATCCTGCGCCGCAAGCGCTTCCGCCCAATACAGCGCGATGTAGAAATGGCTGCCCCGGTTGTCGAGCTGCCCGACCTTGCGGCCCGGCGACTTGTTCTCGTCCAGAAGCTTGCCGGTCGCCGCGTCCAGCGTCTGCGCCAGCACATTGGCCTTGGCGTTGCCGCTGACGTTGGCGAGGTGTTCGAGCGACGCCGCCAGCGCGCAGAACTCGCCCAGGCTGTCCCAGCGCAGGTGCCCCTGCTCGACAAGCTGCTGCACGTGTTTCGGTGCCGAGCCGCCGGCGCCGGTTTCGAACAGCCCGCCGCCGTTCATCAGCGGCACGATGGACAGCATCTTGGCGCTGGTGCCGACTTCGAGGATCGGGAACAGGTCGGTCAGGTAATCGCGCAGCACGTTGCCGGTCACCGAGATGGTGTCTTCGCCCTTTTTCATGCGTTCCATCGAGAACCGCGTCGCCTCGCGCGGGGCGAGGATCTGGATGTCCAGCCCGGCGGTGTCGTGATCGGGCAGATAGGCGTTCACCTTCTTGATCAGTTCCGCGTCGTGGGCGCGGTTCTTGTCGAGCCAGAAGATCGCCGGCATGCCGGTGGCCCGCGCGCGCGTCACGGCGAGCTTGACCCAGTCGCGGATCGGCGCGTCCTTGGTCATACACATGCGCCAGATGTCGCCCTTGGAAACGGCGTGTTCGAGAATCGTGTTACCGGCGCCGTCGACGACGCGGATGGTGCCGTCGGCGGGCGCCTGGAAGGTCTGCGGGTGCGAGCCGTATTCTTCGGCCTTCTGCGCCATCAGGCCGACGTTCTGCACCGTGCCCATGGTCGACGGATCGAAGGCGCCGTTCTGGATGCAGAAATTGACGGCTTCATCGTACACCGTCGCGTAGCTGCGGTCGGGGATCACGCACTTGGTGTCGTGTTCCTTGTTGTCGGGGCCCCAGCCCTTGCCGCCGGCACGGATCAGCGCCGGCATCGAGGCGTCGATGATGACGTCGCTCGGCACATGCAGGTTGGTGATACCCTTGTCGGAATTGACCATGTACATGTCCGGCTGTGCCGCCATGCAGGCCTCGATGTCGGCTTCGATCTCGGCGCGCTTGGCGTCGTCGAGCGACTGGATCTTCGAAACCGCGTCACCGAAACCGTTGTTCGGATCGACGCCCAGTTCGGCGAACGTCGCGGCGTGCTTGTCGAACACGTCCTTGAAGAATTCGCTGACCGCGCAGCCGAAGATGATCGGGTCGGACACCTTCATCATCGTCGCCTTCAGGTGGATCGAGAACAGCACGCCCTTGGCCTTGGCATCGGCGATCTGCTCGGCGAGGAATTTGCGCAGCGCAGCGACGCTCATGAAGGTCGCGTCGGCAACCATGCCGTCGGTCAGTTGGACCGACGGCTTGAGCACGCTGACCGTGCCGTCGGCGGCGACGAATTCGATCTTGCCGTTGCCGGCCTCGGCCGCGCTCAGCGTCACCGACTTTTCGTTGGCGTAGAAATCGCCGCCCGTCATCGCCGCGACATGGGTCTTCGAGGTCGGTTTCCATTCGCCCATGGAATGCGGGTGCTTCTTGGCGAATTCCTTGACCGCCTTCGGTGCGCGGCGGTCGGAGTTGCCCTCGCGCAGCACCGGGTTGACGGCGCTGCCCTTGACCGCATCGTACTTGGCGCGGATCGCGGTTTCGGCGTCGGTCTTGGGATCGTCGGGATAATCCGGCACCGCGTAGCCCTGTTCCTGCAGTTCCTTGATCGCGGCTTTCAGCTGCGGCATCGAGGCGGAGATGTTCGGCAACTTGATGACGTTGGCGCCCGGCGTCTTCACCAGTTCGCCCAGCTCGGCCAGGTCGTCCGACTGTTTCTGGTCATCCGACAGCAGGTCCGGGAACTGCGCCAGGATACGCCCGGCCAGCGAGATGTCCTTGGTGCCGACCGTGATGCCCGCCGGCTTGGCGAAGGCGCGGATGATCGGCAGGAAAGAGGCGCTCGCCAGTTCCGGAGCCTCGTCGACTTGCGTGTAGATGATATCGGTCTGTTCGGACATGTCTCGTCACCATCATATTGAAATTTGCCGCATAATCTTACCCGACCGGGCTTTTGGCAAGGGGGCCGGATGGAAGATACCACGGAGGCGCAGAGGTCATATTCTCTGCCGTCATGCTGAACTCGGTTCAGCATCCATGATTTATAACCACAGAGGCGCAGAGGACGGTTCGGACCGCAGCACCTCCGTGCCTCGGTGCCTCTGTGGTTCAATACGAATGAAACGAAGCATGGACCCTGAATCGAGTTCAGGGTGACGGGGTTATGCGTTGCCCCCTCTCCCCGGGGAGAGGGTGGCGCGTGCAACGCGCCGGGAGAGGGGCGGGTTTCCCCTACCCCAGGTCCATGGCCTTTTTCAGGTTGTCGTCGAGCCTGGCCAGGAAGCCCTGCGTCGTCATCCAGCCCTGTTCCGGGCCGACCAGCAGCGCCAGGTCCTTGGTCATCGATCCGGCTTCGACGGTATCGATGCAGACCTTTTCCAGGGTCTCGGCGAACTTCGTCACCTCGGGCGTGTCGTCGAACTTGCCCCGGTAGCTGATCGCGCGGGTCCAGGCGAAGATCGAGGCGATCGGGTTGGTCGACGTCTCCTTGCCCTGCTGGTGCTGACGGTAATGCCGCGTCACGGTGCCGTGCGCGGCCTCGGCCTCGACGGTCTTGCCGTCGGGCGTCAGCAAAACCGACGTCATCAGGCCCAGCGAGCCGAAGCCCTGCGCCACGGTGTCGGACTGCACGTCGCCGTCGTAATTCTTGCAGGCCCACACGAAGCCGCCTTCCCACTTCATCGCACAGGCCACCATGTCGTCGATCAGGCGGTGCTGATAGGTGATCCCGGCTTTCTCAAAGGCATCCTTGAATTCGGCCTGATAGACCTCCTCGAACAGGTCCTTGAAGCGCCCGTCGTAGGCCTTGAGGATGGTGTTCTTGGTCGACAGGTACACCGGCCAGCCGATGCTGAGACCGTAGTTCAGGCACGACCGCGCAAAGCCGATGATGCTTTCGTCCAGATTGTACATGCCCATGGCGACACCGGCGGACGGCGCGTCGAAGACCTCGCGTTCGATGACCTCGCTGCCGTCTTCCGGCTCGAAGCGCATGGTCAGCTTGCCCTTGCCCGGAAACAGGAAGTCGGTGGCGCGGTACTGGTCGCCGAAGGCATGGCGACCGATGACGATCGGCTTGGTCCAGCCCGGCACCAGGCGCGGCACGTTCCTGCAGATGATCGGCTGGCGGAATACCGTACCGCCGAGAATGTTGCGGATGGTGCCGTTCGGCGAGCGCCACATCTTCTTGAGGCCGAATTCCTCGACCCGCTGCTCGTCCGGGGTGATCGTCGCGCACTTGACGCCGACCCCGTACTGCTTGATGGCGTTGGCGGAATCGATGGTGATCTGGTCGTCGGTCTCGTCGCGTTTCTGGATGCTCAGATCGTAGTATTTCAGATCGACATGCAGGTACGGCAGGATCAGCTTGTCCTTGATGAATTCCCAGATGATCCGGGTCATTTCGTCGCCGTCGAGCTCGACGATCGGGTTCTGCACCTTGATCTTGGAGATCGGGGAACCTCCTGCTATGGCTCTGGCTGCTATGGCGCCGGCTGGGGCGGTCGGGCGGAAACCGGCGGGACCGCCGCGCCGCTATGATTGCTGCGGCGCAATATAGGCCGTGGACCCTGCGCTGGCAAGGTTCTTCACGGCCTTTTCACGGTAGCGAAAAGTACCGTCGAAGCGGCTCTGCAGGAACGCCCCGGCGGAAATCGCGGGTGCGCCGGCGCCCGGCAGATGGCGGCACGTCGGCACCGCCTCGACCATGGCATCGACGTTGGGGTCGAGGAAAAACGGGATCGAATAACGGTCCCCGGCACCGGCGCCGGCGACGCGGTGACGCCGTGCGCGGTACGCTCCCGCCGTCCAGCGAGTCAGCAGATCGCCCAGGTTGACGACGAAAGCGCTGTCCATCGGCGGCACCGCCAGCCACATGCCGTCATCGTTTTCGATCTGCAGGCCGCCGACGCCGTCCTGCGAGAGGATGGTCAGAAAGCCGTAATCGGTATGCGCGCCGCAGCCGACGATGTCTTCGCGCGCGGGGCGCGTCGAATTATGCACGCTGGCGGGCCGCGGCGGATAATGCAGCAGCCTGAGATTGGCGACCGGATCGGCCATGGCGAAATCGAAAAAGTCGCGCTCCAGCCCCAGCCCCAGCGCGGTCAGCGTGACCAGCCGGTCGCCGAGTTCGATCATCGCCCGGTGATACGCCTCGACGGTGGCGCGGAACCCGCCCAGGTCGGGCCACACGTTCGGCGCCGCGAACGGTTTGCCGGCAACGACGTCGGGATGATCCGGCGCGCGGTCGACGCCGAGATCGAAGCTTTCCTTGAAATCGAGCGACGCATCCTCGCCCAGGTTTTCCTCGTGCAGCGGCACATAGCCGCGCTGATGCGGGTGCGAGTGGCGAATGTGGTAGCGCTGCTTGAAGTCTTCAGGTGTGCTGAAGAACGCCTGCATGACGTCGAACATGCCGGGGACCAGCCCCGCGTCGAGGCCATGCCCGGCGATGTAATAAAACCCGGTTTCACGGCACGCGGCATCGATGGCGCGGGCGGCTTCGGCCTCGTCCAGTCGAGACAGATCGATGACGGGAACCGCGCTCACAGACGCTCGCTCGATGCTTGCCGGGACGACGGCGGGCAGTCCTTCAGAATCTCGAACGCCGCCTCGACGCTGTCGACGATCCGGTAAAGATCGGCATCGCTGGCATAGGCGTAACCGGCATCGGTGAAGTGCGCCGTAGTCGTCTTCAGGAAATCCCAGTAGCCGCCGATGCTGATCAGGATGACCGGCTTGTCGTGCAGCTTGAGCTGCTTCCAGGTAATGATCTCGATGGTTTCGTCGAGCGTGCCGAGACCGCCCGCGAGCGAGATGAAGGCGTCCGCCAGATCGAACATGCGGCGCTTGCGGCTGTGCATGCTGTCGGTGACTTCCATGTGATCGACCTTGGTATTACCGACCTCGCGCTGCATCAGGAAATCGGGAATGATCCCGGTGACCCGACCGCCGTGTTCCTGCACCGCGTCCGCCACCGCGCCCATCATGCCGACCCGCCCGCCGCCGTAGACCAGCTCGATGCCTTTTTCGGCCATACCCCGGCCCAGCGCCTGCGCCGACGCGATCTGTTTCGGATCAAAGCCCGGCTTGGAGCCGCAGAACACGGCGATGGACGATGGATAACTCATATTACGTTGCACTTTGTCCGGATGGCGGCGCTCACAACAGTGTGATACGCCTAATTGCGGGTAAGCGGATATATGGTCCGCCGTTGGTGGCCTAAATTTAGCGCAATCGGCATTGTGCTGCCAGCCGAATGACCGTGCCGTTGCAAAGGGAGAGTTTTGATGACGTTTAAGAAAACCCTGTTTTCCATCATCGCGGCCGGTGTGCTCGTCACCAGCGCCGGCATCGCATCCGCCAGCGAGGATGACATCACCTATCGCAAGTCCGTCATGAAAGCGGTCGGCGGGCACATGAAAGCGATGTCGATGATCGTCAAGGGCCAGGCCGGCGACATGAAGGATCTCGCCGCGCACGCCAGCGCCATGTCCGGTCTGGCGCATGCTTCGATGAGCGCATTCCCGGAAAAATCCAGCCAGATGGACGGCAAGACCGAAGCCAAGATGGCGATCTGGGAAAAGCCCGAGGACTTCAAGAAAGTGCTGATGTCCTTCGTCGCCGAAGCCGACAAGCTCGCTGAAGTCGCCAAGGGCGGCGACAAGGGCGCCATCGGTGCCCAGCTCGGCGCGCTCGGCAAGAACGGCTGCAAGGCCTGCCACGACGGCTTCCGCGAAAAGAGCTGATTTTAGCGCCTTCGCAATAGCTTCACTCCGGCAACAGGCTGTTGTGCCGGCTGTTGTGAATGACGGCTAGAAAACGGAAGCGGACGGTCCAGTTCAATGGGCCGTCCGCTTTTTTTCACCGCCAGCCGTGTTGCCGGTTTATCAGGTCGGCAGGCTGCCCTGAATACCCTCGACGTAGAAATTCACTTTCTTCAGCTCTTCGTCGCTGGGGATTTGCCCATCCGCCATCCAGACCGTGCCGTCCTGGCGTTTGAGCGGCAGTTTGTATGTGCTGCTGACGCTGCGGATCCTGTCGCCGAGATCGGTGCCGGCGCCGGTGCCGGGAATGCCGAGCGTGATGTTTTCAGCGACCGTCAATGCCTCGAACAGGCTGAAATGCTGGAAAACCATGCCGATGCCGGCCATCCTGGCGGCCGCGGGGCTGGCCGGCGCATAAGGCGCGCCGTGCAACTGGATGGTGCCGGCATCCGGCTGCATCATGCCGTAGATCATTTTGACGAGGGTCGATTTTCCGGCCCCGTTCTCGCCGAGGAGGGCGTGGATTTCCCCCCGCTTCACCGTGAAGGATATATCGTCGTTCGCCAGGACGCCCGGGAAGCTCTTGGTAATACCGTTCAGTTCAAGAAATACGGTCATGCAGGTTCCTGAGTTGGTGCCGCCCAAGCGGGAACCTGAACAGTTGAGCGAATCCCGAGACACTAAGTCAAGTTTATTGTAAAATAATCAAGTTTGTTGATTAAGGCGTGCACCCGTGTCCCGGGCGCCGATTTCCTAGAACGACGGCGGCGTATTGATGACGATCATTTTTGCCGGTTTCGGCCCGACGTTGCGATAGGCATGCTTCCTGTCGGAATAGAAATGAAACGAGTCATTTTCCCGGATAATCCAGGTTTCCCCCTCGATGGTCAGCTCGACCTCGCCGGTCAGAACGTAGCCCATTTCCTGCCCGGTGTGGCTGATGGCATCGCCGACGCTTCCTCCCGGCTCCAGGAAATGCATGTTGGCCTGCAGAAGTGCGCCCGGTTCGTGCGGTATAAGCTGTTCAATTACAACGCCTTTTTCGTTCTCCCGGCCGCCCGCGCGGATCTGCGGGCGGGCCCCGCTGCGCGACACCACGCCGTTGCCGAGGTCCGACGAGAACAAGGTGGCCATGTTGATTTCAAGGGAGTCGGCAATCCGGTGCAGCAGATTGAGCGACGGATTCACATGCCCCGTTTCGATCTTGGAAATCATGCTTTCCGAACATCCGGCCCGCGCCGCCACATCCTCCAGCGTCAGTTTCAGGGCATGCCTCTGATGCCGAAGTTTGGCGCCGACCTGAGCGTTCGTCATACTGGGATATCTCCGTTTAAAGTCCCGTGAGTATATCCAAAACGCAGAAGTGAAAACATGTCAAACAACTTGACTAATAATAAAAACGGCGCCTACCTTCAGCCGACTGTTGCCAATGCTGGCGGACCCGACGCCAGCCGCATTGTGGAGGCGTTGCATGGCGATCCTATCGCCCACAGCTATCAGCGGTACCGTGGCTTGGCTGGGGCTTGTGCGCGAACGCAAGGCCGGTCTGGCATCTTCTGCCGTCGAGTCCGTGGTAGCGACCTACGAAGGTTTTACCGGCGAATCCCATGCCGGGCTGACGCGGTCATCATGCACGCGGACGCTGAAGCAGTTCCCTGTCGGCACCGAAATCCGCAACTCCCGCCAGATCTCGATCGTCTCGAGCGAGGAACTTGCCATCATCGCGGAAGGGATGGAGATTCCCGTGCTCGAACCCATGTGGGTCGGCGCCAACCTCGTCTTCGAGGGCATTCCCGATCTCACCGACCTGCCGCCATCGTCCCGGCTGATCTTCGAGAACGGCACGAGCCTGGTCGTGGACATGGAAAATTCACCCTGCCGCCACCCGGCGGATCTGATCGAGACGTTCCACCCCGGACACGGCAAGAAATTCGCGAAGCATGCCCTGGGACGGCGCGGACTGGTC
Organism: Thalassospiraceae bacterium; assembly: GCA_038100295.1. Lineage (GTDB taxonomy): Bacteria > Pseudomonadota > Alphaproteobacteria > Rhodospirillales > Casp-alpha2 > UBA4479. The sequence continues at coordinate 36,239 of JAYNVG010000006.1, forward strand.
GGCTGGGTCGAACGGGGCGGCAGCATCGCCCTCGGCGACAAAGCCATAGTCCATACGGTGCAGCAGCGTCTCTACAAACCGCTGGCGAAACAGTGGGCCTGAGGGCCGGCTGAAACCAGCGGCTCCGAATGTCCGTCCGTCGTTAATATTCTGCAGGCAGATGGTGCGGCAGCGAATCCGCCCAGATGTCATATTCGATGCCCTTCGCTTCCAGGCCCCTCCCGATTTCGCCCAGCCAGCGCTGGAACTCCGGCTGGCTCTCATAGCCCTTTGTCTTCACGTAGTGGAACAGGAAGCTGAAGTGAAACGGCTTGAAGTAGCCCTCTGAACGGAAAATCTCTGCGTCCGCAAGCCCCTTGCCGGCCGCTTTTTCCAGGGATTCGGGAAGAAACTGGAGGGTCGGCGCGAAGCTTACTCTGGATTTCATGGCCAGTTTCTCCTCGCTCATGGCCGTGCCGTCCAGATCGGTGATCATGCGCCCGCCCAGGATATCAAGCTTGATGACGTTGAAGTTCTCGGTGATTTTCCCGACGATCCGGGGGATGCGCAGGTTGACGTCGTACATCGGCTTGCAGTCGAAGCAATCCTTCTGCTCCCAGAAAATCACCAGACGCTTGCCTTGCTTCGCCGCTGCCGCCAGGTCCTTGCGAAGATCCATCGCGCTTTCGTAGAGCCACGCCGGGGCATACATGCCGTCTTCGGTCTGTTTGATCTCGGGCAGCGTCGGCTCATGTTGTTCCGCCGTCGCCAATACCGGCGACGACAGCGCCAAAGCGATGACCAGAACGAATGTTTTCCATGTACGCATGATCTGCCCCTTTTCGTTATCTCACGGCTATTGATGATGCCAGAATCCGTCCGTTATCGACAGAAGCAAATTCGCGGTCGTGTTATTCGATCTGTGCGCGTGCGGCGCCCGTTCCGTTGCCGGCACCGATGCCGTTCAGGAGGCGATCTGGAACCACGGCGGACACGCATAGCGCCGGGTTATTTCCGCACCGGCGGCAATTGCCTTGTTCGCGGTCAACAGGACGATCCAGCCCAGTTCGTCATCGCGCACAAACGTGGTGTCCACGTTCGGGTCATCGGAATGATTGCACAAGCTGGCCAGCCCGAGAACCATCAGCCCGCGGTTGTCATCCTCGGGATGCGCGAAGTAGTAATCCTCGATCGGTGTTGATTGAATGTGATCGCAGTCCTGGGCGCCGAGTTCTATGGTGCAGCTTTGCTCGACCACCTCACCGCAAGCGATCGCCGCGACGGCGAACACGCCGCGGCCCTTTCCACGCGCCGCCATTGCGCGAATCGAACCGGCGGACGCGCCGTGACCCGAACAGGCTTCAAGATAATTCATAAATGACTATGATCCGGCGGACAGGCCGTCGCGCGACAATCGTCGTTTCTGCACCTGTCCGAATGCGCGTATTTGATACCAACCGGGGCAAACTGCAACCGAATCTTTATCTGGGCGACGTGCGATGATTGAAGACACGCCGTGCCCGGTGGATCAGAAATTCAGCACCCAGTAGGCAATGGCGCCGGCAACGGCGATGCTGACCAGCGCCAGGACGAGCGAGCCGGACGCGCCGCTATTTTCCCCGGCGTCATCGCCGCTGACATCCGTCGTCCGCCCGGAAATCATCGCCCGGACGATCTTGTGACCCTTGAACGTATAGAACGCCACCGCCGCCAGGTGCAGGCCGATCAGCGCATACACGCCGTTCGACGCCAGGTGATGGATATAGGTCATGAAATCGCTGGTCGATTTGCTCACCGTATCGGCCAGCGGCCCTTCCGTCAGGATGTCGTCGTTGGCGTAAAGCCCGGTGGCGACCTGGATCGCCAGCAAAGTGATGATCGCCAGCACCGACCAGCCGCCCATCGGGTTGTGACCGAGATGCGCCGAGGTCTTGCCCGACATCATGCCCCGCGCATAGGCGATGACCGCCGACGGCCCCCTGACGAAGCTGGCGAATCGCGCGTGCCGCCCGCCGGCGATGCCCCACACCAGCCGAAACAGCAACAGCGCCAGCACCACGTGGCCGGAAATCATGTGCAGGTCCATGGGGCCGAATTCCGACGTGAACAGCGACGTCGCGACGGCGGCAACCAGCGACCAGTGGAACAGCCGCGTCGGGAGATCCCAGACATAGACCGGTTGAGCGTGTGCGTTTTCAGTGCTTTGGGCGTTATCCGACATGCCGTCTCCTTGAATTTCCGATCCGATTTCCTGCCATATGCGTGCCTAACCTTGCCCGAATACCGTAATTCGTCCAATCAAGTTCGTGTTAGCTACAGGTTCGTCACGGGCGCTCAACAATCGCCCCACTGCATGTATTTCTTTAATGCAACGCATAAATATGGCAATCAGATAACAATGTCCAAGACGCCTATCCTGCTTGTGTTGCTGGGCCTCGCCGCGATTGCCGCGGCGATCGGGTTGAACGATTTCGCGTGGCACGAGGAAATGACCGGCGGCACCGAAACCGTGACCGAGCAGGCGACCAGACCGCCGGGCGCCACGGAAACGCCCGAAGCGCCGTCGCCGCGCACGCCCTCGTTCGATGTCATCCGCGTCAATCCCGAAGGCGACACCGTGATCGCCGGCAAGGCGCCGCCGGGCAGCGAGGTGCAGATTCTCGACGGCGAGACCGTCATCGGCACGGTCAAGGCCGACGAGCGCGGCGAATGGGTGTTCATCCCCGAAAAGCCGCTGTCGCCCGGATCGCGCAATCTGTCGCTGAAGGCCGTGCTCGAGAACGGCAACGTCATTGCCTCCGCCGAGGACGTGGTCATCGCGGTCCCGGAACAGGCCGCCGCCGCCGACGCGCCGAAGCCGCGCCAGGCCATGGTGCTGAAATTCCCGAAAGCCGCGAACGCGCCGACAAAGATCATCCAGAACCCCGCCGGCAAGACCGACCGGGCCGAATATCCGCTGACCATCGATACCCTCGATTACGACGCCAAGGGGCATCTCATCGTCGGCGGCGCCGCACCCAAGGGCGCCACCGTGCAGTTGTATCTGGATGCCGGTCTGATTGCCCGCACCACCGCCGGCGACGACAGCCAGTGGGTGGCGCGGCCGGAAGAGCTGATCCCGCCGGGCCTGTACACGCTCCGTGCCGACCAGGTCGGCGAGAACGGCAAGGTGCTGGCCCGCGTCGAATATCCGTTCTCGCGCGCCGAGGACATCAAGTCGATGGCCGAGGGCACGTACGTCCTTGTGCAGCCGGGCAATTCTCTGTGGCGTATCGCCAGGCGTGTTTATGGCTCAGGTTTTTCCTATACTCAGATCTTCGAAGCAAACAAGGGTCGGATTATCGATCCGGATTTGATATACCCGGGTCAAGTGTTTGAAGTTCCGAACGTAAACTGAGATAAGACGCCGCGTCAGATCAGGAGCCGTGTTTTGCTGAAAATCGTCCTCGTCCCGATTAACAAGGCGGGATATCCGTTCATCGCGATATTCGCCGTCGTCGCGGTCATTCTCCATGCCTGGTGGGCGCCCGCCGGCGTGCTCGGCTGGATCCTCACCGCGTGGTGCGTGTATTTCTTCCGCGACCCGGACCGCATCACGCCCCGCGACGAGAACCTGGTGATATCTCCCGCCGACGGCGTCGTGCAATCGGTGGTGATGGCGCCGCCGCCGCCCGAGCTGGACATGGGCAACGAGCTGATGATGCGGGTCGCCGTGTTCATGAACGTCTTCAACGTGCACGTGAACCGCTCGCCGATCACTGGCATCGTCAGCGCCAAGCATTACCGGCCAGGCCGCTTCTTCAATGCCTCCCTCGACAAGGCCAGCGAGTTCAACGAGCGCATGTCGCTCAAGGTCAAGGCCGACAACGGCACCGAAATCGCCTTCGTGCAGATCGCCGGTCTGGTGGCCAGACGCATCCTTTGTTACGTCGACACCGGCGCGCCGCTGAAAGCCGGCGAGCGCTTCGGCCTGATCCGCTTCGGCTCGCGCGTCGATATCTACCTGCCGGACGGCGTACAGCCGCTAGTCATCGAAGGCCAGACCACGATTGCCGGTGAAACCGTGATCGCCGATCTGAGCCGCAAGGGCGCCCCCCTGGACGGCGAGGTCCGCTGAGATGAGCGACAGCCCCGAAACCGGACAGCCGCAGGACGGCGCGGATACCGAAGCGTCGAAAAAACGGCGCGGCATCCGCGTCATGAGCCTGAACAAGCTGATCCCCAACATGCTGACTCTGATGGGACTGGCATCGGGGCTGACCTCGGTTCGTTTCGCGCTGCATGAACAGTGGGAATTCGCCGCCATGGCGGTCGCCGTCGCGGCGCTGCTGGACGCGCTGGACGGGCGGGTCGCGCGGCTTCTCAAGGGTGCCAGCAAGTTCGGCGCTGAGCTGGACTCGTTGTCGGATTTCGTCTGCTTCGGGGTCTGCCCTGCACTGGTGCTCTATCTGTGGGCGATGCAGGACGCCGGCCGCTGGGGCTGGCTCGTCTGCATGCTGTTCGCGATGTGCTGCGGACTGCGCCTCGCGCGCTTCAACGTCGCCCTCGAAGACCCCAACAAACCGGCCTGGGCCGGACAGTTCTTTACCGGCGTGCCGGCGCCCGCCGGGGCCGGCTTGGTGCTGCTGCCGCTGATCCTGTCGTTCATTCTGAGCGATACCTTCGTGCGCGAACCGTTGACGGTCGCGATCTGGATGCTGGCCACCGGCGCGTTGCTGATCAGCACCATCCCGACGTTCTCATTCAAGGCGTCGCGCATTCCGCGCGCCTGGTTCCTGTCGGTGATGATCACCATCACGGTGACGGTGACGTTCATCGTGTCGGCGCCGTGGTGGACGCTGGCGATGGTCCTGTTCCTCTATATCGGTCTGATTCCGGTTTCGATCCGGCGCTACAAACGGCTGTTGGCGCGCGACGCCGCCGGGCTGCCGCCGGAAGACGTCGACGAGATCGAAGAGGACGACGACGACGGCGAGAACGCGGTCAGCCAGCCGCGCGCATAGGCGCCGCCCTGCCATCCTTCGAGACGCGGCTGCGCCGCTCCTCAGGATGAGGACGTTATAATTCAGAGAAAACAGAAAATGCCTCATGCTGAGGAGGCACGAAGTGCCGTCTCGAAGTATGAGGCGACCGTTAAGCCGCCGCCGCCGCTTTCCGTTCCCGGCGCCGGGCGCGCCAGTCGGCGAGGTTGCCGCGCACCATCAGCGCGCACGGCGTGACGATCAGCGTCAGGACCGTCGCGAACGCCAGGCCGAAGACAATGGCCGTCGACAACTGCGTCCACCACTGCGTCGACGGCGCGCCGATGTTGACGCTCCTGTTGACGAAATCGATGTTGATGCCGAGCACCATCGGCATCAGGCCGAGAATCGTCGTCACCGTGGTCAGCATCACCGGGCGCAGACGCTGCGCACCGGTCTTGAGGATCGCGTCATGCACCGATGTCGCTTCCTCGCGCAGCCGGTCGAAGGTATCGATCAGCACGATGTTGTTGTTCACCACGATCCCCGCCAGTGCGATCACGCCGATGCCGCTCATCACCACGCCGAACGGCTGGCCGGTGACCAGCAGGCCGATGAACACACCGATCGTCGACATCACCACCGCGGACAGGATCAGGAACGCCGAGTAGAAGCTGTTGAACTGGGTCACCAGGATCAGCGCCATCAGGAACAGCGCCACGCCGAACGCCTTGACCAGGAAGTCCTGCGCCTTCTTCTGTTCCTCGTCCTCGCCCTTGAAGCGGATGTTGATGCGCGGATCGAAGCCGGCCTCGGCGACCCATTTGGCGACCTGCTTGACCTTGGTGTCGACGAGCACGCCTTCGATCACGTCGGCCTTCACCGACATCACGCGCCGCGTGTCGGTGCGGTTGAGCGAGCCGGTCTTCTGTTTCGGCGTGACGGTGACGAAGTTGCCGATCGGCACCGAGTTGCCGTTGGTTTCGATGCGCATCTGCTGCAGCTCGTCGAGGGTGCGGAAGCGTTCCGGATAGCGCGCGCGCACGTCGATTTCGTCGTCGGCGTCATCGGGCCGGTATTCGCCGAGCTTCAGGCCGTTGGTCGCCAACTGCACGGCGCGGCCGACGACTTCGATGTTGGCGTTGTACTTGGCGGCCTGGGCGCGGTCGACGTTGATCTCGAAGTCGATGCCCGGCAGCGGCCGGCTGTCCTCGATGTTCTCGTACTCGCCGTCCTGGTCGATATAGTTCCGCAAGCGGGCCACCGCCGGCTCAAGCAGATCGACGTAGCGGCTCGACAGTTCGACCTGCAGATCCTTGCCGACGGGCGGTCCGGCGTCCTGGGTGCGGCGGTCGACGTAGATGCCCGCGATGTCGCGCGTCTTCTCGTTGACCTCGCTCAGGATCGCCGCCGCCTTGCGGCGCAGGTACCACTCCTCGAATTCCAGCGTGATCTCGCCGATGATATCCTCGGCGTCCTCGGAACGATCGTTCTGGCCGACGCGGGTATAGAGATCGCGGATACCGCTGACGTCGAGGATACGGCCCTCGACCTCCTTCATCAGGTCGAGCTTTTCCCAGCTCGAAAGGTTGCCGCGCGCGCGCACCTGCAACTTGGCGAATTCGGGCTCGACCTCGGGGAAGAACTCGACGCCCTTGCCGAGCGCGCCGTACGCCGCCTGCACCCCGATCAGCAGGACCAGGGCCGCGATGATGATCTTCGCCGGATGACGCAGCGCCACTTCCAGCACCCGCACGTAAAAGCCGGTGCCGCCGGAGATGTTTTCCGTGCGGAACGCCGACTCCCCGGAAAGCTCGCGCATCAGGTCCCGGTCCACGGCACCGCCGGCCTTGCCGATCTGCGCGCCCAGTGTCGGTACGAAGATCAGCGCCATGGCCAGCGAGGCACTGAGCGTCATCAGCAGCGTGATCGGCAGGAACTTCATGAACTCGCCGACCAGCCCGGGCCAGAACACCAGCGGCAGGAACGCCGCCAGCGTGGTCGCGGTCGACGCGATGATCGGCCACGCCATGCGCTTCGCCGCCAGTGTATAGGCGTCGCGCGGCGTGTCGCCCTCGATCATCTTGCGGTCGGCGTATTCGGTGACGACGATGGCGCCGTCGACCAGCATGCCGACGGCGAGGATCAGGCTGAACAGCACGACGATGTTCACCGTCATGCCGATGGTATAGAGGATCAGGATCGCCGTCAGGAACGACCCCGGAATGGCGATGCCGACCAGACCGGCGGTGCGCAATCCAAGCGCGGCGACGACGATCACCATCACCAGCAGGATCGCCGACAGCACGTTGTTCTGCAGGTCGGCCAGCATCAGTCGGATGTCGTCGGACTTGTCCTGCAGGTATTCGATGTTGATCGCCTGACGCAGCGGCTCGGGCCAGGCGGCGCGCGCTTCCTCGACGGTGGCGCGCACGGCCTCGACGGTTTCGATGATGTTCTGACCGGTGCGCTTCGACACTTCGAGCGCCATCGCCGGGTGGCCGTCGACACGGGCAAACGTTTCCGGGTCCTTGAAGCCGCGGCGGATGCCGGCGATGTCACCGAGCTTGATGACGCTGTCGCCGTCGACCTTGACCGGCATGTTGGCGATGTCGGCGACCGATTCGAACAGCCCCGGCACCTTGACCGCGAAGCGGCCCTTGCCGGTATCCTGGGCGCCGGCGGCGACCAAAAGGTTGGAACCTGAGATGGACGCCACGGTGTCGATCGGCGACAGCCCATAGCTTTCGATAGCCACCGGATCGATCACCACCTCGACCAGTTCGTCGCGGTCACCGGCGATTTCCACTTTCAGGACCTGGGTGATGCCCTCGATATCGTCGCGCAGGTCACGCGCCAGGTTCTGCAGGGTGCGTTCCGGCAGGTTCCCCGACAGCGTCACCACTAAAACCGGGAACAGCGAGATATTGACCTCGTGCACTTCCGGCTCGTCGGTGTCGCTGGGCAGGTCGGGCTTGGCCAGGTCGACCTTCTCGCGGACGTCCGTCTGCGCCTCGTCGGCGTCGAAACCGGCATCGAATTCCAGCGTCACGTTGGCGCCGCCCTCGTACGCCTTGGAGCGCATTTCCTTGACCCCTTCGATGGCGCGCAGTTCCTGCTCCATCGGGCGGATCAAAAGACGCTCGGCATCCTCGGGGGAAATCCCCTCGTGGTGCATTGAAACGTAGATGATCGGAATGTTGACGTCCGGGTCGGCTTCCTTGGGAATGTCGTTGAAGGCAATGGCGCCGGCGACGAGGATCAGCAAAAGGCTGCCCAGCACCGTACGGCTATGGCTGACGGCGGCGTCGATCAGGGCGTTCAATGCGCCTCTCCGCCCGCCTTCGGCGCTTCTGGGTTTTCGCCCGCCTTCGGCGTGCCGGCATCCGCGAGCACCTTCTGGCCGTCGACGACGAATTCGTGGCCGACGGTGATCAGCGCGACCTGTTCGGGCAGCCCGGTGACCCAGGCGCCTTCGGGGGTGTCGTCGAGCAGCGTCACCGGCACGAACCTGACGACGTCGCCGTCGATCACGGTACGCACGCCGAGCCGGCCCTGGTCGTTGAGCGTCAGCGCCGAGGTCGGTATCCGGTGCGCCTTGCGCGAACCGCCGTTGAGGTGCACTTCCGCGGTCAGGCCGTTGGGGATCGAGGCATCCGGATTATCGGTCCAGATATCGACACGGAAGGTCCGCGTCACGTCGTTGGCGACGCGGGAAATGTAGTGCACGGTGCCGCCGATTTCGCGTCCGCTCGGCAGCTTGATGGTCGCCAGGTCGTCGACGCGCAGGAATTCGACCTCGCGTGCGGTGACATGGACGACAACCCGCATCGGGTCGAGATCGACCACCGTCGCCACCAGTTCGCCCTTGGTGACGTAATCGCCCGGCCCCGGCAGCAGCGTATCGATGAAGCCGTCGATGGGGGCGCGGATCCTGGTCCGCGAGATTTCCAGCCGGATCGCCGCCAGTTGGGCTTCGGCGGCGGCCAGCTTGGCGTTGCTTTCGGCCAGCTTGATCTGCGATTCGAACTGCTTGCGCTGCAGATCCTTGGACGCTTCATAGGTGATCTTGGCGGCGCCGACCTGGGCCTCGGCATCGCGCAGCCTGGCCGCGCGGTCATCCATCGCCAGTTCCAGAAGCACCGTGCCCTTCTCGACCACGGTGCCCTTGCGCGCCGGCTGGGCGACGACCTGACCATCGATTTCCGCCTTGATCTCGGCAGCCTTGATGGCGTCGGTGCGCCCGGTGACGACGATCGTCCGGGGATGGTCGACGGCGGTGATGTTCTGCACCCGCACACGGATCGCCGCGTCGTCGCCGACGTTGCGCTGGGCGACGGTTTCGTGGGGCGCCGGGGCGGTATCCTCGAACGAGCCGGAGGCTACCCAGGCGATGGCTCCGACGGCCAGCAACACCGCCAGAACGTAGGAACTTTTCAGGCGCATCTTGCGGGGCGGCTTCGCGGGCGGCGTCTCGGATGCCGCCGACGCCGAAGTGTCAATCTTGTTCATCTTGCTCTCCACCCGTGCGGGGGAATTTTCTCTGCATCAAAAATCACGCGGTTGATACCACCATAGGGCACAAAAACCACTGATTATTTTGCAATGCAGCATTGCCCGGCGCCGTCGCGTCTCGACGCAATGAAACGTCCGCTCAGTCTTCCCGTTCCCAGGGCGGCACCGGCGTATACGCCTCGACCAGGGTATCGACGAAGGCACGCACCTTGGCCGACAGGTTCCGGTTGTGCGGCCAGACCGCGAATATACCCGGATCTCCGGTGAGTTCGAAATCCTGCAGAACGGGAATCAGCCGTCCGGCCTTGATGTCGTCGCCGACGACGAACGTGGACGCGCGGAACAGGCCCAGCCCGGCCAGCGCCGCTTCGTGGAGCGCGATAGCGTTGTCGGTTTCGAAACGGCCCGACACCTCGACGGTACGGGGGCCGTCATCCATGTTGAATTCCCATTTGTTGAGCGATGTCGGGATGCTCAGTTTCAGGCACTGGTGCTGTTTCAGATCGGCCGGGCACGTCGGCGTGCCGTGCCGTTCCAGGTACGCGGGTGACGCCACCAGGACCCGGTGCGCGACGCCGAGCTTGCGCGCGATCAGCGAGGAATCTGTCAGCGTACCGATGCGGATGGAGACGTCGTAGCCTTCCTCGACCAGGTTGACGATGCTGTCGGTCATGGTCAGTTCGACCTGCAGGCTGGGATATTTTTCAAGCATTGCCGGGATCAGCGGCACGATCTGGTACTGGCCGAACGCGGTCGAGGCGTTGATCTTGAGCACACCGCGCGCTTCCGCCGTCGACAGCGACACCGTTTCCTCCGCCTCCTCGACCTCGGCCAGGATCGGCGTGATGCGCTGATAGAACACCCGTCCCTCCTCGGTCAGGCTGAGCTTGCGCGTGGTGCGGCTGAGCAGGCGCACGCCGAGACGGTCCTCGAGGCGGCCGATCATCTTGCTGACCGCCGACGGCGTCATGTGCAGATCGCGCGCGGCACGCGAAAAGCTGCCGCTTTCCACGACCCGGGCGAAGGTTTCCATTTCTCCAAAGCGATCCATACCGGGGATATTAGTGAACTTTATTCATGAAACCCAGTTTTTTTTAGGCATTATAAATTTTTCGGATATCAACTAGGGTTCTTTCAACAGCGCGGTGACGGATTTCCGGATTTGTCCCGCCCCGAAAGAGATACGAGTTTGAAAGGACCCACGACATGAGTACCGCATACAGATCGGAAACACCGAGCATTTACACCAGCGGCGCAATGGAAAATGCGCTCCAGAAAGGCCGCCGGCTCCGCGCCGAAGCCTTCCGCAACGCCTTTTCCCGGATTCGTCCGGCGCTCGGCCCGAACGGCTGACACCGACCCCGAGATCCCCACCACCAACCCTGCACTGCGCCCCTCCTTCGGGAGGGGCTTTTTTTTGGGGGGCAGGCGCGCCGTCCGGACGGCAGCGGACAGCTCACGTCTGAAACCGAGCGCCCCCTCAGCATCAAGAATACGATAAAATGACGGCAAGTATGCTTTAATACGCCGATGAAACGGCTTCGGACCGCGCTGATGAACCGTCGGGATATCGTCTCGGGACGGATCATCGTCAACATTCTCGACAAGGCCGATCCGGATGGTCTGGTGCACAGCGTCGCCGTCGCCGAAATCGCCTCCATCATCGGCAAGGCGGGGGGCGTCGGCAAAACCGGCCAGTCCGAATTGTGGCTTGCGGGATTGCTGCACGATATCGGCAAGCTCGGCGTACCCGCGAAAGTTCTCAATCGCAGAAAACCTTCCGCCGCCGATCTGAAATACATGCAAAAGCACGTCACCATCGGCCGCTTCATCACCGACAAGCTGTTTTCCGGCAGCGCACTCGGCCGCACCATCGAGGCACATTACGAATGCCATGACGGCACCGGCTATCCTCACGGCCTGGCGGGGGACGAGATTGCGCTGGATGCCAGGATCCTGGCGATCGCCGATTATTACGACGCGGCCAGGTCCGCCGGCTGGGTCCTCATGCACCGCGGCCATGAGACCGTCATCGAAGAAATCCGCGCCCGCAGCGGCACCGCGTTCGATCCCGACCTCGTCAAAGCCGCCGTCAGTGCATCCACGGATATCCAGGTCGTGCACAAGGCCGTGCATGCGACGAAATCCGAACAACTGGTGAAGTGGCTCTAGGGCACCGTCACCTTGAAAGCTTGAGCAGAATATCCTCCATGTCCTGTTGCGAGGCATGCAGCAGGATGTTGACGCGGCGGTTGCGTTCGCGTCCGGCCGGCGTGGCGTTGTCGCCCAGCGGTCGGGTATGCGCGAAGCCCGACAGTTCGAGGCGGTTTTCGTCGATGCCCAGCGCGATCAGTTCGCGGACCACCGACGCCGCGCGTGCCCCGGACAGTTCCCAGTTCGACGGGAAGCGCTCCGTCGCAATCGGCACGCTGTCGGTGTGTCCCTCGACGGAGATCATGTAGCCGCCGGCGGACAGCAGCGGCAACAGGCCGGTCAGCACCCGCTTGCCGCCGTCCAGCAGTTCGGCGGCGCCGGCATTCCTGAACAGCTCGAGCGCGGCGGCGCGCTCCCGTGGCCCGCCCTGGCCTCGCCATTTCAGAACCGCCAGATTGTGCATGGAGATACCATGCCCGGCGTCCGACAGTTCCGACCACATCTGGCGCGCGGTCGTGTAGTCGCGCTCGCGGTAGGCTTCGAGGGCGACGGCGAAGTCCCGGTCCAGCGGATTGACGTCGTCGGCCTGCGACCCGGCGGGTGCGTTGTCATTCAGCGGCGGCATTTCCTGAATGATGTCGAGGTTAATGCCGTCGTCCTTCGGCTTGTCGAGCGCTCATGCACCGGTCATGGCGAACCCGGCCATGATCGCGAAAATCATCGCCGCCGGAACGATTCGGAAACGGAAACCCCTGAGCACCATCCGCGCACATTATCTGGTAGGGTTGTCGAAGGGAACGACAATATCTCGGCTTTTTCCCGCAAAAGTTCACCGCCGTCCCGGCAGCGCCCGGGGCCATGGTCGGAAAAATGAGGATCGGTGTCGCAAAGCGGACAGACGCCGTGCCTTGACGATGGGAAAGGAGGACCTCTAGCGTGAGCATCGGCGGCGGCGCGCCCGGCAATGACGTATTGCCCGAATGCGACAGCCGGCCCGGATCGTTTTTAACAGGACACCTTGCAGGGATCGTTCGGACCTCATGACCAGATATTCCATCTTCAGCCTGCTCCGCAACGCCATGGGCTACCACCGCGACTGGCAGCAGGCATGGCGCTCGCCCGACCCGAAAGGCGAATACGACGTGGTCATCGTCGGCGGCGGCGGGCACGGCCTGGCGACGGCGTACTATCTGGCGAAAGAGCACGGCATCACCAACGTCGCGGTGCTGGAAAAGGGCTGGCTCGGCGGCGGCAACACCGGACGCAACACGACGATCATCCGCTCGAATTACCTGTGGGACGAAAGCGCGCACCTGTATGAAAAGTCGCTCAAGCTCTACGAGGGCCTAAGCCAGGACATCAACTACAACATCATGCTGAGCCAGCGCGGCGTCCTCAACCTGGCGCACAATCTCGGCGATGTCCGCGAGACGCGGCGCCGCGTCAACGCCAACCGGCTGAACGGCATCGACGGCGAATACCTGGAGCCGCACCAGATCAGGAAGCTGGTGCCGATCATCAACCTCGACCCGACCATCCGCTATCCGGTGCTGGGATCGAGCTACCAGCCGCGCGGCGGCACGGCACGTCACGACGCCGTCGCCTGGGGCCTGGCCCGCGCCGCCGATGCCCGCGGCGTCGACATCATCCAGAACTGCGAGGTCACCGGCTTCGACATCGAAGGCGGCAAGGTCACCGGCGTGCAGACCTCGCGCGGCCAGATCAAGGCCAAGAAAGTCGGCGTCGTCGTCGCCGGTCACTGCACGGTGATGTCCGACATGGCCGGCTTCCGCATGCCGATCGAAAGCCACCCCTTGCAGGCCATGGTCTCCGACCCGGTGAAACCGATCATCGACGTCGTCGTCATGTCCGGCGCGGTGCACTGTTACGTGTCGCAGTCCGACAAGGGCGAGCTGGTCATGGGTGCCGGGATCGACACGCCGACCGGGTATTCGCAGCGCGGCAGCCTGCACATCATCGAGGAACAGATCGCCGCCGTCTGCGAACTCTTCCCGATCTTCCGCCGCATGCGCCTGATGCGCCAGTGGGGCGGCATCGTCGACACCTGCCCCGACGCCAGCCCGATCATTTCCAAGACGCCGGTCGACGGCCTGTATTTCAACTGCGGCTGGGGCACCGGCGGCTTCAAGGCGACGCCGGGGTCGGGGTGGGTGTTCGCGCACACCATCGCCCGCGACGAGCCGCATCCGCTGAACGCCGCGTTCTCGCTGGACCGCTTCCATAGCGGACGCCTGATCGACGAACACGGCGCCGCCGCGGTCGCGCACTAGGAAGGGGGAGACAAGCACATGTTCCTGATCACCTGCCCCTTCTGCGGCGAACGCGAGGAAACGGAATTTTCCTACGGTCACGAAGCGCACATCAAACGCCCGGAAAATCCGGAAGCGTTGAGCGACGCCGAGTGGGCCGATTACCTGTTCATGCGCAAGAACTTGAAGGGCCCGCACCTGGAACGCTGGGTCCACACGGCGGGCTGCCGGCGCTGGTTCAACGTCTGCCGCAACACGCACACCAACGAAATACTGGCGATCTATAAAATGGGCGAACAGCCGCCGAAAGAGATCAAGGACATGATGGCGAAGGGTAAGAAGTCATGACCCAGACGCATCGCCTCCACACCACCGGGCGCATCGACCGTTCGCGCCAGATCGACTTCACCTTCAACGGGCGGCGGATGAGCGGCTACGCCGGCGACACGCTGGCCTCGGCGCTGCTTGCCAACGGCGTGATGCTGGTCGGGCGCAGCTTCAAGTACCACCGCCCGCGCGGCATCGTTTCCGCCGGCACCGAAGAGCCGAACGCGCTGGTGCAGCTCGAGCGCGGCGCCAGCACCATTTCCAACATGCTGGCGACGCGCGTGCCGCTGTATGACGGGCTGGATGCGACCAGCGTCAACTGCTGGCCGTCGCCGTCATTCGACGTGATGGCCGTCAACAGCCTGTTCCACCGCATGCTGCCGGCGGGCTTCTATTATAAAACCTTCATGTGGCCGGTGTCGGGCTGGAAAGTGTACGAGCATTTCATCCGCCGCGCCGCCGGTCTCGGCCGTTCGCCGGAAGTCCCCGACGCCGACACCTACGACAAGATGAACGCGCACGCCGATGTCGTCGTCGTCGGCGCCGGTCCGGCCGGATTGTCCGCCGCACGCGCGGCGGCGGCAACGGGGGCGCGGGTGATCCTCGTCGACGAGCAGCCGGAACTGGGCGGGCAGCTTCTCAACGAAACCTTCGAAATCGACGCAAAGCCGGCGCTCGACTGGGTCGAAGCCGTCGAGGCCGAACTGCTGGCCAATCCGGACGTGACGGTCCTCAAGCACACCACCGCGTTCGGTTACTACGATCACGGCTTCCTGGGCCTGTTGCAGAACCGCGATATCAACGTCGCGCACGGTCAGGACGGCCGCACCCGCCAGCGGGTCTGGCGGGTCCGCGCCAAGCGCGTGATCCTCGCCACCGGGTCCATCGAACGGCCGCTGATCTATGCCGACAACGACCGCCCCGGCTGCATGCTGGCCGGTGCGCTCCGCACCTACGTCAACCGCTACGGCGTTGCCCCCGGCAAGCGCCACGTGATCTTCACCAACAACGACGACGCCTATCGCTCGGCGCTGGATCTGAAGGCGGCGGGCGCCGTCGTCGCCTGTGTCGTCGATGTCCGCAAGGACCCCAACGGCGAGCTGGTGACCCGCGCCATGGAAGCCGGGATCGAGGTCATCGACAATGCGGCGATCACCGCCGTGCTGGGATCGAAGCGCGTGCGCGGCGTCGAGGTCATGAAGCTGAACGAGGACGCCGACGGCATCACCGGCCCGGCGCGGACGATTTCGTGCGACACCGTCGGCTCCAGCGGCGGCTGGAACCCGGTCGTGCACCTGCACAGCCACTCGGCGGGCCGCAACGTATGGCGCGATGCGGACGGCGTGTTCGTCCCCGGTGAAACCGCCCAGGCGGAAATCTGCTGCGGTGCCGCCAACGGCCACTTCTCGCTGCAGGAAGCCCTGAACGAAGGTGACTTCGCGGGCATCGAGTCGGCCTCGCTGCTCGGCATGACGACGAAAAAACGCCCCGCCGTCGCCAGCGCCACGTCGGACGTGGACGAAGCCGCCTGGCGCAAGCTGTGGTACGTGCCGACGACCAGACCGGCGGGCCAGCGCGGCAAGCATTTCCTCGACCAGCAGAACGACGTCACCGTCGCCGACGTGCAGCTTGCGGCGCGCGAGGGCTATCGTTCCGTCGAGCACGCCAAGCGCTACACGACGCTCGGCATGGCCACCGATCAGGGCAAGACCGGCAACATTCCGGGCCATGCGATCCTGTCGGCCGCGCTCGGCCAGACCATTCCCGAAACCGGCACCACCACTTTCCGCCCGCCCTACTCGCCCGTCACCATGGGCGCGCTGGCGGGCCGTTACGTCGGCGACTTCTTCGACCCCATCCGCCGCACGCCGATGCACGACTGGCACGAACAGCAGGGCTGTCTGTGGGAGGACGTCGGCCAGTGGCGGCGCCCGTGGTATTATCCGCAGGACGGCGAAAGCATGCATGACGCGGTCAGCCGCGAATGCCTGGCGGTGCGCAATTCGCTCGGCATGCTCGACGCGACGACGCTCGGCAAGATCGACATCCAGGGACCGGACGCCGCGGAATTTCTCAACCGCGTCTACACCAATGCCTGGCTCAAGCTGGCACCCGGCAAATGCCGTTACGGCCTGATGCTGGGCGAGGACGGCATGATCATGGACGACGGCGTGACGTCGTGCCTGGGCGAGAACCATTACCTGATGACCACCACGTCCGGCGGCGCGGCGCGCGTGCTGGCATGGCTGGAGGAATGGCTGCAGACCGAGTGGCCGGAGTTGAAGGTCTATCTCACCTCCGTCACCGAACAGTTCGCGACGCTGCAGTTGGCCGGACCGAACGCGCGGGCGTTGCTGGGCGAATTCACCACCGACATCGATCTGGATAATGAAGCCTTTCCGTTCATGTCGTGGCGTGACGGCACCGTCGGCGGCATTCCGGCCAGGGTCTTCCGGATCAGCTTCACCGGTGAACTCAGTTACGAGATCAACGTCCCGGCCTCGGCCGGTCTGTCGCTGTGGACCGACATCATGATCGCCGGCGAGAAATACGGCATCACGCCGTTCGGCACCGAAACCATGCACGTGCTGCGCGCCGAAAAGGGCTTCATCATCGTCGGCCAGGAAACCGACGGCACGGTGACGCCCATCGACCTCGGCATGGACTGGATCGTGTCGTCGAAAAAGCCCGACTTCATCGGCAAGCGCTCGCTGGCGCGCGCGGACACGGTGCGCGACGACCGCAAGCAACTGGTCGGACTGAAGACCTCGGATCCCGAGGAAGTCCTGCCCGAAGGCGGCCAGATCGTCGCCCAGACCCGGCCCCAGCCGCCGATGGACATGATCGGCCACGTGACGTCGAGCTACTGGTCCGCCGCGCTCGGTCATTCCATCGCCCTGGCGCTGGTCAAGGGCGGCCGCGCGCGCATCGGCGACACCGTCTATGTGCCGCTGGACGGCAAGACCGTGGCGGCGGAGATCGTCCAGCCGATATTCTACGACGCGGAAGGGAGCCGGATGAATGGTTGACGCATACCGCCTGAGAAGCCCGCTCGCGCATCTGGGTCTGGAAGCACGCGCGCACGCCGAAGCCGACGTTTCCGGCACCGGCGTGACGCTGCGCGAAGTCCCCTATCGCGGCCTCATCAACATTCGCGGCAATGCCGGCGACAAGGCGTTCATGGATGCCGTCGAAAAGGCCGTCCGCGTGGCGCCGCCCGTGGACGCCAACACCGTTGCCGGCAAACCGGTGACGACACGGATCATGTGGCTCGGCCCCGACGAGTGGCTGGTCATCACCAAGCCCGACAGTGCCGAGCGGACCTTCAACGCGCTGTGCAAGAACCTCAAGGCGGACGGCCTGCATGTCGCCGTCACCGACTCGACACACGCCCGCACGTGTATCGAGATTTCCGGCCCGCGCGCCCGCGAGGTATTGCAGAAGGGCTGCTCGCTCGACCTGCATCCCTCGAAATTCGGACCCGGCCAGTCATCGCAGTGCATCGTCTCCAAGGTCGGCGTCATGCTGACGCAGACGGCGGCGGCCCGGAACGGCGATCCGAAGTACGAGCTTTACGCGCTCCGCAGTTTCTCGACGTACCTGTGGACCTGGCTCGAGGACGCGGCGCAGGAATACGGCCTGAAGGTCGGCTAGTCCCCGGCCTCGTCTCGACACTCATAATATCCTTCGAGACGCTCGCGTCGCTCGCTCCTCAGGATGAGGATGAGCGAATAGCCCCTCTCCCTGGGGAGAGGGTGGCGCGCGTCAGCGCGCCGGGAGAGGGGCGCGCATTAAATGAATTGAAAGCCCGTTTCCCAGCCTTGAGCCGGGACCCATTTCAGGATTGCTGCCTGCAGTGACCATAGGTCCCGGGTCGACCCTTCGGCCCGCCCGGGAAACAGTTTCAGAGCGCTGAAAATCAACCCTGCCAGACCATGCCCTGTACCCGGTTGCGGATGGCGTAGTCGGGCGCGGCCTCGGGCTTGGGTGCGATGTCCCAGAACCATTCTTGCGTGGCGATTGCGCCCGCGGGTTCGAGCGCGACACCCCACAGCGGGTCTTCGTGCCCGATGATGTTCTCTGCGTCGATGAACCGGCGTTCGATCTCGCTGATCAGGCACACCGTGCCGGGGCAGGTCTTCAGCCAGTCAAGATGCGCGCGGACGATGTCCTGCGCGAATGCCTGCAAGGCGGCGTCGTCTGGTTGCGGCAACTTCCGGCGCAGGACCTCGAGCGGGATCAGCGGCAACTGCGACACGACGTTGGCGGAGACGACGAGATCGGCATCGGCGAGCGAGGGGACCGCCGGCAATCCGGGCACCGGGATTTCACCGCGCCGCACCGCCCCGGCGACGCCGGTGATGTCGACGTGCAGAAGTTCGATGTGCGGATGGCGCCAGACGACCCTGCGGGTCTGCTTCGAGAAGCACACGTCCGCCAGCACGACGGTCGCGAATTTCTGGGCCAGCCTGTCGAGCGGGATGTCGCCGAGCATCCCGGCGCCGAGCACGACCGCCTTGGTGTTGCCGCCGGACTTGGCGACGGCGTCGGAAATCACGGCGCGGGTTTTGTCGAGATGCGGCTGCCAGGCGGCGCGGCATCGCCGGGCGCGCGCGCCGGTGGCGATCAGCTCGTGCAGATATCCCATCTGCCGGAACCGGCGCGGGCACGGGGTGGTCAGGTACTGCAGCGCTTCGAGGAGCATGGTCCGCCCTAATTGGCGTTAAACGCCGTTAAAAGCGTTAACGCAGTCGCCGAAAAACCGAATCCGGACAGGTTCATGCAGGATTATGCATGTTGCGGGCGGCCGCCTCAGGCCGTGCCGCTGCTGCGCGGCGCCGCTGCCTTCTTGGCCTTTTTCTTCGCCGGTTTGCCCTCAGCGATGCGCGCCTGATCACGGGCGACCCGGTGCATCTCGTTGAAACCGGCGGAAATCGTCTTGAGAATCGCCGCCGCGGTGCGGTCCGAGAGGGCCTTTTCGGCGGCCTTGGCGTCTTCCGGCAGGCGCTTCTGGAGATCGTCGAGCTTGGCGGAAATGTCCGCCAGAAGCTTCGCATCGGCGCCGGACGACGCCGATCCTTTGGCGCTCAAACGCCCGTCAGCCGCGGCGTTCAGGGTTTTATCGACCCACGCGCGGATGCTCATGCCCTCGGCGCTGGCGGCCTTTTTGACCTTGTCGCGGGTCTCGGCGGAAGCACCGGTGATGGTCCAGCTGTGCTCGGGGGTCGGCTTGGCTGCGCTCGGCGGTGTCGCCATGACGTTTCTCCGTCGCTAGAGGATTTGCTTGCTGAACACTAGCGCCACCGGCGCCCATGCGAAAGGCGGCAACTCAGTTTTCGTCGCCGGGTTGTTCCTCGGTCTCGGCGCGGCGATCCCTTTTCGAGCGCCGGTCTTCGGCCTTGCGGCGCTCATCCAGCTTGCGGCGATCCTCGCCAAGACGGCGCTCACCGGTGGACGGCGGACCGTCCGAACGGCGCCTGCGATCGACCCCGGCGCGGCGGTCACGGCGCGCCTTGCGGCGTTCCTGGCGGCGGCGTTCACGGCGGATCTTGGCGACCTGATAGCCGATGTAGCTGCCGATCACCATCATCAGTCCGCCGATCCCGGCGACGATGATCGCAACCTTCACCGGCATCTCCTTGTCCGATCGTGCTCCGGGCGGCGCGCCCGGAAACGGCTTGCGGATCGGCTGTTCGGCATTCAGCTCGGCCTCGGCCTTCAGCAGTTGTTCCTCTGTCAGCGGCGACGGCGCGATGGCTTCACCCGATACCGATGACGGCGACGGCATCACCGATGTCACCGCCTCGGAGGCAGAGACGGCGCGCTGCTGTTTCGCAGCCGTTTCCTGCACGATCCACGGCAATTCGCGGATCGGCTGGCATTCCCGCACACCGCCGGGAACCTCGATCATCTCCGTGCCCTCGCCCCGCTCGACCGAACCGGGCACCAGATAGAAGGCGGCGAACACACCGGTGCCGATCGTCTCGTCGGTCAGGGTACGCAACACATCCTGCCGCCCAGCCATGTCGGCGGCGGGGTCGGACAGCGCCACGGGATTATCCTCGAACGCCAGCAGCACCGCATCCAATAGCCGGGGCAGCCGCCCGCACAGACGCGCCACGGCCTTGGCATCGGTCACGACGACATAAGGCGTCATGGTCATACGGCCCTTGTAGCCCTTGTCGGTAACGGCGGGCATGGCCAGTGGTTTGATCTGCAGCGCGACGGTTCCATCGGCGGCCTGCAGCCCCCGCGGATCAAATAAAATGGCCGCGAACAGGCAGATCGCAATGGCGAAAAGACGTTTCGTCATTGGCTTTCTCCGCCAATGGCGATGCTCGGCACCCAAAGGTACCCTGAAGGCGAAATCACAAAGCATTCTCGCAGCCCATGCGGCTTGTCCATCGACCCGGCGAGCACGTCCGTGCCGAGCGCCCGCGCGGCGGCTTCGGCTGCGTCGGGGTCGCGGCCATACAGGCGAATCTCCGCGCCGATGCCGCGCGCCAGTTCATCGTTGAGCGACCCCTTCAGCGGATGGTCGGCATAGGTGTGATCGGCGTGCAGCATCCATTCCGCGCCAAAGCCCCGATAGACGGCGAAATCGGGATCGGCATAGACCTCGTCGGCGCCCAGAACATGCAACTGGAAATCACGCTCGGCCGCGATCGACGGCACAAGGAGGTTTACCCCAAGCCCCTTGAGGCTCCGGCCGTACTGATCGGCAGGCATCCATGGATCGCCGGTTCTGCGTTTCATCCTGTCCCCCGTTTCGCAACCATGAATATCACGATTGCACGTCACCGCGTATGATGAAGATCACGCGTGACATATCCGGTCGCACTGGCGTTCTTTTTACTCGAAATTATAGACCGTCACGCCCCCGCTCACCTGCTTGCCATCATCCGACAACGGCATGCGCAGTGTCGTAGCGATAAACTGCAGCGATTTCAGCGACAGCCACGTGGTGCGTGTGACGATGGGCTGCGGGTTTTCGATCATCTCGGGATAGATCTGCGCATTCACGTAACCGAAACCCTCGATCATGTCGGCGTTGTATCGCTTGCCTGTCAATTCCATGCCCGCGACCTGAACGACCTTGCTGCCGAAAAAGCGGTAGCGGTAATCGAACGGCGGTCCTTCGAAATCGACAATCGTCATGCAAGGGATGATCAACGGCGCAAGCTCATCGATTTTGAATTTCTTCAAAGACGGCGCGAACTTCTCGCCACGCACCCGGTTCCAGTAATCAAGGACCTCAAGCAGCGGTGGAATATTCACGTCCGAAATATCGACGCGCATGTTTTCCAGCGTCTTAGCGCCCCTGAGGTTGTCGTTATGCCTGAAAACCAACAGCAAATTCCAATTTAACTGTATGCCGGCACATACCGGGCTAACGAACATCCTCCATACACCAATAAATGGGCTGCGTCTCTATCTCGAAGGCGGACACGTACCTGCGCCGGCTCGTTGTCGAAGATACGCTCAGGGACCTCGATGAGGCGACTGACATTACGAAGCAAACGTCTTTACCCGATTGAGGAATACGAAGAAAACCAATTGGGGGAAGTGTCAGACCGAGCACTTTCCTTCACCCGATTCCCCCCCCTCTCGGCGGCGGACGCCTATATGCGTCCAAGAAGCAAGAGCACCAGGATGATAGCCAGCAGTATCCCTAGTCCACCACTCGGAAAATATCCCCAGCGACGGCTATGCGACCAAGTTGGCAAAGCGCCAACCATCATGAGCAGCACGATGACGATTATGATGGTACCTATACTCATGATATTTTCCTGATAAATTGAATTGACCGCATTGGATTATCGTCTCGTGCCAAAAGCGATGAGAAGGATGCCACCGACGATTGCCGCAACACCTGCGGCGAAGTACCACATCGTCTGATCGGAGTAATTGCCGGTAATCGTGTTGGTGATTTCCTCAACGGGTGCTTGCGTTGCGTCATACGCGAACACCAGCATCAACACACCGAGGGCAAAAACAACAAAGCCCAATATTTTACTAATTGCCATGTGATCTATCTCCCATCACATCATCGAACGATGAGGTCGTTACGCACGGAACGAACACCGCTGATGCTGAGCGCAACGTCGCCAGCGTGGTTTATATCTTCGTTAGAACCAACCCAACCAATCAACTGCACGACATTCTGAAATGTCTCGACTTTGACTTCTGACTTCTTGAGGGCAGGATCGCCGATAATCGCCGCAATAACTTTGCTGGTGATCGTTGCGTCGTTGACATATTCGCCTGTCGTTTCTTTACCGCTAATCGGATCGCAAGCCACAAGCGGAACGGTCACAGCAATCATGGCGACCAACAGGAGCGCATTTATTTTCTTGTTCATTAACTTAAAAATCCATCCAGATGGGTTGAAAGATTGTCACATGCCTGCAGGTACCGAGCCTTCTGCGGTCCGGCGAGTCTAGGAGGTGAGTCAAACTCGTTGGCAAAAGTGGAGTGTCATACTGCCCATGCATTTGGGATGTGCGCTGTCCCTTATTGCACACCCGCACATATTCCTAGTTTTACCCGGAGCATGATAAATGGCTGGAGCGTCTTCCGCTTTAAGGGCGCAGGGAGGATGTCAGGTGTTCCAATGGGGCACCTAATAAAGGGAGAGAGCTCGCACTCAGGAAAGCGGGCTTACTCTGTCCATGCACATGAAACGTAGACTAGTAAACAGCGTTCGCCGGTAACGGATTCACGGCCATGTCGGCGCCGGCCTTATCCAGCCATTGGGCGCGGAACTGCTGCACCTCGGCGGCGTGATGGCGGGCACGCTTCTTGGTCGGCGCCAATGCTTCGTCGTAGAAGAATTCCGGCAATTCATCGTCTTCCACGGAGAAACCTGCGTCGCGGTTGAAGGCTTCCTCGATCATCAGGGTTTCGATACCGAGCTGCTTGAAGAAATCCGCCGGTAGATTTGTACCAGCGGCGTTATTCACCGCGCTCATGATCAGGTCGAGGTTGATGTTCGTCACCGTGCGGCCGAACAGGCATAGACCGACGCTGTCCGCGGCCGCGCACAGCATCTGCACGTTCATGCTTTCGTTAACGAGTTGCTCCGTCGTCTGGCCGTCGCATTCGTGCGTCGGGATATTGCCGGTGGTGTGGTCCGCACCCTGCGCCGTCGACATCATGGAAATGCCCGTGACTTCAATGACGCGCGGATCATAGGCGCTGATCGCCTGCTTCTTGATGACCGGCACACGGCGGACCTGATACATCTCGGCGACACGTGCCGTGCCCTGCGCCAGCAGCCGGCCGCGTTCGGTGCCGTTGCGGATATCTTCCAGCGCCGCTTCCATGAACAGAACGTCGCCGAACTCGGCCTGACCGGCTTCCATCAGCACACCCAGCGTCGCACCAAGCTCGATGGTGTCGATGCCGAGATCGTTGGCGGTCATGTTCAGTCTTGCCACGTCATCGGGATCGGTGATGCCGCAGTTGGTTCCCAGAAGGCCGATGGTTTCGTATTCCAGCGGCGAGACAAGTTCGTTGCCGTCCTTGTCGACATAGATATTCGAGCACTTGATCATACAGCCCGGCATGCAGGCGTGCGTCGGCTCACCGCCGCGCGCCATGTTCTGTTCGCGGATGAAGTCGCCGCCCATGCGCATACGTTCCTTGGAGGCATCGACCAACTGACCGCTGGAGAAGTTCCGCGTCGGCAGCCCGCCCATGCCGTTCATCACGTCGGCGACCAGCGCCGTGCCGTATTCACCCATGGAAATGACTTTTTCATCGACGCGCAGCTTGGCGGTGTATTCCTTGACGCCCTGCATCACGCCCTTACGGTCGTGGAAGCTCGGCATTTTGTGTTTGTCGCAGACCAGCGCCTTGACCTTCTTCATGCCCATCACGGCCCCGACACCGCCGCGCGCGGCGATACGCACCGGACGGCCTTCGGGATCGGAGAACGAAACGCCGGCCATCAGCCCGCCGTATTCGCCGACCGGCCCGCAAATACCCAGGCTCACTTTCTCGCCGAAGTCGTCATGCAGCAGCGCCGCGGTTTCGATGACGCCACCGCCCATGTACTTGGCGGCGTCGTGGAACGTGACCTCACCTTCCTTGGTGATGTAGATGACGACCCAGTCGTCGGACGCATTTTCAAGCGTCAGACCGCAAATCTCGCTCTGGCCCAGCGCGAAGCCGAAGGTGCCGCCGGCATTGGCTTCCTTGATACCACCGGTGAGCGGGCTTTTGCAGCCCACCGAAATACGGTTGGCGTTCGACATGTTGGAACCGGCGAACGGCCCGGCCGAGAAGATCAGCGGGTTCTGCGGCGACATCGGATCGACGGTGGCCAGACCCCGTTCGTACAGCGTCCTGGCGATGTGGTAACGGCCGGCCCGGGCAAGCTGTTCGCCGTCCCAGTTTTCGCGCTTCACATCGCGGGATGCCAGATCGATATGCAGGTACGTGCGCATGGATATCTCCAACCGTTCTACTCAGGGATTACCCGTTAGGTAAGCCCTCAGCCCCGCACGATCAAGAACGAAGGTGCAGAGCCACCCCCCATGCTTCGAGACGGCCTTACAGGCCTCCTCAGCATGAGGTCAATTTTAACCTCATCCTGAGGAGCGCGCAGCGCGTCTCGAAGGACGGCGTCTTAAACGTTGGAATCCGGGAAACTCGCCTTGCGTTCGGTCATGTAGGCATTGAGCGCCTCGTCGATACCCGGGTCGATGGCCGGTTCCTGATACTCGGCGAGCCATTTCTTCCAAAGCGTGTTGGCGCGCTGCGCCATGTCCTGCGCGCCTTCGGCTTCCCACTGTTCGAAGGAATTGTTGTCAGCAAGGTTCGAGCGGATAAACGCGGTTTCGAAATTGGCCTGGGTATGCGCGCAGCCCAGATAATGCGAGCCCGGCCCGACCTCGCGGATCGCGCTGAGGCCCTGACCGTTTTCGCTCAGGTCATAGCCCTCGCACAGCCGCTGCATCATCGCCAGTTGATCGCAGTCCATGACGAATTTCTCGTAGCCCGACGACAGCCCGCCCTCGAGCCAGCCCGCCGCGTGCAGCGCGAAGTTGACGCCCGAAAGCACGGTTGCGTTCAGGGTGTTGGCGCTTTCGTAGGCGGCCTGCGCATCGGCGAGCTTGGAGGCACATAGCCCGCCCCCGGAGCGGAACGGCAGGTTGAGACGGCGCGCCAGTTGCGCGGCGGCGGAGATCACCAGCGTCGGCTCCGGCGTGCCGAAGGTCGGCGCCCCGGACTGCATGGAAATGGCGCTGACGAAGGCACCGTAGATCAGCGGTGCGCCCGGGCGGCAAAGCTGCGTCAACGCGCCGCCGGCCAGCACCTCGGCCTGCACCTGGGCCAGCGTCCCCAATGCCGTCACCGGGCTCATGGCGCCGGCGAGGATGAACGGCGAGACGATGCACGCCTGGTTTGCCTTGGCATAGACCTTGAGCGCACCCAGCATGGTGCCGTCGAAGACCATCGGCGAGTTGGCGTTGATCAGGCTGGTCATCACCGTGTTCTGATCGACGAATTCCTTGCCGAACAGGATCTCGCACATGGCGACGGAATCCTGTGCCCGCATCGGGTGCGTCACCGAACCCATGAACGGCTTGTCGGAATACTTCATGTGCGCATACAGCATGTCGTAGTGGCGCTTGTTGACCGGCAGGTCGACCGGCTCGCAGACGGTGCCGCCGGAATGGTGCATGGCCGGGGCCATATAGGCGAGTTTCACGAAATTGCGGAAATCCTCGATGGTGCCGTAACGGCGCCCGTTGTCCAGATCGCGCACGAACGGCGGGCCGTAGACCGGCGCGAAAACCGTATGATTGCCGCCGATCTCGACGCTGCGGGCCGGGTTGCGGGCGTGCTGCGTGTACTGCGCGGGCGCCGTCGCCAGCAGGCTTTTGCAAAGCCCCTTGGGGAAGTGGATGCGCGTGCCCTGCACATCGGCGCCGGCGTCCTTGAACAACTTCAGCGCTTCCTCGTCATCGCGGAATTCTATGCCGATTTCTTCAAGGATCAGATCGGCATTGGCCTCGATGATCTCGATAGCCTCGGCGGATGCCAGTTCCAGAAGCGGAATGTTGCGGATGATGTAGGGCTTGTAAATGGCCCCGGATTTCTCGCGGGCTTCACGGCGGGCATCGCGGCCCCGGCGGGCAGTACGTTCGGACATGGCGTCCACTCCAAAAGGAACGGCCCGGTCCCGGCACCTGCGCCAAAGACCAACCGTTCAGGTCAAGAATGTATCTGATATTTTGATACGCCCACGGTATATTTTCGACTGATCCAGCGGCGTCATTTTGTGGTCAAAAGGCGCCGTTCACGACGACCAGATCGCCTTGCCGGAACCGGGAATGCCCAGTTCCGCCCACATTTCATCGACCTTTTTCACCACATTGTCGTCCATGCGGATCTTGGTGCCCCAGTCGCGGTGGGTTTCGGGGGGCAACTTGGTCGTCGCGTCGATACCGAGCTTGCCGCCGAGGCCGGACTCCGGCGAGGCGAAATCGAGATAGTCGATCGGTGTGTTGTCGATCACCGTCAGGTCGCGGCTGGGATCGACGTTGGTCGAGATCGCCCAGATCACGTCGTTCCAGTCGCGCGCATTAATGTCCGCGTCCACGACGATGACGAACTTGGTGTATATGAACTGGCGCAGGTACGACCACACCGCCATCATGATCCGCTTGGCGTGCCCGGCGTAGGCCTTTTTCATCGATACCACGGCGACGCGATACGAGCAGCCTTCCGGCGGCAGCCAGAAATCGACGATTTCCGGGAACTGCTGGCGCAACAGTGGCACGAAGACATCGTTCAAGGCCTCGCCCAACACCGACGGCTCGTCCGGCGGCCGCCCGGTATAGGTCGACAGGTAGATCGGATTCCTGCGCATGGTGATGGCGGAGACGGTAAACACCGGGAACGGCTCCACCGCGTTGTAATAGCCTGTGTGATCGCCATACGGCCCTTCATCGCCGTATTCCGTCAGCGACACCGTACCCTCGATAACGATTTCGGCTTCCGCCGGGACTTTCAGCGGCTGCGTGACGCAATCCACCAGCTCGACCTTCTTGCCCCGCAAAAGCCCAGCGAACTGGTATTCAGACAGGGTATCGGGGACAGGTGTGACGGCGGCCAGGATCGTGCCCGGATCGGCGCCGAGGACGACGGCGGCGGGCAGCGGTTCCGGCTTTTCGGCCTTCCAGCGTTGATGGTGCTGTGCGCCGCCGCGGTGCTTGAGCCAGCGCATCAGCGTGGTGTTCTTGCCGGTCACCTGCATGCGGTAAATACCAAGGTTATAGGCGTCGCGCTTGTCCGAACCGGGACCCTTGGTGACCACCAAAGGCCAGGTGATCAGCGGCGCCGGCTCGCCCGGCCAGCAGGTCTGTATCGGCAGCTTGCCAAGGTCGATATCGTCGCCGGTCAGCACGGTTTCCTGACAGTACGCGGTTCCGGAATCCTTAGGCTTCATGGCCATCACGGTCTTCAGGACCGGCAGCATTTCCATGGCTTCACGCCAGCCGCCGGGCGGTTCGGGCTGGCGCAGAAAGGCCAGGGTTTCGCCGATTTCACGCAGTTCGGAAGGCTCGCGGTTCATGCCCCAGGCAACCCGCTCGACGGTGCCGAACAGATTGACCAGCACCGGCATGTCGGACGGTGTGCCGTCGGCCTTGATGACGTTTTCGAACAGGATCGCCGGACCGCCCTCGGCCAGCACCCGGGTCTGGATCTCGGTCATCTCCAGAACCGTACTTACAGGCGCCGAAACGCGCACCAATCGGCCACTTTTTTCCAGCCGGTCGATGAAATCCCTCAGGGAACTGTAAGCCATGCGAATTACTCCTGTTGACGGCGCAAGGTTGACCCTTTCGGGGCCGGGGGGTCAAGCGCGCCGGAAATTTAGTCGGCTCGCGGCGTGACCATTCTCAATCAATGGCTTAAACGTCTAGAGTCCGATCCAAGGGTTCAAGAATAGCGCCTGAATGGCGCCTGTTACCGGGAAGCAAAGACAACATGGCAGACGGGACGACGGAATCGAATGAAGGGCTGAGCACTTCAAGCCTTCAAAGGCTGATAGATATCGGCATCGCCCTATCCGCGGAACGAGACACAAACGTTCTGATGGAGACGATTCTGCTGGAAGCGAAAAGCCTCGCCAACGCCGATGGCGGCACTCTGTACATCCGCACCGAGGATAACCGTCTGCGCTTCGAGATCATGCGCACCGACAGCCTCAACATCGCCATGGGCGGCACCACCGGCAAGGACATCAATTTCCCGCCGCTGACCCTGGTCGATCCGAAAACCGGCGAGGAAAATCACAAGAACGTCGCTTCGGCGGCAGCGCTGACCGGAAAATCGATCAAAATTCCCGACGCTTACGAAAACGACAGCTTCGACTTTTCCGGTACCAAGAAATTCGACGAAGGCACAGGCTATCGCTCGAAATCGTTCCTCTGCGTGCCGCTCAGTAACTCGCAGGGCGAGATTATCGGCGTGCTGCAGCTTCTGAACGCCGTCGACAAGGATAACGGCGAGGTCATTGCGTTCGGCGACGATATCCAGCCGTTGATCGAAGCGCTGGCCTCGCAGGCCGCCGTCGCCCTCGACAACCAGCAGCTTCTGGAAGCACAGAAGAAACTGCTCGACAGCTTCATTGAGCTGATCGCGTCGGCGATTGACGCCAAGTCGCCGTATACCGGCGGCCACTGTCAACGCGTGCCGGAGCTGACCAAAATGCTCGCGCACGCCGCTTCCGAGCAGAAGGAAGGCCCGTTCGCGGATTTCGATCTGACCGAAGAGGAATGGTACGAACTGCATATTGCAGCGTGGTTGCACGATTGCGGCAAGGTGACGACGCCGGAATACGTGGTCGACAAGGCGACCAAGCTGGAAACCATCTACAACCGCATCCACGAAATCCGCAACCGCTTCGAGATCGTCAAACGCGACCGGGTGATCGCCTATCAGACCGCGGTGATCGACGGCGGCGACGCGGAAAAACTGCGCGAAGAACTGGAAAAGGACCTGGCGCAGCTCGACGACGATTTCGCGTTCATCGCCGAAAGCAACGTCGGCGGTGAATTCATGGCACCGGACAGAATCGAACGGGTCAAGCAGATCGCCGAAATCAAGTGGACGCGCACACTCTCCGACCGGCTCGGGCTGTCTTACGAGGAACTCAAGCGGGTCGAGCGCGAACCGGAACCGTCGCTGCCGCACGAGGAAAACCTGCTCGCCGACCGTTACGATCACATCATCTACCGCGAAGGCATGGAGCAGACCGCCGCCGAGGACAACCCGTGGGGCTTCAAGCTGGATGTCCCCGAGCACAAATACAACATGGGCGAAATCTACAACCTGTGTATCGCGCGCGGCGCACTGACCGAGGAAGAACGTTTCAAGATCAACGACCACATCGTGCAGACCATCATCATGCTGGAAGCACTGCCGTTCCCGAAGCACCTTGCGCGGGTGCCTGAAATGGCCGGCGGTCACCATGAAAAGATGGACGGCACCGGTTATCCGAAAAAGCTCAACAAGGAACACATGTCGGTGCCGGCGCGGATCATGGCCATCGCCGATATCTTCGAGGCGCTGACTGCCGCCGACCGGCCGTACAAGGCACCGAAAAAACTCTCCGACAGCGTCAAGATCATGTCGTTCATGAAAAAGGACGCACACATCGATGACGAATTGTTCGAACTGTTCCTGACGTCCGGCGTCTACAAGGAATATGCCGAGCGCTTCCTGATGCCCGAGCAGTTGGACGAAGTCGACATCAGCCAGTATCTGCCGAAAGAAGAAGCCGAAGCCGGCGACGATTGAACCCGGACATGGTTGAAATCTTCGTCGATGCCGACGCCTGCCCGGTCAAGGACGAGACGGTCCGCGTCGCCGCACGGCACAATCTGAAAACCTGGATGGTCTGCGACGGTGGCATCCGCCCGAGCGCCGATCCGATGGTCGAATTGGTGATCGTTACCCAGGGGGCCGACGCCGCAGACGACTGGATCGCCGAACATATCGCAAAGGCCGATATCTGCGTTACCAACGACATTCCCCTCGCCGCCCGCTGCCTCGAAAAACAGGCTATGGCGATCAAGCCAAACGGCGACGTGTTTACGGAAAGCATGATCGGCATGGCATTGGCCAACCGTGAACTGATACAGGGATTGCGGGAAACCGGACAGATCACCGGCGGCCCGGCGGCGTTTTCGAAATCGGATCGTTCGAACTTCCTAAACCGGCTTGAAACCACCGTGCAGGCTACGTTGAAAATCGTCTGAGACGGATATCACTTCCTTGCTGTCATCGACCTGTATCTGCTGATGGGATATAGTCAGCGTACTCGTCGGCGTACTGAATGGAATGAACTTCGGAAGCGGGTAGCGGATGATCAGTTGGTCGCTCGTCGGCAGCGGTTTGGGAGGCCTGGGCCTTTTCCTGCTCGGTATTCACCTGATGACCGCCGGCCTCAAGGTTGCCGCCGGCGATGCCTTGCGCGACGTGTTGCGCCGCTGGGCGGATTCCCGGGTACGCGGCATGATGTCGGGTATTCTCATTACCGGTCTCGTGCAATCTTCCAGCGCGGTAACAGTAGCCGCCATCGGCTTCGTGAATGCCGGGCTGCTGACTTTGCCGCAGGCGATGTGGGTGG
Organism: Thalassospiraceae bacterium; assembly: GCA_038100295.1. Lineage (GTDB taxonomy): Bacteria > Pseudomonadota > Alphaproteobacteria > Rhodospirillales > Casp-alpha2 > UBA4479. Next base: position 67,096 of record JAYNVG010000006.1, read on the forward strand.
TTTTCGGCAGCAACGTCGGCACGACCCTGACCGGCTGGCTGGTCGTCCTGATCGGCATCAATTTCAAGATCGAAGCCCTGGCCCTGCCGCTGCTCGGCGTCGGCATGATCCTGTTCCTCACCGGCACATCGTCTCGCCGCGGCGCGCTGGGCGAAGCGCTGGCTGGGTTCGGCGTGTTCTTTCTTGGCATCGCCACCCTCAAGGTCACGTTCGAGGGGATCGGCTACGCTATCGACGTGACCTAGCTACAGTCCTCGGGCATCGCGAATACGGCTGCGTTCGTGCTTACCGGGATCGTGCTGACGACGCTGATGCAGTCATCCAGCGCCGTCATCGCCATTGCCATTACCGCCGCGCTGGGCGGTTTGCTGAGCATCGAATCCGGCGCCGCGCTGGTGATCGGTGCCAACATCGGTACAACCAGCACCGCGCTGATCGCAGTATTCGGCGCGACGCCAAACGCCAAGCGGGTGGCGTTGTCGCACGTCGCCTTCAACGCCCTGACCGGGGTATCCGCCCTGGCCCTGCTGCCGGTCATGCTCTTCATCGTCGCTTTCATCGAGGAAAAGATTCTCGGCAGAAGCGCCCCGGCAACGACGCTGGCGTTATTCCATACCACCTTCAACGTTCTCGGCGTGCTTTTGATGTGGCCCCTCAGCAACCGTCTTGAAAGGTGGCTGGCGGCCCGACTGACGACACCGGAGGAAAGCGAAGCCAGGCCGAAATATCTCGATCAGAACAGCCTGGCCGTACCGTCAATTGCCCTCGCCTCGATCGTGCTGGAAATGCAGCGCATTGCCGACATCGCATTCGGCATCGCCAGATCACCGCTGCTCGACCAAAAGGTATCTGTCACGCAGTTGCGCCACCGGGTGGAGGTCATCAATACATTGAGCGAGGCCGTCTACGGCTACATCCAAAGCCTGAATGCGGGACGCCATAGCGAAGAAATCTCAAAGTCTTTGTCGAATATCGTCCGCGCCATCTGGCATTACGTCGAAATCGCGCGGAACGGCCTGGACCTGGCCAGTCGTCGCGAGAAGCTCGACCGGCTACCGCCAACATATTTGCAGCAATTCCAATCCGTTGCTGAACTGATCGCCGAAAGACTCAATTCGGCCGGCACTGAAACGGGGGCACACGAAGAACAAACGCCGGACCAGGTGCATATCGAAGCGGCCTATCAGAACCTGAAGGATTCAATCCTGATGGCCGCCAGCAGCGGTGCCCTGACGGCCCACAACACGGAAATCGCCCTCGATGCGCTGAACGATATGCGCAGTATCACCAATCATCTCGAAAAGGCCGACAAAAGACTCGAAGCAGTGATCATAGACTGACCTGCCGGCAAATCTACGCGTTCTCGGAATGTGCGGAGCGATCCTGTGGAATGAAGACGCGGACCGTGGTGCCCTTGCCGCGCATACTGGAAATCACGAGTTCACCGCCGTGTGCCTCGATCAGCGCCTTGGCAATTGCCAGCCCAAGTCCTGTACCCATCTTGGCAAGATGCGGATTGACCTGTAGCTGCGCGAACGGTTCGGTGATCTTTTTCAGATCCTCGGCGGCGATGCCGTCACCGCTGTCCATGACTTCGAGGATATGGTTACCGTTTGAAAACGTCGCCTTTAGCGATACATGCCCACCCCCCGGCGTGAACTTGACCGCATTGAAAACGAGATTCAGCAGAACCTGCTTGATCGCCCGTTCGTCGGCAAACAACGGCGGCATTCTGTCCTGCACCCTGGTCTCGAAATAGATCTGGCTGCAGTCGATCGCGTTTTTGGCGATCTTCAGGCACTCGTCAAAGATTTCACGCGGTTTGATTTCCCTGCGGTCGAGACGGTTCTGCCCGGATTCGATTTTCGACAGGTCGAGGATATCGTTTACCAGACTGAGCAGATGTTGGCCGCTGGTCATGATGTCGTTGGCGTAATCCTTGTACTTCGGCGAGCCGACCGGACCAAAATACTGGTTGGTGATGACTTCCGAAAAACCCATGATCGCATTCAGCGGTGTGCGCAGTTCGTGACTCATCGAGGCGAGGAAATCCGACTTCGCATTGTTCGCCATCTCGGCGTCCAGCTTGGCGTTATACAAATTCTGCAGGACCCTGTTGTACTGCGCCGCGATGTCGCCGGTTTCGGAATTCGGCTCAACCGGTATCGGCCGGGAATAATCGCCGCTCAGACGTTGGAATTCCATGGCTTGCAGGAGATCGAGTTGCTCCGTCGACTGATCGTGTTCGCTGATGTTCAGGCCGATACGTTCGGCTTCGTACGGCACGCGGAGCGTATAGAACTTGTCGATGATCTTAAGCAGAACGAAACCGATGCCGAATGCCCAGAACATGGCGGTCACAACACCGGCACCCTGGACAAGGAACTGATCGAAGCGGCTGAGGCCAGTGCCGAGAACGTCCAACCGGCCAAAAATCGCCACCGACAAGGTGCCCCAGATTCCGGCCACGGCATGCACCGGAAACGCTGATAGCACGTCGTCGATCTTCAGTCTTTCGAGAACCCACATGCCAAGCATGCACAAAAGCCCGCCGATAAGACCGATGGCGACGGCGGACCAGGGAACGACTGCGTGTGCCGGCGCGGTGATCGCCACCAAGCCGGCGAGCGCGCCGTTGAGCATGCACGGCACATCGGAACGGCCGAAGATGAAAGGTGCCGCAACAATCGCGGCAAGCCCACCGAAGGCCCCGGCGATCAGAGTATTAAAGACGATCAACGGCACAGCGTCATTGGCGGCAAGCGTGCTGCCGCCATTGAAACCGATCCAGCCGACCCAGATGGTGAAGACGCCCAGCGCCGACAGCGGCAGACTGTGGCTGCGGAAATTTCCGCCTGTGCCGTCGAAGCGGCCCTCTCGCGGACCGATGATGATTACTGCCGCCAGACCGACCCAACCGGCGATGGAGTGGACGACCGTGGACCCGGCGAAATCAACGAAGCCCATCCCCGACAGCCATCCCGGCGCACCACCGTTCACACCACCCCACGCCCAGTGCCCGAACACCGGGTAGATGATCAGCGATATGACGATGGCGATCATCAGGTAGCCGACATAGCGGGTGCGCTCCGCGACCGCGCCGGAAACGATCGTCGTCGACGTACCACAGAACATAAGCTGGAAGACGAAGAAGACGATATGCCCCGGATCGTCACTGACCGAGAAAACGAAATCAGACGCACCGATAATGCCGTTGGCGCTTGCGCCGAACATCAGGCCGAAGCCGACGACCCAGAAGATACCGGCGGAGATACAGAAATCGGCGAAGTTCTTGGCGGCGACGTTGACGCTGTTCTTGGATCGGACATAGCCGCTTTCAAGACAGCAAAATCCTGCCTGCATCATGAAAACTAGCGCCGCGCTGGTTAGTACCCAAACAAGATCAACTGTCGAAGGAGACGCCAATGCCACTTCATCCCGTCCGTCACGGATAGGTCAGCATTCCATAACTATTTGTGCGTCGCAACATTTCAGCGCCGGCATGATTCGGTTTTCATGAATCAATCATGCCGCGTGACATTGAAGACACTCTTCCGTGTGCATGTGCACGTTTGACAATGCCCCTGCGTTCATCGCATCATTTACTGGTAAGGGTTCCCCGCCGAGAGACGACAGAGTCTCGGGGACTAATAGGGAACACGGGTGGAATTTACCCATCAGGGAATTTCAACCCGGGCTGCCCCCGCAACTGTACGCGGCGAGCCGGCAATCAACAGCCACTGACCCCCGGGTCGGGAAGGCGATTGTTCGGTGATAAACCGCTAGCCAGGAGACCTGCCTTTACATCGACGGACATGTGTCCTCGTTATTAACGTATCAAACTCGGAGGGAGTTCTGATGGAACAGACCAAACAAAACGACACCGCATTACCGCTTTCCTTTCAGCAACGCATCGCGGCAACGCTTCTGGCACTGCTTGTCGGCAGCTTCCTGGTGTATGGCGCCGGGCTGGCAAATTCCGCCACACTGCACAACGCGGCCCACGACGGACGGCACGCATTCGCCTTCCCCTGCCACTGATTTCCTGACTGGAGACACGTTATGATCGGACGGATTTTTCTGGCCGCGCTTGCGGCCGGGCTGATCGCTGGCGCCTTCGTTTCTGGCGCGCAGATGATGAAAGTCGTACCACTGATTCATGCTGCCGAGGTCTATGAGGCCCCGGCACCGCAGGCCCATACCCACGATGCGGCCGGCACGGCTCACGAACACAGCCACGACAGCGAAAGCTGGATGCCCGAAGACGGCGGCGAAAGGCTTATGTATACGGTCCTGACCAACTTTGTCCTGGGCGCCGGTTTCGGCCTGCTGATTGCCGCGGGCATGACGCTGCGTGGTCCTGCGACGGACTGGCGGCGCGGCCTGATCTGGGGCGCGTCGGGGTTCCTCGCGTTCTCTTTCCTGCCGGCGCTCGGCCTGCCCCCTGAATTACCGGGGATGGCCGCTGCCGACCTGACCGGACGGCAAATCTGGTGGGTGATGACCGTTTGCGCCTCGGCCGGGGGGCTTGGCCTGATCGCCTTCGGCGCCAACTGGCCACTCAGATTCCTCGGCGCCGCCATGCTGGCGATACCGCATATTGTCGGTGCACCCCACCCGGACGAGTTCTGGGGCGGCGTTCCGGCGGAACTGGCCGCGCAGTTCGTCGCTTCCTCGCTGGTCACGGCGGGTCTGTTCTGGCTGCTTCTCGGTGCCTTGACCGGCCACTTCATCGGCCGCGGCCTGCACAGCGAGTAAGCCGTTGCAAATATGGTATCCGGGCCGAGGTTGAGCTATGTCCGAAGACATCCTCAACCTTGCGCTCGGGTATCCATATCCCCTCCCGCAATCGTCCTATCTGGTTCATGACGGACAGGTCCTGCCGCTGACGGCAGCGGACGCAGCGTCCCATCGCGACGGCCGCACGCCCGTTCTCGCGGTAGGCTCGAACCAGTCACCGGATCAGATCATCCGCAAATTTCCGGGCAGTGAATGGCCGCCGATCCCGTGTGAGCGCTGCGTCGTGCATGATTTCGACAGCGTCTATTCGGCGCATGTTACCGGCTACGGCTCGATCGCGTCGTGCCTGCATCCGTCACCAGGCACACAGGTCACCCTGTTCATCAATTGGTTGCATGACGACCACATGGAACGCATGCACGCGACCGAACTCGGCAACGAGAACTATGCCTATGCGGCCCTGGACGACATCCGCATCGAAACCGAATTCGGCCACGAACTGGATAAGGTCTTTTTCTACTGTTCCAACGCCGGTGCTTTCACACCCCGGGGCCTACCAGTTCCGCTTGCCGAAATCCCCGCCCGTAGCCGCCAGTGGGAGGCGCTCGGCCAGATCGACATCCAGACCCACGTTCAGGTCCTGACGGCACCGGACCTGCCATTTGAGGATTTCGTGCTGTCCTCCGCCGAAAATCTCGAACAGCGTAATATTCGCAAGAAAATTATGCGGGAGATGTCGAGCCCGTTCACCCACCCGGGACTGACCACCATCAGGCGTTAGTCGAAATACCCAGCCCGTGCGGCGGCGCCGATCAGGTTGACGATCATCCGTCCCGCCGCGATGCAGGTCAGTTGATTGACGTCGTTGACGGGGGCGATTTCCACCACGTCCATACCGACGACCCGGCCCTTGGCGACCAGTCCGTGAATCAGCTTCCGCATCTGCAGGTAGTCGAGCCCGCCCGGCGCCAGTGCCAGCGTCCCCGGCATGACCGACGGGTCAACGCCGTCGGCGTCGATGGTCAGGTAGTAGTTCTGCCCGTCCGGAATCGCAGCAAGAACGCTTTCGATGCCGTTGTCGTGCACGTCATAAGCCGTATAGATATGCGCACCGTAGGCTTTGGCCGCTTCCACTTCCTCGATCCTGGCGCTGCCCACCGCGCGCATACCGATCTGGAATATTTCGCCGATATGATCCATTTCGGAAGCCCGGCGAATGGGGCTGGAATAGCCTTCTGGCTCGCCGTTGACCTCTTCGCGCCAGTCTAGATGCGCGTCCACGTGGATCAGCGTGATCGGCCCCAGCGTCTCGATGCCCCGGAACACCGGTATAGGAATACCGTGATCGCCGCCGATGGTAATCGGCATGGCGCCGGCAGTGACGATCTTGCGGATCGCCGCTTCGGCGTTGCGGTAGTGCGCGTCGTGATCGTTCATGTCGGCCGCCGCATCACCGCAATCGACGATCTTCACGTCACGGCCGTCGAGGGCCGGTCCGCCGAGATCGAAATCGTAGTGACGTGGCGCGATCTGGATGCGACGGGATGCCGCACGCACCGCCGCCGGGCCCAGGCTTTGTGGGTTGGCCATGCCTTCTGGCCGGTACGGCTTGCCGAACGGGATGCCGAGAATGGCGACATCGGCCTCGAGATTGTCGAGATCCGTCGCAACCGGATACCCGAGAAAGCTTTGCTCGCGCTGATCCGGCGCGACGGTGATCGCCATTATTCCGCCGCCCTGAGCAGCGCCGGCCGTCCGCCGCCGACGGTGACGCGATGCATGACGCGCTTGAAGCCGTGATAGTCGTTGATCGGGTTGTGCTGCGTCGCATAGTTGTCCCAGAACGCCAGCGACCCCGGCGTCCAGACGAAACGGCAGGTGAACTCCGGGCGGGACAGGTGCTGGAACAGGAATTTCAACAGCGGTTCGCTTTCTTCGTGCGTCAGTTCCTTGAAACGTTCGGTGTGCCCCGAATTGACAAACAGCGCCTTGCGGCCGGTGCGCGGATGCGTAATGACGGCGGGATGCTCGGCGATGAGCTGCATGCGCTTGCCGCCTTCCTCCTTGATCCGGTCTTCGCGGGTCCGCGTCACTTCCGCCTTGGCGGAATTCTGGATCACGGTCAGGGTTTCCAGGTACGCCTGCAGGCTCGGCGACAGGGTCTCGTAAGCCAGATGCATGTTGGCGAATAGCGTGTCGCCGCCATATGGCGGTAATTCCACAGCATACAGAAGCGCGCCCATCGGCGGTTCTTCCAGGTACGTGGTATCTGCGTGCCAGATACCGCCGAAGTTGACCCGTTCTTCCGGCAGCTTGACGACCGGCACCACTTCGTCGGTGCCGTCCAGCCCCTTGACCATCGGATACGGGATCAGTGGGCCGAACCTGGACGCGAACGCGGCCTGACGCTTCGGATCCAGCGTCTGGTCGCGGAAGAAAATCACATGATGCTCGTTCAGCGCGCCGGTAATTTCGCTTATGATCTCGTCGGAAAGGTCCTCCGCGACATCAACCCCGGATACCTCGGCACCGATCGCACCGGCCAGGCGGCGGACCTTGATATGTTGATAGGCCGTAAACGATTTCGGCGGCGCCCAGTCACTCAGCATCGCGGACATGTCTCCTAGCGTTTCTTGGTTTTCGGAGAACAAATCCTAGTACGCCATGACGGTGACGGCAATCTGCCTTGCATGCTGGCCGACATGCCCGCCCCGTTCACCGGGACGGGCACATGCAGAGAGCTTTTCTGCCAGACGGGTTACTGGGTTTTCATCTGCATATTCTGATGCTGGTGCTGCTGATGGTTCTGCATCGGCATTTTGCTGCTCACACCCTGCACCTCGACATCGACGGTGATCTCTCCGGCCTTTTCGAAGACCAACGTCAGCGGGAAGTGCGAACCGGACGCCAGCGGCGCGTTCAGCCCCATGAACATCACGTGCAGCCCACCGGGTTGCAACGCCACGGTCTTGCCCGCAGGCACATCGATCGCCTCGACCTGACGCATTTTCATCAGATCGCCTTCCTTGATGTGGGTATGCAGTTCGGTTTTTCTGGAAACGTCGGCGCGGGCCGCGACCAGCCGGTCGTCGTCAGTGCCCGTGTTGGCGATGGCAAGAAACGCGGCACCGGCCTTGGCCTGGCCGGCGGACGCACGTGCCCATGGCTTGGTAATCTGGATATCCCCGGCGATGGCTGCCTGGGAAGCGAGGAAAGTGGCCGTCAGCGCGATGGCTGCGGCAAAAGCACGGAAATTCATAATTGTCTCCTGTTGAATGACAAGTATCAGGACTCACCGCGGCTTTGCCGCGCGGTCCTATAAATTTAGGCAGCAAGTCAGACGACAGGTGGGTCGCGGCTCGACGGCGCAAGATGGGCGCGGCCGATCGGCAGTTGATCCGATGAACGGTTATCGGCGATCCGGACCGGCAGCGACGGCGGCACGACTTCGGCGGCCGCCTGGGACATCATGCTGTGGGACGTCGCAAACGAGTAACAGACTGGGCAGGTCGGGCGCTCGTCGGATTTCGGCGGTGCGTCGGGGTTCGGAATCTGCTGTATGCCCAGCGCCGTACAGATTATCAGATAACCGTTGGCACCACCGGCGCCGGTATAGGGAATGGCCTGGCCGAGCGGCATAAGGACCTGCAGCGACAAGGCAACGCAGGCCAGCCAGGCTGCCATGCGGCGCCGGCCGGTCAGTCCGGGATGGGGTACTTTAGAATTCACGGTCGGGACTATATCTTGAGAGCACGATACCGACAATTATACGATTGGGAACAACACCCATGCCGGCCGCCCGATACGCGATTGGCGAAATCAAGACAGGGATTGTCGTGAAACACCAAGCGGCGGTTCGAGCAAAGTCTTAACGAGTGGGTGCGCAGAGCTGGATTCGGCATCTGGCCGGCATAAGTAGGCCGGCGCAAAATGGCCGGCATAGGATGGAGTGTGTTTGATGTCCGATTTCCACAAGAAGGCAAATGTCGTCATCATCGGCCAGGGCGGTATCGTCGGCGCATCCGTGGCGCATCACCTGATCGAGCGCGGCTGGGACAATATCATCGGCATCGACAAGTCGGGTATCCCGACGGATATCGGTTCGACCGGCCATGCGTCGGACTTCTGCTTCAACACGATGCACGACCAGATGACGATCTTCACCACGAAATACTCCATCGACTTCTTTGAAAAGCGCGGGCGATATTCGCGGATCGGCGGCATCGAGGTTGCCCGTAAGGGGGATGACGAGCGCATGCGCGAGCTTGAGCGCCGCGTGAGTTCCGGCCGTGCCTTCGGCAACCGGGTCGAAATGATCACCGCCGCCAGGGCCAAGGAACTGATGCCGCTGATCGAGGAAGACGTGATCCAGGGCGCACTTTGGGACCCGGACGCTGGTCTCGTCATTCCCCGCTCGCAGGTCGTCGCCGGCGAGATGATCCAGGAAGCGGAAGCCACCGGCAAGCTTGAGACCATGGCCAACACACCGTGTACCGGCCTCGACATCGTAGGCGGCCGCATCAAGGGTGTGCATACACCGCGCGGCTACATCGAAACCGATTACGTCGTCGTCTGCGCCGGTCTATGGGGCCGGCTGATCGCGGAAATGGCCGGCGAGGACCTGCCGGTAATGCCGGTCGATCATCCGCTGACGTTCTTCGGGCCGTACAACGAATTCGAAGGCACCGGCAAGGAAATCGGCTATCCGCTGCTGCGCGACCAGGGCAACTCGGCGTATCTCCGCGATACAGGCGATCCGAAAACCGCCGAGGGCGGTCAGATCGAATGGGGCTATTACGAGGAAAAGGAACCGCGCCTCTGTCATCCGCGCGACATCCTTGAAAAGGAACAGGCACGCCTTTCACCATCGCAGCGCGATCTGGAAATGGAACAGATCATCGAGCCCCTGGAACGCGCCATGGAACTGACGCCGATCCTGGGCGAGCTCGGTTACAACGAGAAACATTCCTTCAACGGCCTGTTGCAGGTCACTGCCGACGGCGGCCCGTCGATCGGCGAATCGCCGGACGTACGAGGGCTGTGGTACGGCGTCTCGGTGTGGGTCAAGGACGGCCCCGGCACCGGCAAGCTGATCGCCGACTGGATGACCGACGGGCGGACCGAACTGGATCACCATTCCATCGATTATGCGCGCTATTACCCGATCCAGAAGTCCGAGTTGTATATCCACGACCGCTGCTACGAGACGGCGTTCAAGATCTACAATCCGCCGGTGCACAACCGCGAGCCGTATACCAAGGGCCGCAACCTGCGCTCTGCCCCCTCCTACCTCCGCGAAAAGGAACTGGGCGGCTACTTCATGGAACTGGCAGGATGGGAACGCGCGCACGGCTATGCCTCGAACGAGGCAACCCTGCTGGAGAAATACGCCGACCGTGTACCGGTCCGCGAAAACGAATGGGACAACCGGCATTTCTGGCGGGTTTCCAATGCGGAGCATCTGGAGCTTTCCGAAAACGTCGGCATGATCAACCTGTCGCACTTCGCGATCTATGACGTTTCGGGAAAGGACGCCGAACAACTGGTCGAATACGTTTCGTCGTCAAAAGTCGCCGGCGACACACCCATCGGCAAGGGCGTCTATACGAACTTCCTCGACGACACCGGCGGCGTCATGGCGGATCTGACGATCCTGCGCCTGGCCGAGGATCGCTTCCGTGTCATCGACGGCGCCGATGCCGGTCATCGCGACATGACGTATCTGCGCCGCATGACCCAGGACAAGGAATGGTCGGCGTATGTCGAAGACCGCACCGATCATTTCGGCTGCATCGGCGTCTGGGGGCCTAACGCGCGGGAGAACCTCAAGAAGCTGGCCGACGATCCGGCCGGGCTTGATATCGAGAATTTTCCCTTCGCGGCAATCAAGGATATCACCCTTCGCGGCGTGCCGGTGAAGGCGTTCCGCATCTCGTATGTCGGCGAGCAAGGCTGGGAACTTCACTTCCCGCTCAGCTACGGCCTGGCGCTGTGGGACATGTTCCAAAGCATCGGCATCACGCCGGTCGGCGTCGAGACGTATGCCAATACGCGGCGCATGGAAAAGAGCCTGCGTCTGCAGAACGCCGATTTGCTGACCGAATACAACCTGCTCGAAGCCGGCCTGGCGCGGCCCAAGGTCAAGGCCGCCGACTTCCGCGGCAAACAGGCCAACATCAAGCAGCGCGAAATGGCGCACCAGCCGGCAACGCTTTGCACGCTCGTCGTCACCGACAACACCGACAAGGACGGTGTGGCGCGCTATATGGTCGGCAACTGCCCGATTATCGATCCGAAAACGGGTGAGGTGCTGATCGACGAACTGGGCCGGCGTTCCTATACCACCTCCATCGCCTTCGGACCGAGCATCGGCAAGAACATCGCGCTCGGCTACCTGCCGCATGACTATTGCGAGGAAGGCCGGGCGCTCGAAATCGAATACTTCAACCAGAGGTTCCCGGTGGAAGTCGCCGCCGTCGGCTACAAGCCGCTCTACGACCCGGAAAACGCCAAGCCGAAGTCGTAATCAGCGAGATTAGCGTGCGTGCGATCGCAGCGGATTATCCGCTGCGAATGATCCTTGCGCGCCTTAATATATCCTATTTTCGACATTTTTATGTCGTTCACAGAAAAAAATTAGACTGATTCACGCAAGGCACTGCAAGCCCCCTCGGTTACGCTTTTACTGTCATGGGGAGATGATACGCGTTTCCCGGCAAGGTGGCAGGTCCTGATTCGTTATTCGACCTGTCGTCCGGTCCGTGGTGCGCGATCACTTGTAGACGGGGGAGTTCTACGCATGAGTCCAGACAGAATAGATACCGAATATGAGATCGGACAGGACAACGTCGAGGTTTTCGGTCTCGACATCCACAATCCGGTCTTTGCCATTTCCGGCCTGCTGATTATCGCGTTCGTTCTGGTTACCCTGATGTTTCAGGAATCCGCCGGTGCTGCGTTCAACGCACTTCGGCCCTGGCTGACCAACACCTTCGATTGGCTGTTCATGGGCGCCGCCAACATATTCGTCCTGTTCTGCCTGTTGCTGATTGTGCTGCCGCTCGGCAAGGTCAGGATCGGCGGCAAGGATGCCGAGCCCGAATATTCCTATACCGGCTGGTTCGCGATGCTGTTCGCCGCCGGCATGGGCATCGGATTGATGTTCTTCGGCGTGCTGGAACCGGTCTATCACACCCTGAGCCCGCCGCTGGGTGTCGACCCGGCAAATGTCGAAGCCGCCCGCGCCATGGGCATGTCGGCGACGATCTTCCACTGGGGACTGCACCCATGGGCGATTTATGCCGTCGTCGGCCTGTCGCTGGCGTATTTCTGCTACAACGCGCATCTGCCGCTGACCATCCGATCGGCGTTCTATCCGCTGCTGGGTGAAAAAGTCTGGGGCTGGTGGGGTCACATCATCGATATTCTCGCCGTATTCGCGACCCTGTTCGGGCTTGCGACCTCGCTGGGTTTCGGCGCCGAGCAGGCGACTGCTGGTCTGAATTACCTGTTCGACGTGCCCAACGGCGATGCCACCAAGGTTGTGCTGATCATCGCCATCACCGGCGTCGCCTTGATGTCGGTGCTGGCGGGTCTCGATGCCGGGGTCAAAAAGCTCAGCGAAATCAACATGCTGCTGGCGCTAGTCCTTCTGGTGTTCGTGATTGCCGTCGGCCCGACCATGGCCATCGTCACGGGCTTCTTCAGCGGCCTGGCGAACTACATCACCAACGTTCCCGCGCTCAGCAACTGGGTCGGGCGTGAAGATCTGGACTACATGCACGGCTGGACGACCTTCTACTGGGCATGGTGGATCGCGTGGTCGCCGTTCGTCGGCATGTTCATCGCCCGCGTCTCCAAGGGCCGCACGGTGCGTGAATTCGTGACCTGCGTGCTGATCATCCCGACGCTGGCCTGCGTCGCCTGGATGGCCGTTTTCGGCGGCACCGCCGTCGAACAGTACGAAGGCGGCTATCAGGGTGTCGCGGAAACCATCAAGGCATGGACGCCGGAACTGTCGCTTTTCCGGATGCTCGAAGTGCTGCCGCTGTCCGGGATCACGTCGTTTATCGGCATCATTCTGGTAATCGTGTTCTTCGTCACCTCGTCGGACTCCGGTTCGCTGGTGATCGATACCATCACCGCGGGCGGCAAGATCGATGCCCCGGTGGCGCAGCGGGTCTTCTGGTGCACCTTCGAAGGCCTTGTCGCCATTACGCTGCTATTGGGCGGCGGGCTTGGCTCACTGCAGGCACTGGCGATTGCAACCGGGTTCCCGTTTGCGATCATCCTGCTCGGCATGTGTGTGTCACTGTTCATGGCGCTCCGAAAAGCCGACAGGTAATCGACCATCCTCAAGACTGAACGGGGAGGGTTTCGCTATGGAACCCTCCCCTTTTTCTTGCCCGCAATCCGCCCTAACCCCCTTGAAACAAGGCGCAAATACGACATTCGACGGGCCGAATGTCGCAACAATTCTAAATCTTGTCTGCAAATGAACAGCCAGAGGGTATGCTAAGGTCATATTGAACGGAATTGCAGTCCGATTGAGGGCTGAGTTTGGCTGGGAGAATACTTGTGGCCGACCAGGACGATGACATTGTTCTTTCCGAACTGAATGACGAGGAACTCGTGCAGCAGATGCACGATGACCTTTACGATGGCCTTGCCGACGAAATCGTCGAAGGCACGCAAATTCTGCTGCAGCGCGGCTGGACCCCCTACGACACGTTGACCAAAGCGCTGGTCGAGGGCATGCGGATCGTCGGCATCGACTTCCGCGACGGCATCCTGTTCGTGCCGGAAGTGCTGATGGCGGCGAACGCCATGAAGGCCGGCATGGCGATCCTGAGGCCGCTGCTGATCGAGACCGGTGCCCCGCGCGTCGGCAAGATGGTGATCGGCACGGTCAAGGGCGACATCCACGACATCGGCAAGAACCTTGTCGGCATGATGATGGAAGGCGCCGGCTTCGAGGTCGTCGATCTCGGCATCAATGTCGATGTCGACAAGTACCTCAAGGCGCTTGAGGAGCATCAGCCGGACATCCTTGGCATGTCCGCCCTGCTGACGACGACGATGCCGTACATGAAAGTCGTCATCGACACGATGATCGAAAAAGGCATCCGCAACGACTATGTCGTGCTGGTTGGCGGCGCGCCGCTGAACGAGGCCTTTGCCGACAACATCGGTGCCGATGCCTATTGCCGCGATGCGGCCGTCGCCGTCGAAACCGCCAAGGACTGGATGTCGCGCCGTCAGGGCTCGGCCCTCGCCTCAAGCTGACGCCGGGACGGGCCGTCAACGGATGCGCCCCCTGCTGATCATCGCCTGCGGCGCACTGGCCCGTGAAATCGGCTGGGTTATCGAAGCCGGCGATCTGCAGGGGATCGACCTGACCTGTCTGCCGGCGGAACTGCATAACCGCCCGGACCGCATTCCTGATGAAATGCGCCGCAAGATCGACGCCAATGCCGGCAAATATGAACGTATCGTCGCACTGTATGCCGACTGCGGCACCGGCGGCCTGCTGGACGAACTGCTGGCTCAAAAAGGCGTGGAACGCATCGGCGGGGCGCACTGTTACGCCTTTTATGCCGGTGACGAGACGTTCGAAAAGATGCACGAAGACGAACTCGGCACCTTTTACCTGACGGATTACCTTGTTCGGTTCTTCGACCGCCTGATCATCAAAGGGCTGGGCATGGACCGCCACCCCGAGCTGCGCGACGCGTATTTCGGCAACTACAAGCGCCTGACCTATCTGGCCCAGACCGAGGACGCGGAGCTGCAGGAACACGCGCGACAGGCCGCAGACAAGCTGGGCCTTGAGTACGTCTATCATTTCACCGGTTATGGCGGGCTCGGCGACTTCATCACCGAGCAGGCACCCTGAGGAGCAGCCGATGGCACAGTTGACCATAGTATACTGGCGCGACATCCCGGCGCAGGTCATCGTCAAGCAAGGCCGTCAAACCGCCCGGCGGGAACTGGCGCCGCGTTTTCAAGAAGCCATCGACATGGCGGCGATGCGGGGCAAGGCGATCGGCACCGATGCCTATCTTGCCGACTGGCGGCGCGCGGACCCGGTCGAATGCGGCGCGGACCTCGAGGCAGAAGCAGACGCCATGCTGCAAAAGCTCGAAAGCGAATACGACGAGGCGCGCCTGAAGCAGCTTATCGGCGGCAAGGGCTATAACGAGGATACCGGCACATGAGCAAGAAACCTGCTGTCTCGACGGCCTACAAACCGAGCGGCACCAGTGCCGTCCGCCGCCAGCGAGCGCGCTATTCCGTGCGTCTGTGGTCGGTCCGGCGCGCGCGTGAGTTCGAGGCCGTTTACAACCTGCTGGCCGAAGTCTTTCTGAAGCTGCACCCGCTGTGGAACCTGATCGGCTACAGCCGCGTCGAACGGCCGGTCATCGTTGTCGAGAAAGCGGTGAAGAGTTTCCTGTTCGACTGCCGCATGTGCGGTCAGTGCGCCTTGTCGGATACCGGCATGTCATGTCCGATGAATTGCCCGAAACAGCTTCGTAACGGCCCCTGCGGCGGCGTTCGCGCCAACGGCAACTGCGAGGTCGAGCCGAACATGCCCTGCGTCTGGGTGCAGGCTTGGCAGGGCAGCCAGCGCATGCGCGCCAATGAGAACATCCTCAAAGTCCAGAAACCCGTGGATCAAAGCCTGCGCGACAGTTCGGCCTGGCTACGTGTCACGGCCCGCAAAGCTGCTGAAATTCAGGCCGCCCGGGAAACTGCGTCATGAGCACGTTCGAGTGGGAAGACGACTATTCGTATGTCCCCGAGGGGCATTCGTCACGCGGCCGCCTGGAGCGCATTCTGCGGCGCGGCGAGTTCGCCATCACCGCCGAGTTGAACCCACCCGACAGCGCGGACCCGAACGAGGTATATGAACGCGGCGGCGTATTCGACGGCTGGGTCGACGGAATCAATGCCACCGACGGCTCGGGCGCCAACTGCCACATGTCGAGCGTCGGCATCTGTGCCCTGCTGACCCGCGTCGGCTACGCGCCGATCATGCAGATATCGTGCCGCGACCGGAACCGCATCGCCATCCAGGGCGACGTTTTGGGCGCTGCCGCAATGGGCGTTTCGAACATCCTTTGCCTGACCGGCGACGGTGTGCAAGCCGGCGACCAGCCCGGCGCCAAGCCGGTCTTCGACTTCGACTGCATGTCATTGCTGGAAACCATTCGCACCATGCGCGACGAAGGCCGCTTCCTGTCGGGCCGCAAGATCACCGAGCCGCCCCGGGTTTTCCTGGGGGCCGCCATCAACCCATTCGCGCCGCCGTATGATTTCCGTCCGCTCAGGCTGAAGAAAAAAATCGAGGCCGGGGCGCAGTTCGTCCAGAGCCAGTACTGCTATGACGTGCCGATGCTGCGCGAATACATGAAGCGCGTCCGCGACATGGGCCTGCATGAGCAGTGTTTCATCCTGATCGGCGTCGGTCCGCTGGCGTCGGCGAAAACGGCACGCTGGATCCGCTCAAACGTGCCCGGCGTGCACATTCCCGACAGCGTCATCGCCCGCCTTGAGGGCGCCCAGGACCAGAAGCTCGAAGGGAAGAAGCTGTGCATCGACCTGATGCAGGAAATCCAGGGTATCGAGGGGGTTTCCGGTATCCATGTCATGGCCTACCGCCAGGAGGAATTCGTCGCCGATATCGTCCATGAATCGGGCGTTCTCAAGGACCGCAGACCCTGGAAACGGGAGCTCAATCCGGGCGATGCTGCAGCCATCGAGTTCGCCGAACGCGAAGCCGGAAAACGCGCCGCCGCCGATACGTGAAAGGTCGCGTTTTGGACAGTTAACGGCCGGTAAAATCGCTATGAACTGAAAAATCAGGAATAGCCTGTAACCTCCCTTTTCTGGAGTGACCGCCGTGACCAGGACCGTCGTCAGTTCCGCCACCAAGGAAGTCGTCATCGGCTTCGATCAGCCCTTCGTCATCATCGGCGAACGCATCAACCCCACCGGGCGCAAGCTGCTGGCCGCCGAAATGGCCGAAGGCGACTATTCGCGTGTCGAAGCCGATGCACTGGCACAAATCGCCGCTGGCGCACAGATGCTCGACGTCAACGCCGGCATCCCGCTCGCCGATGAGCCGAAGATCCTGGCGGAGTGCGTGCAACTGGTACAGGGCCTGACCGACGCCCCGCTTTCCATCGACAGTTCGATCGTCGCTGCGCTGGAATCCGGTCTTTCCGTTTATCAGGGCAAGGCGCTGGTCAACTCGGTCACAGGCGAGGAAGAACGGCTCGAGGTTGTGCTGCCGCTGATCAAGAAATACGGCGCTGCCGTGGTCGCCATTTCCAATAACGAGACGGGCATTTCCGAAGACCCGGATGTTCGTTTCGAAGTCGCGAAAAAGATCGTCGAACGCGCCGCCGACTTCGGCATCCCCCGTGAAGACGTCGTCGTCGACCCGCTGGTGATGCCGGTCGGTGCGCTTAACGACGCCGGGCGCCACGTGCTGCACCTGATCCGTCGGCTGCGCGAGGAGCTCAAGGTGAACACCACTTGCGGCGCGTCGAACTTCTCGTTCGGGCTGCCGAACCGGCACGGTCTGAACGCCAGCTTCCTGGCCATGGCCATCGGCGCCGGCATGACGTCGGCCATCACAAATCCGCTTCACGACCCTGAAATGCAGGGTATCATGGGTGCCAATGTCGTGATGGGGAACGATCCGAACTGCGCCAAATGGATCCGCAAGTTCCGTGAACCGGCAGCGGAAGGCGCCGAAGGGGCCGGGCGCCGCGACCGTGAAGGACGACGCAGGCGCCGCGACTGAACTGAGACTGACGAAAGAGGACGGCTTTGCCACTTAAGGAAAACAACGCTTTTGTGGCCTTCATGCCGTCCGGGCGGCGCGGCCGCTTTCCCATCGGCACGCCGATTCTCGATTGCGCCCGCCAGCTTGGCGTCGACATCGACAGCGTATGCGGTGGCCGGGGTATCTGCGGGCGCTGCCTGGTCGTCGTCGCCGTGGGTGAGTTCTCCAAGCACGGCATCCAGAGCAAGGCCGAAAACGTCTCGCCGCGCGGCGAGCCGGAGAACCTTTTCGATGCCCGCAAGGGACTTGCACCGGAACGCAGGCTGAGCTGCCACGCGCTTTTGTGGGGTGATGTCGTCATCGATGTCCCCGCCGACAGCCAGGTCCACAAACAGGTCGTCCGTAAGCGTGCCGAGGTCCGCAGTATCCAGATGGACCCGGCGATCCGGCTGCATTTCTGTGAGGTCGAGGAGCCGGATATGCACAATCCGCTCGGCGATTTCGAGCGGTTGTTGAAGGCGCTCAAGGAACAGTGGGGCGTACAGGACCTGGAAGAAATCGACATGCGGGTGCTTCGCACGCTGCAGACGGCCCTGCGTCAGGGGGACTGGAAAGTCACCGTCGCCGTGCATCGTAATCTGCGCATCACCGCAGTCTGGCCCGGGTTCAAGAACAACGCCTACGGGATCGCCTTCGACATCGGCTCGACCACCATCGCCGCACACCTTTGCGATCTGTCCAGCGGCGAGGTGCTGACGACCGGCGGCGTGATGAACCCGCAGATCCGTTTCGGCGAGGATCTGATGAGCCGGGTGTCCTATATCATGATGAACCCGGGCGGTGAGGTCGACCTGACGAACAGCGTCCGTGAAGCCGTCAGCGATCTGGCGAAAAGCGTCATCGACGAGGTCGGCGTCACCCCGGACCAAGTCCTCAACGTCACCGTTGTCGGCAATCCGATCATGCATCACTTGTTCCTGGGCATTAATCCCATCGAACTGGGCGGCGCGCCCTTCGCACTGGCGACCAGCTCCGGCATGACCATGTGGGCGACCGAGGTTGGGCTGGATGCCGTCAACGAGGATGCCCGCGTTTATATGCTGCCCTGCATCGCCGGGCATGTGGGTTCTGACACGGCCGGGGTGATCCTTTCGGAAGAACCGCATCTCAGGGATGAAATGACACTCATCGTCGATGTCGGCACCAACGCGGAAATCGTACTCGGCAACCGCTACAAGCTTCTTGCGGCATCATCGCCGACCGGTCCGGCTTTCGAAGGCGCACAGATTTCCTGCGGCCAGCGCGCCGCACCCGGCGCCATCGAACGGCTGCGTATCGACCCTGAAACCCTGGAACCCCGCTTTAAGGTGATCGGCAGCGACAAATGGTCCGATGAACCGGGCTTCGATGCCGAAACCAAAGCTTCCGGCATCACCGGCATCTGCGGCTCGGGCATCATCGAAGTGCTGGGCGAGATGCTGCTCACCGGCCTGCTCAGGACGGACGGGACGATCGACGGCACGATGGCGGCACGCACACCCCGGATCGAGGCTGACGGACGGACTTTCTCCTACCTGATTCACGACGGGGACATGAAGATCAGGGTTACGCAGAACGATATCCGTGCCATCCAGCTCGCCAAAGCGGCGCTGTATGCGGGTGCAGCCCTGCTGATGGACAAGATGGAAATCGACCACGTCGACCGGATCGTCCTCGCGGGGGCATTTGGCACCCACATCGATCCCAAGTACGCCATGATCATCGGCATGATCCCGGACTGTGGTCTGGATCGTGTGTTTGCTGCAGGCAATGCCGCCGGGACTGGCGCCCGTATCGCCCTGCTCAACCAGCAATCCCGCGACGACATCCAGCAGATCGTGAAAACCATCACCAAGGTCGAAACAGCTGTGGAACCACGCTTCCAGGAGCATTTCGTCAAGGCCATGGCGCTGCCCCATGCGGATGCCGGGTACCCGCAACTGGAAGCCGAAGTGCCGGCTCTGACCACGGTACGCATGTTGTCCGCCTCTATCGACAACACGGACGACAGCGGACGGCGTCGGCGCCGGCGTCGCGGCTGATCCATCAACTTCGGTTTGATCTTCGGGCGTATCCACCCTACCAAACCGCATGACCGATCATGACCACAGATACTGGCATCGCCGCACATGGCGGATCGCACTTCCCGTCATCGTCACCAATGTCTCGGTGCCGATCCTGGGAATCGTCGATACCGCCGTGGTCGGCCGCCTGCCGGGTCCGGAATTCGTCGGCGCCGTCGCCGTCGGTGCGCTGATCTTCAGCCTTCTGTATCAGGGCTGCAACTTCCTGCGCATGGGAACGACGGGCCTGACAGCGCAATCCTTCGGGGCGCGTGACGGCAAGGAAGTTCGCACCTGGCTTGCACGTGCCGCCCTGCTTAGCGCCGCGATCGGCGCGGCGATGGTTGTCCTGCAATGGCCTATCTTCGAACTTTCCGCCCTGATCGTCGGACCCAGCGACAACGTCCTGCCGCTGAGCGGAGAGTATTTCTACATCCGCATATGGTCGGCACCGGCAGCCCTCGTCAATTTCGCCCTGCTCGGCTGGTTTTTCGGCGTGCAGAACACCCGCGCCGCACTTATTACCCAGGTCTACATGAACGGGGTCAACGCCGTGCTGGATATCTGGTTCGTTCTCGGGCTGGGCTGGGGCGTCGCCGGTGTGGCATGGGCGACCGTTATCGGTGAAAGCACCGCGGTACTGCTCGGACTTTTTCTGGCTGGGCGGCATCTGAGCCGTATGGGCGGGCGGTTCGAATGGGCATTGATCCTGCAGGCTGCACCGCTCAAACGCATGCTCAGCGTGAACCGGGACATCTTCATCCGCTCCACCTGCCTGCAGGTGGTGTTTGTGATTCTGACCTCTATCGGCGCACGCATGGGCGACACCATCCTAGCCGCGAACGCGATCCTGCTGCACCTGCTGGTGCTGACCGCCTATGCGCTGGACGGCTTCTCGACCGCTGCCTCGGCGCTCGCCGGTGAAGCCATGGGAGCCCGCGATAGGGACCGGTTCATCTCGGCGATCCGTGTTACATCCATCTGGGCATTTGTATTCGCCGTCGCCGCCAGCGGGTTGACCATCATCTTCGGCGGCAGCGTCATCGATATGCTGACGATCAGCGATGACGTGCGTACCACGGCACGGGAGTTCCTGGTCTGGAGCATTCTCCTGCCGCTGGTGTCGGTCTGGAGCTTTCAACTCGACGGCATCTTCATCGGCTGCACCTGGGCCAGGGAAATGCGCAACGCCATGATCGCGTCGCTCCTGATCTATCTGGTCTTCATCGTGCTTTTGGTGCCGCCGTTTGGCAACCACGGGCTGTGGGGCGCCTTCATGATATTGATGGCAGCCAGGGCCGTCACCTTGGCCGGTATGATGCCGAGATTGCTCAGGGAATTCTGACCGCCCCCTTCAGGTGGCGCGGCGTTCCAGACTGGGTGTCCGATGATAATGCTCTCGGTAGCATTTTGAGAAATGCGACGCCGACACGAAGCCGCACGCCAGCGCGATGGACAGGATCGGCAGGCTGGTCTGGCGTAACAGGAACCGTGCCCGGCTCAGCCTGAGCGACAGGTAATACTTGGTCGGCGCCGTGCCGAGATATTTGCGGAACAGCCGTTCCAACTGGCGTGTCGACAGGCCGACGCCTTTTGCAAGCTGCGCGCAGTTGACTGGCTCTTCCAGGCTTTCTTCCATCTTCTGGATGACGGACAGCAGCTTTGGATGCGAAACGCCAAGCCGGGTGCGCAATTCCATACGCTGACCTTCGCCGCCCTCGCGGATGCGATGATGGATGAGTTGATCCGCGACCGCCGCAGCAGCCGCGGCATCGAAGTGCAGCGCGATCAGCCGCAGGGACAGATCGAGCGCCGCAGTGCCGCCGGCGCAGGTGTAGCGGTTGCGGTCGATTTCGAACAGTTCGGTAACGACGTCGAGTTCTGGATAGTCCTCGATGAAAGACGGCATGTTTTCCCAGTGGATGGTGCAACTGTAACCGTCCAGCAGGCCGGCTTTGGCCAGCACTTCGGTGCCGGTGCAGATGGCGCCGATACCGGTGCCGTGAGACGCCAGGCGCCGCAGCTTCTGGATCAGCGGTTTCGAGGCATACGATTTGACGTTGAGACCGCCACAGACGAAAATCGTCTCCAGCCCGGTCGCATCGTCGATCGATCCGTCGACGTTTACCGACAGGCCGTTGCTGGCCATTACCGGGCCGCCGTCCTCGGAATACACGTCACAGGCATACAGGCTCTTTTCCGCGAGCCTGTTCGCGATGCGAAACGGCTCCACGCCCGCACTGAACCCGATCATCGTAAATTCAGGCAGCAGAACGAACCCGATCTTGTGCGGCTTGCCCCCAGTCGCCCCACCGAACATGGCAGACTCCCTTTAAAAATCGAGCCGTTACCTGTCTACAGGTTTTTGACACTAGTCCAAGATATGAACAGTGAAAATACAGAAATGACAATCGCGTGACATCGGTCAATATCCGCGATAGGCATTACTGATCAACAGTTACAGGGGTGTCCGCCGACATGCACAGCTTTGAAAAAGCCGAATACGACCACCGCGTCGAACGTGTCCGCAAACGGATGGCGGAACAGGGTCTCGATGTTCTGATCACCTGCAACCCGGCCAACATGAACTATCTCACCGGATACGACGGCTGGTCGTTTTATACGCCGCAAATGGTTGCCGTAGGGCTTAATGAAAGCGAACCGATCTGCATCGTCCGCGGCATCGACCGCCCGGGCGGATTCGTTACCACGCACCTCAGCGAAGAGAATATGCTCGGCTATCCGGACCATTATGTGCAGGCGGAAGACATCCACCCCATGGATTGGATCGGCGGCATTCTGGTCGAGCGCGGTCTCGGCACGGGCCGTGTCGCTATCGATATGGATGCCTATTACTATTCCGCGCGTGCGCACGCAGCACTGACTGCCGCCATGCCGAATGCGACGATTACCGATTCCGGGAACCTTGTGAACTGGGTCCGCATCGTCAAAAGCGAACAGGAAATCGTCTACATGCGCGATGCCGCCAGGCTCGTGGAACTGGCAATGCAGGCCGGCATAGACGCCATCAGACCCGGTGTCCGTCAGTGCGATGCGGTGGCCGAGATCTATAACGCGCAGGTACGCGGCACCAACGAATTCGGCGGCGAATATACTTCCATCGTACCGATGCTGCCGACCGGCGTCGGCACCACGACGCCTCACCTGACGTGGAATTCCGAACCGTTCAAGATGGGCGAAGCGACGATCCTGGAACTGGCCGGCTGCCGCATGCGCTATCACTGCCCGATGTCACGGACCGTGCATCTGGGGCCGCCGCCGAAGCGCATGGCGGAAATCTCGGACGTTGCCGTCGAGGCCTTGAACGTCGCCGTCGAGAGCATGCGCCCGGGTGTTACTTGCGAAGAAGTACACGCGGCGTGGAACCGGGTCGTCAGCCGCCACAGCATCGTCAAGGATTCCCGGATGGGCTATTCGATCGGCCTCAACTATCCGCCTGACTGGGGCGAACACACGCTGTCTATCCGACCCGGCGACACCACCGTCCTTGAGGCAGGCATGACGATCCATGTCATGCCGGGTATCTGGCTCGACAACTGGGGTATTGAAATCAGCGAAGGTGTTCTTGTGACCGAAAACGGCGCCGAAAAGCTGTGTAATTTCCCTCAGGGCCTTGTCGTCAAGGACTGAACGACAGCCTAGTCCGGCATGACCGCCATTTCGACTTCGCGGGCGCGGCCATTGGATTTCATCCATTCGCCGGTTGCTGGATTGGCACGCAGACGATGGCCGTAATGCACCCCAAGTCCGTCGACCAGGGCGCCGCCGAACCCCAGGAAATCATCGATATATCCAACCATGACCGAGTTCGGCCAGGATTTCGGCCGGATCGTCCTGAGCCGGTCATAAAGCGCCGTCACCGGCTCATCCGGATGCGTTACCGCAAGGAACGACAGCATCGCCGCCGACGAGCGTGAAACGCCCATATGGCAATGGATCAGCAGACGAGCCGGAACCCCCTGCTCGATCTCGGCAGCGACGCCGCGTGCGAAACCGAGCACGTCGCTGACGATTTCGGCACTCGGCGGTGTGTGGCCCGGCAATGGATCGATGATGTCATGGAACCGGTATTCGGCCCGGTGATGCGGATCGAACGATTCGAATGCCGATATTTCGGGCCAGTCGGGATCGATCAGCGATAGCACATGGGTCACCGAGCGACGGCCGTGCGCGGGTAATTCCTCGACACCGCAAACCGTCAGGTCGCTCAAGGCAATCTTTATCAGGTCAGGTTTGCTCATGGCTGCAGGCTAGCGCGCAGCGGCACAAAGACAAGACACGATATCGTAAGCTTTTGTGGCTTCCCGCCCGTTCCTCAGCCCGGGCTCATGCCCCGCAACCGTTCGGAACGGCGGCGCAGCAATTCGACGGTTGCCAGCAGCATGATCGAGATGCAGATCAGGATCGTCGCCACGGCAAGGATCGTCGGACTGATGGATTCGCGGATACCTGCCCACATCTGCCTGGGGATGGTCTGCTGTTCCACGGAGGCCACGAACAGGACCACCACGACCTCGTCGAACGAGGTAACGAACGCGAACAGCGCGCCTGAAATCACGCCCGGCAGGATCAGCGGCATGATGATCTTGAAGAAAACCGTCGTCGGATCGGCACCGAGCATGGCACCGGCGCGGGTCAGCGAATGGTCGAAGCCGCTCAACGTCGCCGTCACGGTGATCACCACAAACGGCGTGCCGAGCACCGCATGCGCCAGGATGACGCCCTGATAGGTGCCGGTCAGAGGGAAATATTCGTTGACCGTCGCATAGAAGAAGAAGACACCGGCCGCCGTGATGATCACCGGTACGATCATCGGTGAAATCAGCAACCCCATGAACAAGCCCTTGTAGGGCATTTCTGAACGCGACAGACCAAGCGCCGCGAGTGTGCCAAGCGCGGTCGACAGGATCGTCGCGAAAAATGCGATGAAGAACGAGTTGCCGATCGAAGCGCGCCAGATGTCCTTGTTCATGAAGTCCTCGTACCAGCGCATCGAGAAGGCGGCCGGGTCGAGCGACATCATTTCCTTGGTGAAGGTGAAGTACGGCTCTGCATTGAAGCTGAGCGGCACGATCACCATGATCGGTGCGATCAGGAACAGAAACACCAAGCAACAGATGGCGATATACAGCCAATGCCAGATGGTTTCGATGGGACCTGCGTGATCGGGGAGTGAGATTTGGCTCATGTCTCTTATCCCATTTTCAGCCGGTCGATACCGACCAGTTTGTTATACAGCCAGTACAGAATGATGACGCCGCCCAGAAGGATGCCGCCAAGCGCCGCGGCAAGTCCCCAGTTCAGCGATTTCTGCATATGGAATGCGATCATATTGGAAATCATCTGACCATCCTGGCCACCGACCAGCGCCGGCGTGATGTAATAACCAATGGCGAGAATGAAGACGAGCAGACAACCGGCGCCGATCCCCGGCAGGGTGTTCGGCACATATATCCGCCAGAACGCCAGGAAGCGGTGCGCACCCAGCGACTCCGCCGCACGCAGATAGCTTGGCGGGATCGTCTTCATGACGCTGTACAGTGGCAACACCATGAACGGCAGCAGAATCTGCGTCATCGCGATGACCGTGCCTTGCGCGTTGAAGATCAACTGTATTCGCTGCGCGTCATTGATGATGCCGACCCATACCATGAGGTCATTCAGCACCCCCTGGGTCTGCAGCAGCACGATCCATGACGTGGTACGCACCAGCAGTGAGGTCCAGAATGGGAGCAACACAAGAATCATCAACAGGTTCGAATGACGTAGCGGCAGGCTCGCCAACATATAGGATATCGGGAAGCCGAGTATCAGGCACGAAACCGTGACGACGACGCTCATCCACATGGTGCGCATGAACAGGTCGACATAAATCTGATAATCGGAGCCGATCATCACGATGTTGCCATGAACGTCATACTTGCGGTCGACGGCAGCCAGATAATTGACGGAAGTGATCGTCGGCGACAGACGCTTCAGCGTCGCCCAGGTTTCTAGCTCGCCCCACTCTTTGCGGGCATCAATGAACTGCTGCTTGTAGGGAGGCTCCCAACGTTCCGCTTTTCGTCCGGTGCCTGTGATGACACTGCGCAAGCCAGGCGTTTCGAAATTCAGACGCGTCGCGATCTTGCCGATTTCACGGGACTCGCGCGCAGCGACCAGATCCTTGGCGAGGGCGGCAAACGCCTCCTCGCCCGGCACTTCATTTCCGTCCCAGTTTTCAAGTACGGCAACCGTGTTCGGCATTTGCTCGGCAATCAGCGGGTTTTCCACCGAGCGGTAGAGCATCAGCGCAATCGGATAAAGGAATGAGAAAAAGATAAATATGAAAAGCGGCATGACCAGGAGCAAAGCACGTATGCGCTTGGTTCTCTCGGCGCGGGCCAGTGCGGCCTTTAGCGGTCGTCCATCGACAGTCGTAAGCTGTTCGCTCATCTCGCCACCCGTCTTTCCCTGTGCCCCGGCCTCTTTACCCGGAAATCCGGGGGGCCGCTTTGGCTGTATTCTTTAAAAGAGCTCAACGGTTCCGGAGGTGGCATGACACCACCTCCGGTTCCATCGTTATTTTAGTTGGCCAGCCAAGAGTTGAAGCGGTTGTTCAACTCGTCCTGACGGTCGGCCCAGAACTCGAAGTCGTTCTGCAGCGCGGTCTTGAAGTTTTCAGGGGCCGTCGGCATGTGCGGACCCATGGCGATGCCGGCTTCAGCATGCTTGCCGATCAGCGGCGCGGAGGACTTACGAGCCGGACCATAGGAGATCCACTTGGCTTGATCCGCGAGACGCTGCGTATCGGTCGAGAATGCGATGAAGTCCATGGCCGTCTTCTTGTTCGGCGCGCCCTTGACGACAACGAAAAGGTCAAAGTCATAGACCTGGCCGTCCCAGACGATCTCGAACGGCTTTTTCTCGGTTGCGATAGCATTGAAGACGCGGCCGTTGTAAGCGGAAGTCATGGCGACTTCACCATCGGCCAGAAGCTGCGGCGGTTGCGCACCGGCTTCCCACCAAACAACCGAATCCTTGATGCTGTCGAGCTTCTTGAAAGCACGATCCACACCGGCATCGGTGGCGAGCATTTCATAGACCTTGTCGCTCGGCACGCCGTCAGCCATCAGAGCGAACTCCAGGTTGACTTTCGGCGTCTTGCGCAGACCGCGCTTGCCCGGGAATTTCTTCAGATCGAAGAAGTCGGCAAGAGTTTTCGGACCGCC
The DNA here is from genome assembly GCA_038100295.1 of Thalassospiraceae bacterium. GTDB lineage: Bacteria > Pseudomonadota > Alphaproteobacteria > Rhodospirillales > Casp-alpha2 > UBA4479. The sequence goes on from JAYNVG010000006.1 coordinate 93,963, forward strand.
GTTGGGGAACTTGGATTTGTCGTAGGCATAAATCGTCGACCAGACGATGTTCGCAATGGCGCAGTCGCTGATGGCGCCGGAGACGAAATCCTTTGTCGCCGGGGTGCCGTCAGGCGCCGCCGGCAGGATCGCCGGGTCGATACGCTCGAGCAGGCCCTCGTCGCAACCGCGGACGGCGTCCGACAGTTCGACGTCAACGACGTCCCATTTCACGCTGCCGGCTTCGACCTGCGCTTTGATTTCGGCAAGACCGCCCGAATAGTTTTCAGACAGGATCTCGATGCCGGTCTTTTTGGTGAACGGCTTGTGATAGGCTTCGACCTGGGACTTGGTGTAGGCACCACCCCAGGACACGACGGTCAGGCTTTCGGCGTTTGCCGGTGCTGCCGTCATCGCGCCGAGAGCAAGTGCGCCCGCGGCTACGAAAGTCGTCATTTTGAGTTGTTTAATCATGAGTTATTAACTCCCTGGTTTTTAACAATTTAACGTCACTGACCGGGTTACCCGGCCAGCTTGCCCCTAAAACGGGTCCGGCAGTCCCATGCGGAACATGCCGTCTTGCGGTGCTCTATTGTGCATCGAGCGCCCGGCAATCCTCTGCTTTCCAGCCGAAAGTTACCTCGGTGCCCACCTTCAGCGACGATAGCGCCGAAGCGTTGGCGATCTTGACGACGAATTCGTCGTCCCCGCACACCGACGCACGGGTGCGGATATGGTCACCGAGGTAGATCAGTTCCTCGATCGTGGCTTTGAACACGTTCTGGTAATCGCCTTCGTTGGATGGGTTGATGGCAACCCGTTCCGGCCGGATCGACAGCGTGGTTTTCGTACCCACGCCTTCGGTGTTCACATTCAGTGCCTTGATGCCCGAACCGTTCACGTTGACAGTGACGGTATCGCCGTTCAGTTCCTTGATGTCGCCGACCAGCGTGTTGTTCTCGCCGATGAACTGCGCAACGAACGCATTGTCGGGACGTTCGTAAAGCACGTCCGGCGGCGCCAATTGCTGAATGACGCCGTCGTTGAAGACGGCGACGCGGTTCGACACCGTCAGCGCTTCCGACTGGTCGTGCGTCACGTAGACGACGGTCACGCCAAGGTTTTCATGGATGTGCTTGATCTCGTACTGCATCTGCTCGCGCAATTGCTTGTCGAGTGCACCCAAAGGCTCGTCCATCAGCACCAGCACCGGATCGAACACCAGTGCGCGGGCGACCGCAACGCGCTGCTGCTGCCCACCCGACAACTGTGCCGGACGCCGGTTGCCGAAGGCGCCGAGCTGAACCATATCGAGGGCTTTTTTGACACGCTCCTCGATTTCGCTTTTCGGAGCCTTGCGGACTTCCAGCGGGAACGCCAGGTTTTCCGCCACCGACATGTGAGGAAAGAGTGCGTAGTTCTGGAACACCATCCCGATACCGCGCTTGTGCGGCGGCACGTTATTGATGGGGTTATTGTTCAGATAAATTTCGCCATGCGTCGCCGGTTCGAACCCAGCTAGCATCATGAGGCACGTCGTCTTCCCAGAACCGGACGGGCCGAGCATGGTGAGAAACTCACCCCGCGCGACATCCAGATTGAGGTCTTTTACGACGAGTATTTCGCCATCATAACTTTTTTGAACTGATTCGAATCTAACGAGCGGATCATTGTTTTCCGTCATACCACCCTGCGCCATCCCTGTTTCACGATGTGCCGCACATTTTTGCGCGGTCGTTTTCTACTTAAGTCCATCACGGGCGAATTATGTTTTCAAGTCCCGCCGTGACGGTGTCAGATTTGCGACCTTTTTTGGACATTTGAAGGCGTCCTGATCGCTAATTGCATACCGGGCATCTGTCCCCTCGCAACCGAAGGCTACACTTTAAGGCCCAAAAACTCAAACCCTGTGCCGAAATTCATTTCCAGCAGTGCCGGCTAGTCGCGTATCTCGCGCTTAGCAGGTTGCACATAAAAGGAAATTTTCATCAGCACAGCCAACAGAAAAGCCAGCGCAATCCACCAGCTTTGCCACATGCCGTACGACACATTGGCAACGAATAGCCACCCAGAAGCTGCCGCCATGGCGATGCCGCTTTTCCAGGGATCGTCGGTAAATGTCGCGAGACGATAGAATACCGTGAAAACCAGCGCAGCCAAGATCATCACTCCGGGAAGGCCCAGTTCAAGACGCGTCTGCAATGCGAGGTTGTGTGGATGCAGCGGCATGATTTCCATGTTCGGGGCAAGCCTGCGATCTTCCTGCGGGATATATCTGGATGAACCGAAGCCCCAACCGAGCAAGGGTTTTTCGTGAATTTTCTCGGCAGCAAACGCCCACATGGCTAGCCGGTGACGGGCAGAATATGGTATGCTCAACGATGTATCGTTGACCACGCTCGGTTCCATATATCTCTCTGCGCCGGAAGCTGAGATCACATATGGCGCGGTGATAACTAAGAATGCCGCCGACATGGCGATCGCGACTCCCCCCACACGTCGAAAAATAAGGCGTATCATGATCGTGAAAACACCAAGTAAAAGAGCGGCCAAAGCAGCACCACTTGGCAGCATCACCAATATCGGAAACACAATTAATAGTGGGAGCAACATGTAGTAGGGTGACTCCCTCCCCGCAATCATCACCACCGGCCAAATAAATAGTGCCAGAATAACAGCGCTGCTGTTTAGTGTTGTCAGTGGATCAAAATAGAAAGTCCCCCACAATGCAGTGCCGGTAAGTTTCGCGTAGAGGATTGCAACAACAACTACAGCGGCGCCGACAGCTACACCCGATATAAATCCTCTACGAAATTCTGTACCGCTGCCTAAAATAGCACTCCACCAAAGCGAAATTGCTAATATTCCTAATGACAGCAAGGCTGCCAATTTAAAAAACCTAAGAGAAATCCCCTCACCATCAAGACTCCACATAATTGTGATGCCACACCACACCACAAGCGAGATGAGTAGCCATGCCAGTTCATTTGTCAGGCTGCTTTTCAGATTCATGGCTGACTGCAATCCTTGGCGCCATCTCCACCCCCCAAGAACGACACAGAGAACTAGCAGTGCAACCGACATTCTTGGGTCAATAATTATCCCACATGCAATAACGCCGGATATAATAGCTATTTTCACTTCAACTCGGGAATTCAATGAATTCAATTAAACGGGACCTTTAGTTTAGAGCGCATAAAACTTGCAGTTGTGACTACAGAACACATCAGCAAACTTATTTGCTTAATGTTAAGATGACTCAGCAGCATCTATGAGAGTTTGCGCAGTCTTGTTTGCTGTATTTTCCCATGAATAAATTTTTGACCTCAATAGCGCACGTTTCCTCAATTCTTCAAGAGCCCCTTTGTCGCTCAACAATTTGATTATTGTGGCAGCCAATTCAGAAGCATCTTCTGGATTGAAATATGCAACAGCATCACCTGCCACTTCTGGCATTGCTGCAGTATTCGAACATACAATAGCAGTTCCCGATGCCATCGCCTCCACCAGTGGGTTGCCGAAAGTTTCTATGGTTGAAGGGAACACACAAATCGCACACCGGGAGTAGTAGCCTTGCAAATCTTTGGGAAGGACATGACCAGCAAAATTCACATTTTGGGTTAGACCCATTTCGCTAATTATAGATTCCACTTCGGACAAGTATCCCTTGTCGCGGGGTGCCCCGACGACATCCAGAAACACTGTCGTATGCTGCACAATTTCACCCATAGCTCGCACTAGTGTGTGCAAATTTTTCTGCACATAAATATCGGACACAAATAATAAGCGTTTTTCATCAATTGGAATGTTTTCATTCGGATGAAATTCACGACTAACACCATGCGGTATTGTCACACTTTTGTTGTTTATTGATTTAAGTATTATTTTCGGCAAACCGGTTTTCGCGTATTCAGAAACCGATATGATGCGGGTGGCACTCAACGCTGAAACGCTCGTGGCGATTTTTAAAAGTTGCCAATAAATTTGCTTGGAGAGCCTCTTTTCGACCCTCCCCACATCAAGCGCGTTTCGAAGCAATATTACCGTGGGAAAGGTCAGCAACGGACCAAAATTTGCAGGAGAAAACACAACATTTGTATTAAACTTTTTGGAGATGCGCCAAGAGTGAAACTGCTCTCTGAGCAGCAAACCTGGTAAGCCGTTTTTGGCGGGAATACTATGGACAGTAACATTGTCCAAAGCTTTTTCGTAAAGTCCAACCTGGCTTTCCTGTAGAAGGACGTGAATGTCCAAATCACCACGCGAAGCTAAAAGAGGGAGTATATTCGACAAATATGTGACACCGCCGCCAGCGACTGAATGCAGCCCATTAATGAGTACCCGCGTATATGAATTTTCTTCAGCTTGTTTGTATTCAAGCCTTTTCAGTGCGCCGATAATTTTTGCCGTAGCATGATCCCAAGTATAATTTTCGTGTGCGCGAATTCGCGCGTTTAATCCAGCAGCGATCCGCCACTTACGGTTTCTGGCGGCAAAGTCTATTGCCTGAGCCAACTGAATTTCATTTTCAGATTCAAAGAAAATACCAATCTGCTTTGGATCCGCTGGATCCATTTTGTCTTCGAATTCACTTACGTAAAGTGATCCCAAAAGCACGTCCCGCACCTGCCCCTCAGGCGATGCAATGATCGGCTTGCCGGCGGCGAGATACTCGAAAAGTTTTGTCGGCGAACCAAAAAATTCAGACTTATCTCTGTTCCTCCTAGTCGGCACGATACATACGTCAGAGGCTGCCAGATATTGCACCACCCGATCATGGGGCACACTACCAACCATCAACACGCGATTGTCAGCAATGTAAGGCTCGAGGATATCGTTGACCCCCTTCTTCCTGACGCCGTCACCAACAAAAAGAAATTTCACCCCTTCATCGGGAATATCTGATTGATAAGTCTCGAAATAATGGACGATCGCGTCGGCCAACACATCCGTCCCGTGCCAAGGACCAAAGGTGCCAACAAATGAAAAGACAACTGCTTTACTATCCCCCGTTAAGGATTTCTTCAGTTCGCGGACATGATCGTCGCCAAAATTATTGTTGGAAAATACACGTTGATTGAACCCATTTGGAACAACTTCAATGCGTTCAGCGTCGTAGCCATTATTAATTAACTCGTCCTTGAGAGCATTAGAAACGGCAACAATCAAATGAGCATGGCGTAGCGTTACTTTCTCGATTTTTTCGACCATAAATTTAAAAAAATAAGAGGTACCCCAATTCTCAGATAACCATTTTTCTGAACCATTATACTCGACTACCAGCGGACGATTGAATGTGCGCGACAGCTCGACCCCCAAAAAATTCCCAACTGACAAGCGCTGATATATGATCCCGCAATTCTTCAGTTTATTAAAATATTTTAGGTCTATCAGGTTAAAAAAATGCGTCAGGAAGTGATTGATCTCGCGGGGGGAAACATAGGAATGACGCAATGGCGAAAAATGAACGGGCAATTCTCTACCCGCCATCTGAAACTCTATAGGTTCTGATGTAACAATATTGATGTCGTAGCCTTTTTCACTGAGTGATTCGACTATGCCTCTGGCATGCGTCTGTGCTCCGCCTGACTGAATACCTAGCCACAATGTCATTTTGATATACGTAATGCTTTTACTCGACCAACTCTCGATTGTTGGCAAAATGCGCGGCCGATATGTCAGCCAGACACATCGCATGTACAAAAATAATATCACAGGGAAAGCGAGGAGCAGGCTCAGACTGATTTTTATGGCCGCGAGTATGACATGGTACCAGCCAACTATTGTTCCCGGCCCACCTCTTTGGATATATATTATCTGCTCCGCACCGATAACCTTTGACAGTATGATCAACGCCTCAAAGAACGGCTTTTCCTGCGGATTGCTTATGTAGATGGCAACTCGCTGATATTTCAGGGATCGGAGAAAATAGATAAGTTGCAAATGGCCTTTTGAAATAATTGTCGACACAGACAATAGGTCAATCTTGCATTGCAAATTATCAGTAAGCTCTCTTTTTTCCTCGGCGGATATTGGGTACTGCGAGAGAATAACTGTCTTGGCACTATTGGCATCTACCACGAGAATCTCCGAGAAGAACTGTATTATTTATATTTTGCATGAGTCACTCCTTGGCGAGCAAACCTCATGAAAGGACGCGGGAATTCAGCTTTCGAAAAGTCAACTCAGCACGTTGAATTAACAAAACGAACAATATGAATGGCCCAATTAAAATGTTGTCTACTTAGATAGGCTTGCGGCTTTCTTTGAAGACATAATAACGGATTCATTCTTGAAATCGTCATAGACACCAGACTTCTGCAGAGCACTATAAATCTTATTGGCGATCATCTTTAAAGCCGTTGACGTCATATGCACATTATCCAAGAAAAAAGATTTGCGTGGTTGCAACGCGTTACCGGACCATTCCGCCAAATCAATAACTTGTACTCCCCAGGTTTTGGCATTGTTACGTAAAAGTTGATTGAACCTGTCGATCATACTGGCAAATTCGTCTACAGAAACTGCGTAATGCGGCATCTGTGCACGCTGCAGAATTACAGAGTCAACACTCGATCCCGGCCGGAGCAGGGACGGCAATGTCATGATGAAAACCTTGGTTCCATTGTTGCTGATTTCTGAGGTGTAACGCCCGTATCTCTCGATTAATTTTTGCAGCTCATGTTCCACCGCTGGACGCAAATGTATTTGTGCAGACAAATGGTCCGGGGTCTCGGCTGACCACCAATCTATGGCGAATTTCGGCTGTATCAGAATTTGCCATGCTTTGACCAAACTAGATACCAATGCCGAGTATTTTGCAGCCCAACCTCCCCCAATATTCAATCCATAAATATCATTCCAGCCAAGGAATATTAATGCAGCGTCCGGTTTCAGACGTTTATAACGTGCGAGTTCAATTTCGTGATTGCGAAGAGCATATCCTTCGACCCCAGCGTTGATAACGAGCAACTCGGGATCAATTCTTTTCAACATAAAGCCCAGTTCGTCAGGATACGATACTTCGCCAAGTCCGAAGGTTACAGAATCACCGATTGCAATTATCTTTCGATGGCTGGCCGATAAGGACATTTCTGGTCCGCGAAAGCCCAGAGAATTAACAGTAACTCCGCGAAATGCTTCCGGATCACTCGGACGGGCAGTTAAATCCGGCTGAAACGCCTGCATACCCAATGTCTTGCCCTCGGCCATCTTTTCCTTTGCTACGTTTTTGGATAATTGCGCGTAGCCAGGCCGCAATAGCCAATGAAACAGAATGTCCGGCGATGCCATCTCATAACCATCAAGGGGCAGCGATTTATTTACCCAGCTTGCCAGCCATGGTTTCGCATTCTGGTCAATCCTTAATGACAAGAGCACTCTGCTCCCGCCTTCCAGAATCAAAAAGCCTGCGAAAAATAGAATGCAAAACGCTACAAAATAAATTCTCATGCTGAACTTATGTCGGGGGGACATTTCTGCGCCTTTAATATCTCTGATACTGCATCGAGCAAATTTTTTTCTTCGTTTTCCCAGGTGAAATCACTAATCGTCTGGTAAGTTATACGGCCTCCCATATCGCCGGAAAGTTGCGCCGCCATTCTATCCGCAAGCATGTGAACGACCGCAGCTTCAATGCTGTCAGGGTCAGCAGGGTCAATCAGGCAACCTTTGACCCTGCTCGCAACACCGGCCAACTCAGGCAAGTTGGGATATATAACCGGTACCCCCGCAGCAATACTTTGAAATAATCCGTTCGGCAACGTCACCCGGTAATTTTGGGTGGCTTCCACGTAAAGTATAAGACTTAGATCCGCACCAGCAATAAACGGGACTATTTGTGACGGCGCAAGGGCACCAGGGCAATGGACGCGAAGCCCACTTTCCTCCTTTTCAAGCGCCTGAACGTCATAGCCTCGTCCTACAAAAACCAGATGTTTTGTACCGGGGAGTCGACGTAATGCGGTAATCGTCGGCTCAAGAACCTGGCCAACTTTTCGGTGTCCTACAACAACAAAAACGAGCTCATCCTGCGATATGCCGAGCTTTTCCCGCACCCCCGGAAACGATGTATCATCAAGCCGCAATTCATGGGCATTAGTAACAACTCGAATGGGCTTTTCTGTAGCGTCCGCAAGCACCAACGCCATTCCTCTACTTGTGGTAACGACAAGATCAGCGCGACGCGCAGCAAGTCGGTGCATTTCCTTCGTCAGCGGCAACAGAAGTTTCCGCTCGAGCCAATGCCAATTGCTGTCAGGCAATACCGCGTCGTAGAGATCATGAGCGTCATACACCAGCAGACCGCCTCGCAACATACGCACCAGCAGCGCAGTCGGAAATAGTCGGTATTCATGAACGTAGTAGATGTCAGCTGCACGCAGCATAAAAGCACCAACCAGTGGCTTTACGAATAAATACAGCACCACAAACCGCAGAATGTGAAACGCCACTCGAATTGCTTTGAGCAGCCTTCTAGGCTGTTGAAGAGTGTCTATGGGTGCCCGTGCCGTATGAATGAAGTCCCTCGCCTTGCGCTTAACCAATCTTCCGGCAGGTGGCAGTGATCGAAGCTCCACACCAGGAATCGTTACAATGTCCTCACCACGGCGATTCTCGAAGATAATTGAGCGGGCTCCAGCACGCGCAAAGCTTGCGGCAATTTTTACGGTACGACTGTCATGTGATGCCGGCAACGGAGTCAGAGACAGGATCGTCTGGCCGCCAAGGGAATATCCACTAAGCATTTATTGGACGATTCCAACTTGGCGAGACCAAATGGAGAAACTGACAACCCGCCAAAGCTGTGATGAAAGCGCGCCGTGTCCATTTTTCACATCACCCCACAGCTCATAAACACCGTTTTCAGTAAATATGTCCGGAAACCGAGCGCAAAGTGTCGCAAGTTCAGCTTCCACAATTGGTCGCAGCGCACCATTCAGCCAACTAACCTGTGGCGTTTCGAAGCCGATCTTGGAATGTCGATGGCGGACTTGCGGGGGTAATACGGAACCCATCCCTTCCCGCAGCAACCATTTAGTCTGACCATCTCGCACTTTGAACTTGCCTCCAAGCCCGATCAAGAATTCAACGAGTCGATGATCCAGGAACGGTTCTCGGCTTTCTATTCCATTCATCATGCTGGTGCGATCCTGATATTGCAGCAACCCCGGCAGACTCAACTGAAACACCTGAGCGAAGATATGCTTGTCGATATCTCCTGGAATTGTATCTACTTTTTGCCCCTGTTGCTGGAAATTCCGGCTTAACCAACTAACTAGGCGTCTTCCACGCAAAAAAGCAGTTACATAGTTCGGCAGAGCTCCAACAAAAGCGCGTTGCAACGTCTCCACAACAGGAGCGCGATGTAAGTTGATGTGTCCGGTAAAATCCCTACTGAACGCAACTAAGCGCCCTCGACGCAGGTGCGAGCTGAGCATGACGTTAAGCATCGGCATATATCCGCACAACTGCTCATCTGCACCTTGCCCTGTCAGCATGACTTTTAGACCTATTTCCCGCGCAGCTCTAAAAACGGCCCATTGAGAAAATATACTGGTAGAGGCAAAAGGCGCGTCCATCTGTCGGCAGATCGCTTCGACATCTGCCATAAATTTTCTAGGATCCGGGAAGACATGATGACCGAGAATATTCGTCTGACGCTCCACAACTTCTATATATTCACGCTCATCTATTTTACCGTCTTCATAACAAGCGCTGACAGAACGCATTTGAATATCATCCCGTAGCCCCGCCGTCACACCGGCTATCGCCGAGGAGTCCAAGCCACCTGAAAGTGTTATGCCAACGGGAACATCGGCTGGCATACGCAGGCAGACAGCATCTTCAAACAAGTCGCGAAAGGTCCTCCGTGCTTCATCTTCAGGTAACTCAATGGCACCAGGCCGTGGACGTACATACCATCGCTTGATTTCAATTTTTGTCGCCCGTAAGGGACGATCAAACTTAATGATAACGTATTCACCACTCTGAACTTGGCGGACGTTTTGAACTAATGTTTCTGCATCATGGCCAAGCAGTCCTGACAGCAGAAAATCCCTGCAAATACGCCTGTTCAATCTCGGCTGAAAGCGGTCAGCACTCAGAATTTGTCTGATCTCTGAAGCAAAAGCGACGCCGTTTTCGTCGCTATAGAGATACAAAGGCTTTATGCCGAAACGGTCCCGGGCGGCAAATATTCTTTGTTCTTCACGATCAACAATGACGAATGAAAACATACCGTTCAATCGCGTAAGACACTCAATACCCCACTGCGCATATGCTGCGAGTATTACTTCGGTATCCGTTCGGCTACGAAAGACGTAACCCAATTCCTGCAATTCATGTCGCAAGGCCATGAAATTGAAAATGGCGCCGTTGAATACAATTGTATGCCCTCGCTCTGTTGCCTTGAAAGGCTGTGCTCCGACCGTAGTGGTATCAAAAATAGCGAGCCTGACATGGCCAAGTGAAATTATCCCAGCCGGACTTTCATGGGTTTGCCAGCCATCGCCATCGGGACCGCGATTCGCCACGATATCAATGACGGAACGCGATACTTGCCAACCGATCGAGCACCAGATCCCGCACATTTTCAGTGCGCCCCGCTTCGTTCGAGTTGCACATACATTTTTCGCAATTTTTCAGCCTGCGCAGCCCAGGAATATTCCTTAAGAATCATCTGATAATTTGCGCTGCCACTACGAAAATCCAAAGGAGATGACAAAACACGCTTAATACCATCGGCTATTGCGTGAGAAGATGTTTCATCTATAACCACGCCGCAGTTCCAGCGCTCCACTAGATTTCGAACAGCAGTCTGCCTCCCTGCTACCAATGGTACATTTGCCAGAAGCGCATCAAAAAATTTATTAGGCAAAGCAAGATCGACATTTCGTGAAAAATTCTTGTTAACAATAAGGGCGACATCTGCCGATCTAATAAAGGCGGCTGTCTCGAGTGGATGCACTGGAGCCAAACTATGCACACGCTCCGAAATTTCGAGCTTGTCAGCCATTTGTTTGAGATCATTATCCAAATCCTCACGACTTGGACCGACTTGAGCCAGATGAACGCCGTCTAATAGTTTCACAGCGTGAAGAATTTCCCGCATCCCACGGTCTGGACGAAGGTATCCCGTGAAAACAATTAATGGAATATGCGCATCAAGACCACAAACGCTTCGTATATCAGGGCATGCAATATCCACCGGATCGCTTGGACTGTTAAAGATGACCGCATCAGCCTGAACGCCATAACGCTCGAAGAAAAAGTCCGCCGCTGGCTCGCTCATTGTAATGAAGCGGTCGACACTACACATGAGCCGCCGCTCCTGCCATATTCGCCACAGCTTTGAGCCAATTGGAATATCTGGATATTCATCAACGGCAATCTCATGTGCATCATAAATGATCCGCGCCCGCGTCTTTGAAGCGACATGGAACGCTGTAGGTAGCGTATCGAGATCGTTAGCGTGAATGACCTCGGGCATGGTTTGATTTATTGCATCAGACATGGAGTTCAGGCACTCGAGGTGAATCCAGGCGTCGCGCAGATGTCCACCCAAAAGCTTCTTAACCAGAGCAAATGGTCTTGGTATAGCGCTAAGTGCCTCTAGCCCGCCCTTACTTGACTCATTTCCGGTACCCCGTTGCAACTTGGCAAACGTCATCGGTGATTGATACGGGACCGGCCAGTATTGCACGTTACCATCTGTCCAGCTTTGCTGATTTAGCGTCTCAGCACGGCAGATCACCGTAACATCATGGCCTGAGTCTGCCAGCGTAAGCGCGGTTTTGCGAACCCGCCCGTCATGACGTGCAGGATTATTAACAAGGACGGCAACGCGCATCTGGCTTAGCTACCTAGTGATCATAAGTTGAACTTGCTTACCGAAGACAAATACTTTACTCGCCCTCTACGAGCACTCTTGCCGGACAAGCAATAATCTGTCCGTATTAGTTTAGAGGAAGCCATAAGTAAATGACGGGAATGATCGTCGCCATTAACGAAGGAATTAACTCTTCGGTCTTGTTTGGCAGAGGGGGTAAGGTTCTCTATGCAATCGAAGAAGAGAGAATCAGCCGGCAAAAAACTCCAATCGGTTTTCCTCACGCCGCTCTTGCGCACGGTATGTCGCATCTTGGCTTAACCCCTTCAGATATCGAAGCAGTACTGTTTTCCAATCTTGTCAGTCCTATGACTTCATATGCCGCATTTATTAATGCCTATGAAGCCCCCTTTAATGATGGCCCTAGAAGATCAGACCAGGAATTGTGGCGTCGTGCCGCCCGGTTTCTGATCCCCGACCAATTGCTTCAGGCTCGTCGCGCAATAAAGCACCGGGCACATGATAGCTACTGGCAGGAAGAACTGGCAGCTCATGGTCTTGGGCATTGCCAAATCATACGGTCAAACCACCATGAAAATCACGCCGCCTCTGCGTATTATGGATTGCTCTCGCATGAAGAAAGACACCTTCATGACACACTAGCCATAACCCTTGACGGTGGCGGCGATACAAGTTGTGCACATGTTTACAAGTGTCGCGGTGATACAATGCAATTGCTTGCGGATACCCCGATAGGCCATTCGTTGGGAAATATCTATTCACGTGTAACCCACCTTCTCGGCTTCAAACCACATGAGCACGAGTACAAACTCATGGGGATGGCGCCATACGTGCCTCTAGAGTATGCACGCCCTATCGCGGATATCCTCCATGGGTTTCTCGGGCTGGATCCAACGGACTGCAAGCGGTTCAAACGCAAGATAGCCGAGCCGACCCACCAGATTGGACCGCGGCTGGCAGCATCCTTTCGCCGTATGCGCTTTGACAGCATTGCCGGCGGACTGCAGTTGTTTACGGAAGAACTTTTACAGCAATGGATAAAAGAAATAATTACCGAGACCGGCATTAGCAGGATCGTTGCTGCTGGCGGCGTCTTTATGAACGTAAAAGCCAACATGCAGATAAGCCGCCTGTCCGGCATTGACCTGTTTGATGTATTTCCCTCCTGCGGTGATGAAACACTGCCGTTCGGTGCTTTCTGGAAACATGCTGCAGCACGGAGCCAACTTTCGGAAAACCCGCCGTTTAATATATATCTCGGCGTTTCGGTGGCAGATGATTTGCAAACCGCGTTGGACAAATACTCAGGCACCGTATCCGCCGTGCATATCGACGATCCCATCAAGGACGCAGCAATACGTATCGCCCAAGGAGATATTATTGCCTGGTGTCAGGGGCGTATGGAATTCGGCGCCCGGGCATTGGGTAGTCGATCTTTACTGACACGACCTGACCATCATGAGGTAACTGCCAAAATTAACAGTAACATCAAGAGCCGGGATTTCTGGATGCCATTCGCCCCAGCAATGACAAGGGATGCAGCGAAGAAATTTCTCAATATTCCAGATTCTTTGCCAACTCCGAGGGTGTCACCTTGGATGATGCATGCCTTTGAAACGGGCGCAAACAGCGAAAAATTTATCGCTGCTGTTCATCCCTATGACCGAACCGCAAGAGCTCAGATTGTTGACCCCGAAACTGCACCCAGATTTCACGCTCTACTGCGCGAAGTGGCAACCTATACCGGGGCCGAAGTGCTGATGAACACGTCTTACAATCTGCACGGTTCGCCTATTTGCGCTACAAGCGCAGATGCTATTGATACTATGCTTAAATCAGGCATAGACGGCTTGTATCTAGACAACGTATATGTGTCTAAAATCGGGACAGCTTGAATATTACTTTTCTCTGCCTGCTTCGTAACATCATCCAACTAACTTACACCACTGGCGCACGACAAAGGATACGATTTTGAAAACGGCACTCATCATCGGCGGCGGCTTTTCCGGCTGCGCCGCAGCACACAAACTTGCACAACTCGGCGGCTGGGACGTGACGCTGGTAGAACGAGCGGACAATCTGGGCGGCGGTGTACTGACAATGTTTTATGGCGGGCATCCATATACATTCGGACCCAGGCATTTCCTGACGACTTGGCAGTACGTGTTCGATTATCTGAATGAAATCGTCCCCATGCGACGCTGCGCGGAACATGAATTTGTTACCTATGTCGAACAGGATTCGGCATTTTATAACTTCCCCATTCACGAAGATGACCTGCCGCTGATGCCGGAATACGAGCAAATCAAAAAGGAGATTGCAAACGCCTCAGGCGCGGATCGAGCACAAAATCTTGAGGAGTACTGGTTGGCTTCGGTCGGCCAAACACTCTATCGGAAATTCATAGAATCATATTCAAAAAAGATGTGGCAGATTGAAAGCAACACTGAAATAGATGATTTCGGTTGGTCACCGAAAGGTGCAACAATCAAAAGCGGTGCACGTTCGGCATGGGATCAGTCAATTTCCGCCTATCCTATTGCGGAAAATGGATACAATGACTACTTCGACATTGCGACGTCCGATGCAAAGGTTTATCTCAATACTACGATTGATGCCTATGACTTCCCGAACAAGACAGTAACGATAGCGGGTGAGAAAAAGCGCTACGATATTATTGTCTCAAGCACGGCGCCTGATATTCCGTTTGATTATTGCTATGGAGAATTACCGTTCGTCGGACGTGATTTCTATAAAATAGTCCTGCCAGTCGAATACGCACTCCCCGAGAACGTATACTTTGCTTATTATGCGGGCTCTGAACAATTCACCCGCATCGTTGAATACAAAAAACTTACTCGTCACAAATCACCACATACCATTATTGGTGTTGAGATACCGTCTTCACGAAACAAACTGTATCCATTGCCAATGGAAAAATGCAAAGCCGTTGCGAAGCGATATCACGATGAGTGCCACCAGGACGTTCATCACGTCGGGCGAGCTGGACCTTATCTATACAATGTCGATATAGACGACTGCATAAAGCATGCTTTCGACTTGGTTGAGAAGCTATAGTTGAAATTCCTCCACCCAGGTTTTTAATTTTCATGAACGATACGACTGCCAAAAATAATAGGTTCGCTGGCGCCTTTGCCGATATTGTATCCGGATTATCGATGTACCCGGTCTGGTCGCTTTTGGCCTCGCAGTCAATCCGGCAGCGTTACCGCCGATCCACACTGGGCCCGCTTTGGATGACCATTTCCATGGCCGTACAAATGGCGACAATGGGTTTTCTTGTTACATTTCTATTCAGCCATTCGTTTCAACGATTTCTTCCCTATCTTTGTCTCGGCATAATTTTCTGGTCGTTCTATTCCACGCTCCTTAATGAAGGTGCGGGAACATTCCTCACGTATACGACTTATATCAAGGCGATAAAGCGGCCGTTTACCCTTTATATCGCTGCTATGATATACAAATCGGTCCTTGAATCCGCACATCACCTAGTTATCTATGTTATCATTGCAGCTGTGTTTTTAGTCGTCCCCGGCAAGAACACATTATGGCTTCTGTTTACGATCCCCCTCGCTCTTTTAAATGTTGGATGGTCAACGCTATTTCTGGCAATTGTCTCGACGAGATTTCGCGATGTTCCGATGATCATTCAGAGCTCGCTAACCGTCGTATTCTGGTTAACGCCGATTATATACTTCCCCGAACAATTGGGGGATAAGCGAATCCTCGTCGATATCAATCCCATTGCACACATGATCGATATTCTGCGGCTTCCGATACTCAATCAGCCACCAACAAACTTGAATCTTTGGGTCGCCATCGGCATGGCCATCGGTGGTTGGTATGTGACGATGAAAATGTTTAGCCGATATCGTACGCGACTGACGCTTTGGCTATGAGCAATATAATCAAAATTCATGCCGAGAATCTGAACTTGGATTTGCCCGTATATGGCCAGAAGGCCAGATCGCTGAGACATTCACTATTTGCCAGGACTTTAAAACCAAAATTCCTGTCCCCTAAGTCGTCAGGACATACAGGCGGTACAATTATCCATTCTCCGGACGGTTCATCTAAAATCCGTGCCCTAAAGAGTTTGTCATTCGATTTCCAAACTGGCGACCGCATAGGTCTGATTGGCCCAAATGGTGCAGGAAAATCGACATTGTTGCTGGCAATCTCCGGTATTTACGAACCTACCGAAGGGACGTTGGACGTAACAGGGAGCACTGCAGGTCTGTTCAGTCTTGATCAAGGGATGGACCCGGAGTTGAGCGGTCGCGAAAACATCATCATACGCACGCGATTTTTGGGGCTGCCGTCAAAAGACGTGGATCATATCATGAACGATGTAGAGGTATTCGCTGATCTCGGCGAGTTCCTTGATATGCCGATACGGACGTATTCAACAGGCATGTTGCTGCGCCTGGCATTCGCGATTTCAACTTGTACCCCCTCTGACATCCTGTTGATGGACGAGATCGTAGGTGTTGGCGATGAAGGGTTTATGGAGCGGGCCCAAACCCGACTGCAAAATTTGATCTCTGCATCAGGAATCGTACTGCTTGCCAGCCACTCCGAGCCTATTATTCGCCGTTGGTGTAACAAGGCGCTCTATCTGGAAAAAGGAGAATGCCAAGAATTTGGCGATGTGCATTCGGTTATTGAGGCCTATAAGGAAAAGTCACGTCGTGAACGCGGCCGTTAACTAAAACTAACTGAAGAGAACCTTAAAATACCGACAAACGTAGATATGGTTGGTTTTATAGTCAATCAGTGGCATATTCGCACCTAAAGCTGCTAGGGAAACGCATGAAACCGTTTGAACGCCTCGGAAAGCCTGGACCAAAAAGAATTCTGCTCATCTCCCCTTGTAGCGAGAAGGAGATGGCGGACCGTTATTTCATGAGTCCACCATTGGGTGTAATACGTTTAGCCGGTTTTCTTGCCGCGCGTGGCCACCATGCCGAGTATTTTGACCCAAACGTTCACGTGGTAACCGGCAAGGGCCTCTCTGTCTTCGAGAAAATTGCTGAAAAAGACTGGGATATCATCGGATTTTCGTCGCTTGATGAAACCCTGGTTACCGATATGCAAAACATGCATCATGCGCACAAGGCTAATCCGAGCGCACTGATCATCGCCGGCGGCATAGAAGCGCAATTCAACTACCAGACGATTCTCGACAAAGCGCCCTGCTCGGTGGTCATCATCGGTGAGGGTGAAATTCCGATGCTGAGCTTGGCAAACGGCGAACCACCTCATCAGATACCAGGCATCGTCATCAAAAATGCTGCGGCGCCGCTTTCTCAGGAGTTATTCAACGAAGCAACTACGGCCATTGAATGGGAAAACCTGCCTTACGAGGTATACTGGGACCATTACGTTACCAGATACGGCGACTCCATCACCGAACTTAACATGCAGGAAATTCACACGGTTCGGGTGTTTTCACGTAATCGTTGCCCGGTCGGTTGCAAATTCTGCAGTTCGACGAACCAGCTCACCTGGGGCTCTGACGGCGCCGTCCCTGTTATAAGCACAACCGAAGAAAATCTGGTGAGTGTTATAAAGCGGATCAGGGAATCTCACCCGCGGGTCAAGACGATCTATCTGACTGATGACGATTTCTGTATTAACAAGCGCAGCGTAGAGCGGTTCTGCGACCAGGTAATTGCCGAAGATTTCGGAGAATTATCTTTCATGTGCTTTGGCCGCGCTACAGATCTGCACCCGGATATCCTGCGCAAGATGAAGGCCGCTAATTTCCGTCGCATCATCATCGGCGTTGAGTCATTTTCCCAGGCGGTTCTCGACGACATGAACAAGCGCTGCGACGTCGGGGAAGTCCATCAGGTTCTCAAGACCTGCCGAGAAATCGGGTTGAAACCGCACATCAATATTATTCTCGTCACGGCAGAAACCAAATTGTGGGATATCGAGCAATCTGTCGAATGGGCCATGTATTATCTGCTCAACGAGTACGTCCATGCCGCCATCATTCCGGCTATCCGCCCGCTCAAAGGAACTGATTATTTCGAGGAATACAGCGACTATAAGACCAAGATGGTTCCGATTGCAGGGACTCGTTACATGGTCAAAGTCGACGAAATGATCTGGGCCAAGGATCCAATTGTGCGCGACCTGCAGGCGAGATACTGCAGCGGTCTCAAGGATGAAATCGAATTGCAGGTTAAAGCCAACGGAATCGCGCATCCGACAGGTAATACTCTCGCGATGTTCAGCCTGATGTATATGAAAATGCTGCTAGCTGACGTGAAACGGGAATATGAGATTAACGACTCGCCAACTTTTCCGTTCGACAACAAGTACAGACTTTCTGCAGCGGCAGAATTCGATAATTATCTCGAAAAGCGGAAAACTATGCTGGAGACTTCCGTCAAGCTGAAAGACGTCGATTTCTCACGCCGCGTAGGTAACGTATAGTACCCACGTGTCTCTTGTCGACAGCGAAGGTTTGGGATAACGGATGGTATCTCCTACGGATTCCAAGCACTTAGTCGTTGGCTCAAAAAACGTCATTATGGTAATCGCCGTTTGGGGAGAATGGCATACCAGAATGCTGCTCGATGCCTGTCTGCCTTCGCTGACAAGCCCCGGAAACATTCCTGCTTTTGCCAAACGACACAATTGTATTGCGAGAATTTATACCCGACGCCGAGAACGCGCTATGATCGAGGATTGTCCAGCGTTCAAGGAATTATCCAAGCATATCCGCATCGAAGTCGACTCCGTATTGTTAGATGATGTTGAAGGATCCGATGCGACGAAACATCACGTTGCCTGGATGCAGGTCGTAGATGAAGCTGTACAATCGAATATGTATGTCTGGAATATGCTGCCTGATGTGGTATTCGCAGATAATTCGATCGGGCATCTCGCTGAATTATTGCATGCAGGGTATCACTCGGTGATGTGGTTTTACCCGCGCGTTGTGTCGCATACCTTTGTGCCGGATTATTTGCGTACTCTCAGCGAGATGCCCGACAAGAGCGTTCCTAGCCGCCCTCTTGTTCGGCTTGCCCTTAAACACTTTCACCCGACCATGGCGGCTTATTTCATCGATAGCCCTTATTTTCCGAAGCATTCAGAGCTATTAATGACCGCTGTAAAAGGTCACGGTATCGCGACCAGGATGCTTATAAATATTCATAATATTTATGACCCACGACAATACATGCTTTCCGAACAAAATCTGACCATAGGAAATTTCAACCCGGAACATATTCATTTTATCACCGACAGCGACGATTTTTTTGCAGTTAGCTTGGCTCCCCTCGGCAAGGACAGCGGCTGGTACAGGCACTCGCGCCCGCAAAATATTATCGAGACCGCGATTTGGTGGCTGAGCTTTGACGGGTCGGCCAACGATTATATTTCATCTCAAAACATTAGAATCCATATGGACGATATTGATGAGCAGGCATGGGTTCGCTCGTCGCATTCACTCAGCGTCCAAATCCGTAAAACGGCAGTAATTCGGGAAGCAATCAGATTATTCGATTTTCTCGAGCAAAGACTTTTGTTTGATGTAACGGCAATATTATCTGTCTGCATTGCAGATGGATCTTTATTTCGCGCGGTCGGACGCTCCAATAAATTTCTGATCCTTATACCCAACAACGTGACCGCACAGAATCGCATTGCAGAGCCCCAAGGTTTATCAAGAAAATCGATTCTGACGCAGAGACTCAAAAGACATTTGGTGGATATCCCTGACGGCCAGGATATTCTGACTATTGACGATCTTAGAGGGCGAACGTTGAAAAATCTTCTCGGCGATGAACTGAAGTTTGAATTCTCGAACCGTGATGACCTTACAGTAAACGGGATTTCGGCAGGCCGAACCGTAGAGCATCTCTTTCACCAACGATTGATCTTTATAGAGTCAGAATTGCACTAATTTCGATTTGGTAGCTGATAAGTAAGGATGGTTCGTCAAAATTCTCGCAAAACAAATTCCATAGACAATATATATTTGTCTGCTTACCCTGATTTGTGAACGTTAATCGGGGCGAAAAAATATTGCGCTAAATTTATACAGTTGAAATTCTCGAGCGATAAATTGGATAAATACATTCCCCAGATCGTCTTTTTAATGGTGCCTGATGTTTATAAGCGTAGATCGCTATAATGCCGCTGAAGCAGTAGCGGCCAAATCTCTTCCGAATCGGGTTATTGAGGCTTCTGGGGCTACTCTTTTTTCTCAAGTCGGATACCCGTACAGGGCAGCAGATGATAATTCTCTCTGGCGATTTACAGACGCCATGCATGAACTTGGCGAACGTAATTCTATCGAAAACCTCTGCGGAGGACTAACTGAAGAAGAATTCGAACTTGTTAAATCGATCTCAACAGATGTTCTCGCTCTATCCAGCCGTAACTTTGGTGTTAAAATCCTGCCCAAAGGCTCCCTCAGCCGAGCCATTGTCGCATTTCGGCTTATCCGTGCCCTACAGCCAAGCCCGGCTGTTATTCTGGAAATTGGTTCGGGATCCGGTTATTTGGGCGCTTTGCTGGTCAAATCGGGATACACATATATCGGAACGGACATTGCACAGGGATTTTATTTATACCAAAGCCTGTTATGGCATGAGCTGTTTGATTCAAATTTCCGGGAACTTGCTGATGAGGATACCACTTTAAGTGACCTCGGGGCATTGCCATCAGGCACCATTGTCCACGTTCCCTGGTGGAAATTCTATGGTGCCAACCCAGACACCATTTCACTGCACGTTGATCTCGTAACTAGCAACCATGCACTTTGTGAAATGAACAGAAGCGCCCTCGGATTTTCTTCCGCCATCGGCAGGGATTTGCTGCGTTCTCACACGACTCCTAAATACTTTGTTTGCGAAGGTCCGGGCGCCGGTTCTTTACGCTCACGTGGAGAAATGCAGGCTTTATTGGCGTTTACAGGGCTGACACACGTTTACAGCAGCGGCGAGGTGGATATTTTTTCGCCTAGCGAATATGAGGATCAGCTTTGGCTTTCACTTTCCAATGGGAATGCCTCTAACTCAGCTCATGATGATCATGGCGAAGGATCACGGTTCAATCCTACGGAAATCGTGCGTATTTTAAAGAAGGCGCTCAGGCTCATTAGTCAACCCGGCGGCATTAAGTCTCTATTTAACAGGGCGCGGTCCTATCTTTTCGGTACTCCCCTCACCCAACTTGAGCCTGATTTACCTAGGGACTTAGAAGTACCTCAACCAGTCTCATATGAGATAAAGCTGCCACTCTCTGCATCAGGCTTGGCAATCCAAGAGGCTTTCGCCTCCATCGAAAGTGAAAAACGGTTTTTGATGGCTGATCTAGAAGAATTTCGGAAGGAGTTGGTGGGTGAAGATAATTTTCAAAACCCGGACGAAATATTCATGATGTACAGCTATGCGTCAGATGACTGGTAATATTTTGATTCTCTTAACAGTGCATCAAAAATAATGTAATTTTGTATATTTATCTTATGAATACTATTAACAGCACTACGAACAGAGGTCGAAAGTGCACCGATCTTTGTTTCTGTTTCTTCAGTCTGCGGATACGCTCGATTACCAGACCCTGCGGCGAAAATCGCTCGGTAGCAGATCATTAAAGATCTGAGCGGCGATAACGTACTTGAGGGAGCCAACACCGATCTCCTTGACCGCCTTGCTGATCGTAAGGATGGGTGCCATTTCTCAACAATTGGGTTAGATAAAGCGTCCGACATGTGGACAAAAATCATCGCTGAAAACATTGCAGTAGAGCTGAAGTAAAAAAGAATTCTGTATCGGTATTAAGTGAGCAAGAACGCCCATAACTGCTCTGTTGCCGCTCGTACAATTCAAACCCCGTTTTGTCGCATGAAAGCACCGTGGGTTGAGCGGTATTTCTCTCAATTATCCTTTCGTAGTTGGTATGAAGTATTCACTGCCTAATTCTTCTCAAACGCCGCCACTGGAATGAAAGAAGGTTTCAAGGGCGACAAGTTTGAAACGATCATGCATGAAATGGAATGTCCTTCCATCTGCCTTGTTTTGCGAGGTTGCCGAAATTTCGCTCAGCGATTGAGAACCGGATAATACCTTACGCAGGCTAAAGGCACGGACCCACGGGTCTAAAAATGCATAGATTGCTCTGTAAAGAGTTTTTAAATCATGCCTGCTTGGATCTATTGGGAATTTAACCTGAGGCAGCCAGCAATGATCGATTACTGCTCCCATATCGATGCCTGGTGCCATAAAAAAGCAACTGGCAGAAGGTCGGCCATACAGGAAGTTTGACCACAACGTGCAGTCAGCACCACGCAATGCCGGTAGGAAACCTGGGTGCACATGCATTAGGCGCAGTCCTGGGATCGCCAAAATATCTGACGGCACAATCCCACTACCGGTAAACAGCACTGTACCGGGAGCGATGGTGCGCAACCTCTCCTTCAATGATTGATCGCGCAAACTCTCGATCAATATTAGTTCAACACATTCCGAGTAACGGGAAAGGTCGTGCAATTTCATTGCTGCAGTCAATAGATCATTCGAGAAACCGAGCTGATGTTCTACTTCCCGGCATATCGTTTGCGTTAATTCAGAAAAATTCTTCGATAAATACTGCGGCCAATAGTGAATTTGTCTTTGCTGCCGATAGGCCAGGTATGGGGACCGCAAGAACATTGGTAATACCCTGCCTGCAGGCCGACCAGAAACCAAGTCCCTGGTATTGATCAATCTAATAATCCTGGCTGGCTTCAACCCGCATGCATAGAGAGTTTCCAGGTATGCCCGGCCTATTGGTCCTTCATAGAAAAGCACCGTCAATGGAATTTCTACAAATCGATCATGGAAACGCAAAGGTTTCAGATGAACCTCAGCGTCATCTTCCGAATGAATAGAATATGGGCGTTCGGTTTGTATGTACCGCCCAATTTCTTCTTCAATTTCCGCGCGAACGGCGCTTCCTTTTGCGAGCCAGGACGCAGAGGCCAAATCCAACAACTTTGCCAAAGCATTCAGACGAATAAACGCTTGAAACGTTCCGCTCTCTCCTCTCCAGCCTTCACAATGTCCCCGATACACCAACAGGGCAGCAAGCGATAGCCAAGGTTCTTTGAGATCTACGGAACCAGGCATTGCTGTCCAGTCGTAACGATACGTGGACTTCAGTCGGCCAACGATATCCGCCTTGCGCAATAAGTTACTCAAAAACAAAAATTCGTCCTCGTTCCACACCTTAGTGTGGAGGAGTTGAGAAAGGAATTCCGGAACAATAATTCCAGATTCCGATATTTCAGAATTCGGCAATGATCCCCGGAGCTCTGCAAGCTGATTCTCAATGAGCGCCGTCATCGAAGCCCCTCAAAACCTTACTGTTTCCTGCTGGATGAACTGCAGCAGGTTAGCGACTGTCCAAAACAAAACCATGGCGGCAGGAAACGGATAAAAAAGCACCAAAAACGCACCACCCATTAGATACAAATTGCGTTTTTGATTCTTCAAGCCACTGGGCGTTAAGTAACTGTTCTTGAATATCCAAGTCGACACAATCGTCATGAATGTCATCAATAGCGGAAGCAGATTTACTGTGTCACCTAGAAATGGAATAGTGAATGGCAGACCACCGATCACATCCGGTGCGGCGAGATCATCAATCCAGAAGAATGACGCACCGTGGAGTTCCGGCATCTCGGCGAGTGTATTGAAAATCGCGATAAGTATCGGAACCTGTATAAGTGCGCCGACCATCGGTTTGAGTGTGAAAAATGGAGTTATGCCCAGTTCTTTATAGCTCGCGATGATCAGGTTGTGTGCTTCCTCACCATCATAGTGTTCTTTTATCAAACTGATTTTCGGTTCCAATGAAGCCTGATGCAGGGCGACTTGTCGTTGCAATCGGCCGGCTACAATATTTATAGGCAGCAATAGTATTTTTAAAATCACGCCGAAAATTAAGATTGCCCACCCCCACGCACCGCCCAACACTCTCCCAATTGCCTCCAACGCGTCCGTCACGATCCAACTCAAATAAGCAAGGCCTCGCCAAAGATGAGAAAACCGCAAGGCCTTGAATGAAGGCATAAGCGCCTCTGCATTCGATTTGTCGCCAAAATATACCTTGATTGGACCAGATGGATTTTCCCGATAACAAAGCAGAAGAGATCCATCTGGAAGGTGGTATGGCGTCGCGCCGGCCGCAGATAATAACAGCACATTAAATCGTCCGACGGCTCCGACCCATTCGTCATTCTCAAGTAGGGTTGAAAACCCTATGTCATCCGCCTCTATCACGGAAGCCTTTCCGGTAAGCCGAAGAACCCAGTGCATATTGTAGTAGCTGGCCAGGCCGAAAAGCTCCGTCCCATACTCAACTGTCTTCATAGTATTCAATGGTAGAATGACACGCCGGGCTATTTCAGCGACCTTGATCCCTTGCAACTGACCCTGCTTCAGCCTGTCAATTTCATCTGGTAGAATTGTTGTCGTTAATCCGAGCACTGGCTCCTTCTCGCAGTTCGCCCCGAACGCATCTATGGGGATGGTCATGCCAATGATCAAAATCACGGAAACAAGCAAAACGAGCGGATAAGCCGCGAGCTTATTAATTGAGATGCGCATTGCGCAATAAGACTGAGAAGCAAGGCAAGTTCTTCTGACCGGCGTTTCCGTGGCCTGCCCCCCTATGCACACCCTCATGGGAACCATGGCACAGCAGGCCTTAGCTCCCAGATATTGCCGGGCCGGTAAATCAGTTGTGGCATCTTCCATTCGCGGACAGGTTTTGGGCGACCGTCGGCCAACCGGTTTCCTCGCCATGACAGAACTTCACGAAATACCGAAATTTCTTTCTTGGATGAATGTGCATTAGTGAACAGAGAGGTGCCACGCTTTGTTGCCACCTGCAAATCAGTCGCATCATAAATTGTCGGACCAATATCAACAAGCTCAGCCAATTCGCGATGGTCGATATGTAAGCTATGTTTTGCCCCCGGCAATTTCACCAGCAGCAGAGGAGCTGTCAATCTGAGGTATTTAATCTCGCCTCCTATTGGTGATTCAGGGTACCAGAAATACCGATTTAATGCCCTGGAAAATTCAAGGTCGAAATATTCTCCATCAATTGTTGGCGAGTTGCGTTCATTGCCGTGATCACTGTGAATGACGATAAGGGCATCATCGTATTTTCCAGATGATTTCAATTCGCGAATTAACTCAACCATCGAGTTGACCGAGCAACCGAGTGCATTGAAATTTGATTCCGTTTTAGTTGGGCTACAATCCAGTAGAATATTATAAGGTCCATGAGGGTTGAAGCCGTGATAGAAGACATATTGACCGGTGTTTGGCCTCTTGTTTTCATCCGATACCATGGTCGAAAAAACACGTGGGGAATCCCACGCACGAAAGTCTAGAAAGGTCGTCACCTTCACACCGTAACGAATCCACGACAAGTATTCAGAAACCGTATCCATTGCCCACTGACGAAGTGTCACGGGAGAAAGTCTGGCTGCGTAAATCGCCAGGATTATATTTATCCTCGATACACTATCGCCCGTCAGTTTCGTCTTCGATAAAATTTCCGACGCATTTGCTGGAATGTCCGTGTATTGGTGAAGGGCATAACCATGGTCAGACATATTTTTCAACAACCCAACTTTTGTTTCCTTTTTCTTCCAAGCCGCAATCCATTCGTTGAACGGCACACTGGCGTCTGAATAGTATTCCGACAACATAATGGACGCCATTGAGGCATAGGTCGGGTAGTGGTTTGCCTTGACCTTATCAAACAGAACGAACCCTTCGAACTCTTCGATAACCTTGAGTCTCTCTGCAGTTTCTATGAAGAAAGGTCCGGAAAACCCGTCAAAAATCATATGATAGACATTAGGTGCATTAATGACGGGGCGATCGGCGACAACCCCATCATTCAAGTCATCAGCAGACACCAATCCGACAACATTTTTAGCGACATCCACGGCTAAGAAGACAACAAAAAAAACTGCAACAAACTTACGGAATTTGGGGAAGCGGATGACAGTCCAGGTGAAGAGTAGAGCGATAAGCCCCGCTTCAGCATCCAAAAGTATCTCGGCGATTAACTTGGCGCCCTCGTACACAACCTTTCTGGTTTCGTTATCAATGCTGATGCTGGGGAATGGCGTGAGAATGTCGCGGATCAGCACATAGGAACCAAGCGCTATAAAAATATATCGAATTGTGGCATGGGATTTATCGATGGCGAAACCTAACAGTATCGCAGCAAACAATAATGCCGCAAAAGCCGCCGGCGCCCATGGCAAAGCGAGGTCCCCGGCATTCAAGAGGTATACGACCGTTATGATTGAACAGATCACGTAGTATGTCAGGCCGGTGAGTATAACTAATTCGTACCGCTTGTTCATAATATTCATCGTTTCTGATCAGGTTCTGATTGGCCGCAACGAAACACATGTCTCATGGAATGAGATCGCAAATATTGAGGTAAAGATCAACTAACGCTATCCTCTTTCACCGAAACGGCAAAGACCGTCATATGATTTGCCACCGCATGAATGCGCAACAACTGGATACAACAGTTTAAACAATAGTATGAAGACGAATGCAATAAGGCGAAAATACCATGAAAATTAAGGGCTTAGGTATCCTTCTACTCGCTTTTTTCATGCCGCCCGAACCTGCCTCTGCAGCGGAATATGAAAGTGGTTATCAGGCATTGACCGCGCGCGATTTCCCTGCCGCAGCGCGTCTATTTAAAGCTGAATTGCAAAACGGGGATTCGTTCGCTGCTCTTGCCTTAGGGCATCTCTATATGATCAATCGCGGCATTGCTAATTTCGATGTAGGCAAGTCAGTAAAACTCATACTTCAGGCTGCGGAAACCGGGAACTGTGAAGCAAAGTACTTGATTGGAACATTCTACTACAGAGGGTACGGGCTCATGCTAGATGAAAAGACCGCCCTCGACTGGTTCAAAAAATCGGCCATGTGCGGTCATTCAGGAGCCCAACTAGTCGTCGCGCAAATCTATCTCGAGCGATCAGATACACGAGAGCAGGCAATATCCTGGCTGCGCGCCTCAGCACGTCAGGGGCATGTCCACGCACTGATCATGCTCGCCGACCACTTTGCGGAAACCGGCAACTCTACTGAGAACCAAGTGACCGCCATGCATCTATATTTGCTCTCGGCACAGAGAGGCTACCCACTGGCTGCGCAACGAATAGCCGATGCGTATGAGCACGGGAGCACGGCGCCAAAGGACCCGCTAGCTGCTAAACGTTGGCTGGAAATGGCAGCGCAATTGACAACAGAAAGGCGTGAAATACTAGCAGCGACAAAGAATAATTCGTGGTCTATCAGCAAACGCGACAAGAGCGCAAATAACTCATTGGAAGCGTCAACCCGACAGCAGGTTTCGGAAATGGCGACCGCCCTCCTCGCGGCTTTTCCGCTGCCGACAGATCCCTTCAGCGACATTCCCGAAGGCGTACCCACTGCACAAGACACAGACACTCATCGTATTCTGCCGGATAACCAATACGCTATCCCTCAACGCACATTTATTGTTACCGAGGATTCTCAATAAACTTTGCGAGTTCTTATGCCTCGCGCCACGTCTTAGAACCGCTTATCGGTTGTCCAGGAGCTTAATGATCTCTCGTGCAGCAATGCGACCGCTGTCGCCGAGATTATAAACATAGTCGCTTCGGATTTTTTTTAAGGTATTCCGTGTCTCGATTGAATTCGCTGTCATCGTCTCTACATGCGCAACGATTTTCTCTATTTCATCCGGTTTCACGACAACACCGATTTTGTCTCGAATTGAGACCTCAAACGGTTCAATCAATAACTCTTCATAATTCGGATTGTTCACTTTCCTGGGAACGTCCAGGAATATGACGGGACCAAGGCGGCCAAATGCAAAATCTATTGCGACCCCGGACCAGTCACTAATCATGATGTCGGAAGAGAGAAGCGTCTCATAACCGGAAACATCGCGCTCTAGTGAGAATCTCGGGTGGTCGCCATAAAGACTGCAAATTTCAGTCAGTTTGTCCGCTGCTAGCCTGCACGTTTGGGGATGTGGTCGCAGCGTCACTGCGAAATTATGCGCCAACAAAGCGTCAATCAAGTCGGTGCAACCGCCTTCAATAATCCCGCAAGGCCCCCAGGAGGGTGCGATGAGGACACTTTTCGGATAATCGCCCATACGATTGGCCATTTCCGATGCCCGGGTATCTGCAGCACCGATGATCTGGTCAAGACGCCCATACCCATGTTCAAGCAGACGCTTTGCTGGCGTGCCGCATGCCTTCTCCAAAGCTCTTGCTTCTGCGACGTGGTGGGGGCCGGCGCAGCACAGAGTGTCGAAAGCGCTGAAAGCGTGCTCGCGATAAATCATGTGCAGGCTCACGACTGAATGCTGCACATATATGTAGTGTACGGGATTGCGAGAACGTCGAACTTGAAATTGATCGAGATCTGGCATTGTCATCACTGCGATGTCGGCGTCTAAGTTCTCGAACAACCAATTTCGCAGCGAGCCTGTATCTGTCAGGAAACTTCGCAACTTTGGTTGATCGACTGACATCCCAGGGTCATCAGGATCGGAACTGACGTAAAGTATAGGTGTATCGACTAAGTCGAGCAGCGCATACACGATCTCGCTAAGGTGCGGCCAGTAGGCACTGCCTTCAGAATATATGACAATCCGACGCTCACGCCGCGGAACCATCTGGAAAGCAATGAGATCTTTGAGGCGCCGTCCCAAGAAAAAGTTCATCATCGAAAACGGCGGAAATGGCCAATAAATGCGTCAATGATATGGTGATCCGGGCCGTTTGCCATATGTTGTGACATCAAGACCCAAGGCTATCCGCGATGGTCCTGACCTGAGTTTTTATTTTGTGAGCTTGATCGCCCAAAAATGAATCCCTTCAATTTATACCAGTAGGTCTTAACCGCGATTGCGACGGCAACGAACAGTCCGATGATAACAGACATCAGGGTACTGCCGGCGCCCGGATCAATGTAGGCAAATGCATCACCGGGATAGACTAGAAGTCCAACGATACAAAGTAGTAAAACGTTTAAACGCATTTTTGTTCCCACATTGTAATTACCGTCGATCGAATTCCAATAGCATAAACATACTGGCTATATCGTTCCTAAGAAGAACGCTTCTCTTATTTATGGAATCCACCCGTCGATTTTTCGATACCTTCCAGAATGCATTCCGCAACCTTCATGCTTCCCCATGGGGTATAATGCGCACCATCGAGATACATGTGCCGATCAATTCCTTTCTGGATTTCGGCACACCAGATAAATGTTTTTGGCATCGTATTCTTTGAGCGGTACTCAGCCATTCGCTGGTAACCGAATATTGCACGGCGCATTGACGGATCATACCGCGGTTCGAATGAAGGGCCGTCATATTCATACAGTGATGTCGGCTGCCAAACAAAATACGTAGCAATATCATACTTGCTGGCTACTGCTTCGACCAATGCGGCGTTTCTAATATACCGGCTAATAACGCGGTCAAGTGTCTTTACATTCTGATACTGTTGCAATTCTGATGGTGTAAGCGGTTCCAACTTCGTTGGGGTGTTATCAATTGCTGAACCTTGATTGTCATTCTTTGATTTCAGGTCCTGAACCCATACGGCAACGGGCAAACGCAGAAAAAACTTTTTCAAGTACCACCACAAGTCATGATCCTGAGCCACGATCTTCTCATCCAGGAAAAGACTATCAATGTACTTGGTCAAACCTGGCTTGCCGTCTGGGAAATAGAATTCAAGAATGCCGTCAATAAATATTGCAGCATCCGGCCGAATGCCTTCGCTTATAATTTTTAGAAAATATGCCCGCTCCTGAGGCAGAAAGTGGCTAGCCGTCCCAAAATTATAAACATCGATACGCTTACCCGGCATTCTTTCCCTGGCGATTGCCTGCAAATAAGCCGCAATAGTCTCGTTGTCGGACACTCCAGATCCAGCCGTTGCCGAACCGCCGAAAACGAAAACTACATAAGCATCATCCGATGGCGGCCATGGCCCTTGTCCCAGCCCGATCAGCCTAAAACCTGCTTCGTGTACGCCGTAACTCTGTAGTCTTCTGAACGCTTCCCGTTCCGTTTCATTGGTAGTTCCAGCTAAGGCAAGCTCTCCCGCACGCTTTGATGGGACAGGATCTCGTGCAGCCCGATGTATATCGTTTTCTTTGCTCGGCCTTGGACCGACGAGAATACCGGGCTCGGCAATAAATTGCACATACGGTTCATAAATCACCCCGCGACCTGTGAAACCATTTACGATATCGGAAATGCTACCATATGGCCTGCCGGGATATAGTGTTTTAAGGAAATCAATCGAGTATAATTCTTTCCACGCCGAAGTTTGTGCAGCCGTCTTGCGTCTATCCTCAAATGTCTGGTTCGCTTTATCCGTATAGGCAAAATAAAATACGAGATTAAGCAAGGCGAACAAAATCGCTGAATTGAAGACCGCGATCCATGCAACAGAAATATAGTGACCGATTTTTGATAAACTCGATTTCCTAGACGTCATTCTTAAACTTCGCTCTCGACAGGGGTGGGGCCTGACACATTACCGGTTATTTGCCGTCTTTACGCGCGTGGATTCGCAAAATATCCAACCACTCCTTAGCGACTGCTTCCATTGTGGGATCACTGAAGTGACATCCATCATGCCGGTCGCGTATACGATCATATTTGTCGGTATTAGGCCCCAAAAAAATGTCATCCCTTATTTTTACAATATCGCTCTGCAATTCTCGAAGCTTAGTATTGGCTATACCACCCTGTCCGAACCAGCAAATCGTCCCAATGGAGATAAACAGCGGGGCGGAGACGCCTGCCGCATGAATATTGTCGGCCATCCTTAAAAAAGAGGACTTATAGCTTTTATATGACGTCGTGCGATCCGCCTCGCCTTGATGCCACAAGATATGCGTGATCTCTATACCTTTATCCCGAACATCCCGGATAACCGACTGTAATGAAATCGACATCTCGCCAGAAGCCCAATTCATCACCGTCGTTGACCCGACCACAACCGGCACCAACAGGACCCTTTCGAACTGGTTTTCAGCAACGAGCATGTCTCCAAGACGTGACCACACGCTTCCGCCCTGCCCCTGTGCACCCAATAAAGGGTCGCGCGCGACGTAACATTTTCCATCCATAAAGTTATAGTTATAGACATTTTGTTTAGGTTCATACCGTGTCGGTCCAGTATTCGCAGCATTGGACTGGCCTATGACGAGGACAACAGCCGTTCTATCGCCGGCAACGATTTGGGAGCAATCGACCTTTTTCCGATCACCGGTATAGCCCCATGTACGATAGAAATTTGTAGATGCGTTAAACCCTTTGCGATATCCAATTTCATAGTTTTGCGATTCGCTGATATTTGGACATTGCGTATCACAGTTCGCGGCATTGGTAACTTGTGTCTGAAAATTTGGTTGCAGCAGTTTCATGCCGAGCAACCCAGCCCCCCCAATGAACATCACAACCAGATAAAAGAGTCTGATGCGGTGATTTAAACCAAAATGTCTGACAGCAAATACGGTCAGTATGCCGACAATACCGGCGACAGAGAGTACTGATGATATAATAATGATTAGCTTGGCAATTATCGTCATGATGCTGTGGAAACTGTGAAGGTCAAATCGGCGCCTCGGGTTGCTGAGGCATCAATATCAGCAGCTAGACGTGCATACTTCTCTGATAGCAAGCCAAGATCTCCTCTAATACTGAATACCGTATGAATAATCCATGGCAACAGATCTTCGGGGTCCACGACCCTGCCAGGTAAGTCGACATTGCGATAAAATAATGGTCGCACCAGTGAAGAGTCACGAATAGATCGCATTTTTTTCTGCACTTGATCGGGGAAAAGTCGTTTTAGCCATTCCCTGAAGGGGGTAGCAACACGCTGCGTATCCAGTTTCGGTGATTGAATGGCCGACTTCTGCAATCTGAAATTTCGCACATCGATCGCTTGAGATTTCGATCTATCAAGCACCAAGATTTTCTGTTTTTTTTCAATAAAGGTAGAATAGATTACAAATCTATCGACACCACGCCCTGGGGATAGCCATCCATCCATTTCCGGCCCCTGGTATGCGAAGCTTTTTGCGAATGTCTGAATACGCAGGGAGATCAGAGACGCCAATGCATTCGCCGTCATTTCAGCATCAGAGTGTTCGACACCGAGGATAATGTCAAAATCAGCCTGTTTTGCTTGTAGATCGGCAAGGAAGTTGGAATCAACAGTCTCGATATAAGCATCCCATTCTCTGTCTTCCCGATCATCATCGTTCAACTGTTCTCGCTGAGTAATTTTTTCATACATTCTCTGTAGATGGCGATCGTCATCCTCTGCCATACTGACCTCCGCGTAATTGCGGAACCCCTCATAGTCGTCAATGTTCAAGCCGATCTGTTCATAGATTCTGGCGATTAACGCACGGTCAATTCGCTTCTGTCGTATGAAATCTATCGCTTGACGGGTTGCCCCATCCTCACCGCTTTGCACCAAATCTATGGACAATTTGATCGCACGGTCGTAGCGGCCTTCATTAAAGAGTTGCAAGGCGCTTTTCTGCATCTGCATCCTTCTACAACCGAAACTTGGCTGAGGAATTCCTCAGAACCAATGGTCTATGATCCCCTTTTGTTACGACAAAGGATGTTGCCGCTCAATACATTTTCAGTTTATAGTCCTTACTCTGCAAACTAAACTTACATAGATCAAAGGCCTAGGCACGCGTATGCTGAATTGCAAAATCGCCGCATTCCTTTTTGCAGTGGCTCTGATATTTGTGGGAAGCGCATTGACTTTTCAGGCGACGAACGCAGATTCGACGAATCCCGATCTAATAGACAGACAGCTGAAAACGGCCGAGGAACAGCAGGATTTATTGTTGAAAATCGTAGATGCGGTTCAACAAGAGCTTTATCAGCTTGAATTAATTACCAATCACGTCGAGGGCACAAGAAACAGCACCTATTCCAGTGCAAAAAGACTAATCAACCTCCGCACAATAGTAAGCGTAGGTTTTGTTATGATTATATTATTGCTGTTAGTCATAGTGTTCCAATTAAAAGGTATTGCGAAAAACCTTGCTGGAGCCAGACTGTCCGAGGCGCCTGTATCGGATCAAGTTATTGCCGATTCTGATCAAATCGTCGACGAAAGTGGGCCTGTTTCAAAAGTAGAGTTGGTGGTAGTAAGTGTCCTCTTATTTTCCATCGTTACAATAGCTGTCATTTATGTGGCACTGTAGCGAGTGCCCTACAGTCTGCTGCGACGCATCCTGCTTAAGTGTTTTCAGCGAATAGCCCCGTGAATCAAAAACGCACAGCTTTCCTGCTCGCTATTCTGGTGGTCGTTTCCACGCTGTTTACGCTGGCTTTGTTCGAAGGCGCGTACCGCGTTTATTTGTTCGCAAGGCTGCAGAATTATAATCCGCTGAGTTACGCCCCTAATGACAAACCTGATTTTACGTTCCTGCAACCACCCGGACGCTGGGTTTACAATGCAGATTACGGTTTCGACTTTTATCCAAGCTACCTGACCGGCAACATTGTTAATGGAGCTTTTGATCACTGCAGTCGCGGTGGCATGATTGATGAGCTCGGCAATCTCGCGAGACGGGAAAGCCGTTACGGCACCGGAGATATGAACGGGATACTTGTCGGCAGTTCCTATACTATGGGGACACACACGAACGGATTGTTCTTCCACGAAGTACTGGAAGATGCTCTTAGCCGCAAAACCGGCAAAAGAATAGCCATTGAGAATTATTCCCGCGATTCGATGGGGATCATTCAAATGTTCGATATGGCCGCATCCCTCTTAAAATCCCAGAACCCTGACTTTCTTGTCATAGCGTTCAATACCGCCACGCTGAGCATGCCGCGACATTGGCGTAACGTGCTTCCTTACAAAGACGGATTCTATAATTTTTACTTTATGATCGAGCCTGCCGGCGAAAAAGCAACGCGTTCGAATTCCTATGTTCATCGATTTGTCGTCTATGACAAAGTGACCGATGAATGGTGCGCGGAGATGATGGCGGCTAAAAAAGACGGGCAGACCGAACGTCTACAAAATGACCCTGTCATCAAGGCACTGATCAAACGTCATAACGAGATTCTACGGGAACGTAAAATTCCTAAAATCTCAGTCGATTTGCTTTCTCTCAGGCGATCGTATCTGTTCAACCGCATCGTACGCGGAAACGTCTTCTGGAACCTGGACATATACGTCAACGAAGTGAACTCACTTTTGCCCCTACAATTATACAGATACGACGACGATCCAAAATTTAATGAGTCCGTCAGCAAGGTAATCAGCGCGGGGATTCCCGTATTCCTGGTCCACATACCGTCATACCCGGAACTCCTGAAGGGAGAGGAATGGGCCGGCAGTGGCTATGGCGGATTACCTATATCACAGGAATTGTCCCTGGCAGAGAGCCTCGAAAACTTGCCCGGGTTGCCGGTCCGCAGCCTGCTTGCTAAAAGTCATGCGCCACGGGCAGATGCTGCTGAGTTTGCCAATAAAGCGGACGGCGCGGATCGGGATTGGCACCCGAATGCAAAGGGTATTGAATTATTTGTTGACGGGCTAAGTGACCTAATCATTGATGACCTGCACATTGAGCGTATCGACAAATGATTTACTTGCTGTAAATTTATAGATACATACCCAGATGGCTCAATGGTCGGGCGTGAATATTTTCGTTCAAGACAAGGTGCCAAGATGGCGTTTATTCAGGAATTATGGCTGATGATCAGAACCAGGAAGAAATACTGGTTGATGCCGGTCATCATTGTTGCAGGAATCCTGGGAGGGCTAATTGTGTTCACTCATGGCAGCGCGATAAGCCCGTTTATTTACGCCTTGTTCTGATAGTCAGGCCTCACGCTCTCTTCGGAAATTCCGATGACATTTTCCCGTTTTTTTGCATTCATCGTACTCTTCAGTGTGACCGTGTTTGTTATGCTCGGCGCCATTGAGCTTGCCCTCAGACTGAAGAACCTCGATATGCGAAACTATGATATAGAGATGTGGCGCTATTCTAAAGAACTCAAAAAGATCAGCGAGAACCCAGTTTTAGGCCACGAACACCTACCCACTTCTTCAGCGGAATTACAGTCCGTCAACATCAGGATTAATTCGCGTGGACTTCGCGGAAAGGAAATCGGTGAAATTAAACCGAAGCAACGTGTCATTTTGTTTCTTGGCAGTTCGATTACCCTGGGCTGGGGTGTCAAAGAAGAAGATACACTGACAAGTCGTCTGCAAAGCAATTTCGACCGGGATGGCAAGGATACGAAAGTCCTTAATGCAGGTATCGGGAACTATAATGCTGTCCGGTATGTTGAACGCTATCTCACAAAACTTTCCGACATACCGGTAACGGACATTGTCGTGCAATATTTCGTCAATGACTCAGAGGTTTTGTCTGCAAACGACAATTTATTGTTACGGCATAGCGAACTGGCAGTTACTTTATGGCGGCGCATCAATCAGTTTACATCCGGTCCAAGTACACTTGAAAATCTGGTCCAGCATTACCGGAATGCATATTCGCACGATTATCGTGGCTATATTGAGATGAAGAATGCACTAGAAAAATTGGCGGCATTTGCTGAGAAAAAGCATATTCGCTTTTACCTTGCCATGACCCCAGACATTCACAACATGGCCGACTATCCGTTTACGTTCATCCATGAGGAAATGAAAAAAATATCTTCCGAACTGGGCTACCGATATATCGATCTTTATGGCGCCTTTGCCGGCTCATCCCCGGAACAAACATGGTCGATGCCAGGGGATCCGCACCCAAACGGGTTGGGTCATAAATGGATGGCCGACGCGATTTATCCTATTCTTGCCAAGGAATGAATGTGAATTCCCTTATTATTTATTTAAACATGCCCTGCATTATCCACACACCATAATCTTAGTATGCTCTGAATCGGGCAGCTCACGACAAAACCGGTTTTTAAGACAAAGGGCGTCAGACATTGTTATTCAGCTCACCTGTCTTCTTTCTGTTCTTTGCAGTCTATTTTTTCTTTCACTGCATGGTGCCCCAAAACCAAAGGATATGGCTGATTGTCATCGCCAGCACCATTTTTTACGGTTACTGGAACCCGTTATATACATGGGTTCCGTACGTGTTGACTGGCATCGCTTTTTTTGGCGCCAACTGGATAGATTCTTCTAGCAAAACGAATGATCGACGTTTTCGCACAGCACTGACGATCATTGCGTTGCTGACCCCGCTCATTATCTACAAATATACGAATTTCTTCTACCGGGATATCCTAGGTTTTTTTGTTTCAGTTGATCAGACTTTGATCAATGTCCTGCTGCCTCTCGGCATCTCATTTATCACGTTCACAGCCATTTCCTATGTGGTGGATATTTGCGTTGGAAAGTTCAAACGCGAAAAGAATTACGCCACCTTACTCGCCTATATCCTGTTTTTCCCACAACTGATCGCGGGACCGATTCTGCGACCATCTGAATTGCTTCCGCAATTGCTAAGAAGGATAACAGCGCAACCACTACGGATCGTATTCGGCCTTGGTATTTTCACTGTCGGCCTCATAAAAAAATTAGTCTTTGCCGATCAGATATCCGTATATGTGGATCCGGTATTCGGTTCCGATCTAGGATGGCTATGGATTGATTATCTCATCGCGACGTTGGGATTTTCAATGCAGATATACTGTGATTTCAGCGGCTACACAGACATGGCGATCGGTCTTGCCATTATGCTGGGCGTTCGATTACCGACTAATTTCTCAAGGCCATACAGCGCAGAGTCCGTTGTCGAATTCTGGCGATGCTGGCATATCACTCTATCGAAGTGGCTTCGAGATTACTTGTACATTCCGCTTGGCGGCAACAGAACGTCTAAATCACGCAGTATTATCAATATCATGATCACAATGGCGCTGGGTGGGTTATGGCATGGCGCTTCGTGGAATTTCGTTCTTTGGGGGATACTTCACGGTCTGGCAATCGTCTGGGGCCACTTGACCCGAGACTTGCCGTTACTTAACTTCGGGCGTTTCCTTCCGAAATTCCTTCGAGTCGCAGTAACGTTCTCGTTCGTTACACTTGCCTGGATCTTGTTTCGCGCTCCGGACATGGATGCCGCGTATCGGGTATTTGGCGGACTGTTAATGCCAGACAACATGATCGGTGGGGTAGGTGTAGGTTATATCTATCCTGCAGTACTGATTACTGTTCCTTTACTGCTTCATCGATATGACAGCCACCGACAACTGCGTCGCGCCATTCGTCGACTTCCGATCGCTGCATACGCTGCAATTCTGTTGAGTCTTTGGATCCTGGCAATGACCATCAGCGCCGGCAGTTCTGCGTCATTTGTTTACTTTGATTTTTGAGTAGTGGCTTCCGTACGTCCCCTGCCTGATGACAGATAAGCATATCGTTATTTAACGATAATCCTGACATGTGAATCAACACGCCCAAAAAACGGCTGCTGTCCAAGCTCATCAAAAAACTCGTCTGTCGCCCGTCGCGCACCAGCAAAAGCGCCATAGTCATCAATGATCAGCAAGCCTTTGGGTACAAGACGTTCGTACATATGGTCCAGTTCATGGCGGGTAGAACTGTAAAAATCTGTATCAAGGCGCAGCAAAGAGATTTCATTGGGCATGGTGCCTGGAATTGTTTCTTCGACCATGCCTCTGACGAAATGCAGCTTGTCCTTCGGATAACCCAGCGCATAAATCCGAGCCTGCACATCTTCAATCTCGCACCGCACCCAATCCGAACCGAAGCCCTTGGCATCTTTCCTTGCTTCCCAGACCCTGATTGCTGGTTCCCCGTCGATATAGGTATCGACAGCATCCGGCCGCGGCATACCCTCGAACGTATCGTATAAATAAATATCACGATCGCTTATCCCGTGATCCTGCAGTCTGCGAATGATTGCAACTATATTTGCGCCGCGAAACACGCCACACTCCACTAGTGCCCCCGCGATGCCGTTGGCCACAATATAGTCAACACCACGGATCAACGAGACAACCGCCTGCTGGCTTCCGCAGACATCAGTGGCGATTTCTGAATATATTTGATGCTCTCGCGTAGTCATATCGGTGAGGCGTATGGCGCTCTCATCCTGCATCACCGGCACCGGTTCGCCCACAGCATTTTCAGCCATATGCCAGATTTCAATATCTGGTCTTCTCGTCAGAAGAAAACGTCCGACTTGTTCTCCAGCGTTACCAATGGTTCGTGCCAACGCCTGCATGCATCGAACGTAAGTGGATGCTGGTGCCATGAAAATACTGCCGATTAAGGCTGCAAACCTAATAAACCAGAGTTTGTTTTTTGACCGCTTGTAGCCGGCACTTGATGCCGGTTCACGATTCCTACAAACATGGGAAAGTGGCAACGAATCAAGGCAGAAGCAGTCTGTTCCCAGTTTTAGCGTGATCAATTGACGCAATAATGTTCGCAATGGCAAGGAAGTGACACCTTGAGGATCATCGAAAGACACACCGACTTCAAGAATAATTAGATCCTTAGCACTCTTGACCGCTTTAAAAAGGCGCTTAGGCATTTTTGCTACGAAAGAAGATAAGGACCGCCCATCCCCAACATCTTCGAGACGCGGAAAAATTGCGATTGGAGGTGTGTCCAATAGCTTGTACGTGACACCATCAGGTTCGAAAAAAGCTACCTGCGTCTTCCAAATGGCTGATTCAGGTGCGCCCATATCATAACGGGAATTCGCTGTTTGCCAGTTTACAAGGGCCATGTCGATCAAGTTCTGTGGCGTATACGCTACCGTAACGTCTCTCGACATCCCTTCCTTTGCCACGTCAAGTTGAATTAGTACACGAGGCGAAAAAATTGCACGGCATCCATCTGAAATATTATCTACAATAAATTTCAAACTCGTTGTCGAGATCACGCTATACGCCGGCAGAAAAAAGATTGCTGAAGACATCTTTCTTGCTGCATCCGTCGCTTCAGTTGCTATTTCCGACAATAAAACCGGCGAGACTTTCCCACCATCAACTGGAAGACGTGGGTCGGCCACGAATTCGGTGTCGAGCACTCCCTCCAGCTTCCGGTAAATGTCCGAGCGCACGATGACAAGACGCTCCCGGTCAGTCGAAATGATCCGAAGACAGAATTTCCCGGCATCAACACCGGGCTGGCTTAAAGCAAGGAAAAGACTAGGCAACGAGTGATTTATAAAAAAATCACCGACATTCCAATTGTAGACGACGCTTGTTATGTGAATCGCATCCGGTCGTTCGGATCTATTGGTATGCATTCTAGTATGTATCGCTAAACGCTGTCATGGTGGGCATACAATGGTCCTCCGGATATATATTCATGCAACGCTTCCCTCAACAATTGAATCCCAAGAGTGTATTACGTAGGCCTATACATCGGACACGAATACGTCACCACCATCAGAATGAAAGCCACGAGTCCCCGACCTCAAGCCGCCGTGCCGGGAACTTCATCGCTGACTTGGGCTTAACAACTCGTTCGAATCTTCGGATAATCCGCTTGGGCAGGGTTAAAAATGATCTCCCGATATCCTCATCATTTTTTGGATAGTACTGAAGATAAGGATAATAGAGTTTATACATACCCTTGATAAACGGGAACCCTGGAACCAGTTCAATTGAATCCGCGTGGCACCCTTTATTTACGTAGCCTTGCTTATATAACCTGATGACTTCATCAATGTCTTCGGGCGTTATGGAATACAACATAGGCAACAGCCAGGACTTTCCCTGACTTAGCGCATCAAAAAAATCTACGGCGTTCGAGGAAGTATCGACAATCTCCCTGCTCCCAAACAAACGAGCGCGCTCAAAAGCTATTTCCGCCGCATTTATTCGCCCAGCGGCGAGGGCAAAGCCACCGA
Source organism: Thalassospiraceae bacterium (assembly GCA_038100295.1). Lineage (GTDB taxonomy): Bacteria > Pseudomonadota > Alphaproteobacteria > Rhodospirillales > Casp-alpha2 > UBA4479. Next base: position 133,794 of record JAYNVG010000006.1, read on the forward strand.
ATATCAGTAACCAGTAGAAATTTTCTGAAGTATGAATAACATGATCCTGTATTTCACCTGCCACAGTACTTTCAGGGTTCTGACGCTGAAAATAAAAATGCGGCCACAGGTAACGATCCTCTGAGAACTGAAAGCCTCTCATTAACTCAACTTGTTCAGCAATTTCACGATGATCTGCAGATGAAGTAACGATCTTGTTAAGGCAAGTTATGGCCGACAGCGGCGCTTCCTTGTACCCCGTTTTGCTTTCGGTGCCCCATGCATTTTGTGCACGCACCAATGCGTTTGGCCGCAGACCCGGTCCTTCTGATGGCATGAAGTTGTTTAGATTCAGGAAGCCCAATCGATACCAGCCCCTGTCATCAAAGCAATTTCCAACCACCCGCATTTCGACTGATAGCCTCAAGCTCCCCTGTTTGGAAACCGGGCTTGAATGAAAATGATCCCCGCTGAATAAAAGCATATCACCAAGCTGCATCTTTATTCGCAATGGCTTACCAAACCCCCACTCTTCAGGGGGCAGTTCCTTGTCAAAAGCGTAATATGTTCTATCTCTTTCAATATCTCTGAAGGCCTCGGGGAAAAAAATTAGCGCAGATTCTTCAGCGTCTAAATCTTGTAACGCACACCAAGCATTGGCCTGAAAAGAAATTTGCGGTCTGCCTACATCGCGGTGTGGATACGGCGTATTTTTGAAAATGTGATGGAAGGTTGGGTCATCTGTAACCGGGTGCAGCAAACCAGGATTCAATTTCTCGGCCAGCTTAACCGCTTCACGCTCAATCTCTAGTGGCAAATTAACCCTGGGCGCTCCGCATTCAGCGGAAGTCGGCCTAGGAAAATTAAGTTCCTTAAAGACGTCCGAGAAAATAGTCGGAAATATAAACTTTCTCTTTGCCTCTTGCAGGAGTTCCGCAACCTGAAGTGCTGTTTTCGGACTTGGCACAACGGCATGATTGCACCATTTTTCGAGCTCAGTTGCCGTACTGTCCCCCTCCCTGGCGCGAAGCCGGTCTATCAATATGTCTCGAACCCAAAATGTTTCTTTGACGTTCTTGATATGCAAAATATCGCCAGCAACAAGCCGCGTATAGAGCGTTGCCCCATTCTTCGGGAGATCTTCACGCGAAATCTGGATGACACTCATTTTCTTTATCCGCCAACTGCATCTACAATCATCCCTATCGGTAACCTGCGGAGTCCAGATTGTTAAGTCATAGTGACAACAGGAGTTACAAGAATTATTAATTATTTAATATTTTCAAGTGCTTCCAGAAGTGTTTTGATTAAAATAGGTGCTTCGTCACGTTGCCATACCAGGCGACGGAATTTATTCGCATTAACGCCGTTTACTGGCAGTTGCCCGCCATTCGAAAGCCCCCATTGAACCAGCATATCCTCTTGTCTCGCACTGTCGGCATCGAGACCGACGTTGAATGATGCAAATTCAATCCTAGGGTTCATATAACACAATAATGCAGACCCGCCGTTTGACAGCATGTTGAATGATGCGCCTTCATATAGCGCTGATCGATAAACGATGTCGTCGACAGCCTCACGACACTCGATGACATTTTCTCCTATCAATATTTTATCGGGATTGATTGCAAAGTAATCACGAACGACGACGAATTGTATTGGCTGATCGCTAAATTCATTGACCAGTTTTTGCCACTCTGAAACGCAGGCGTTACGTTCCGGAACATTAGGTGTTTCCCTTAGTGTCAATGTTACAATAAATAGCTTGTCAGTTATTTTGCTTAACCATTCTTGCACACTAACGCGCGCATTTTCCGGCACAACTAGCAATGGATCGCTGTCACCTGTCGCCTTCAGGTAATCAAGCATTTTAACCGGTGCATATTGTGTAACATTTTGGACTGTCTTACTGACGGGATGATACGGTGTGTAGTCAGTCGGAAAGAAGCCGAGTCCGTATCGCCCTGTTTGCCAGTAATTGACGAGTGACTTACGCGAGCGGAATACCGTTACATCACATATTTTATCAAACAAGTGTGTCGCCAGAACCCCAATATTAAATAAAATTCTATATGCCTTTTCTTTGGTAACAGGATTTTCATTTCTGTGAAATTGCGGCAATGGATCGGTAGCATCGATTATAAAGACAACATTGAATGAGTTTGCGCCGACTTTGCGCCGGTGGATTTCAGCTGCAGCCAGCAGCGTCACAATATCAAATGCCAGCGGGATACACGCTAAATCACAAAACACTTCAAAATCTGCTGCCAACCTGTTTTCAGTATATTGGCGCATGATCTTGTCATCCAGCGGATGTACATACTTCGGGACCGTATTAGTTCCCCTGCCTGCACGCTGCCGGCCCCACCACCAAACCCTGTTACCCCACCAGACTATACGTCGAAGCGCTCGAAAAAATATCATCATATGTCTCGCCGCCGACGTTTCCCATAATCGCCCTCAAGGCGTTAATATGGGCCCTTGAAATCGTCGATACTGTCTATTTGGCCAAAATCGGTTGAAGATTTAACACCTAAAGTCATGAGACAGGCTCGCGTAATCGTCGATGCTTTTGGATAAAACGCATCTTCAAGCGGCGCAGATACGGGTGCCGGACAATCCGCAAAAGTCAGTCTACGTACTGGAGCTTTTAAATCATTAAAACAATATTCGACGGCAAGCGCGGCGATTTCACTAGCCAGTCCACATAATTCCCATGTCGTATCGACACAAACTAGATGCCCTGTCGCACTGATTGCATGAGCAAGAGTTTCCTTATCGAGAGGACGCACCCATCTGGGATCGACGACCATTGCGGAAATTCCCTCTTTGGCCAAAGCATCGGCCGCAGTCAATGCTTCGCGAACCATTACTGAGGTCGCAACGATTGTCACATCCTTGCCTTCTCTCAATATTCTGGCACCACCTATGCGAGGCGAATCGATTTTTTCAGGCACCGCACCCTTATCATTGTAAAGCGCCCGGTTCTCAAAAAGTATAGTTGGGGCATCTGCACGCAATGCAGCCATTGTCATTTCCTTGGCGTCATAGGGCGTACTTGGCATGCCGACGTACAGGCCGGGGAAATGAGACATGACGGCATGCAGACTTTGCGAATGCGTTGCCCCCTGGCCCCATCCACGTCCGACGATAGCCCGGGTCAGGAAAGGAACTCCCCCCGCATTACCGGCGTACATATACCGCCATTTACTGGCCAAATTTATCAACTCATCCATCGCGAGGAACATGAAATCGTTACGCGGATGTACAATTACTGCACGCTTCCCCATAGCCGCCGCGCCGATCGCAATGCCAGTCAGCCCATTCTCCATCGCCGGCGCGTCAAAAACCCGGGTTTTGCCAAAACGCCTGAGCGCTTCACTGGTTGTCCCGAAAATTCCTGATTCATAATCAACAGCAATGCCGGTCACAAAAATCCCAGAATCGCTCTCCATGCTATCGACCAGCCCTTCTGAGAGAGCCTGTGCATAGGTAATATCCCGCGTCATCACTTAGCGCTCAATATCTGCAGGGGATGATATACATTCTTGAATAGCTCGCTGGCTTTCGGCCAATCTGCACGACGCGCTTTTTCAATTGCCTCGTTGATCATTCGCTCAGCATCTTCTTCCCATCCGGCCAAATCACGTTCGGAGGCTAGTCCGTCCGCCACTAACTGGTTGCCGCTCCTCTTGATCGGACAACGCTCCACCCATTCAAGGTACTCTGCCTCGGTACGATAGCTTCGTCCTAGTTCATGGTCACGAAATGGGCCAACATGTTCGCGTAACCTATAAGTCATACATTCCAACAGCATTGGACCTCCGCCATCACGGAGTTTCGATGCAAATCTCTGAGCAGCCTCTGCAACGACAAGCACATCATTGCCATCGACAGATTCTGAAATGACGCCAAGTGACTCAGCACGCCCCGTAATTGTGGTACCCTCTGCAGCACGAACGTTCATTGGACTCTCCGTTGAGTACAAATTATTCTCACAGACGAAGAGAACCGGTAATTTGTGAATTGTAGCGAAGTTCAGCGATTCATAGAAAACGCCTTCCTCACAAGCTGCATCACCAAAAAAAGAGACCGCAATATTGCGCAATCCATCCATTTTCATGGATAACGCGACGCCGGTGGCCACTGCAATCATCTGTCCTACGATGGCACTGGAAGCAAGGAAACCGACACTTCGGTCAGTAAGATGAACTGAGCCGCCGCGGCCATGTGCGCAGCCATCCTCACGACCATACAATTCAGCAATGAGCCGGTAGACATCGCCACCCTTGGCCAGATAATGATTGTGGCCGCGGTGATGACTGACGGCGATATCATCCCGCTCCAGAATAGCGCAAACTCCAACGGCAACTGCTTCCTGACCGCTTCCCAAATGTGTCGGTGTACGAATTTCCTGATCAGGGTATACCCTGGCGATGCCTTCTTCACAGACCCGCACCAGCAGCATGTCTTTGTGCATGCGCATTCTTTGGTCGTTATCAAAATTCATGGAAATGCTCTCGTATGCATCATTTTTTGGTTCGTTCGAGAACCAAAACGCCATTGGAAACCGGGATGAAGGTCGGGACCCAGCCATCCAGAGCAGAAGCCATTTCAAAGGCGCGCTTAACTCCGAGCCCCTTCTCGGTTATCGGTGGATCATTCAGAACATCGCCGTGGAAAAATATGTCATCGATGATCATAAATCCGGACGAAGAAATTAATGGGGCGATCAGTTTGATGTATTCGTCATACTTCCCTTTGTCGCCGTCAATAAATGCAATATCAAATGGTCCCTGGCATTTCCCGTCACGCAACAGTTCCAACGCGTCGCCGACTATAATATCTATTCTCTCTGAAAAGCCGTTTTGCTTAAAGTTTTTGCCAGCAATCTCTGCAAAATGATCAAACTTTTCAATGCACGTTACATGTCCGTCCGGACCGACAGCTTCTGCAAAGCACATCGCCGAAACGCCAATAAATGATCCTATTTCCAGCACTCGCTTAACGCCGGATATGCGGATCATTAGTCCCATCATGGCTAGGATAGCCGGCGATGAAGCCATTTGCTCAACCGTGAATTTATCGGTCTGGGCAAGATCATATTGCTCGGTTGGATGCTTGATACCGCCGTGCGCAACAATAGCGTCGTAGAGATCATGCGAGAAATGCTGCATATCTCGCCCGTAAAGATTGCTGTTGAATTCCTGATTAGGGAACAAACGGTCGCTTTGGTGGACTTTTTTCATCGGCTAATCACATCATTCTATAATCAGAAAAAATACTTTGGCATGTTTAGGACTCATAACAGTTCTTGCATACTTCAGGAATCCTCCCCTCTTCGTGGGCACGGCGAAATTCGCGATACTCGTCACCAAACCAAATATGACTGAACGAGTCACCAATCCCTCCGGCAATTTCAGCAACATCAGGATTGCCGATCATGCAACATGGAGACACGCGTGCGTCCGAACCTATATAACTGCGCTCAAAGGGCCAGGGGCATAGTTTGTCGCGCGACTTAGTGGAGTACTTTTCATTCGCCAGCCAAAAAGCGACGCGAATACCTTTTTCGCGCCCGATTTGGACAAGATTATTTAATCGGACCGGGTCCAATGCCTGCGACATTGAAATACTTTTATTTCGATCCCACCATTCCTCAATACCCCAACCGATCGGCTCCATCATGAATACCTGATTGGTAAAACCCGTGGTATTCGCCAGTTCAACAAGCGCCTCCAATTGCCCGATATTTTCCCGTTGGACAACAGTCCACATCTTAGTCCGTTCAACGTCCTGCGAACGGCAATAGTCATTGATCAATTTGCAGTTCTCTATGACTTGCTGAAATACGGAACCACGCCGGATTTTCTGAAATGTCTCGGCATCCGCACCATCAATTGAAATCTGGATTTCGTTTACATCGGAATCGACCAGACTTTTGTAATTTTCCTTGAGGTGCAACAGTGAGGCATTCGTTGTTACCCGCACCCAAATCGCACGATCACGCGCGTACCGTATCATCTTGAAAAAATCGTTGCCCTGCATCAGCGGTTCGCCGATACCCTGCAGCTTGATTTCAACCAAACCTATCTGTTCATCGATTAATTTCTTAAAGGCTTCAAACGAAAGATCCTCTGCGCGCTGACCTTTATGCCAGTCAGAAACCACGCACATTGTACATCGGAAATTGCAGCGGCTTACGTTTTCGATATCCAGCTTAACCGGTAGAAAGTTTACCTCACCACCAGTACGCTTCCATTCAAGGTATCGATGAAAATTCTTTTGCCGGGCTTCAGAATAATCAAGAGCGGTTGCTCGTTGCGCATCATAGTACTCTACGCCCGCAGCGGGCTGCGGTTTAGGCAGATCTTCAAAGGCTGCAAGCACACCAGTCATTAGATAAAATCATCCTGTAAGCGACTATTTCGAGACTTGGCATATTTCTCTAAGGTTTCAATCACTGATAGTGATGAAAAACCATAGACTTGCGCCGCATGCAACACAGAAAGGATAAATCCAGGCCGATTCCGGTCTTCCTCAAAACACAGCACGGAATTACTGCCGATGAGGCGAGCAGCCAAGGTTACTAGTTCCCTCATGGTTATTGGCTGTGAGGCCGCAATCGGGAAAGCCGGCGCCCCATACCATGACGATTCGAGTAATTTCCGAATGAATACGACCAAATCGTTAATATGAATAATATGATTATAGTAATTATCGGGATTATAAAATAAGGCACACTCATGGCCTAGTCGCTCAAACAAAAGGGCCGGAAAAATACGCGTAGCGCCTGGGCCAACGACGGCTGGTAGCCGCAGGCTGATACTCTGAAGTTCGGGAGCCGCCGCTTTTATAGCTTCTTCAGCAGCGAGTTTTGTCCACCCATAGTCGGTAACAGGGTTGGTTGGCGATGCCTCATTTAATTCCGCAACCATACAGTCACCATATACTGACGTCGTCGACAAATGAATACACCGCCTGACGCCAGTGCTCAGGCAGTAGGAAGCCAGGTTCCGGCTCGCAATCACATTATCATGCTCAAGGCGCGATATATCTGCGTCGGAGAAATCAAGACATGCTGCGGCATGCACAACAATATCAATGCCACGAGGTAGCGTCGATGTGTCCTCTGCCAGATCACATTGGACGTAATTGCAGCCACCCGACATAGGTCTTGTGCGGGCGTTTCTAAATGTCCCATATACTGTTAGCGCCGGATCTTTTGTTAAATATGCGCACAGTGCGCTTCCAATAAATCCGGTTGCCCCGGTTACAAGGACATTCAGGCTCATTCAGTAATTGTCCAATAATAATCACCGGTATAACCGGCAGCAGCAAACAAGCGGTACCAGTATTCCGGCTCGCCATAGGTTTTTGCGGTCAGCATCCACTCAAGGAAAAGATTACGCTGCACTTCGTTGCACCACGAATCCACTTGCACATAAGCTTTTTTGGCAACCCGCTGAATTTCACCAAGTGCGGTAATACAATCGTTTTCATCAAGATTGTGTAACGTGTTTATGGAAATCGCCAAATCGAATTCCTTGTCGGCAAACGGCAATGATTGAGCGGTTGCCCTACACAATCGCCCTTTACACGCGCTCTCTGCGTTGCTCAAAGCATAAGCTGAAATATCGATGCCAAATACCTGAATGCCCGGGCATACCGACATCAGATCGCGCATCAGAAATCCTTTCGCGGCGCCAACATCAAGCACCCGGCTTGATGCATTAAGCCTATAATGGCGGACAAAATCCTCAGCGATCGGAATCCAGCGCCCATCGTAGAAATACCCACCGTAGCCAGTTTCTCTTGAACCGTCGAAATAATCGAATTCGAAGGCTAGGGCCTTAGTTAAATTTTCAGGGGTCTTGGCGCTGGCACGTGCGCTTATGCAACGTTTTGCCTTTGGATACCGCCTCAACAGATCTATTTCAGCCATTTCGCCCAGCTCGGTCCGTTCCTTGGTCAACGCCTTCAAGAACCATTTCCCTTACACCAACTTCTGGCGGCGTCATCACCAGGTTCGGGAAAGCCTCGCGGCAAACTGTAATATCAAACGGTCTGTAGCCGTTATGCGGCATTGGCCCTGTACGTGGTGATCCTTTTATGGAAATACCATTCTTTGCCGTTTTGCAGACCAGTGTGGCCAAATCATGGAACGATATGACCTGACCGGACGCCGCATTTACGGCTCCGGTTGAGCGCCGCTGCAAAACGTTAAACGCCAAATTCGCTACGTCGGATACGGAAACATGATCTCGACGTTCTTCTCCTTCTCCGAACAAAACGATGTCTTGTCCAGCAATTGCCTGACGCCAGAAGCGATTTGGGCCATAACCGTTGTGCGGATCGGAGATGCCATAGATAAGCGTTGGTCTCAGCATACAGAGAGGCACTCGCAAAGCTTCCATAAACAGGATCTCTCGTGCCAGATGCATCACACCGTGCATCGAAGTCGGGGCCTTGCTGGTCTGTTCGTTAAGCGGGGTCGGCTCATCCGCATATATGGCGTCCGAAGATATATTTATGACGTGTGCGATTTCATCTCCGACCGCGCTGATCGCCTTTATGATCGTATCTGCCATACGAAGGTTTTCGATGAGCATATCCGGGTTCTTTACTGGCGCTCGTGCGGCAGCTGCTACGACATGATCACCAGGCCTTATCAATTTCCTGAGCTTGTCGCTCGCCCCATCAGACAACAGGTCAACGTCACTGCTGGCCAGTCGCAACACTGCTATATTATTCTTTTCACAAACGTCAGCTATCGCACCGCCAACAAAACCAGAAGCGCCTATGATGACGACACGTTCAGGTTTCTCGTTATCTTGTGTTTGATGGCTAAGCATTACCGACACTCATCCGCTAATGCACTGCCTAATGTCGCGTAGCTGAGACCAACATCACGGGCAGCCGTTGCTGTAAACAATGCGTATGGATCAATCAAAAACTTTCCCCGCATAAGCTTTGCCATTGCCGACAAATCTATGTTCTCAAACTCGGGCCATGGCGTCATGATCGCAACAATGTCAGAACCATCGACCGCTTGTTGCCAGCTATCGCAGACTTGCAGATTGTCAAATTTCAGAGATCTTCCATCGACGGCAGGATCATAAGCGTGTATCCGAACTCCTGCGAGCATGTCCAGAGTCAAAATTGAGGCGGCGTTCTTGGTTGAGTGCGTATTTTCCTTGTACGCAAGACCCAGCATAGCAACAACAGGCGCATTCCCGGACTTAGTTGAATTTATGACGGACAAAATCATGTCCGCAACTTTGCGTTTTCTCAGCTTGCTATTACTCAGGGCAGCATCAATTGCGGTATAATCTGTACAATGAGTCTCCGCCATGCGGATCACACTCATCATATCACGCTCCAAATTTCCACCAGCAATACCAAGGCCAGGCTTTAAATACGCATGGGGACCAATGCGTTTATCCAACCGCAACGAAGGCGCAATTTCCGACCAATCGGCTCCAATATTCTCACAAAGTTCTGCGAGGACATTAGTCGTAGTAATCTGCGACACTAAAAAACAATTAATCGCAATTTTGGCTAACTCAGCACTTTCGAACCGCATCATAAGAATCTGGCAGTTGAACAACTCAAGAAACCGCCTGTAATGCACCGGCAGAGGCTGGGCAGGGTCAGCACAGCCAACGATGATACGTTCGGGATACAGAGCACGTTCCTGGGCACGACCGAATATCAGTGTTTCAACCTGATAGAATAGTGCCATACCGGGCTTCATATGTGATCGGGTATATCCGGGCGGTACCTGACTCAGCATTACGATTACGGTTTTGCGATCTACTGTTTTCATCACGATCGCAAGAAAATCATTAGGCTTGTTGAGATCGCTTCGGCCTTCATCATCCGTAGCAACATCAGGCGCAACATAAACAACGTTGCAGGATCTGAGGTCGCCGGGGTCTGATGTAAAATGGATGCAGTCCCTATTCCTCGAGAGACTCTCAGGCAAATCAGGTTCAACGATCGCAACTGAGCCGGATGCCAATTCCGATATTATGGCGACATCCGGATCGTAACAGACGACCGCGCAGCCCTTTTCCGCCGCCGCAACCGCAGAGTTTAATCCAAGATGTGTCATTCCGGCGAATCCGACGCGCGTATTCATCGCTGCTGAGTTCCGTCGGCCTCATTGGCTAGGCGGACAAGAGTTCTTTGCAACCATATGTCCTGGACCAGATCCGTTTCAGTCCCCAGCGCACAAGCCCTTTTGAAGTGCTCATACTCCGCCTCCCAGGTCGGATCATCTTCGACGATCGTCACGGTCTCTTCCGGCGGCCTCCCTGAGGGCAATACCCGACGCCGCAAAGTGAAACTGGAAGGCCCCCACTTACAGAGGGACCTGATATGCGCAGAACCATTTTCAGCGAAGATATCGCAGGTGAAATCATTTCGCCAAGACAGCAAAGTCATTTCCAATTCAATTTTTGGCGTTCCTTTTTCATGACCGACAACGACGTGATCAAATGCCCGATTCTCAAACATGTTAGCAGAAATCACCCGAAAACCTTCATCTGCGCAACCGAACCAGTCGGAAATCGTATCAAGCAGATGCGATCCCAAATCTGTGAGGACGCCTGCCCCCTGATCCCGCCATGCCGACTCCCTAACCAGACGCGCCGTCCCGTTTCCGTAAAACAGGCGACACCGGTAAATCTTGCCCAATGTGCCGGCACGAATCAGATCACGCATCCTGATAAAGTGGGGTTCAAAACGGTGATTGTAGGCGGTGTAACAATACGCCTTATTTTGCTTCGCCAATTTTTGCAGTTTCTCAAGCGCCCCGTCAGTGACGCTCCAAAGCGGCTTTTCGACAAGTGCATGCTTGCCGTTCTCAAGCAGATAGTTGAGCAATTCAATTTTTGCTTCATCGGGCACGCAGAGTAATGCAGCGTCATAGTTATCAATAGGGATATCAGTGATCTGCTGCACGTCGGCGTCGGACACAACGGGATCGACGGTTGCAACCAAATCATTGTCTGCAAACCTGGCGCGTTTTCGCCCCTGGACGCCCAGACCAACGACAATTACTCTCATAAAATTATCAATGCTCGAAGTTGATCATTTTTTCGACATAGTCAATTTTCGCACGAAGGTTCTCTGGCGTCACGGGATGATTGCCATCCAACTCACACTCGCATCCCGCTGCGATCGATCCAAGTATTGTGGCAATCGCAGCATTGCCGCTGACAAGTGTAGCCAGCGTAGCATAAGCCAGTAGCGCATCACCGGCACCAACCGCATCGACAACATTTTCGGCAAAACTGTCGAGAGAAAAGAAGCTGGCAAGATTATCGTGATCGGCACTTCGACAGGTAAAGACCCCCTTCTCTCCTAATTTCATAATCAGGGTCTTGCATGCTGTTTTGTCGTATATGGCCTTGGTCAACGATCGAATACCGGAGTCCTGATCCGCCAGCGCGAACCTCGCTTCACGTTCATTTGGAGTTATCAGATCAAACCCAAAGAATTCAGTGATATTTCCCCATCGGCTTGCAACCTGGCTGTCCGCAACTTTCAATGCATTTCTAGGAATCGCGTCAATCAATGGGCCGATAGTTCTTTTATTGAAGATGCCGTGTCGAAAATCACTGAAGACAACCGCATCCGTATTAATTCTCTCAACTTGTTTCACTAAGGATTGAAGAATACGGTCGGAAATTGGGCTATTATCGACCGTATCCACCTTCAAAAGACGATAGCCACCGGCAATGATGGCATTTTTGTTCACCGTTGGTCTCGTATCATCAATGATAAACTCAGCATCGACCCCAAAGGCAGTAAGATCATCTCGAACGAAATCTTGAAGGGAATCATTCCCCAAAACCGTCGACAAGGACACATTGGCACCTGCTGCTCGCAGATGTTTTGCTACCACGCCGGCTCCACCGACGAAGTCCATGCGGTCTTCAAACAAAACACTCATAGTAGGCGTTTTCGTCTGTCCACCAATCATGGCGCAATGAGTATATGAATCAACGATCAGATCACCGACAACATGGACATGTCGGTCGGACATTTGTGCCAATGTATCGCGTAACGTGTCGAAAGTTATATTTTCCTGCTCCATCAGATTGATAAGCTTCTCAAGACCGATCTCTGGAGGGGCAATGTTAATCAGGGCAGATGACGAATAAACGATATCCCCAGGGGTGAAAATGACCTCGCCCCCATAGCTGGCAACAACTTCCGTTTCCTCCAATGTTTTGGGATTAAGGTCTTTGCTGTTATATTCGTAACCTTTAGCGAAATAATCCGGCTGCAAGATGCGCAAATTCTCAATCGGTGTCGCATTCTGATCAATAAGCACGTAATCAATCATCTCAAATGCAGCAAGATTTATAGCGCGTAACTCCTGCGGCACATGAGGGCGATATCTGCCCTTGCCGATGTGTGCATCCGCCGTCAAAGAAGTGATGAGAATATCCGCTTTGCTCTTGGCATAAAGCAGATGCCGTACATGCCCCGGATGGACGACATCAAAAACCCCATGACACATGATCACTCGGCTTTCACGAGGGGGAGTGCCGATTATTTCGCTGAGTTCAGCGACAGTCTTGATCTTTGACCGATAGCGTTCTGAGAGCGAGCCAATCATATTGCAGACTCACCTATGGTGTCCAAGATATCTAAACCAAGTCTTTGTTGCTTCGGCTATAGATTCTGGATCCCATAACGGCGCGTCTTTCCAATGGTCAATTTCGGCTACCATACGAGCGACCCCATCCTCAAAAGATATCTTCTGTGACCATCCGAGGCGGCTTGTTATTTTACTGATATCGGCATGGGTAGCGTCAGGCTCGCCAGGCCTTTTCGGTATATAAATAACATCCCCGCCCAACAGGTGCACAAGCCTGTTCACCGATTGCGGATTGCCTGCGCCAACGTTAAGTGCTTCTCCGTCCACATCGCCTTCGGCGGCCATCAAAAAGGCCCTAGCGACATCTGAAGCGTAGATGAAATCGCGTACCTGTTCGCCATCTCCAACAACAGTGAATGGCTTTCCTGCAAGTTTCTGCCTGAAAAATACGCCGAATACCGCTCCATACGCACCTGTGGTGCGAACCCTCGTGCCATAAGCATTGAAAATCCGGATAGACGTTACTGGTAATCCATAGACTTTCCGCCAGTGAAATGCAGTTTGCTCACCAAGATATTTGCTCAGCGCATACGGATACTGCGGCTGGATCGGGTGGTCTTCGCGGGTCGGCGTATCGGCTATTCCATAACACGATGACGATGCAGCATAGACAAATCGGTCAACCTTCGCGTTTCTTGCGCATTCCAAGACTCTAACTGTCCCCTGGACGTTGGTCTGCATATAGTCGATAGGCATTTCTATAGAAGGTACAATGTCGCCTATCCCGGCAAAATGGAAAACATATTTTGCCCCGGCAAAAACCTCACTATTCGGCTCAAGAGTGTTGATATCTAACCAGAAACAGGTCAGGCGAGGATTGTCTTTGACATGTGCCAAGTTCGCTTTGTGACCGCCGACCAGATTGTCTACAACCCGCACTTCGTGTCCGGCGTCAAGCAGCACATCGACCATATGGCTGCCGATGAAGCCGGCGCCACCGGTCACAACGGAAACAGCCTCCCCGGTCATGATGCGCCTTTAGCCTTCATCGTTCGGACATTAAAATAGCGGTTATCTTCAAAGCTGTTGGGTAGTTTACCATCTTTGAAAGCCGCACACAGGCCTTCAACAGCCTGCTCAATGGTGTACTTCGGCTTAAATCCGAGCACCCGTGAAATTTTATCCGAATTTATGTGATAAGACCTTGGGTCATCCGACGACGTAACTTCAATAGGCAAATCGCCTCGCTCAGGGTATTGCTTCTCGACCACGGATTTTACGATGCATGCAATGTCCATGATGCTTTTATTCTGATAGCCGACATTGAATATCTCATCGGCGATTTTTTCGGCTGGTGCTCTCAGCAGCAGCTGAACAACGTCAGAATAATCCTGAATATGCAGGTTCGGACGCAATTGATCGCCGCCGAACACCGTGATCTTGCCCTTGTTGATGGCATGGTTGGTCAAGATATTTACGGATACATCCAACCGTTGCCTGGGGCCGTAACCGCATACAGTTGCCGGTCTGAAAACGACGCCGACAAAGGATTCGTCGGTATGCGCAAAAAGCTGGGGTTCGCAAAGCCCCTTATATTTATTGTATAGCGTCAGCGGCACTAATGGATGGTCTTCGGTAACATCAGGATTATCGCTGACCCCATATACTGAACTGGAAGATGCATAGACAAACCGCTTCACCCCGGCGTCCTTCGCAGCAATCACCATAGGCTCAAATGCGTCCATATTAACAGTCGTTGACAATGATTCATCAAGTTCGAAGCTGGCGTCATTTGAGATACAGGCGAGATGCACAACAGCTTCAACACCCTGCATTTTTTCTGCCAGAAGGGCCGTATCACGAATATCGCCCTCGACTATCGTCAAGTTAAGATCGTCTTGCGGAAGATGGTCAGAGCCATAATACATTATATCGTAAACGATGACCTTGTAACCTGCCTTGAGCAGATCTGGAACCAATATACTCCCACAATAGCCCGCACCGCCCGTTACCAGCACCGTATCAAATAGTCTTGCCACTTTTCATATCCTTGTCGTGAGCTAGTTTACTTCACACTTAAGTCTGAACACGTATTAATAGAATACGAGGCCGCCAAGGCGTCATTGCGAAACATTTTGACGGTTTCGAGTGAATATTCAGCGAGATCCTTCCCAATCAGCGGCAACTTCTTGAGGATATCAGAAGTCACAGTGATGATATGGCATTTCGCCTCATCGGCGTGGAACAGATTTAGCAGCTCACGCGGACTAGCCCAGATAACTTCTGCTTTTGGCCTCGTTGATGTGATACTGACAACTTCGATCATATGCGGCACTGGATCGGCGCCAGTATCGGCCACGCGTCCTGCAAACACTGAGATATTGGCTGCAACATCCGGGGCTAGAGCCTCGCATATCTCGCGTACCTGATCGTGGGTAAACACTGCAGTAACATTTACCTGCACACCAGCATATGAGAGTCGCTCTACTAATGGAGCGCTACTCTCCCCCTCGGTGTTCGTTACAGGAATTTTTACAAAAACATTACTGCCCCAACCCGCAATGGTCCGTGCCTGAGCTTCCATCTCGTCAAAATCGTCTGCAAACACCTCAAGAGATAGAGGATAATCTCCTACGATCTCTATTACGTCCTTCGAAAATCGTTCGTAATCGATAATGCCGGCTGCCCGCATCAATGTAGGGTTCGTCGTAAACCCTTTTATTAGAGGATTGGCGCGGAGTTTAGTTATATCTTCCAGATTCGCTCCATCCGCAAAAATCTTCACAGTTAGATCTTCGATTTTTGCCATTTTTCATTTCTCGTTTGATGTGCTCGAGGAGGGATAAAAACAATTCGTGGATGTAACACGCGAAAACTGTCATTTAAACAATGTAATTTCACTATTTTTAATAGGGGCTGACATAGATAAGCTCGAAGTATTCATATCTTTGCCCATTCGACTAG
>JAYNVG010000023.1:0-54760 GCA_038100295.1 Thalassospiraceae bacterium
CTGCTAACCATCTGACACTCATAAAGAAAATTCCTTATCTATGTCAGCCCCTACAATTAATAGGTGCCTTGAGCGGGCCGGCGCGGGGACAATATCCGTAAGGCCTGTTTGGGGGTGCCCGTGCAGGTAAAATCAGGAACAGCACAGGGTCACATGGACAACGCCGCCGATCGGATGCCGCCGGATACAGGCCTGCGCGATGCGGTCCTGCATCTCGCCGAGCAGTTGCGCCTGGCCCGCGACGGCCAGCGGACGGAAGCCGTGCGCCTCGACAATCTCGACCCCGACCTGCAGGCACTGGCCAAACTGATCAACGATATCCTCGGCGATGCGCGCACTTCCGTCGGGCGGCTCGAGGACGCCAACCGCGATCTGGATTCCATCGTCCGCCAGCGCACCGCCGAACTGGAACGCGCCAAGACCCTGGCCGAGATGGGCAGCATCCAGAAAAGCAAATTCCTGACACAGATGAGCCACGAGCTCCGCACGCCGCTGAATTCCATCATCGGTTTCGCGCAGTTGCTCCTCGACAGCAACAAGGAACCCTTGAGCGAGCATCAGGGCAAGCAGGTCACGCACATCCTGCGCGGCGGGCGGCATCTGCTCGGGCTGATCAACGACGTTCTCGATCTGTCGAAGATCGAGAACGGCAAACTGGACCTGAACCTCGAGGCCGTGGACATGCACGAGGTGATCACGGAAAGCCTGCAGATCGTCGCCCCGCTGTTCGATACTTACGACGTGACGTTCGAAAACCGCATCGACCCGGATTTCGACATGCCCGGCGTGACGTGCGATTTCATGCGCGCCAAGCAATGCCTGATCAATCTTCTCAACAACGCCTGCAAGTACAACAGGCCGGGCGGCAAGGTGTGGATCGACGCCAGCGTGTTCAAGGGCGACCGGCTCAGGATCGACGTCGGGGACAGCGGTCTCGGCATACCGGAAAACCGCCAGCACGAACTGTTCCGGCCGTTTTCCCGGCTCGGCCGTGAAGATTCCGGGATCGAGGGATCGGGTGTCGGCCTGGTGCTGACACGGCTGCTGCTCCACGCCATGGAAGGCGTGCTGGACTTCGAAAGCGTCGAGGGCGAAGGCTCGCTGTTCCGCTTCGACCTGCCGGTGACGGAACTGCCGGCATTCATTGCCGGCGGTCCGTACACGACGTCGCTGACGCTCGAAAAGCGGCCGCAGGGCATGGTTCTGTATATCGAGGACATCCCTTCGAACATGACGCTGATGGAGGATATCCTCAGGGAATACACCGATGTCGAGATTCTCAAGGCGACAACCGCCGAGGAGGGCATTGCGCTGGCTCTTCAGCTGTTGCCCGACCTGATCATCATGGATCTGAACCTCAGCGGCATGAACGGTATCGATGCCACGCGCTATATCCGCAACGTCAAGGCGACGCAGAATATTCCCGTGTTTGCCCTGACCGGCGATGTTCAGGAAGATACCCGTGTCCGCTGCGAAAAGGCCGGCATCGACAAGTTTTTCGCCAAACCGTTCAATGTGAACGATTTCATCGACGCCTTGAACGGGACACTGAATCACCGACTGGGCAGGCTGTTATGAGCGATAATTTCATCGCCCACATCATCGATGACAACGAAGCCAACCGGGAACTGTTCCAGGACCTGATGGACTCCGTCGATCTGCACTGGAAGAGCCATGCCAACGCCATCCGCTTTCTCGAAGACTTCGATGCCGATGCGGCAGGGTGTCTGATCCTCGATGTGCGCATGCCGCGCATGAGCGGTCTCGAACTGCTGGAAAAGCTCGATGCCGACGGCGTCCGCGTGCCGGTCATTCTGGCGACCGCGCACGGCGACGTGCCGATGGCGATCCAGGCGATGAAGCAGGGCGCCTTCGATTTCCACGAAAAGCCGATCGACAACCAGGCCCTGCTGGACAGTGTCAGCCGGGCACTGGCGCACCGCAGGGCGCAGCTCGAGGTCGCCGAGGACGCGGCCAAGGCGCGTGCCGCGTTCGACTCTCTGACGCCGCGCGAAGCCGATGTCTACCGTCTTGTGGTCGACGGTGCGATGAACAAGCAGATCGCCTACGAGTTGGATATCTCGCAGCGTACCGTCGAGGTGCACCGCGCCAAGGTCATGGAAAAGATGGCCGCACGCAATCTCGCTGATCTGATCAAGAAGCACATCATGCTGCACGGCACCGGCTGAGACCGGTCTATTCGGCCCGCGCCGCCAGGACCCGGGCGGGCGGCAGGGTGACGATCGCGGTCGTGCCTTCGCCGACCGCGCTCTCGAGGGTAAAGCTGCCGCCGTGCAGGGAGACGATGGACCTGACGATGGCCAGTCCCAGGCCGGACCCCTGATGTTTGCGCGTCAGCGCGTCGGCAACCTGCACGAACGGCTGCTGGACGTTGGTGAGCTGATCCGGCTCGATGCCGACGCCGGTATCGCTGATGCTGATCTCGATGCCGCCGTCCTCCGTCTGCCGGGCGGAAGCGGTGATCTTGCCGCCGGGCTCGGTGAACTTGATCGCATTCGACAGCAGATTGATCAGTACCTGGCGCATCTGCCGGGCATCGGCCATGACGTTCGGCAGGTCGTCGGGAATTTGGTTTTCGATGACCAGACCTTCCCTGCCGGCGCGTTCGGCGGTCAGGCGGATGGAATCGCTGAAAACGTCCTTCAGATCGACCGCTGACTCCTCGAGCACCAGTTTGCCGGCCTCGATCCGCGACAGGTCGAGGATGTCGTTGATGAGCTGCAGCAGATGCGTGCCGCCGGTGCGGATGATCTGCAGGTACTCGCGGTGTTTCGGGTCCTCGACCCGGCCCAGTGTGCCGGCCAGCAGGCTGTCGGAAAAGCCGATGATGGAATTCAGCGGCGTCCGCAGCTCGTGCGACATGTTGGCGAGGAACGCCGATTTCGAGCGGTTTGCCATTTCCGCCTCGTCGCGCGCCTTGCGGTAGGCGGCTTCGATTTCGGTCCGCTTGGTGATGTCCGTTTCGATGCCGCCGACGCCGATCAACTCGCCGGCGCCGTCGATGATCGGGAACTTCGCGGTCAGGAAAGTGATGCCGCCGACCACTTCCTCATGGGTGATCAGCGTTCCGGCCTCGATGACTTCACGGTCGTGGGCGATATAGCCCGGGCCGACATTGTCGCCGTAAACTTCCAGTGAAGTCCTGCCGAGGATCTGATCGAGCGTCACGCCGTACACTTCCTGATAGCGGCGGTTGGCCATGACGAAGCGCAGATCACGGTCCTTGAAATAGATCGGCGCCGGGGAATTATCGAGCAGCGTCTTGATGCGGGCCTCGCTTTCCGCGAGCCGTTTTTCCAGCGCGGCGTGATCGGAAAAGTCGGTGTAGACGGTGGCGATGTAGCGGCTGCCGTCCGGCAGCGGCAGCATGAATTTCGAAATCAGCCAGTCGCGGCGCGAGTGATCCTGTTTCTTGAAGATCACCTTGTGCTGGCTTGAACGGCCGGTGTCGAGGACCATTCTGTCGGCCTCGATGGCGGCCTGGCTCAGGTCCTGGTCCCAGATGTCCTCGGCGGTACGGCCGATGACGTCGGCGGCCGTAATGTCGAATGCGTCTTCGAAAGCGGGGTTGATGTAGTCGTATTCGCCACTGGCGCGCTTGACCATGATCGGGTTGGGCGAGCGGTCCATCAGCAGATGCGCGAACATGTCGAGATCGACACCGTTGGGCCGGTGCATATAGCTTGCCGCGAGCACGGCGGCGGATGCCGCCAGCAGCACGATCTCGCCCATCATCTCGGCGTGCAGCAGCCCCGCCAGAGCCGCCAGTCCCCGCGCCGCAAGGGCCATCCCGGCAACAAACAGCGTCAGCGAAAGGCGGTCGTCGCGACGCCGAGCCGTGCGCAGCATGGCCCACGCCTGCAGCCCGAGCGCAGCCAGTACGACAATCGATGTGATGCCGAAGGCGCCGTTGAATGCATTCATACAGCGAACATGAACGAGAATTAATGCTCTGGAAATACCCTCGTAATGTCGGCCTCTCTATTTTGGCGGTGTGTGGTGATCAATGCCACGAACCGAATGCGAGGAAGACAGAACATGTTAGCACACGAAAAAAACATCAAGGAACGTACGCGCCGCATCCCGCGCAAGCGGGTGGCGGTGATGGCAACACTGGGTGCGGCGGTTTTGCTCGGCGGCGCGTTCGCCGCGCCGTTGCAGGCGAAAACCCCGACCAGTGTTCCCATGGCCGGCGTCACCCCCGTGAAATCCCTCGACAGCGCCCTGCCGGCCAGCTTCGCGGATATCGTCGAGCGGGTCTCGCCGGCGGTGGTCAATATCCAGGTCACGTCGCACGTCAGACCGGTGATGACCGAAATGCAGGATGCCCCCGCCAACATGCGGGAATTCTTCGAACGCTACTTCAACATGCCGGGTGCGCCGGGCGGCCAACGCTTCGGTGCGCCGGAACAGCCGTCCCAGGGTGAACAGCGGATCGGAGCCGGTTCCGGCTTCGTGATCGATGCCGAGGGCCACATCGTCACCAACGAACACGTGGTCCACGACGCCGACGAGATCACCGTCACCTTCAAGGACGGCACCTCGGCCAAGGCCAAGCTGGTCGGCCTCGACGACAAGACCGACCTGGCGCTGATCAAGATCGACGTCGACAAGCCGGTGCCGTACGTCAATTTCGGCAAGTCCGATGACGTCCGCGTCGGTGACTGGGTGCTGACTGTCGGCAACCCGTTCGGTCTCGGCCACTCGGTCAACGTCGGCATCGTTTCGGCCCGCGGCCGCACCATCGGCGCCGGTCCGTATGACGACTTCCTGCAGATCGACGCGCCGATAAATCGCGGCAACTCGGGCGGTCCGGCGTTCGACGTCAGCGGTAATGTGGTCGGCGTCAACGCCGCGATCTTCTCGCCCAACGGCGGCAACGTCGGCATCGGTTTCGCGATCCCGTCGCAGATCGCCGAGAAGGTTGTTGCCGAACTGAAAGCCAACGGCACCGTCGAACGCGGTTGGCTCGGTGTGAATATCCAGTCGCTCAGCGACGACATCGCCGAGGGTCTGGGCCTGAAGTCGACCGAAGGCGTGCTTGTCGCCGACGTCACCGCCGACAGCCCGGCGGACTCCGCCGGCATGAAGACCGGCGACGTGATCCTCTCCGTCGACGATCAGGACATCAAGGAACTGAAGCAGCTGCCGCGCCTGATTGCCGACATCCACCCCGGCAAGAAAAGCGCCATCACGGTGTGGCGTGACGGCTCCAAGAAGGAACTTCATGTGAAGATCGGCAAGCAGCCGGTGAGCAAAAAGGTGGCCGCCGTCGAGCAGACGGAAAGCACCACCGGCAAGCTCGGTCTCGCCGTGCAGTCGCTGAGCCCGGATATCGCCCGTGAGCTGGGCATGCCGGAAAACACCAAGGGCGTGGTTGTCGTCGAGGTCAAGCCGGGCAGCCCGGCCGCCGAGAAGGGCCTGCGCCGCGGTGACGTGGTGACCAAAGCCGGCGACAAGAACGTCGCTTCGCCGGACGAACTGACGGCGCGCCTCGAACAGGCCCGCAAGGACGGCCGGAAATCCGTTCTCGCCCTGGTCAAGCGCGGCACGGATCAACGCTTTATCGCGATCCCTGTAGGGGCTGCCTGATCCGGCGGCCTCTCCCCCGGGGGCCGGTCGGAATCCCCCCTTCCGGCCGGCCCCACAGTTTCTCCTCCCCAGTGGGTGGGCGGTGCCCGGTGCGATATGCCGGCGCCGCCCGTCCGATTTTTTTTACATAGAGGGTTGGCGCATAACCGCCATTCGGCCTAAATGTTTACACATGAACGGGAATCTCCGATGCGGATACTGGTAGTCGAAGACGACAAGGATGCGGCGAGCTATATCGCCAAGGCGCTCGGCGAGGCCGGCCATGTGGTCGACGTCGCGGATAACGGCGAGGATGCGCTCGGCATCGCCTCCGAGCATCACGAGGTGATGATCGTCGACCGCATGATGCCGAAGCTGGATGGTCTGCAGATGGTCGAACAACTGCGCGCCCAGGGCGTGACGACGCCGGTGCTGTTCCTGAGCGCGCTCGGCAAGGTCGACGACCGGGTCGCCGGGCTGCGTGCCGGCGGCGACGACTACCTGGTCAAGCCGTTCGCCATGGCCGAGCTGCTGGCCCGGGTCGAGGCACTGGGCCGGCGCAAGGGTGCCCCCGATGCGCAGACCCGCCTGACCTGCGGCGATCTGGAAATGGATCTGATTTCCCGCGAAGTGACCCGCGGCGGCCGCAAGATCGATCTGCAGCCGCGCGAATTCAAGCTGCTCGAATATCTGCTCAGGAACGCCGGGCGCGTGGTTACCCGCTCAATGCTGCTGGAAAACGTCTGGGATTATCACTTCGACCCGCAGACCAATGTGATCGACGTCCACATCAGCCGCCTGCGCGGCAAGATCGACAAGGAATTCGACTCGCAACTGCTGGAAACCGTCCGCGGCGCCGGATACCGCCTGCATGCGGCTGATTAACGCCCGCCTGCTCCGCACGTCATGGTTCCGCATGGCGCTCGGCTACGCGGTCCTTTCCATTTTCTCCGTGAGCATGCTGTTCGCTCTGCTGTACTGGAACACGGCGGTGTTCGTCGCCGAGCAGACCGAGGAAACCATCGAGGCCGAGATCACCGGTCTTGCCGAGCATTACCGCCAGGCCGGACTGTTCGGTCTCACCGAAGTTATTCAGGAACGCGCCCAGGGTCAGCGTCTCAGCCTGTATCTGCTGACCGACCCGAACCGCAGGCCGATCGCCGGCAACCTCAATTCCTGGCCGGCAGACACGCTGCCCGGCGAATGGCTCGATTTCGATTATCAAAGGCCCATCGGCAGCCGCCTTGCCGAACACCGCGCGCATGCGCGCCATCTGGTGCTGCCCGGCGGTTTTCATCTGCTGGTCGGTTACGACGTGCAGGACCAGGTGCGGCTCGAGCGGCGCATGCGCCAGTCGATGATCTGGATTGGCGCGCTGGCGCTGGTGCTCGGTCTCGGCGGCGGACTTTTGATGGCGCGGCACTGGTTGAGCCGGGTCGACAGCGTCAACAAGACGGCAGGCGAGATCATGCAAGGCGACATGTCACGCCGCGTGCCGCTCAGCGGCACCGACGACGAGTTGGACCGGCTGGCCCGCAACCTCAACGACATGCTGGACCGGATCGAGGCGCTGATGACCGGCCTCAGGCAGGTCACCGACAATATCGCGCACGACCTCCGCTCGCCGCTCAATCGGCTGCGCACGCGGCTCGAGGTGACGCTGATGGCCGATCAGGACAAGCAGGCCTACCGTGAGGCGCTCAGCCAGACCATGGACGAGACCGACGAGCTGTTGAAGACCTTCAACGCGCTGCTTTTGATCGGCGAGGCGGAATCTGGTCTCGACCGCTCGAAGTTGGAATGGGTCGATCTCTCGACGCGGCTCGCCGACGTCATGGAACTGTACGAGCCGGCGGCGGACGAGGCGGGGCTGACGCTGCAGGCGGAGATCGCCCCCGGTCTCGACGTGCGCGGCAACCCGAACCTGATTTCGCAGGCGGTGGTCAATCTTCTCGACAATGCCCTCAAATACACGCCCAAGGGCGGCACCGTGCGGATCGAGGCGGGGACCCATGACGGGCGCTGCTATGTCTCGGTCAGCGACAGCGGGCCGGGCATTCCGGTGAACGAACACGAGCGGGTGCTGGATCGCTTCGTGCGTCTTGAGGGCAGCCGCTCGACACCCGGCAGCGGGCTTGGTCTGGCGCTGGTCGCCGCCGTCGCCAAGCTGCATCAGGCCGATCTCACGCTGGGCGACAACAACCCCGGCCTGATCGTCCGCATCGATTTTCCGAAGACGAACGGCCGTTAGTCTTCGCCGGCCTCGAAGCAGAACCCGGGGATGGTGTCCTCGTTCTTTTCGGTTTTCAGAATGAACGTGGTTTTGTAGGCGCTGACGTCCTTCGACGTGCCCAGCACCTCCTGTGCGAATTCGTGATATTCCTCGATCCCGGGCGCCTTGATGATCAGCAGAAAATCGAAGTCGCCGGTAACGACGTGGCATTGCTGCACTTCCTCGATGCCGCGCATGGCCTTGGCGAAGCGCGCCGGTACGTCCGCCTTGGGGGCGCTCAGCGTGACCATGACCGCGGCCGATACGGGTTTCGGAAAATGCTTCGGGTTGAGTCGCGCAACGACGGCGGAAATTGCGCCGTCGCGCCGCAGACGGACCAGACGTTTGGCGCATGCCGACAGGGAAAGGCCGACATCATCCGCCAGTTCCGCTGTCGTGCGGGTGGCGTCGCGTTGCATATGGCAGAGAATTTTCTTGTCGATCTAGTCCATCGGTAAGCGCCAATCAAGTTGGTTAAAAACAAGATTCGATATTAAACGCCACAAAATAGCCTTACTGAGGAGAATAATTCTTTTCACGGAATAAACAAAGAGAACCTCCGGATATCGGGCGCTGGTAAGCTTCTTCCAACGTCGCCGAGTATTCGCCACCCGTACCACAAGGAGTCCGCAACGTGACCGATACCGCTTTTCAGCAGCGCGCCGATGACGCGCTGATCCGCTACGGTGCCCGCTTCATGCCGATGGAGATCGTCCGCGCCAGCGGCACATGCGTGTATGACAGTGCAGGGCGCGAAATCCTCGATTTCACGTCCGGCCAGATGAGTTCCGTGCTCGGTCACAGCCATCCCGACATCGTCGCGACGATCTCCGAGACGGCCGGCACGCTGGATCATCTGTACAGCGGCATGCTCTCGGAACCGGTGGTTGCGCTGGCCGAACGCCTGGCGGCGGTAACGCCGGAAGGACTTGACCGGACGATGCTGCTCAGCACCGGCGGTGAGTCCAACGAGGCGGCCGTGAAAATGGCCAAGCTCTATACCGGCGGGTACGAAGTCGTCGGCTTCAGTTCGTCATGGCACGGCATGACCGGCGGCGCGGCGGCGGCGACCTATGCGGCGGGGCGCAAGGGCTATGGGCCGACGTTGCCGGGCAGCATGTCGATCCCGGCGCCGAACCCGTATCGGCCGCGCTTCGGCGCCGACGGAATCGATTGGCGCACGGAACTGGACGATGCGTTTTATCAGATCGACCGTCAGTCGACCGGCAATCTGGCGGCGTTCATTGCCGAGCCGATCCTCAGCACCGGCGGGGTCGTCGATCTGCCGGAAGGGTATCTGCGCGCGCTCAAGGATCATTGCGAGGCACGCGGCATGCTGTTGATCCTCGACGAAGCGCAGACGGGCCTTGGCCGTACCGGCATGATGTTCGCGTTCGAGCGCGACGGCGTGACGCCGGATATCCTGACATTGTCCAAAACGCTCGGCGCCGGGCTGCCGCTGTCGGCGGTAATGACCAGCCGCGAGATCGAGGAAACCTGCCACGAGCGCGGCTTCCTGTTTTACACGACGCATGTCTCCGACCCGCTTCCCGCCGCCGTCGGGCTGAAGGTTCTCGACATCGTCGCGCGTGATAACCTGTGCGAACGCGCCCGGCGTATGGGGGAACTGCTGCAAGGCGGGCTGCGGGATCTGATGCAACGCCATCAGGCCATCGGCGACGTGCGTGGGCGCGGGCTGTTGCTCGGCGTCGAGATTGTCGCGGACCGTGCGAGCAAGGCGCCGTCGCCGGAAATCGGCAACGCGGTGACGGCGTACTGCATGGAAAACGGGCTGAGCATGAACATCGTCAGCTTGCCGGAGCTGGCGAGCGTGTTCCGGATCGCCCCGCCGCTGACGGTCAGCGAAGGCGAAATCGCGCGGGCGCTGGAAATCTTCGATGCGGCGTTTACGTCGGTGTGCGGCTAGCCGCCGCGCGCCTGGCCAATTGGCGTTCGCGGTATGCCAGGAACAGCGCGCCGACGATGATGATCGCGGCGCCGAGCCAACTCAGCGGCCCCGGCACCACGCCGAACAGCCCGAAATCGTAGGCTGCCGCGAACACCAGGGTGGTGTAGAAGAACGGCACCGCGTAACTGGCATCCGCCGATTTCATGGCCTGGATGAAGCACGTCTGTGCACCGACCATGATCACGCCGAGGGCAATCAGGAGCAGCCATTGTTCGGCCGTCGGCTGGATCCAGAAAAACATCCCGACACTTAATGAAATTGCCGCACCGAAGGCGTTGTTGACGAACAGGATGCGGATCGCCGGCTCCTCGCCGCTAAGGCGCTTGATGACGGTCATCTCCAGCCCCATAAACAGCGCGGCGGCAAGGGCGATCAGGGCGGCGAACTGGAATGCGTCCGTGCCGGGACGGATCAGGATCAGCGCGCCGATCAGCGAGATCGCGGCTGCCGACCAACGGACCGGGCCGACTTTTTCGCCGAGAAGCGGGATCGCGAAGATCATCGTGCAGATCGGGCTGAGAAAGCTGATCGCGGTCGCCTCGGCGAGCGGCATGCGCGCGGCGGCGGCGAAGGTGAAGCTGACGCCGAGCCAGCCCAGCGTCGAGCGCAGCAGGTGCCACTTGTAGGGCGTTTCCCGTGTCAGGCGCAGCTTGAGAAACGGCGCGGCGACGATCAGCGTCGCGAATGCGAAGGCGAAGCGTCCGGCGGACACCTGCAGCGGATGCAGGGCTGGGCCATAGATGTCATTGCCGAGAATCTTCGCCAGCATCGAGGTTACCCCCAGCAACGCCGCGCACAGCAGCATGAACAGGGCACCCCGCATATGGCGCTGGGGGAGGATCGCGGGGGTCATCCGCGTCAGCTATCCGAGACGGAAATGCAGACCTTCCCGAAATGCGCGCCCATCTGCAGATAGCGATATGCTTCGGCGGAATCCTCGAAGGCGAACACCTTGTCGATGACCGGTTTCATCCCCGCCGTCTCGATGGCCTTGCACATCTGCTGCATGGCGTCTTTCGGGCCGACGGTGACGCCCTGCAGGCGCACGTCGCGGCTGACGATGAACGGTAGCAGAACGTTGCCCGTGGTCGCCCCCGACAGCACACCGATCAGGCTCAGGGTCCCGCCCGGCCGCACCGCGATCAGCGACTGCTTCATGGTTTCGGTGCCGCCAAGTTCGATGACGTTGTCGACGCCGTCACCTTGCGCCCAGTCCCTGGCCGGCTGGCCCCATGCCGGGGTCGCGGCATAGTTGATGCCATGATCGGCGCCGAGCGCGCGGGCGCGATCGAGCTTTTCATCGGACGACGAGGTGACGCAAACGCGGCAGCCGTTCATCTTCGCGAACTGCAGCGCGAACAGCGAAACCCCGCCGGTGCCCTGGGTCAGGATCGCGTCGCCGGGTTCTGAACGGCCGAGTCTGACGATAGCCGACCACGCGGTCAGCCCTGCGCAGGTCAGGCTCGCCGCCTCGGCATCGCTGAGGTGGGCAGGGGTTCGGACCAGCCCGGTAACGGGGATCACGCGGTATTCCTGCAGCATGCCGTCGACGGCGCGGCCGCTGTCGCTTTCCATGGCGTGCTCGGTCGCGGTACCGGCCGGCCAGTCGAGGAAAAAGCACGCCGTGACCCGGTCGCCCGGCTTGAATTCATGCACACCGGGGCCGACCGCTTCGACCGTGCCGGCGCCGTCGGACAGCGGCACCAGATCGGTCTGTTTCTGACGCGAGCGGTAGCCGCCTTTGGCAATCAGCAGGTCGCGGTAATTGATCGAGGCGGCGCCGATCCGGACCAGGACCTCGCCGGGGCCGGGTTCCGGCATCGGCACATCCACGGCCGTCAGGGCATCGGCACCGTCCGGTGTTTTGAAGATCATTGCGCGCATCAGCAGCCCTTTCCTGAAGAGCCGACAAATAAACCCGACGGCCCGCGGTTAGGCAACGCCCTTCAAACGCAAAAAGGCCCCGCGCGTTCCCGGAAAGGAACAGGGGGCCGTTTCGGCGGGCTAACCCAGGCGAGGGGAGGGCTTAGGAGAAAAAGCCCTTGTCGTTGTTGCTCGGGCACGGCGCCTGCATCAGCGTCTTGCCGTGATGGTGCAGGTTGATCCAGATGCGGTCCCTGCCGTGCAGCCATTCATAAACCCAGGCGTTTTCCGGCGGGCAGGCCAGCTTCAGGTAGGAATAGCGGACCCGTTCCGAACGTGTGCGGATGACCTCGGCATGATCGAAGCGCGGCACGTGCACGTCGACCATCAGGTTCATGTCCTGATTGATATGCACACTGGTCGCCTTCCAGCCCTGACGCGGCGGGTTTTCGTCGATGTAGTTCTTGACCGCGACGGCGGCGACCTCGAGGGCCTCTTCCTGCGACATGTCCTTGGCGTAGAAGCTGAGCGTCGCCAGCACCGCGCCCGGAATCATGAGCGTGATGAGAAGGCTTGTGATGAACCAGCGCTTCGATGAGATAATATCGGATAACCACATTGTCTTGTTCCCTTTCCCTTCGGTAGCTCCGCTGCCTCATTGTTGTTCTTTTGAGGCCGGTGGCTTTGCGCCCCGCCGTCGCCGGCGGTTTGCCTGTTCGTGGGCCCGGGGATACGTGACATTCCGAACCTTGATGACACTATTTATAGGGTATCCCGGGGCAGTTGGCTGTGAGCGATATCACATATTGAGAATAATTCTCACTGTCTTAACTTATTGAAAACAAGCAATAAAAACGCATAAAACTTTAGCGGTTTTTGAACAACAGAGTTAATTAAGTGTAAAGGCGGTCAAAACTAGGTGTTGTGCAGCACACGGCCGATTCGCACCATGAAATCGTCCGCGTCATTGAGGCTGTTGCAAAGGTGCGGGCTGACCCGGAGCGCCCCGCCGCGCGAACTGACGTAGACCTTTTCGGCGGCGAGCCGGGCCAGGATATCGCCGGGAAATCCGCCGTCGCGGCGCAGCCCCAGGATATGCGGTGTGCGGAACGCCTCGGGCGCGACGTCCAGGCCGAGCGACGGCGCGGCTTCGGCGATCCTTTTCGTGATCGGCGCCAGCGCGGCGGCGATCCGGGTCGGCTGCCAGTCCTGCAACTGCTTCAGCGCAACCTGGATCATCGGCAGGGTGATCAGGCTCAAATATTCGCCGGCGTCATAGCGCCGGGCACCTGGCGTGAACCCTTCGGGATAGGCGAGGCCGCCGGTGATGCTGTCGATGCCGCCGTGGTTGAACAGGTGATCCTCGAGCGGCAGGCCGTCCTGGTGAGCGGGCGCCGCGTACATGAACGACAGGCCATAGGGGCCGAGCAGCCATTTGTAGGCGGCGCAGACCAGATAATCGGCATGGATCGCATTGACGTCGATCGGCAGCGCGCCGACCCACTGCGTGGCGTCGACGACGAAGGTGGCCCCGGCATTCTTCAGTGCCGGGCCGATCTGGCCCAAATCGACCAGAGAGCCGTCGGTCCAGTGGCATGGCGGCAGGGCGGCGATGGCAACGTCGCTGTCGATGGCCTTGAGCACGGCTTGGGTCCAGTCACCGTCTTCCGGCCAGGCCACGGTTTCGATCACGGCCCCGGTGCGGTCCGCCAGCCGCTGCCAGGCATAGACGTTCGACGGGAACTGGCCTTCCAGCAGCAGAATCCGCGATCCTGCTTTCGGTTGCAGGTTCTTCGCCGCCGTGGCGATCCCGTAGGATGCGGCGGGATGAATGGCGATGTCGTCACCGCTGGCGCCGATCAGGCTGGCGAAGCGCGCGCGGATATCGTCGGCCTGTACGTAGCGGCCCGGCTCGTCGATGGCCCACGGGCGGCCCTTGTCGGCGGCGCCGATGCGCCCGGCTTCGACCGAGGCCTTCAGCAGCGCGGATTTCGACGCGGCGTTGAGAAACACCACGCCGTCTTCCATATCGAACAGGTGGCGCTGATCGCCGAGCGGCTGGGATGATGTGTCCATGCGCCAAGTTATGCAGTTTCGTGGGCGACAATCAAACAGGGTATCGGGATGACGTATTGGCTGGGCCTGTCAGAGCCGGGTTCATTCTGTATAGTCGTCTCATGACCGAACGCCGCACCCCGCCCGAAACCGACAATGCCGAAGGAAATCCGCGCCGTATCGGCGTCGAGATCGAATTCGGCGGCATCGATCTGGATACCGCCGCCGAACTGGTGCAGGGCATCTTCGGCGGCGAAACCGGTCAGCCGAGTCCGCATGTCCGCAGCGTCGAGGGCACGAAGATCGGCGACTTCGAAATCGAACTGGACGCGCAGCTTGTGCATCCGAAATCGGACGACGACGAGATCGAACGCACGGCGCGCAAGCTGGCCGGCGATCTGTCCAGTTCGTTCGTCCCCGCCGAGATCGTCGGTCCGCCGGCGCCGCTGGAATCGCTGGACGATTTCGACCGGCTGATCGATGCGCTGCGCGAGGCCGGCGCCGAAGGCACCGCCGACGGCGTCAGCTACGCCTTCGGCATGCAGCTCAATCCGGAAGTGCCGTCCGAACAGGCCGCCGACATCCTGGCGATGCTGCAGGCATACATCCTGCTGTCGCCGCTTTTGCGCCGGCGCATCGACGTCGATCCGATGCGGCGTTTACTGCCCTATGTGGATCCGTTTCCGCTCGACTACGCACGAAAAATTCTCGACCCGGACTATGCGCCGGACATAGCGGCCCTGATCGACGATTACATCGACGCAAATCCGACCCGCAACCGCGAGCTGGACATGCTGCCGCTGTTCGCGCATCTGGACGAGGGCCGGGTCCGGGGCCGCCTTGACGATCCGCTGATCAAGGCAAGGCCGACCTATCATTACCGGCTGCCGAACACCAATTTCGCGGATGCCGGCTGGGGCGTCATCGTGGAGTGGAACCGCTGGGTCAGCGTCGAGCGGCTGGCCGCGGACACGTCCCG
The DNA here is from genome assembly GCA_038100295.1 of Thalassospiraceae bacterium. GTDB lineage: Bacteria > Pseudomonadota > Alphaproteobacteria > Rhodospirillales > Casp-alpha2 > UBA4479. The sequence goes on from JAYNVG010000023.1 coordinate 14,731, forward strand.
GCGCGGCACCCTGGCGGAGATGTTCTTGAGCCGCAATCCCGAGGATTTCCTGGACCGGCTTTGGGTGCGGGCCCGCGAGTGGCTGGAATAACCCGCTTCGAACAGATTAGCGGATGACCTCGTCGCTGGCGGCGGCGTCGGCGGCGATGCGCTGGCGCTTCCGGTGTTCGCGCACCGTGATATAGGCGGTGGAGCCGAAGATCAGCGCGCCGCCTGCCCACACGAAGATGTCCGGCACCTCGCCGAAGATCATGTAGCCGCTGATCGACACCCACAGCAGGCGTAAGAAGTCGAACGGCATGACGACATGGGTTTCGGCATGCTTCAGCGCCTGTGTCACCATCAGTTGCCCGACACCGCCGAGCAGGCCAAGGAACAGCAGCCAGCCGAGATCGGCGGTGCTCGGCCACGACCATACGAACAGCGCCGGGATCAGCGCCAGCGGCGCCATTACCAGCGACATATAGGTGGTGATGGTGACCGACGATTCGGTGCGGCTCAGGCTCTTGATGATGATCACGCAGGCCCCCCAGAACACGGCCGAGGTCAGCACCAGCAGATAGCCGGTGCCGATTTCCTCGAACCCCGGGCGCAGCACCAGGACCGTACCGGCGAAACCGACGACGATGGCAACAATGCGCCGCCAGCCGAGCCGTTCCTTGAGCAAAAGCACCGCCAGCAGGGTGGCGAACAGCGGTGCCGAGAACGACAGCGCCGTGACGTCGGCGATCGGCGACAGGCTGAGCGCGGTGAAAAAGCACACCATGGCCGCGAAATTCAAGATGCCGCGCAGGATCAGCATACCGATACGGCCGGTTTTCAGCGGTGCCATGCCTTCGCGGACGAAGAACGGGATGACCACGATCAGGGCGAAAAACAGCCGGAAAAACACCACCACGAACGGATGCACGGTGTCGGAAACATAGCTGATGGTGGTGTGCATCGACGCCAGACACAGGGTCGCTGCAACCATCCAGAGGATTCCGCGCAGGTTTTCCGCGGCCTTTTTCTGCTCGGCGCGGCTGTGTTGCCCGGCGGCGGTATCATTGGGCGTCGGCTCGGGCATTCAGGATCCTCCGGGAACGATTGACCAGCATAACCGACACCTTGAACGATGCAAGACGCCGGAATTGCCCGCGAAATACCCCGTCCGGGGCCCGGAAAAACGTGCTTTCCCCGTTGACAGCCCCCGATACGGCCCGTATGTTCCGCGCGCTTTCGTCTCCCGGATGGTCCGGGCGACTTTTTGTCTGTAATGCCGAGGATCGGGTTATGAAAATCAGAAACTCGTTGAAGTCGGCCAAGCTGCGTGAAAAAGGCTGCCGTATCGTGCGCCGCCGCGGCCGGGTCTACGTCATCAACAAACGCAACCCGCGTTTCAAAGCCCGCCAAGGTTGATCGTCGGGGGCTGATCAGCGCCTGAACGATCCTCTGGCCGCGCCCATGCGGACATGGGCGCGGTTTTCGTTTGTCTGCGCCCCGCTTTGCCGTCGTTGCGCATCGCGCCGGGCAACAACCTGAATGCAGAGATAAAACCACCTGAAATCGATCCAAAAACCGGCTGAGCACGGGTGACGGCGGCAGCTTTACGTGGCACACTGGTATGCCAATTACCACATATGCTCGACGTGAACCGGGAAACCGTTGCCATGCAGATGCCGAAACCTGACGAAAGCGTCATCGCGCGCCGTGCCGAACTGGCCCAGGCGCTGCGCGAAATCGTGCCGGGTGAAGGCGTCATCGACAGCGACGAGGAACTGCGCGCCTTCGACTGCGACGGGCTGATGGCCTACAGGCAGCTGCCGCTGATCGTGGTGCTGCCGGAAACCACCGAGCAGGTGTCGGCGATCCTCAGATACTGCCACGCCAACAACGTCAAGATCGTGCCGCGCGGCGCCGGGACCGGCTTGTCCGGCGGCGCCATGCCGCTGGCCGATGCGATCACGCTGGGCCTGTCGAAGTTCAAGAAAATCCTCGATATCGATTTCGAGAACCGCTGCGTCGTCACCCAGCCCGGCGTCACCAATCTCGGCATCACCCAGGCGGTCGAGCACGCAGGCTTTTATTACGCGCCCGACCCGTCGTCGCAGATCGCGTGCTCCATCGGCGGCAACGTCGCCGAGAATTCCGGCGGCGTGCATTGCCTGAAATACGGGCTGACCACGAACAACGTGCTCGGCGTCGAAATGGTTTTGATGAACGGCGACGTGGTCCGGCTCGGCGGCAAGCATCTGGACGCCGGCGGTTATGATCTGCTGGGCGTGATCACCGGCTCCGAGGGGCTTTTGGGCGTGATCACCGAAGTCACGGTCCGCATCCTCAGGAAACCGGAAGTGGCGCGCGCGCTGCTGATCGGTTTTCCGACCATGCTCGACGCCGGCAAGTGCGTCGCCGACGTCATCGCGGCCGGGATCATTCCAGGCGGCATGGAACTGATGGACAGGCCGATCATCCACGCCACCGAGGATTTCGTGCATGCCGGATACCCGCTCGACGTCGACGGGCTGATGATCGTCGAACTGGACGGCCCGGAAGCCGAGGTCGCGTATCTGGTCGAGCGCGTCGAGCAGATTGCCCGCGCCTGCAATGCCTCCACCATCCGGGTTTCCGAGAGCGAGGAGGAGCGCGCGCGCTTCTGGTCCGGGCGCAAAAACGCGTTTCCCGCGGTCGGGCGCATCTCGCCCGATTACATATGTGTCGACGGCACGATCCCCAGGAAGAAACTGGCCCTGGTGCTGGAACGCATCGCAGAACTTTCGGAAAAGTACAAACTCCGCGTCGCCAACGTGTTCCATGCCGGTGACGGCAACCTGCACCCGCTGGTGCTGTTCGACGCCAACGTGCCGGGTGAACTGGACGCGGCGGAAGCCATTTGCGGCGATATCCTCCGCCTGTGTGTCGAGGTCGGCGGCGTGCTGACCGGTGAGCATGGGGTGGGTGTCGAGAAGCGTGACCTGATGGGCGCGATGTTCACCGAGGACGACATGAAGCAGCAGCAGCGCGTCAAATGCGCCTTCGATCCCGGCCATCTGCTGAACCCCGGCAAGGTCTACCCGGAACTGCACCGCTGTGCCGAACTGGGCAAGATGCATATCCATCACGGCAAGCTGCCGTTCCCCGATATCCCGAGATTCTAGCGGGCGCGCCATGGCCGATACCCTGAAACCGGAAAACCAGGACCAGCTTCTCGACGTCATCAAATGGGCGGTCTCGGAAAAGACCCCGCTGGAGGTCGTCGCCGGCGGCACCAAGCGCGCCTACGGGCGACCGATGCAGACCGCGGCGACCCTCGACATGTCGGCGATGTCGGCGGTCCGCGCCTACGAGCCGGAAGAACTTTACGCCACACTCGAAGCCGGGGCGCCGATGGCCGAGGTCAATCGCGTCCTCGATGAAAAGGGCCAGCACCTGTCGTTCGAGCCGCCCGATCTGGGGCCGCTGCTGGGCGCAGAGGCGGACAAGGCAACCATCGGCGGTATCGTCGCCGCCAATCTGGCCGGCCCCCGGCGCATCAAGGAAGGGGCGGCGCGCGATCACGTGCTCGGCTTTCACGCGGTGTCGGGGCGGGGCGAGGTGTTCAAATCCGGCGGCACGGTGGTCAAGAACGTCACCGGCTTCGATCTGTCGAAACTGATGGCCGGCTCGTTCGGCACCCTCGCGGTGATGTCGGAAGTGACGCTGAAGACCCTGCCGCAGCCGGAGAAAATCCGCACGCTTCTGGTCCGCTGGCGCGCCGACGGAATCTACGATCACGGCGCCATGAAGGTGATGTCGAAGGCGCTGGGCAGCGCGCACGACGTGTCCGCGGCGGCGCATCTGCCGGCGCTGGCGGCGGCGACGTCGTCGGTGGACTACGTCAATTCGGGCGGCGGCGGGGTGACCGCGCTCCGCCTCGAAGGGCCGGCGCCGTCGGTGGCGCACCGTACCGAGGTCCTGAAAAAGGAAATCGGCGAGTTCGGCGCCATCGAGGAACTGCACACCACGAATTCGAAAACCTTCTGGCGCGAGGTCCGCGACGTGAAGCCGTTCGTCGGCCGTGACGATCTGCCCTATGTGTGGCGCATTTCCGTGCCGCCCGCCGACGGCTCGCGCACCGCGCTGTATATCCTCGAAGCCCTCAAGGGCGAGGTGTTCTACGACTGGGGCGGCGGCCAGGTGTGGCTCGGCCTCAAGGCGGTCACCAATGCCGGTGCCGAGGTCGTGCGGTCCGCCGTCGAGGCTGTCGGCGGCCATGCGACACTGCTCCGCGCCCCGGCCGAAATCCGTGCCGAGGTGCCGGTGTTCCATCCGCTGTCGGCCGCCGAAGCGATGGTCACGGCAAAGATCAAGGAAGGCTTCGACCCCGAAGCCGTGCTCAATCCCGGCCGCATGTATCCGGGGGTCTAGGGCACGCCATGCAGACCAGCTTCTCGATCGCGCAACTGGCCGATCCCGACATCGCCGCCGCCAACGACATTCTGCGCAACTGCGTGCATTGCGGCTTCTGCACGGCGACGTGCCCGACGTTCGTGCTCAAGGGCGACGAACTGGACAGCCCGCGCGGCCGCATCTACCTGATGAAGGAAGCCTTCGAAAGCGCAGGCCCGGCGACGGCGAAGCTGGCCCGGCATCTGGACCGCTGTCTGTCGTGCCTGTCGTGCATGACCACCTGTCCGGCCAGCGTCAATTACATGCACCTCGTCGATTATGGGCGCACCTTCGTCGCCAGGACCTATACCCGTCCGCCGGGTGAGCGCGCATTGCGCCGTCTGCTGACCCTGGTGCTGCCGTATCCCGGCATGTTCCGGCTGTCGCTGATCGGCGCCTGGCTGGGACGGCCCTTCAGGAAGCTGTTGCCGGCGCGGCTGCGCGCCATGCTGGAACTGGCGCCCGCAAGCATTTCCAGCCCGAGCCCTGTCGACGCGCCGGGCGTGTTCCCCGCCGAGGGCGAGCGCCGCATGCGCGTCGCGCTGCTGTCGGGTTGCGCGCAGCAGGTGCTGCGCCCGTCGATCAACGAAAGCACGGTGCGGCTACTCAACCGGCTCGGCTGCGAGGTGGTGATCGCCGAGAAGATGGGCTGCTGCGGCGCGCTGGTGCATCACATGGGGCTGGAAGAACCCGGCCACGCCGCCGCCAAGCGCAACATCCAGGCGTGGGAAAATGCAGAACAGGCGCACGGCGCCATCGATGCGGTCGTCATCAACGCATCGGGCTGCGGCACCACGGTCAAGGATTACGGCTGGATGCTCAGGAACGATCCCGCGTGGGCGGTCCGCGCGCAGGCGATTTCGGACAAGACCCGCGACGTCAGCGAGGTGCTTCTGCAACTGGGCCTGAGCGGGCTGAGCGGCGAGGTGAAACCGAAAGTCGCCTATCATTCGGCGTGTTCGATGCAGCATGGCCAGCAGTTGAAGACCGAACCGGTCGAGCTGCTGCGTGCCGCCGGGTTCGAGGTGGCGCAGCCGGCGGACTCGCATCTCTGCTGCGGCTCGGCCGGCACCTACAATATCATGCAGCCGGAGTGGGCGCAGGAACTGGGCGCACGCAAGGCGGCGAGCCTGGAAAAGCTCGGTGCGGCCTGCATCGCCACCGGCAACATCGGCTGCCTGACGCAGATCGCTTCGGCCATGCCTGGTGCGGATGCACCGCCCGTGCTGCACACGGTGGAGCTTCTGGACTGGGCCACCGGCGGCCCGAAACCGGCGGCGTTGAAGGGCTGACCCCGCCTGCCTGTTTGCGGGAGGATTGTGGCAAGCCGCAAATGGCAATTTCACGTATTTCATGAGACGATGCTCCAGCCGGTCGCCCAAGGCGGATAATCCGCCGCGACCGGTCAGGACAATCAGCCGAAGGGCGCGATGCATGAAAGGGCCGGAAGGTCTCCCAGACAGAAGCCTTCTTGCAAGGCTGGTCAACCACGCGGTGCTGTTGCCGCTGGTGGTATTTGCGCTTTTGCTTTCCGCGACCGGGTTCGTCTGGCAGGAGATCAACCGTTATCACCTGCAACAGCAGATATCCGATTCCAACAAGCATCTCGAATTCGTCGTGGTGCACCTGGCGGCGCATCTCGATGTCAGGATGGTGCTCGGCGAACTGATCCGCCAGGAATGGCTCGACTACCACCCCTCAACCCCCGAGGATTTCGCCGCCTTCGTCAAACCCAAGCTGCAGCGATTCCCGGATATCCAGGCCATCAACTGGGTCGATGCGGAAGGTGTCATCCGCTGGATAAATCCGGTGCAGGGCAACGAGCAGGCGCTGGGCCTCGACATCCGCAAGCTGCCGCAGCCGAATGCCGCGCTTTCCGCTGCCGCTCGCACCGGTGAGCCGCAGGTCACCGCGCCGTTCAATCTGGCCCAGGGCGGACGCGGTTTCGTCGTCTATATCCCCGTGATCCACGACGGACATCTCGAGGGCTTCATCAACATGGTGTTCCGCACCGAGACGCTGATCGATACCGCGCTCACGATCGAGGAACGGCGCGACAACGATCTGCATATCCGTGACGGAGACAGCCTCGTCTATGACAACCATAAAGAGCAGCATCTCGCCGATGAGCGTCATAGGGACCTCCAGGTCGGGAACCGCGTATGGGCCATATCTGTGGCGCCGACGGTGCTGAACCGGGAAGCGTTTTCGCAGGCCAGCAGCCATTTGCTGTTGCTGTTCGGGATGCTGTTTTCCGTGGCGCTGCCTTTGATGCTGTATCAGATGCTGCGCCGAAACGCCGAACTGCGCGAAAGCCAGCGCCGTTTCGCCGATTATGCCGACATCAGCTCCGACTGGTTCTGGGAAACCGACGAACATCTCCGCTTCTCGTATTTCTCGCAGCGCTTCGAGGAGGTTTCCGGCGTGCCCCCTGAACGCTTCCTCGGCAAGACGCGGCGCGAAGTCGGTGCCCCCGAGGCCGATCCGCTGGAATACCGGAAAATGCTCGAGCAGATGGACAACCACCAGCCGTTCCGGGACTTCGAGCACACCCGCGTCAAACCCGACGGCAGCAAGGCCTTCCTGGCAATCAGCGGTCGCCCGGCATTCGACGAAAACGGTGATTTCATCGGCTACCGCGGCGTCGGCAAGGACATCACCGAACGCAAGCAGAGCCAGAAGGTGCTGAACGACGCCCTGCTGGCATCCGAGCAGGCGAACCGCGCGAAGTCCGAATTCCTTGCCACCATGAGCCACGAATTCCGCACGCCGCTGAATGCCATCATTGGTTTCAGCGAAATGCTGAAGGAGGAATACTTCGGCAAGCTCGGGGCGCCGAATTATCGCGAGTACGCAGCCGACATTCACCGCAGCGGCCGGCACATGCTGGACCTCGTCAACGACATCCTCGATTTCTCGGCCATCGAAGCCTCGAAGCGCCAGATGAAGATGGAGGACTTCTCCTTTGCGGATGTCCTCAAGGACGGGGTGCGCAACGTCGAAAACCAGATCATGCAAAAAGGCCTGACCTTGAAAAAGGAACTGGCCGAAGACCTGCCGCTGCTGCATGCCGACAAACGTTCCGTCTACCAAGTCATCCTCAATCTGTTGTCGAACGCCGTGAAGTTCACCGGACCCGACTGCACGATCACGGTGTCGGCCCGTGTCGAAGACGGCACGTTCGTGTTCACGATAGCCGATACCGGTACCGGCATCCCCGCCGACAAACTGTCGTCGATTACCGAGCCGTTCACCCAGACCCACCGAGACCCGCACGTCTCAGGGACCGGGACCGGCCTCGGCCTGACCATCGTCAAGTCACTGGTCGAGGCACATGACGGGCGGCTCGAAGTCGAAAGCACCCTCGGCATCGGCACCGGGGTCACGGTAATTTTACCGCAGCCGGCCGGTTAACGGTGTATCACCGGACCCGACGGCGTTATTATAAGCGGATGATGAACAGGCTCTTCACGGCGGTTTTGTTCGTTATGCTGGTTTCACCGGGGATCGCCCTGGCGGATCAGAACAGTCCCAAGCTGCCCGGTCTCTTCAAGCAACTGCAAAGCGCCACCGACCCGGCCGTGATCGCCGAGACGGAGCAGATGATCTGGCGGATCTGGAGCCTGCCCGGCGACCGCAAGGCCAGCGTGCCGTTCGTGCAGGGCATGGTGTCCATGAACGAGGGCAAGCTGAAGCAGGCCCTGGCGCTATTCAGCAACGTCACCGAAACGGCGCCCGATTTCGCCGAGGGCTGGAACAAGCGCGCCACGGTCGCCTATTACCTGGGAGACTATGAAACCTCGGTTCACGACATCCAGAAAACCCTGTCGCTGGAACCGCGGCATTTCGGTGCGCTGTCGGGGCTGGCATTGATCTATCAGTCGAGCGGACTGGAAAGTCAGGCGCTGGACGTGCTGATCCAGGTCAAGGAAATCTATCCCGCCATGCCCGGCATCGACGAGCGCATGCAGGAACTCCGCGACATCATCGCCGCCAGAAAGACGTAAAGAACATGTGCGGACCTGGGTGATGCTCAGCCGGGGCCGTCGTTGGCCGCGTCGTCTCGGGATTTTTCGCGCCGCAACCTGTCGTCGCGCAGGAATCCGAGGATGCGCAGTGCGCCGGCGAAGGTGAACGCAGCCATGCCCAGCAGGGCGGCAATGAACAGCACCGCCTCGTCCGGCGGCGTCTTGTCCGGGAACGCGATCGGATAGCCGAAATAAAGCCCGACGAAGGCCAGCGGCCACAGCACGGCGAAGATCAGATACAACATACCCCCAGCCTAACACGTCATCTGCCTTTGCGGAATCCCGCCGGGGGGCCTAAATTGGCTTTCCGAAAGACCTGTTGGGAGGATGCCATGGAAACGGCGGTGAAAAGCCTGTTCGACGATAACCTGCTGGGTGTTCTGCGCCAGATCGTCGGCGAGCGCGTGACGACCGCTGAGGCGATCCGCGAACAGCACGGTCACGACGAATCTTTCCACCCCAGTTTCCCGCCGGATGCCGTCGTTTTCGCCCAGTCCACGGACGAGGTATCGCGTGTCGTCAGTGCCTGCGCCGAGCGCGGCGTGCCGGTCATTCCGTTCGGCACCGGCACCTCGCTGGAAGGCCACGTGGCGGCACTCAGGGGCGGCGTCAGTATCGACGTCACGCAGATGAACAAGGTGCTGACGGTCAACGCCGAGGACCTGGACTGCCGCGTGCAGCCCGGCGTCACGCGCAAGCAGTTGAACGAATACCTGCGCGATACCGGCCTCTTCTTTCCGATCGATCCCGGCGCCGATGCCTCGCTCGGCGGCATGACCGCGACCCGGGCGTCGGGCACCAACGCGGTGCGCTACGGCACGATGCGCGAAAACGTCCTGTCGCTCGAAGTCGTGCTCGCCGACGGCCGCGTCATCCGCACCGCGCGCCGTTCCAAGAAGACCTCCGCCGGCTACGACCTGACGCGGCTGTTCGTCGGCTCCGAGGGCACGCTCGGCGTCATTACCGAGGTTACGGTGCGCCTGTACGGCATTCCAGAAGCGATGTCGGCGGCGGTGTGTTCGTTCCCGGATCTGGAAAGCGCCGTCAACACCGTGATCCTGACCATTCAGTCGGGCATTCCCATTGCCCGGATCGAACTTCTCGACGCCAAGCAGATGGACGCCTGCAACCGGTATTCCGGTCTCGATTATCCGGTGCAGCCGACGCTGTTCTTCGAATTTCACGGCTCCGAACGCGGTGTCGCCGAACAGATCGAACAGGTCGAGGGTATCGCCGGCGAATTCGGGGCGTCAGCATTTCAGTGGGCCAGCAAGGCCGAGGACCGCAACAAGCTGTGGCAGGCGCGCCATAATGCGTATTACGCCGGCCTGGCGCTCAGGCCGGGCGCCAAGGGCATTGCCACCGACGTCTGCGTGCCGATCTCCAGGCTCGCCGACTGCATACTGGAAACCCAGAAGGACATCGACGAAAGCGGCCTGATCGCACCCATCGTCGGGCACGTAGGTGACGGCAACTTTCATCTGCTGATCATCATCGATCCCGACGACGCCGACGAGATGGCGCGCGCCGAGGCGCTCAACAACCGCATGGTGATGCGCGCGCTGTCCATGGATGGCACCTGCACCGGCGAGCACGGTGTCGGCTACGGCAAGATCGGCTTCCTCGAAGCCGAGCACGGCGAGGCGCTGTCCGTGATGCGCGACATCAAGCGCGCGCTTGACCCCGACAACATCATGAATCCCGGTAAGATACTTCGACTGTAGGAATCCCCGCTATGACTGAACCGAGAGAGCTGCTGCGCCAGCTTGCGGATGCCGCCATCCGTGCCGCCGATCCCGCGCACCGTGTCCCGCCGATCCTGCCCAAGGCGCCCGCGAAAGCCATCGTGCTCGGCGCCGGCAAGGCGTCCGCGGCGATGGCCCGGGCGATCGAGCAGGCGTGGCCGGAAACCGACCTGTCGGGGATCGTCGTGACCCGCTACGGCTACGAGGTTGCGTGCGAGCGTATCGAGATCGTGCTCGCCGCGCATCCGGTGCCCGACGAAGCCGGGCTGGACGCGGCGCGGTGTATTCTCGAACTGGCGCAGGGCGCGGGCCAGGACAATCTGGTCATTGCGCTGATGTCGGGCGGCGGCTCGGCATTGCTGAGCGCGCCCGCGGACGGCATCAGCTTCGCCGAGAAACAGGAAGTGAACCGCCAGTTGCTGCGCTCCGGCGCCGACATCGGCGAAATGAACACGCTCAGGAAACACATCTCGGCGATCAAGGGCGGCCGCCTGGCCGCCGCCGCGTATCCGGCCCGGGTGCTGAGCATCCTGATCTCCGACGTGCCGGGCGACGATCCGGCGGTGATCGGTTCGGGGCCGACGGTGCCGGACCCGACGACCTTCGCCGATGCGCGGGCCATCGTCGAGAAATACGGCATGCAGCTCCCCGACAGCGTGCGCCGCCATCTGGAATCCGGTTCCGACGAGACGCCGAAGCCGGGATCCTTCGTGTTCGAGCGCAACGAAGTGGTGTTCGCCGCCAAGCCCGACAAGAGCATCGAAGCCGCCGCCGCCGTCGCCGAAGCTGCCGGCTACGCGGTCGTCGATCTCGGTGACCGGGTCGAGGGCGAGGCCCGCGACGTCGGCCGCGAACACGCCGAACTGGCGCTGGCCTGCAAGGCCGGCAACGGCCCGGCAAATGGCCCCTGTGTCATCCTGTCGGGCGGCGAGACCACTGTGACCATGACCGGGCACGGCCGCGGCGGACGCAATACGGAATACCTGCTGGGGGTCGCCGAACGGCTTGCCGGCGCGGAGGGGATTTCCGCCGTGGCCTGCGATACCGACGGCGTCGACGGTTCGGAAGACAATGCCGGTGCGTTCATCGATCCGAGCACCTGCGCGCGCGCCGAAGCGGCAGGGTTGAGCGTCGCCCAGGCGCTGGCAAACAACGACGCCTATACGCTTTTCGACAATATCGGCGATCTTCTGGTGACCGGTCCAACCTATACCAACGTCAACGATTTCCGTGCCGTGATCGTCTCGTGAGCATGCTGTCGCGCCAATTGCCCGGGCGCGGATGAATCGCTAGGATGCATCCCCCGACGGCGAGTTGCGGGCCGGAAAGCGGGACAACACCCCGAACGGAGTTTGTTTAAGTGAAGAAAATCCTGTGGGCTCTCGGTGGTTTACTCGGCTTCATCGTCGTTGCCGTGCTGGTGGTGCCGAACTTCGTCGACTGGAATGCCTACAAATCCGATATTTCCGAGCAGGTCCGCAAGCTGACCGGGCGCGAGCTGGTGATCGCCGGCGATATCGACCTGAAGGTCCTGCCGGCACCGATGCTGATCGCGGAAAAGGTATCGATTTCCAGCATCGACGGCGCGCATTCGCCGGATCTGGCCTCGCTCCGTTCGGTTGAGGTGCGGATCGCCCTGGCGCCGCTGCTCGGCGGCAATCTCAAGGTCGAGACGGTGCGGCTGGTCGAGCCGCAGATTTTCCTCGAAGTGCTGGCCGACGGCCGCACCACCTGGACCATGTCCGCGCCGAAACCGGCAACCCCCGAAGGCGAGCCGGCGGCAACCGCCGCCGCCCCGGCAAACGGCAGCAGTACAGGCCCGGCCATCGCGCTCGGCAATTTCGAAATCGTCGACGGTTCGCTGACCTACCAGGATGCGGCGTCGAAGACGTTGGAAGTCATCTCCGATATCGATCTCAAGCTGGATGCGGTTTCGCTTACCTCGGGTCCGTTCCGCGCCCGTGGCTCGCTGGTCGCCAGGGGGCTGCGGCTCGGGATCAACGCGGATATCGGCGAGATCGTCGGCGGCCGCACGTTCCCCCTCGAACTGGGGATTATGATCGGCGGTGACAGCGCCAAGCTGAGCCTTTCCGGCACGGTCCTCAATCTGAACGAGACGCCGCGCATCCGCGGCACCCTGGCGCTCGAAAGCGCGAACATCGGCAAGGTCGTCAGCGCGCTTGCCGACGGCGTTTCGCTGCCGGCGCCGCTGAGCCAGCGGCTTGCCATTTCTGGCGCGCTCGACGCCTCGGCCACGGCGCTGACCCTGAACGAGCTGAACCTCGATTTCGGCGGCGCCAGGGGCAAGGGCCGGATCGAAGGCAATTTCGCCGGCGTGCCCAAGATCACCGCCGTCATGAAGATCGACAAGGTGGATGCCGATCCCTGGCTGGCGGCGGCGCCTGCCGGGGCTGCCCCCGCGGCGAAGCCCGCGGCTGCCGGCAGCGACACAGCTTCGACACCACGGGCCGCACCGACCCAGGCCGCCGAGCCGTTCGCCCTGCCGGGCGGTATTGCGGCGTCGCTGGCGTTTCAGATCGGTGAGGTATCGGTCAACGGCGGCACACTCCGGAACGCGGTTCTCAACGCCGAACTGGCCAACGGCGAGCTTAGCCTGACGCAGTTGTCGGTGCAGGGGCCGGGCGGTGCCGAACTGGCGGCATTCGGCTTCCTCGCAGCGAAGGACGGCAAGCCCGCCTTCGACGGTCAGATACAGGCGAAGATCGCCGAGCCGCAGACCCTGATGAAATGGGCCGGTGTCGATACCTCGGCGCTGAAACCGGGCAAGCCGGGGGCGACGACCTTCAACATCGAGGCCGGTGCGACGCCGGACGCGGTGTCTGTGCGCAAGCTCGCGCTTTCCTTCGACAAGACCAACATCAACGGCGCCGCGACGATCGCGCTCAGGGATCGTCCCGGTATCGGTGCTTCGGTCGCCGTCGACCAGATCGATCTCGATGCCTACCTCGCCGATGCGCCCGCCGCCGCGCCGAAAAGCACGCCGAAACCCGCGGACGGCGGCACCGGGACGGCCGCACCGGCCGACAATGCCGGCCCGGCGCCCGGCGACGGCCTGTTCGATGCCCTGAAGCCGCTGGGCGCATTCGACGCCAATCTGCGCGCCAGCGTCGGCCTGCTGAAGACCGCCGGCATTCCGATCCGCGACATCGCCGCCGATATCGGTCTGGTGCAGGGGGATCTGACGATCCGCAAGATTACCGTCGCCGACGCATTGTCGAGTGGGCTCAGCGTGAGCGGCACGCTGCTCGGTCTCGACCGCACGCCGACCGCCAAGGCGCTGGCGATCCGCGCCGAGTTGCGCGACCCGTCGAAACTGGCGGCGCTGGCCGGTGCGGAACTGCCGATACCGGCGAAGACCCTCGGTAAAGTCGACGTCGCGGCGGACATCAACGGCGACCTGACGCGGCCGTCGCTGAATTCGACGGTCAAGGCAATGGCGGCGACGTTGAACGCGGACGGGCGTCTCAACCTGTTCGATCGCGCCAACATGTTCGATCTCGGTCTGCGCCTGCGCCATGACGACACCGCGGACCTGCTCCGCAAGCTTGGCGCCCAGTACCGGCCTGCCGGCGATATCGGCGGGGTCGATCTGTCGAGTAGCATAAAGGGCGGACCCGATGCGTTCTCGTTCTCGAAGCTGACGGCCGCGCTCGGCGCCGTGAAGATCAACGGCGAGGGCACGGTGCAACTGGCCGGCGCGCGGCCCAAAATCACCACCACGCTGAGCACGGGGAACGTCGTCGTCGATCCGTTCCTGCCGGCGCGGAAATCGGCATCGCTCGACCCGGTGGCCCCGGCGCGGGTGATCCCGGCCCGCTTCATCGTGCCCGCGGACGGGCGCATCGACCTCAAGCACCTGATTGCCGCGGTATCGGAACGCTGGCCGACGACGGCCGTCGACCTGTCGGGGTTGAAGGCGGTGGACGCCGACATCACCCTGACCGCGCCCCGGATTTCCTATCACGAATACAATCTCGACGGCACCAAGCTGCTGGGCGGCATCGACAACGGGCTGCTCAAGGTCAACGAGTTTTCCGGCAACGTGTTCGGCGGTTCGGTGCAATCGCAGGCCTCGGTCAATGCGGCGGGCGCGCAGCCGACGCTGGCCGGTCTGATCACCGTCGGCAACATGGATATCGGTGCTGCGTCGAAGGCGGCGGGGATCGCCGGGACCACCGGCAAGCTGACGACCCGTATCGACGTGCAGACAGCGGGCGCCAGCGTCGCTGACTGGATACGTGCGCTGGGCGGCAAGGGCGCGATCGAGGTCCGTGGCATCAAGGGCCAGTCGTCGCTCAACGACATGCCGGTGATCGGTCTCGCGCTCGGTCCGCTGATGCAGATATTCGAGGTGCTGAACAGCGGTCTCGGCAGCATCGTCGGCGCCGGCGGCAAGACCAAGATCGGTGAGACCGACGTCACCAGCTCGTTCACCATTTCCAACGGCACGATCAACACCAAGGACACCAAGATCCTGTCGAATATCTACGAGGGCGATATTTCCGGCGACATCAATCTGCCGCTGTGGTCGATGAACATCGGCGGCACGGTGAAGGTCGATCAGGGGCTGCTCGGCGCGGTGCTGGCCAACGTGGCGCGTCTGCCGAGCCAGATACCGTTCCAGGTCACCGGAGACATCGACAAGCCGAACGTCAAGATCCAGTCCTTCAGCGGCCCCGGCAGCGCCGGTGGCGAGGGCATCAAGGTTCCCGGCCTCGACAAGCTGGAAAAGAAAGTCCCCGGTGTCGGCGGATTGTTGCAGGGCATTCTCGGCGGCGGTTCCTCGACACAGCAATCGGCGCCGCCGTCACAGGGCGGTTCGGACGGCAGCGGTGCGACATCGCCGCCGCAGCCGCAACCGCAGCAGCAACAGCAGCAGAAGCTCAATCCCGCCGACCTGCTGAACAAACTGTTCAAGTAAGCCATCATCCTTCGAGACGGCCCTGACGGGTCTCCTCAGGATGAGGATTCCAGTCAGCCTCATCCTGAGGAGCGGCCCGAAATCTCTTTGGGCCGCGTCTCGAAGGATGCGCAGCCCCGATCAGTCCTTCGAGCAGTTTTCCAGCACGAACACGCGAAGTGCGCTCGACAGGTTGCCGGTGCGTGCCTCGTCGACGTCGCGGATCAGCCCGCTGAGGCTGGTGCCGCGCGCCTTGGCGATGGCATTGAGGCGGCGCCAGAAGGCGTCCTCAAGCGAGATGCTGGTGGCATGCCCGGCGATGCTCACCGAGCGTTTGCGGATTTCGCTCGGATCGTTGTCATCTGTGCTCATGCGTCGGCGGGCGGGAAGTTGACCTCGATCTTGAGGCCGAACGGCGCGACCACGAACACCTGGCGCACGCCGGTTTTCGGCACGACGCGGACCTCGTAATCCAGACCCCGGCCTTCGATACGCGACTTCAGGGCTTCGAAGTCGGCGGCGTCGCCCAGAAACGCGACGTGATCGAGCGGCCCGGTGCCGCCGTCCTCGGGTTTGGCTTCGACGAGATGCACGATGGCCGGTGTGTCCTTGTCGCCGTAAAGCCAGGCGCCGGGAAACTTGAACGGCGGGCGGAAGCCGTCGCTGAGGCCGAGCACGTCGGTGAAGAACGCCGTGGTGGCGGGGATGTCCTCCGTCCAGATATTGATGTGATCGAGTTTCATGTGCGTCCTCCCTGCCGGGATGCTAGCGCAGCGCCGGGAGAGGGGCTAGAGCTTCTGCATGAAAGCGGCAATGGCATCGGCGGCGGCGTCGATGTTCTGCGCTTCGGTGAAGCCCGATTTCTTGCGCGGTTTCAGGCCGTGATCGCCGTCCGGTGCCCAGTGCAGCTTGATCTTTTTCGACAGCGTGAAGCCGGGTACCTCGTCCCTGGTGCCGAACGTATCGCGCTCGCCCTGACAGATCAGCGTTGGTGTTTTCAGCGCCGCCAGGTGTTCGGTGCGGAGCTTTTCCGGCCGGCCCGGCGGGTGGAACGGATAACCGAGACAGACGAGACCGCGCACGCCGGCCCGGTCACAGACCATGCTGGCGATGCGTCCGCCCATCGACTTGCCGCCGATCACCAGTTTATCCGCACCCAGATCGGCGATCACCTCCATCCACGTTGCCTCGAGGATGCGTGCCGGATTGGGCGGTTTCTTTTTTCCGCTCGCCCGGCGCTCCGCCATGTAGGGGAACTCGAACCTGACGACGCGAAAGCCCCTGTCGGCAATGGCGGCGGCCATGGTGTTCATCCACGCGCTGTCCATCGGCGCCCCGGCGCCGTGCGCCAGCGCCAGGGTCAGCGGTGCCGTCTTCGGGCCGTCGGTCAGATAGTCCGGCATCTACAGCCGTCCGCCGCCGACGCGGATGTTGGCGCCGGCGATGTAGCTCGCCTTGTCGGAAAGCAGGAACCAGATGGCTTCCGCGATCTCTTCCGGTTCGGCGACGCGGCCCATGGGGATTTTCGCGGCCTGCTCCCTGAGCCGGTCCTCGCCCGGCATATCGGTCCGCGTCATGCCCGGTGCGACGACGTTGACGCGGATGCCCTCGGCGGCGACTTCCTGGGAAAGCCCGATGGAAAACGAATTCAGCGCGCCCTTCGATGTCGCATAGAGCACGCCGATCCCCGGGTTGCCGAGGTTCGCCGATCCGCTCGACACATTGACGATGGCGCCGCCCTGGCCGCCGTGTTTCGTCGACATGCGCCGGATGGCTTCGCGGGCACAGAGGATGCAACCCGTCACGTTGACGGCGAGCAGATGCGTGATCTCGTCGGGCGTCAGTTCCTCCACTCTTTTTCGATTCCCGTTGATGCCGGCGTTGTTGACCAGCCCGGTGACGGGGCCGAGTTCCTTGTCCACGGTTTCGAACATGGCCACCACCTCGGCCTCGTTCGCGGTGTTGGCCCTGACCGCGATGGCCTTGCCGCCGGCCGCGGTGATGTCGGCGACGACCGCCTCAGCGGCCGCCGTGTCGTTGACGTAGTTCACGCAGACCGCGTGGCCGTGCCCGGCGAGCAGCTTGGCGGTGGCGGCGCCGATACCGCGCGAGCCGCCGGTGACGATGGTGACGTCGGTCATGTTCTTCTCCCCCTTACAAAAGTCGTGGGCTGAACCTCATCCTGAGGGCACCACGGCCCGCCCTTCGAGACGGCCTAGTGGCCTCCTCAGGGTGAGGGTCGTGGTGTGTCTCGAAGGAGAGGTTCAGCAAAAGTCATTGTCGATCAGTCGGCGAAGTCGGGTTCTTCGCGCTCAAGAATGCGTTTGATGCTTTCGAGGTGCAGCCCGGCGCTGTCGCGGGTGCCCAGCGTCATCTGGTGTGCCGTCTTGGCGGCGATCTCGGGCGGCACGGTTTTCATCGGCCGGCCGGTGCTCATGGCGATGACCTGCACCTCGCAGGCGCGCTCCAGGTAATACAGATCGTCCCAGGCCTTGGCGATGTTCGGTCCGGTGACCATGACGCCATGGTTTTTCAGGAACGCGATTTCCTTGTCGCCCATGGCGTCGGCGATACGGTCGCCCTCGTCGGTGTCCAGCGCGAGGCCGTTATAGTCCTCGTCATTGATGGTGCGGCCGTAGAATTTCAGCGCCGACTGGCCGGCCCAGAGCAGCGGCTCGCCATCCAGCATGGACAGCGCCGTGGCGTTCGGCATGTGGGTGTGAAAGGCGGCGCGCGCCGTCGGGTGGCGCATGTGCAGCCGGGCGTGAATGTAAAACGCGGTATCCTCGGGCGTGCCGTCGCCGTCGACGACGTTGCCGTCGAAATCGCAGATCAGCAGCTTCGACGCGGTGATCTCGCTGAACGCATAGCCGTCCGGGTTGACCATGAACAGGTCGTCGCGCCCCGGCACCATGAACGAGAAATGGTTGCAGATGCCTTCGTGCATCCCCAGGCGCGCCGCCATGCGGAAACACGCCGCGAGGTCGATGCGCGCCTGGCGCACTTCCGGGGTGTCGAGGGAACTGTTGGAAAGCTGTCCATCGTTCGCATCAGGTGCCATCGGCGGTTCCTTTCGTTCCGATCATGAGTTCCGGTCGCACCAGCCGCTCGAAGGTGGCTTCGTCCAGATATTCCAGTGCCAGCGCCGCCTGCTTCAGGCTCAAGCCTTCGGTATGCGCCTTCTTGGCGATCTGCGCCGCCTTGTCGTAGCCGATTTCCGGCGCAAGCGCGGTGACCAGCATCAGCGAGCGATGCATGAGTTCACTTAGCCGCTCTTCGTCGGCCTCGATGCCGTCGACGCAGCGCACGCGGAAACTCTGAATGGCGTCGGCAAGCAGGCGGATCGAACGCAGGCAGGCGGCGACGATGACCGGCTTGAAGACGTTCAGTTCCAGATGCCCGTGCGACGCGGCGACGGTGACGGTGGTCGCGTTGCCCATCACCTGGCAGCAGACCTGGGTCAGCGCCTCGGCCTGCGTCGGGTTGACCTTGCCCGGCATGATCGACGATCCCGGTTCGTTGGCGGGCAGGATCAACTCGCCCAGACCCGATCTTGGACCGGATCCCAGCAGCCGGATGTCGTTGGCGATCTTCATCATCGATGCGGCGATGGTGTTGAGCTTGCCGGCTAGGTTGACCAGCGCGTCCTCGGAGGCCAGCGCATAGAACTTGTTGGGACAGGTGCGGAACGGCAGCCCGGTGATCGAGGCGACTTCCTCGGCGAACAGCACGTCGAAGCCGTCCGGTGCGTTGAGCCCGGTGCCGACGGCGGTACCGCCCTGCGCCAGCTCGTAAATCTGGTTCAGCGACTTCTTCAGCCGTTCGATGTTTTCGGCCATCATGTGCGCATAACCGGAAAATTCCTGGCCCAGCGTCATCGGCGTCGCGTCCTGCAGATGCGTACGGCCGATCTTGACCAGGTGGGCGAAATCCTCGGTCTTCTGCCTGAGGCTCTTTTCCAATCCGTCCATGGCCGGCATCAGCCGTTCCGTGGTTTCCAGCGCCAGCGCGATGTGCATGGCGGTCGGAAAGCTGTCGTTCGACGACTGCGAGGCGTTGACGTGGTCGTTCGGATGCACCGGCGATTTCGAGCCGATGACGCCGCCCATGATCTCGATGGCGCGGTTGGCGATGACCTCGTTCAGGTTCATGTTGGTCTGCGTGCCGGACCCGGTCTGCCAGATCACCAGCGGAAACTGGTCGTCGTGCTTGCCTTCGGATATTTCCGCCGCCGCCTGGCAGATCGCCGCGCCGGTCTTCTCGTCCAGCACTTTGAGCGCGATGTTGGCGCGTGCAGCGGCTTCCTTCTGTATGGCAAAGGCGTGGATCAGCTCGATGGGCATGCGCTCGCGTTCGTCGCCGATCGGGAAGTTGCGCTTCGAACGTTCGGTCTGCGCGCCCCAGTATTTGTCCGCCGGAACCTCGATCTCGCCGAGGCTGTCGGTTTCTATGCGTTTGTCGGTCACGTGTTTCTGTCTCCCAACGTCATCCCGGCCGTAGCCTAGCGGAGAGCCGGGACCTATTCCAGATGCTTGGTGCGATGGCGCCATGGGTCCCGGATCGCGGATGCCCGTTGCCAAATCATGGATTTGGACGGTCATCGCGTCCGGGATGACGGAGAATACGGCGGGGCGGCTATTCCGCGGCGGCGGGGGCCGCGGGCGCGGCCTTGGCGGCCCGTCCCTTGGTCGGGAACAGCCGGTCGAGATAGAGATACACCACCGGCGTCAGGTACAGCGTGATGACCTGCGAGATCAGAAGCCCGCCGACCACGGTCAGGCCCAGCGGCGCGCGCGCCTCGCCGCCCTGGCCGAAGCCGATGGCAATCGGCAGGCTGCCCATCAGCGCCGCCATGGTCGTCATCATGATCGGACGGAAACGGATCAGGCAGGCCTGATAGATGGCTTCCTCGGGCGGCAGGTTGTCCTCACGCTGCGCGTTCAGCGCGAAGTCGATCATCATGATGGCGTTCTTCTTGACGATCCCGACCAGCATGATGATGCCGACGAAGCCGTACAGCGTCAGCGGCATGCCGAACGCCATCAGCGCCAGAAGCGCGCCGACACCGGCGGCGGGCAGGCCGGACAGGATCGTCAGCGGGTGGATGAAGCTCTCGTACAGGATGCCGAGCACGATATAGACGACGAGGATCGCCAGCGTCAGCAGCATGCCCATGCCGACCAGGGATTGCTGGAAGACCTGTGCCGTGCCCTCGAAGCTGGTGGTCAGGGTGGCCGGCACCTGTATTTCCCGCTCCATCGCGTGCACCCGCTCGATGGCCGTACCGAGCGAAATCTCCGGCGCCAGGTTGAACGAGATCGTCACCGCCGGGATCTGTCCCTGGTGGCTAACCGTCAGCGGCGACACGCTGCGGCTGACCTGGGTCAGCGCGTTCAGCGGCACAAGCTGCCCGCCCGGTGCGCGCACGTACAGCTTCGACAGCGCGTCCGGATTGCGCTGGAACTCGGGCGCGACTTCGAGGATCACCGAATACTGGTTGGCCGAGGTGTAGATCGTCGATACCTGACGTCCGCCGAAGGCGCTGGCCAGCACGGCCTCGATTTCCTCGACCTTGATGCCCATGATGCCGGCGCGGTCGCGGTCGATCTTCACGACCAGGGTCGGGCTTTTGATGTTGAGGTCGGTGGTGACGTCCTGGAAGCCGGGCAGGCGGCTCATTTCATCGGCGATCTCTTCCGACCACTTGTAAAGCGATTCCAGGTCGAGATCCTGCACCGTGTACTGGTACTGCGCATTGGACGAACGTCCGCCGACACGGATCGCCGGCGGGTTGCGCACGAACACCTTCAGCCCGGCGACGGTGTTCAGCTTGCGGCGCAGCTTCTGGACGACGACGTTGATGTCCTTGTCCGGGCGCTCGGCGCGGGGCTTCAGGCGCAGGAAAAGAAGACCGTTGTTCGACGTCATGCGGCTGCCCGCGGCGCCGACCCGCGACATCGAGGCTTCGACGTTGGGATCCTCGGAGACGATTTTGGCGACGTGCTTCTGATAACGCGACATGGCATCGAACGAGACGTCCTGTCCGCCCTGGGTATAGACGATCAGCCGGCCGGTGTCCTCGGCGGGCAGGAAGTCCTTCTGGATGTTGACGTACAACTGCCAGGTGCCGATCAGCGTGGCGACGAATACGGCGAGGATGAAGCGGCGGTGCCTGAGGCTCCACTGCAGGGTCACATCGTAACCGCGCAGCAGGGCGTCGAAGCCGCGCTCGGTCAAGGCCAGCAGGCGGTTCTGCTTCTCGCCGTGGGTGTCCTTGATCCAGCGGCTGCACATCATCGGCGTCAGCATCAGCGAGACGATGCCGGACACGATGATGGTGACGCCGATGGTCAGCGCGAATTCGTGCAGCAAGCGGCCGATCATGCCGCCCATGAACATCACCGGGATGAACACCGCGACCAGCGAAATGGTCATCGACAGGATGGTGAAGCCGATCTCGCGCGAGCCCTTGAGCGCCGCATCCATCGCGCTCAGGCCCTTTTCCTTGTGGCGCATGATGTTCTCGAGCATGACGATGGCGTCATCGACGACGAAGCCGACGCTGAGCGTCAGCGCCATCAGGCTCAGGTTGTTGAGGCTGAAGCCCATCATGTACATGACGGAAAACGTGCCGATCACGGAAATCGGCAGCGCCACGCTGGCGATCAGCGTCGCCGCCAGGTTGCGCAGGAACAGGAAGATCACCATCACCACCAGGGCGGCGGCCAGGATCAGCGTGAATTCCACGTCGATGATGGATTCCTTGATCGAATGCGCGCGGTCGTACATCACCTCGAGGTTGATGGATTCCGGCAACTGCTCGCGGAAGGTCGGCAGCATCTTGTTGATCTTGTCGACGATCTCGACGGTGTTGGAACCGGGCTGGCGATAGACCGCCAGCATGATGCCCTGCTTGTCGCCGAAGTGGGTGGCGAGGCGCGTCGATTCCACGCTGTCGATGGCAGCGCCGATTTCCTTGATGCGCACCGGAGCGCCGTTGCGGTACGCCACGATCAGATTGTCATAGGCGGCGGCGTCGCTCATCTTGCCGGTGGTTTTCAGCGAGATCACGCGGTCCGGCCCGTTCAGCGAGCCGGTCGGCTGGTTCGAGTTGCCGCCGCGAATGGCCTTTTCAACCTCGGCGATGGCGATGTTGCGGGTCGCCAGCGCGTCCGGGTCGACCTGGATGCGCACGGCGTACTTCTGCTGCCCCCAGATCTGGATCTGCGCGACGCCGTCGATCATCGACAGCCGCTGCGCCAGCATGGTTTCGGCGAACTCGTCGACGGTCGATACCGGCAGCGTGTCGGAACTCATGCCGATGTAGAAGATGGCGAAGTCGGCGGGGTTGATCTTGCGGAACGACGGCGGCTCGGTCATGTCGTTGGGCAGGCGGCGCATCGCCGTCGAAATCGCCGACTGCACATCCAGCGCGGCGGCGTCGATGTCGCGGCCAAGCTCGAATTCCAGGGTGATGCGGGTCGAGCCTTCGGCGCTTTCCGACGTCATGGCGAGTACGCCGGCAATGCTCGAAAACTGGTTTTCGAGGGTCGTCGCCACGCTCGACGCCATGGTCTCGGCGCTGGCACCGGACAGGCTGGCCTGGACGCGGATCGTCGGGTAATCGACGTTGGGCAGCTCACTGACCGGCAGGGATCGATAGGAAACAAGACCGAACAGGACCAGGCCCAGCATGACGAGAGTCGTCATGACCGGCCGGCGAATGCAGATCTCCGAGATGTTCATGTTTATTGCGCCGCTTTGGTCGGCGCATCCCCGCTGGTGCTATCCGAGCTGACGGTGATCGCCGCCGGTGTCGCGTTGCTTGTCTTGTCGGTCGCGGGCGCATCGCCCTTGGGCGCATCGGTTTTTTCCGGCGCCTTCTTCGGTTCCTTCTTGTCGTCTTTCTTATTGTCCTTCTGGCCGTCCTTGAAGCTGACCTTGGCGCCCTTGAACAGGCGCAGCTGGCCGTCGGTGACGACAATGTCGCCGACCTTCAGGTTGTCGACGACGGTAAGGCCGTCGACCGTCGGCCCCGGCGTGACCGGTACCGTCGACACGGTCATGTCGTCGCCGACGAGGAAGACGTAGGACCCCTTCTGGCCGTTCTGCAGGGTGCGTTCCGGCACCACCACGGCGTTCCGTAAGGAATCCATCTCGATGACGACGCGGATGAACTGGCCCGGCGTCATCAGGCCGTCCGGATTGTCGAACGAGGCTTTCAACTGCACGGTGCCGGTCTGCGTGTCGACGGCGTTGTTGATGAACACCACCTTGCCCCGGATCGGGTCGCGGTGACTGTCGGGAATGGTCGCTTCGACGGCCAGGCTGTTGCCGGCCATGCGCTGCTTGATTTCCACCAGATGCCGTTCCGGTACCGAGAACGAGGCCAGGATCGGATCGGTTTCGTTGATGACGACGAGCGGCTGCGGGTCGTTGGCCTTGATCAGGTTGCCGGCGTTGACCAGCACCGAACCGGTGCGCCCGGTGATCGGCGCGCGGATGGTGGCGAACTCGAGATCAAGCTTGGCCAGGTCGACGGCGGCCTGCGCGGCGCGCACCGTCGCCGTCAGGCCGTTCATGGCAGCGCGGGTTTCCTCGTATTTCTGCTGCGAGGAAATGCCCTTGCCGCTCAGCGACTTGTAGCGTTCGAAATCGGTCTTGGCCTTGTCCAGTGCCGCCTGATCGCGCGCCAGGTTGGCTTGCGCCTCGCGCAGCCGGGCCTCGAACGGGCGCGGGTCGATGCGGAACAGCGGGTCGCCCTTGTTGATGACGGCGCCCTCGGTGAACGCGGTTTCCAGAATCTGCCCGTCGACGCGTGAGCGGATGGAAACCGTGGCGCGGGCCTGCATGGTGCCGATGGTGTTGATGATCACCGGAACGTCGCGGGTCGTGGCCCGGGCGACGAGAACCGGTGTCGCCGGCTTGCTCTTGGCTGCCGGCTTGGCGTCGGACTTGCCGAGGCTGGTGATCTTGCCGAAGCCGACAAGCTCCGTCTTGTAGGCGTAGTAGGCGCCACCACAGACCGCGAGCAAAAGCGCGGTCATGACCAGGCGCCGTGAGGACAGAAGTTTCATGGACTGGATTTATCCCAGCTCTGGAGGCCAAGAACCAAACGGGCGGAATATAATGCAAATCGTTTGCAACCGCGAGCGGAACTTTGTCGCAAGCTGTCGCAGCCGATCAGATTTCCGTGAAGGGTCGGCCCGGTGCTCATCCTTCGAGACGCAGCAATGCTGCTCCTCAGGATGAGGTATCTATTTGTCCTCATCCTGAGGAGGCGCGAAGCGCCGTCTCGAAGGATGGGGCGGGTTGGTCAGGCCGGCACCGGACGCTTGAACTCTGCGAAGAAATCGTTGCCCTTGTCGTCGACGACGATGAATGCGGGGAAGTTCTCGATCTCGATCTTCCAGATCGCTTCCATGCCCAGTTCCTCGTACTCCAGAAGCTCGACCTTGGTGATGCAGTCCTGCGCCAGACGCGCCGCCGGGCCGCCGATGGAGCCGAGATAGAACCCGCCGTGCGCCTTGCAGGCGTCGGTGACGGCTTTCGAACGGTTGCCCTTGGCCAGCATGATCATCGAGCCGCCGGCGGCCTGGAACTGTTCGACGTATGAGTCCATGCGGCCCGCCGTGGTCGGCCCGAACGAACCGGACGCATAGCCTTCCGGCGTCTTCGCCGGACCGGCGTAATAGACCGGGTGATCCTTGAAGTACTGCGGCAGGCCCTCGCCCGCATCCAGCCGTTCCTTGAGCTTGGCGTGGGCGATGTCGCGGGCCACGATCAGGGTGCCGGTCAGCGAGACGCGGGTCTTCACCGGGTGCTTGCTGAGTTCGGCCAGAACTTCCTTCATCGGCCGGCGCAGATCGATCTCGACGACGTCGCCGCCGAGCGTCTCGGTGGTGATGTCGGGCAGGTACTTGGCCGGGTTGTGTTCGAGCTGTTCGAGGAACACGCCGTCGCGGGTGATCTTGCCCTTGACCTGACGGTCGGCGGAGCACGATACGCCGATGCCGACCGGGCAGCTTGCGCCGTGGCGCGGCAGGCGGATGACGCGCACGTCATGACAGAAGTACTTGCCGCCGAACTGCGCGCCGATGCCCATGTCCTGGGTCATCTTGAGCACGCGTTCTTCCCATTCCAGGTCGCGGTACGCCTCGCCGTGGTTGCCGCCGTGGACCGGCAACGCGTCATAATAGTGCGTCGACGCCATCTTCACGGTCTTCAGGCAGGTTTCCGCCGAGGTGCCGCCGATGACGATGGCGAGGTGATAGGGCGGGCAGGCCGCGGTGCCCAGCGTGCGGATCTTCTCGTCGAGGAAATCCATCAGCCGCGCTTCGTTCAGCAGCGCCTTGGTTTCCTGATACAGGAACGTCTTGTTGGCCGAGCCGCCGCCCTTGGCGATGAACTGGAACTTGTATGCGCTGCCCTCGTCGGCATAGAGGTCGATCTGTGCCGGCAGGTTGTCGCCGGTGTTCACTTCGGCGAACATGTCGACCGGCGAGACCTGCGAATAGCGCAGGTTGGTTTCCAGATACGTCTTGCGCACGCCCTCGGAAATCGCCGCCTCGTCGCCGCCGCCGGTCCAGATGTTCTGGCCCTTCTTGCCCATGACGATGGCGGTGCCGGTGTCCTGGCACATCGGCAGGATACCGCCGGCCGCGATGTTGGCGTTCTTCAAAAGATCGAACGCAACGAAGCGGTCGTTATCGGATGCTTCCGGATCGTCGAGAATGTTTCGAAGCTGCTGCAGGTGGCCCGGACGCAACAGGTGCGAGACGTCCTTGAAGGCCTCGAAGGTGAGCAGCTTGATCGCCTCGGGGTCGACCCTGATGATTTCCTCGTCGCCGAACTTCTCGACGCTGACATACTCATCGGTCAGCTTGCGGTACGAGGTCTCGTCGGGCCCCAGCGGAAACATGGTGTAGTGCACGTAATCGCTCATGATGGGATTTCCTGGGCTTGCTCATTCTCTGAATGCGCTCTCAGAGCGCCGGGTGGTTATTTCTTGCGGAAGGAATCCAGCGCGATGACCTCGCCGGTCTTCTTGTCGTCGTCCGACGCGGCCTTGTCTTCCAGGCCGGTGTCGTTGAGCCGCGCCGACGGGTCGATGCCCAGTTCTTCCGGCGTCAGTTCGTCGCCGTCGTCGTCCTCGTCATCGAGATCGACGGACTTCAACTGCAGGCCGAAGCTGACCGACGGATCGGCGAACGAGGTGATGGCGTCGAACGGCACCACCAGAAGCTCGGGGCGGCCGCCGAAGCGCAGCTTGATGGAAAAACCGTCCTCGCCGACGCTCAGCGATTCGAACTGGTGTTGCAGGACGATGGTCATTTCTTCCGGATACTCGGCGCACAACCAGTCGGCGATGTTGACGTCCGGATGGTCGGTGCGGAACGTGATGTAGAAATGATGATCGCCGGGCAGCCCCATCTCCTCGACCGTGGTCAGGGAGCGGCGGATAACGCCGCGGAGCGCGTCATCGATCCAGAGATCGTACCTCAGAATATCGCCGTCATCATCAATCATGGGACTAATGTAGACGTATCGCCCCGACGGTTAAAGGCAGAATGCCGTTTTGCGAAATCCTTCGAGACGACCTCCGGTCTCCTCAGGATGAGGGTTGTGCACCGCCTCATCCTGAGGAGCGAGCAAGGCGAGCGTCTCGAAGGATGAAAGACGCTCAAACGACAGGCGAGCCGTAGCCCCGACTGTAGGGTATCGGGCCGGAAAGGGCGATTTCGTCGCCGTCTTCCATGACGTAGTCCAGATTGATGTCGCCGCACATGCGTTTGCTGACGTCGCGGCCGTTGGCCCAGACGATGAACAGCGCGCCCTTGTCGATGCCGAGCGCGTTGACCAGATCGCCGAGCGTGTCGCCGGCTTGCATGGCGATATCGCGGAGCCGGGGGCCGCCGTCGGGGGCCTTGATCGAGTTGAACATCTTGGCGCGCACGATGATCGGGATGTCGTGTGAATTGTGGCCGATGTGGCCGTGTTCTTCACTATGAGCGTCCATGGCAGGCTCCTGGCGTTGACCTGAACGCACCGTCGCACGGCGGGACGGACCGGGCCTTGATCTCGGTCAACCGGCGGGCATTTTTATCTCTGAAATAAAGTGGGGGGCTTCTGTTGCCAGGTGCCCCCCGAACCCCGTGGTCTAAGGCGTGTTAGGCCGCGACCGCAAGTGCTTGATTGTCGTTGGCACTTGTGAAAATGGCCCGGTAACGGCGGAACCATGCCGAGTGAAAACTTAACCTTTACTACGCGCGTCGATCCTGTTTCACCCCCATCAACTTGTCCCGTTTGGGGACAGGAAAACTTGGTGGAGGTGCCGGGTACCGCCCCCGGGTCCGCAACGCTTATTCCGAAAAGCATTTATCACCATAGCCGGACAAGCCGGCACCCGTAATATGCGCTTAACGTCGTTTTTTCGCAAGGGGCGCGGGGTTTAGGGGCAGATGATCGCGCTTATTGCCCGTACCGCGCGCAGGTCAGGCCGTCGAGGTCGATTTCCGCCGGCCGGTTCATGACCAGATCGGCGATTAGCCGCCCCGATCCGCACGACATGGTCCACCCCAGCGTGCCGTGCCCGGTGTTCAAAAACAGGTTGTCATAGCGCGTCGGCCCCAGCACCGGCGTTCCGTCCGGCGTCATCGGGCGCAGGCCGGTCCAGCCCTGGGCCTGCGAGATGTCGCCGCCCTTCGGGAACAGATCGCCGACCACGTGGCGCACGGCGTCGGTGGCGTGTTTGCCGAGGTCCTTGTTGTAGCCGATGATTTCCGCCTGTCCGGCGACGCGGATACGCCCGCCGAGGCGGGTCACAGCGACCTTGTAGGTCTCGTCCATGATCGTCGACTGCGGCGCCGCGTCGGGATCGGTGACGGGCAGGGTGATCGAATAGCCCTTGATCGGATAGATCGGCAGTTTGATGCCGATGGTCTTCAGCAGGATCGGCGCGTACGGCCCCATTGCGCAGACATAACGTTCGCCGGTGACCCGGCCGTCGGTGGTCTCGACGCCCTTGATCCGCCCGCCTTTCATGGCGAAGCCGTTGATGGTCACGTTGTAGTGGAACTTGACGCCCATTTCCTCGGCCTTCTTGGCCAGCGCCTGCGTGAACATGCGGCAGTCGCCGGTACGATCAGCCGTCAGCCGCAGCCCGCCGACGAATTTCTCGGCAACGTGGGCCAGACCCGGCTCGGCCCTGATGCAGCCGTCGCGGTCCAGCACCTCGAAGGGCGAGTCGTATTTCGCCAGAACGTCCTGGTCCGCCTTCGAGGCGTCGAGCTGCTTTTGCTTGCGGAACAACTGCAGGGTGCCCAGCTCGCGCAGTTCGAAATCGATGTCGACGTCCTTCATCAGGTCGGTCAGGGCGTCGCGGCTGTAGTTCGACACACGCACCATCCGGCCCTTGTTGATCGCATAGGATTCCGGATTGCAGTTCTGAACCATCTTCGCGCACCAGCCCCACATCGACGGGCTCAGCAGCGGATGCAGCAACAGCGGGCGGTGCTTCATGAACATCCATTTGATGGCCTTCAGCGGAATGCCCGGCGCCGCCCACGGCGAGGTCATGCCGTACGACAGCTCGCCGGCGTTGGCGAAGCTGGTTTCCATGCCCGGCTCGCGCTGGCGGTCCAGCACCTCGACCTCGGCGCCCAGTTTCGCCAGATAATACGCCGTGGTCACGCCGATGATCCCGGCCCCAAGAACGACAACGCGCATGCAATCCCCCTTCTTTTGCTGCGCCAAGCTTGGCACAATCCTTTGACCCTTAACAGGGGGGTATTCATTTGGGTGAGGGGGAGCGATCCTCTGATTGCCAGAAAGCCCGCGGCGGCTAGAATGCCGGAAGGGAGAGAGCCGCTGTCGATCATCCGCGCATTCACCGACAACGTGATTACCGGCATCGCCGCCAAGGCGCGCGCCGACAAGCGCGGTTTGCTGCTGGTCTCAAGCGGCGGGCTCGGCGACACCATCCTGTTCTCGCTGATGGTCGAACGCTTCATGTCGCTGGTCCCGGCGGACGAGGAAGTGACGCTGGTGGTGCGCGGCGAAAGCCGACACGCCAGCTTCCTGTTCCCGGACCGGGTCCGGATGATGCCCATCGACTACCGCCGCTTCATCAAAAGCGCCGCCTACCGCATCGGCGTCAGCCGCCAGATCCGCGATTTCGGGGTCCGCATCGCGATCAGCACCGATCACTTGCGCCTGCCGACGGTCGACGACGTGATGATCATGGCCTCGGGGGCGGCGGAAAAATACGCGCTCGCCCCCCGTACCTGGCCGAAGCACGACGCGGCGCTGAAGAAACACCGCGCCTGGTACACGCGCTGGGTCGATCCCGATCCGCAAATGGCGCACCGGCTGATCCGCTGGTGGGAACTGGCCAATGCGCTGACGGGCGAGGTCGTGGCTCCGCCGAAAGTCCGCTTCGATCCGGCGCGGCTGCCGGACGCGGTCGGCGGTGATCGGCCGCACATCGTGCTGCATCCGTTTTCCGCGATTGCCGAGCGCGAGGCCGCGCCCGAGGTCTTTGCCGCCATCGCGGACGCCTTTCAGGGGACGCACGACATCGTGCTGTCGGCGGGGCCGAACGATCTGGCACGCGCGCCGCAGCACGCCGCGTTGGCCGCCATGCCCGGCGTGCGCGTCGATGAAAGCGGCCTGATGGACAAGGCGGCGCTGCTCAGAGGCGCGGCGCTGGCGGTCAGCGTCGATACCTCGATCATGCATCTGGCGGCGGGCGTTGGTGCGCCGACGCTGTGCCTGGCGTCGGCGGCGCACATCGTCGACAGCGTGCCCTATGATTCGCGCATGACGCCGGAAAACGTCCGCTTCGAGGTCCCCGACATCGACTGTGCGGGGTGTCTCGGCCAGTGCATCCACCCGCTGGAAAACGGGCGATATCATTGCCTTACGCAGATCACGCCGGCGCGCGCGCTGGATGCGGCACGCCAGGTGTTGGCACGGCGCGCGGGGGCCGCGTAAAATCCGCCCATGCAACAGTATCTCGATCTTCTCAGGCATATCCGCGACATCGGCACTTTTCGGGGCGATCGCACCGGCACCGGCACGCAGGCGGTGTTCGGCTATCAGATGCGTTTCGACCTGGCCGACGGCTTCCCGATCCTGACCACCAAGAAGCTGCATCTGAAATCGATCATTTACGAGCTTCTGTGGTTCCTGAACGGCGACACCAACATCAAGTACCTGAACGATCACGGGGTTTCCATCTGGGACGAGTGGGCCGACGAGAACGGCGAGCTCGGCCCGGTTTACGGGCGTCAGTGGCGCTCGTGGGCGACGCCGGACGGGCGCACCATCGATCAGATCGACTGGGTGATCCGCGAAATCAAGGAGCGCCCGACCTCGCGGCGCATGGTCGTCAGCGCCTGGAACCCGGCCGACATCGACGACATGGCGCTGCCGCCGTGCCACTGCATGTTCCAGTTCCAGGTCATGGACGGACGGCTCAACTGCCAGCTCTATCAGCGCTCCTGCGACGTGTTCCTGGGGGTGCCGTTCAACATCGCGTCCTACGCGCTGCTGACCATGATGATGGCGCAGGTCACCGGGCTGAAGCCGGGCACCTTCGTGCACACGCTGGGCGATGCGCATCTGTACGCCAACCATCTGGAGCAGGCGGATTTGCAGATGCAGCGCGAACCATTGCCGCTGCCGGTCATGCGCATCAACCCCGACGTCACCGACATCGCCGGTTTCAAGTTCGATGACTTCACCCTCGAAGGCTACGAAGCGCACCCGCACATCAAAGCGCCGATCGCGGTGTAGTATGCCGCATGCTTCGAGACGCGCGCTTTCGCTCGCTCCTCAGCATGAGGTTTGGTTATTAGCCTCACCCTGAGGAGCCACGGACTGGTCCGGGGCGTCTCGAAGGGCGAGGCGCAACAAGGAGAAAACATGCAGATCGTCCTCGTCGTCGCCATGTCGGAAAACCGGGTCATCGGCCGCGACGGCGACCTGCCGTGGAAAATCTCCGCTGACCTCAAGCATTTCAAGGCCGTGACCATGGGCCATCCGGTGGTCATGGGCCGCAAGACATGGGAAAGCCTGCCGTTTCCGCTGCCGGGGCGGCGCAACATCGTCGTCACCCGTAACGGCGATGCGGTGTTCGAAGGCGCCGATACGGTGACGACCATCGAGCACGCGCTGGAAATCTGCCGCGACGACGGCGCCGAAAAAGCCATGATCATCGGCGGCGGGCAGATCTATGCCGAAATCATCCGCGATGCCGACGTCATCGAACTGACGGAAGTGCATGCGCACGTCGACGGCGACACGCTGTTCCCGGAAATCGATCCGGATTTCTGGGAAGAAGTGGCGCGCGAACGCCACCCCGCCGAGACCGCAGGCGGCCCGGCGTTCAGTTTCGTGACGCTGCGCCGGCGCTAGAGCTTGCCGAAAAATCCCATGATCTCGCGGATCGCATAGTCCGGCTTTTCCCAGTGCACGAAATGTCCGGCATCCGGTGCCGGTGCGAAATCCAGATTTGAGAAATACTCCCCAAGTCTGTCGGTATATTCGATCAGCATGAACGGCTCGTACTCGCCCCAGCGGATGCAGGTCGCAACGTCGATCGGCACCGGTGCGGGGGCTTCGCCCCGCATGATGGCAAGCCGGGTTGGGAACATCGCCGAATACCAGTTGAAGCCGCCCTGCAGATTGCCGGGTTTGGCGAAGTTGTCGGTCCATGCCTCGACATCGGCATCGGTGAAGGACGCCGGGTCGTGCGCCCAGTGGCGCAGCATGTTGCCGAAATACAGGCGGATCGCATCGCGGCTGGTGGCCAGCAAATCGGCGGCCCACGGCTGCTGGTGAAAACCCTGATACCAGATGTCGTTCAGATGTACGGGTGCGCACCAGCGAGGACCGATGCCGCCGTAGGGACAGTTGAAAAAGAACAGTCCACGCAGGTTTTCAGGTGCTTTGTGTGCCAGCGCCTGGGTGACGACAGCGCCCACGTCGTGACTGACGATGCCGACGTCCGACAGGTCCAGATGATCGATCAGGGCCAGGATGTCGTTGACGTGATCGTCGATGCGGTAGGTCTCAAGTGCCGTGCCGGCGGGTTTTTCGGTATCGCCGAAGCCGCGCAGGTCCGGCGCGATGACGTCATAGACTTCGCTGAGCGCCGGCATCACCTTCGACCACGTGTAGCAGAACTCGGGCCAGCCGTGCAGCAGAACGAGCGGCGGATTGCCGGGATTTCCGGCACGCACGTAATGCATGCGGATACCGTTCACATCGGCGGTGGCACTGGTTCCATTGATCCATGTCATCGAAAAATCCGCCCGTTTCGGTTATGCTTTCCCCGTTCAATCAAAATCAACGTACCGGAGGAATCATTATGCCGAAAGTATCAATGACCCAGGATCTGAACGTTTCCGCCGATCAGTTGTGGCAGATGATCGGGCACTTCAACGCGCTGCCGGACTGGCATCCGGCGGTCGAGAAATCCGAGCTGAAGGAAGAGGGCCAGACCCGCAAGCTGAGCCTTGCCGGCGGCGGCACCATCATCGAAAAGCTGGAACACAAGGACGATCACTCGCGCACCTACACCTATTCCATCGTCGACAGCCCGCTGCCGGTGAAGAACTACACGGCGACGCTGAAGGTGTCCGGCGAGGGCGACAACGCCACCGTCGAATGGTCGAGCGAGTTCGAGGCGCAAGGCTCCGCAGACAACGACGCGCTGAAGGCGATTGCCGACATCTACCAGGCCGGATTCGATAACCTGAAGAAGATGTTCGGCGGCTGAAGCCGGACCGTAAAGTCTGGTTCCTTGTCCTGTCTCATCCTTCGAGACGCTCGCAAAGCTCGCTCCTCAGGATGAGGTGAAGCTGTTTGATCGGTCCTCATCCTGAGGAGGCACGAAGTGCCGTCTCGAAGGATGAGGCGGAAGGCATGCCAAACCTGAAGGCGGCGGTTACCGGCAGGGCAGTTTCGAATAGTAGCTCATGACGGCGACGACGCCGTCGTGGAGCTGTGCCGCCACCGATCCCATCACCGGGTGCAGGCGTTTCGACCTGCCGCTCGCCTCGACGCCGGGAATGTCGATTTCGTACGGCTCGCGCAGCTTCAAGTACTGGTAGAACAGATAGCGTGCGTCCTGACCCGCCAGATTGGGGATGTCCGGATTGCCCGACAGGCCGCGCGCGCCGTGACACGAAGCGCAGGCGTTGGGCGTCAGGGTCGGAAGGGTCTCGTTGCCGTGGAACGGGCATTCCTCCGCCGACAGGGTTTCGGCGATGCCTTGCCATTTACTCCGCTCTAGCTCACGCAGCGTATGCGCCATGGCGGTGTTGATGCGGCGGTAGGGGTCGTCCTTGTCGGCGGAAGCAAATCTTTCGAGCTGCCGGACGATGTAGGCCGGATGCTGGCCGGCTAGGGCAGGGGCCTTGTTATCCGTCACCGGCGAGGCACGCGACAGATGACATTCCCGGCACACGTCGGCGTCATCGGCGCGGCCGTCATCCGCAATCGCACAGAACGTCAGCAGCAGCGCTGCCGCAAGGATCGTCTTCACCGCACACTCCCGATCTTCCGTAACCGTCTGCGTCGATTATAGCGCATTGCAGCGGTTTCAGCCGCATTCTTGTCAGGCGGCGGTGTCGTGCCGGTCCATCGGGCGTTCCCACGGCGGGGTGCCGGCAAAGCTGTCGACGAGAAAATCGACGAAGGCGCGCACGTTCGGCGACAGATTGCGCCGGTTCGGATAGATCGCCAGGATGTCCGCCGCGTCTTCGGCGTAGTCCGGCAGCACGCGGACCAGCTTGCCTTCGATGATCTGCTGGTGCGCCAGATACGTCGACAGCTTGGCGATGCCGACGCCGTCCAGGGCGGCGTGCAAAAGCGCATCCGAGCTGTTGGTTTCGAAGTTGCCGGTGATGCGCCGGGCGTATTCGGAATGCCCGTCCTTCATCTGCCAGTTGTTGAACTTCTCCACCGTCGACAGCCTGAGGCAGTTGTGCTGGGCCAGGTCTTCCGGCGTTCTGGGCGCGCCGTGGGTGGCGATATAGCTCGGCGCGGCGCAGAAGATGCGCTGGTTGCTGGCCAGTTTGCGGGCCACCATCGAGGTATCGGAAATCTGCTCGGTGAAACGGATGGCGACGTCGATCTGTTCGCCGATCAGGTCGATGTCGCGGTCGGTCAGCTCCAGTGACAGCTTGAGATCGGGGTTTTCTTCCAGAAACTGCGGCAGAATCGGTAAAATCTGCACCTTGGCGAAGGCCGAGGTGGCGGAAACGCGGAGCGTGCCCTGCGGATGGTCGAGGCGCGACAGCACCAGCGCCTCGGCTTCGTCGACGCTGCGCGCGATATCGGCGCAGCGGGCGTAGAAATCATGCCCCACTTCGGTCAGGGAAACCCGCCGGGTCGAGCGGTTGAGCAGCCGCGTGCCGAGCCGATCCTCGAGATTGCCGATCTGCCGGCTGACCGCCGACGGCGTCAGGCCAAGCTCGCGTGCAGCCGCGGAAAAGCCGCCGGTGTCGACGACTTTTGCAAACAGAATCATCTGGTTAGCTATATCCATGACACTTTCTTTTACATGTGCGCGGCGCGCAAAAGGGTTGTTACCAAGCAGGGGATTCCGGCGAATCCTTCCCATCATTATATTGCAATGCAACAACGATGTTGCAACGCAATATCGAAATAAACGCAATTCTAAGGAGCTTAAGGCCATGAAACCGATCGTTGAGGAATTCTCCTACAAGGAAATGTCGGAAGAGGACATCAGCCGCTTCATGCGTGAAGCCGAGGCCATGCGGGCCCGCGAAATCCGCCTGCAGTTCGGGCGCCTGTTCCGCGCCATTGGCCATGCGGCGGTCGCCGTCGGCCACGGCTTTCGCAATCTCATCGGCAATCCGGGCATTCACCCGACGCACGGCACCCGCTGAGACGGACGTCTCCGGTCCGTCAACGGCCCCCGCTGAGGCCGCGGCACCGCTAAGGAAAGCAACGCCGTGTGTGGCAGCGGCGCTGAAAGCCGACGCGGCCCCCGCGGCCCCGGCCAAGGTCTATCTCCCCAGGCGCCGTCCCGCTGAAAAAAGGCTCAATCTGGCCCTTCAGGGGGGCGGCGCCCACGGCGCCTTTACCTGGGGCGTGCTGGACCGGCTTCTGGAACTGAACGCGTATCCCCTCGATGCCATCAGCGGCACCAGCGCCGGTGCCGTCAACGCCGTGGCGCTGGCGGCGGGATATCTGGAATCCGGCCCCGAAGGCGCGCGCCGCAAACTCGAAGAGGTGTGGCGCGCCGTCAACGCCGCGCACGGCTACGCACCGGGCAGGCGTGATCTCGACATGGATCATGCCGAAGCCCCGCAGCCCGATCCCAGCCCGGCGCACATGTTTCTCAGCGCCGTATCGCGGGTACTGTCGCCTTATGAATTCAATCCCCTGGCAATCGATCCGCTCAGGGTGATCCTCGACGATCTGATCGATTTCGACGCTCTGCGCCGCCATGCGCCGGTGCGGCTGTTCATCAACGCCACCGATGCCCGGACCGGGCGCGGACGCATCTTCAGCGGCGCGGAAATCTCGCTGGACGTGGTGCTGGCCTCGGCCTGCCTGCCGGCGCTGCGCCATGCGGTGCGCATCGGCGGGCGGCATTACTGGGACGGCGGCTACAGGGCCAATCCGCCGATCCTGCCGCTGATCGAACACGCCGGCGCCGCCGACACCATGATCGTGCGCCTGACGCCGGGCCCGGCGGCGGCGGTGCCGACCGCGGCCAGGGACATCCAGGGCAACGTCAACCGCATCATGTTCAGCCAGCCGCTCAGGAAAGAGGTGGAGTTGATCGAAACGGTGCGCCGCATGGCCAACGGCACGTCGGTGCAGGCGGGTTCACCGGCCGATGCCCTGGCGATCCGGCTCCGCGATCACCGCTTCCACCTGCTCGACGGCGCGCGCTACACCTCGGCGCTGCACGCCGACAGCCACCTGCAGCCGCACTGGGAGGTGTTGACGTATCTCAACCAGTCGGGCCGCACGGCGATGACGAACTGGCTGCGGCGTCACAAGAAGTCGCTCGGCAAGCAGTCGAGCGTCGATCTGGCGAAGCGGTTTCTGTGAGTTTGATGGTGGCTTCGATGTCACCCCGGCGCAGGCCGGGGTCCAGATACTCAGTTGTCCTGGATTCCGGCTTTCGCCGGAATGACGAAAATGCACGCTTCCGCTGCCACGCATCTGAGCCCTTGTGGCATGCCGAGTCTTGTAAGAAGCAAACCCGCAGTTGCATAAAGGCCTGACAAAGGTTCTGTTCATATGATGAAATCAAACGACCATGGCTAAATTCGGTTTCGGGTTATCTGTTCGCACCAATCTGGTCGCCGTGATCGGCGTCATTTTGGTTGTCGGCTTCGGCGTCAGCAGCCTGATCAGTTCCAGGTCTCCAAGAAGAGTCTGCGTGAAGCCCTGATCGGCCATGAACTGCCGCTGACGAGCGACAATATCTATTCGGAAATCCAGCGCGACCTCCTTCGGCCGGTGTTCGTCGCAAATATGATGGCCGACGATACGTTCGTCCGGGACTGGCTTCTGGAGGGGGAAGCCGACCCCGACAGAATGATCCGCTATCTTGGTGAAATCCGAAATCAGTACGGCTTGTTCACCAGCTTCTTGGTCTCGGAGAAGACGCGCCGATACTACCATTTTTCCGGCATTTCACAGATCGTGTCCGAAGACGATCCGAAAGACGCCTGGTATTTCCGCGTTCGCAAGATGGACGAAGATCACGAAATCAACGTCGATCTGAACGAGGAACAGCAGAACGCGCTGACAGTTTTCATCAACCGGAAGGTCTACGGCTACGATGGCGGCTACATCGCGACAACCGGCGTCGGTATTGCGTTCGATGCACTTGCCACGGTCGTCGAGCGCTACAAGGAAAACTTTTCGCGCCACGTCTACTTCGTCGACAAGAGCGGAAAGATCATGGTGCGCTCGGACGATGCGTCGATCCGCGAAGATAATATCCATGAAGCCGAGGGCGCATCGGGCATCGCGGATGAGCTGTTGGCGTCCGACCAAAGCTTTTTCGAGTACGACCGGGATGGGGAGACCATGCTGGTCAGCGCCCGTCATATCCCGGAACTGAACTGGTGGGTCATCATCGAGCAGGAAGAGGCGCGGGCCCTCGTCGGCATACGCCAAAGCCTTGTTACGAATTTCTTCGTCGGCATAGCCTCGATTGTCCTCACGCTCGTGACGGTGCTTTACGCCGTCAATCTGTTCTATGCGCGCCTCGAACAGAAAGCCGTCGAGATGGCGGAACTGGCGGAGCACGAGGCGACGCTGAACAGGCAGCTCAAGTATGAATCGGAGGTCAAGGACAGGTTCTTTTCGATGATTTCCCACGACCTCATTTCTCCGTTCAGCGCCTTGCTCGCCGGAACGGAGTTGATGTCGAAACACGCTCATCTTTACGACAAGGAAGAACTCGTTGAACTCGCTGGAAAGGTCAACGAGCGCGGGCAGGGCGTCTTCAACCTGTTGCGGAATCTGCTCGAATGGTCGCGGCTGCAAATCGACGGCGCGAATTTCGCGCCGACGGAACTCACGCTTGATAGCGTCACCCAGGAAAGCATCGACATTCTTGCACCCGTCGCGGACGAGAAAAATATTCGGATCGTCAACGACGTGACGGGCGAGACGGCATATGCCGACCCCAATATGGTCGATACGGTGCTTCGGAATTTGATAACGAATGCGATCAAGTTTTCGCATGCCGACAGCGAAATAAAAATCTCGGCCGCCAAGAATGCCGGCATGACGCAGGTAACCGTCAGCGATACGGGCGTCGGGATCGCGAAGGACCGGATCGACGGAATTTTCGATCTTGAGCGGCTGTCATCGACAGCGGGCACCAAGGGCGAAGAGGGAACGGGCCTCGGGCTTAGTCTCTGCAGGGAGATGGTCGAGTTGAACGGCGGCAAATTCTGGTTCGATACCGAAGAGGGCAAAGGCTCGCAATTTCATTTCACGCTCCCCGCCACGCGCGGTGACGGGTAAGCATGCCCGTCGAAATCGATATCGAAGGGCTTTCCAAGGCGTTCGGCGAGCACCGGGTGCTGACGGGTGTCGATCTTCGGATCGAGCGGGGCGAGATCGTCGCCATCGTCGGCGGATCGGGATGCGGCAAGACGGTGCTGCTGAACCATATCCTCGGGCAACTCGATCCCGACAAAGGCCGGGTCCGGGTCGCCGACTACAACCGGCCGGGCACGCCGCTCGTCGACCTCGCAACCGTCGACGAACGGGAAGTAGACGCCATCCATACCCATTGGGGGGTCGTGTTCCAGCGCAACGCCCTGTTCTCCGGGTCCGTCTATGACAACTTCGCGCTGTGGCTGACCGAAATCAGGAACCTGGACGAGGCGCATATCGAACCGATTGCACTGGCCGCGTTGAAGGCGGTGTCGCTGCCGGACGACGCGGACTTCATGGACAGCGACGTCGACAGCCTGTCCGGCGGCATGGCGAAGCGCCTGGCCATTGCCCGGGCGCTGTCCATGGATCCGAATGTGATCTTCTACGACGAACCGACGACCGGGCTGGACCCGACCAGTACGGCGCAGGTACAGGACCTGATTTACCAGACCCACGTCGGCGCCGCGCCCGGCCATCCGCGGCGGACGACATTGATCATTACCCACGACAAGGACCTGCTGATCCGTCTCGCGCCGCGCGTCGTCATGCTGCATGAGGGCCGCGTCCACTTCGACGGCCCGTATCAGGCCTTCGAGGCGTCCGACTCGTCCGTTATCCGCCCCTATTTCGACATCATGCCGGCCCTGCACCAGCGGGTACGTGCTATCGGCTAAAAGTTGCCTTCGATCGTGGCCCCATCCTTCGAGACGCGGCTTTGTCGCTCCTCAGGATGAGGGCTTAGAGTGTATTCGCCTCATCCTGAGGAGGCCGTAAGGCCGTCTCGAATGATGGGGAGGCCGTAAGGCCGTCTCGAAGGATGGGGAGACCCGAGCCCTCAGAAATGAAAACAGTCGACGGCGACCCACCACTCGCGTTCGTGCGGCTTCAGGGACCCCAGATAGATCGTGCCGTCGTCGAGCGCGCCGCGTGACGGTTCGACCCCCGGCACCATGCCGACCTGGATGGTGGTGACGCAGATCGCGTTGTTGCGGGTCATGGCGAAGACGTGGCGGCCGTGCTTGGAACGGCCGGCGAAGCGTTTGGTCTGTTCGGTCTCGCGCCAGCCGGCCTCGGTCAGCGCGCTCTTGATATAGCCCTGCATGTCCTTGAGCGTGCGGACGCGCTCGTTTTCCACGTGCACCCCGGTGCCGACCGCGACGAGACGGCACAGCGTGCCTTCGATCTTTTCCTCGTTTTCCGGGAACGGCATATCGAGCTGGCAGAACCCCGGCGCGATCGGCACGTAGAGTTCCAGCGTGTTGCGCACGTCGCGGCATTCGGCGCCGGGCAGCGCGACGACGGTTTCCGCCCGTGCCTGATGCAGGACCAGCGGGGTGCAGAGCAGCGCGAAAACCGCAAGCGCCGGCGCCCGGATCGATCTGTTCAGGCGGTGGCGCGGCTTCGGCATCTGTGTTCCCGTTACTGGATGACGATCTTCGGTGCGCGGCTTTCGCCGCCGATGGCCTTTTCGATCTTGTCCCAGACCGTGGCGGCGATGGCGCGGTAGTTGGCCGCGCTCTGGCTTTCCGGCTCGGAAACGGTGATCGGCGTGCCATTGTCGGAGTTTTCGCGGATGGCGATCTCGATCGGCACCTCGCCCAGGAAGTCGACGCCCATGCGCTCGGCTTCGCGCTTGGCGCCGCCGTGGCCGAAGATGTCGTAGCGCTTGCCGTTATCGGGGCACAGGAAATAGCTCATGTTCTCGACGATGCCGAACACCGGCACGTCGACCTTGCGGAACATGTTGAGGCCCT
>JAYNVG010000067.1:0-1972 GCA_038100295.1 Thalassospiraceae bacterium
ACCTCAGACCTACCCCTGGGGGGAGGGGCGAATTTACATAGGAGGTGTCATTGGGTGTGAACCTAATAAGCGCAACGATCTTTCGGTTCTGTCGCGATTTTTAAGACAATCCGAATAGAAAGAGCGACGTCGACGATGAAAAAATTCATTATCACAAGTAGCTCCTGACCTGAGAGGTTTTTTTGAACCGGGGAATTTGAGAGATTATCCCTGGAACAAAGGAGCCAACGATGGGGAAGCGAATAGGGGCAGAGCAGATTGTCGTGAAGCTGCGGCAAATTGAAGTCCTGATGGGCCAAGGCAAGACGGTGGCACTGGCCTGTAAAGAGGCCGGGGTTTCCGAGCAGAGCTATTACCGCTGGCGCAAGGAATACGGCGGCCTGGACATCGACCAGGCGAAGCGGATGAAGGAACTGGAGCGGGAGAACGCTCGGCTGAAGCGCCTGGTGGCAGATTTGTCGCTGGAGAAGCAGGTTTTATCCGATATCGCCTCGGGAAACTTCTAGCGCCTGACCGGCGGCGGCAGGCGGTCCAGGCGGCTCGGGAGCGATATGGGCTGTCGGAACGCTGTGCCTGCCGCAT
This sequence comes from Thalassospiraceae bacterium, assembly GCA_038100295.1. Lineage (GTDB taxonomy): Bacteria > Pseudomonadota > Alphaproteobacteria > Rhodospirillales > Casp-alpha2 > UBA4479. The sequence continues at coordinate 583 of JAYNVG010000067.1, forward strand.
CATCGGCCAACCGAGGGGAACGCAACGATACATCCCCTTGTTTCGTGCCGATGAGGATGCGCTGACACAGGCCATTGTCTGGCTCGGTTCGCAATATGGCCGGTACGGCTATCGCCGGATCGCGAGCCTGCTTCATGACGATGGCTGGTCGGTCGGTGTAGACCGTGTCAGGCGGATCTGGCGCCGGGAAGGCCTCAAGGTTCCCAGGAAACAACGTCCTCGCAGCCGACTTTGGCTGAACGACGGATCGTGCGTCCGGCTCCGGCCGGAACGGCGCAATCATGTCTGGAGCTATGACTTCGTCGCCGCCAGGACCCATGACGGCAGAACGCTGCGATTGATGACCTTGATCGATGAATACAGCCGCGAATGCCTGGCCATCAGGGCGGCACGGCGGATCAATGGCTTTGGCGTGATCGAGACCTTCGCCGACGCCATGCTCAAACACGGCATCCCGGAGCACGTTCGCTCCGATAATGGACCGGAGATGACCGCCAAAGTCGTCCGCGCTTGGTTCCAGCAACTCGGGGCGAAGACCCTCTACATCGAGCCGGGTTCACCTTGGGAGAACGGATACTGCGAATCATTCAACGGCAAGCTCAGAGACGAACTGCTTAACGGCGAAATCTTTTACAGCTTGAAGGAAGCAAGAATCGTCATCGAGAAATGGCGTGCCTACTACAACACCAAGCGGCCCCACTCGGCCCTCGGCTATAGGCCACCGGCGCCGGTGGCCTATAGCCCAATGCCAACACCTCTAGATCAACACCGACTCATGCAATAGACTAACAATCAACCCGGTACAAAATGTCGATCAGGTCACATGTAACCAAACACAGAGAGAGTGCGGCGTATGAGCCAGAACGAGATTTCCCTGGAGAATTTGTCGAAGATCCTGATCGGCGGGGGCGTCGTCGCTATCGGCCTCGTCGCGTTGGTGTGGGTGCTGCTGCACATCTTCGTTCTCTGAACAGTCGGCGGACGACGTCGCGCCCTCGCGCGACCTGAGATTTCCCCCATCCTTATTTCGTCCGAAGGCGGTCACGCCGCCTTCGTTTCGGCGAGCATCTGGTCGTAGCGCAAGACGGCCTGAAGAAGAACCTGCGTTCCCTTCGCGCATTGCTCCTGGGTCGAGAATTCGGCCTCATTGTGGCTCAAGCCGCCGCCGCTCGGTATGAAGATCATGGCGCTCGGCGCGACCCGCGATACGTTGACGGCGTCATGCCCGGCGCCCGACGTCATTTCCCGCGAGGAATAGCCGCATAGCTTCGCGCTTTCCCGGACGGCCGCGACGCAATCGGGATCGAAGCCGAGCGGCGCCTGCTCCCAAATCCGTTCGATCTCGACGCCGAGATCGTGGCGTTTCGCGATCTCGGCGACCGCTTGGCGC
>JAYNVG010000024.1:0-52316 GCA_038100295.1 Thalassospiraceae bacterium
TTCTGCTAACCATCTGACACTCATAAAGAAAATTCCTTATCTATGTCAGCCCCAAGTTTTATTCTCCTTCAAGCTTTTGCCATTTCTGATGCCTAATTGTGAGAAAAAGAGAAAATAGACAATGGCCGAAATGGATCATTTGCGGAAACCTACGATCTAACTGGCAAATATCTACTTTCTGGGGTGACTATGCCAATCAGTTAAGCAAGAAAATCGCGATATTCAGATAGGATGCGAAGGAAACCCATAGAAGGTAAGGAAACATTAGCCAGCCAGCAAAGCGATCAACGCGAAAGAATATCACTAGCGTGGCGAGGATACTTACCCATAAAAAGACAATTTCAATTGCTGCAAAACCCGGTCACATGAGGACCAAAACCTGAACAGAACTAACTTCTGAATGAGGATAAACAGGGGTTCACGTCAGAATCCCAATAGCTTAAATTTTTACTTCGCCACCGATGGGGCATGGTCGACTGTAAACGGCAAAAAATCTCCGCGACTTCCCGACCCAGGCACGATTGGAAGGTGGGATTATACTGAAGTATCCTCGACCGGAATCAGAACGACGCATTCTCTGAACCCGCAAGACCTAACGCTAATGATCGTTTTGGAGGGAAAGAAAATATCCGCTAAGGGTTATACGTGCTTCCCCATCGTAAACCCCTTCATGATGAAATGATCTAATCCACCTATAGCCTCTGCTGTTCCCACGCCTTTTCGTGCAAGTATCCAATGTTAAATTGAGGATAATTCAGCCTCCACCATCCTTTGGTTGCGCTTTGCAACCTAGCAAACCTTCATCGGATTTTTTCAAAAAATATTGCGAGGCATCCCCCTATTGATATCGGCGGGGTGGGGGGGCGATGGGTGGGTTTGGCAGCCGGCAGCCTGGGCGTGGTGGCTATGTTTTTGGGGCTGTTTCCCCTAAACGATTCCCCTAAGCACCTACATATGAGGCTCAAACCCTTTATGAGCAAGGGCGGTGCCGCCCAGACCTTCTGTTGCATGACCAGAGGGTCGCAAGTTCGAATCTTGTCTCCCCGACCATTTCCTTCAAATCGCGAAGATCGCCTGCAGTGCAGCCGTACGATCAATTGCCGCAGGTCGTCAGCGCCTGTGCCACGGTCGTGGCCGTCATCGCGCCGCTGGTCGTCGCCAGGGACGTCAGCGACATCGACTGGCCGCTGCCGAGACTAGCCAGATAGGACGTCAGCGCCGCCGCCGGTACCGTCTGCGCGACCCGCTTCAGGGCGCAGGAACAGGTACTTTCACTGGCGCTTTTGGCCCCCGTGCACCAGTCCAGGAACTGTTTTTCCTCGGCCGCGCTGTAGCTTTCCAGCGCGTGGGACGGCAAAGCCGGCAGAATCGCCAGAACGGCCGCGCAAAATCCCAATTGCAGTCGCTTCATCATCCGGTTTGGTCTCCTCTCAAAAATCACCGTCAACTCAGCCGGCAACATCGATCACGCAGACCCCCGCCGACGCATCGGCCTCGATCATCTCGTGCGCCGCGATCACGCCGTCCAGCGTAAACGGATGGTGCGCACCGATACGGTGCTTCAACTGGCCTTTGGCCAGCATACCGTTGATGGCGTCGAAGATATCGCGCTTCGTGGCTTCCGTCAGCGAATAGATGGTGAACGGCCGCATGGTGATGTTCTTGAACATCATCGGCAGGAACGGCAGCACCGGCTCGGCGACCGCATCGGAACTGTAGGCTGCAATCACACCGTTCGGCGCGACGATCTGCGGGAACAGATCGACGTTGGCGCCGAAGGCGACTTCGGATACGTGATCGACGCCGCGCCCGTCGGTCAATTCCAGGACTTTCCGGGCGACATCGTCAGACTTGTAATTGACCACGTGATCGGCACCCAGTTCGCGGGCATAGGTCTCGTTTTCCGGCTTACCGACCATGGCGATCACCGTTGCGCCTCCGAGTTTCGCCATCTGTACTGCATAGGCACCGACCCGACCGGCACCGCCGGAAATCAGGACCGTCTTTCCTTCGACCGGTCCATCGGAAAATACGCTGTAATAAGCGGTGACGGCAGGCACGCCGAGACACGCGCCGTCCAGCAGCGTGGACTGTTCCGGCAGCCGGGGCGCCATCCACGAGGGCAGGGTGCAGTATTCCGCCGCCGTCCCCATGGGCCTGCCGGCCTGCGCGCCGAAGATCCAGACGTTCTTGCCGATCTGGTTCGGGTCGATGTTGGATCCCACGGCCTCGATCACGCCGGCACCGTCATTGCCCGAAACAATCGGCGAAAAATTCGGCAGCTCGCGGCCGCTCGAGCGGCGCTTGGCATCGGTCGGATTGACGACGGCATAGGCGATCTTGACCCTTACCTCGTTCGGCCCCGGTTCGACAGCATCGATATCGACCATTTTCAGGACGTCTTTCGCTGCCCCGGCTTCGCTGAACTGAATTGCCTTCACTTTCCGATCCCCCGTATTCGTTAATTGGGCTACATCATGCGCCCGAAATCCATTGCCTTCGGCGATTTCTCGCGTATCTTTCATGGAACATATTGGTTCCAGCGGAGGTTTTTTCTATGCCCGATGTGCGCATTTATCAACCGACCAAGACAGCGATGCAGTCGGGGCGCGCCAATGTCAGGAAATGGGTTCTCGAATTCGAACCCGGTTCGCGCAAGGAAACCGACACCCTGATGGGCTGGACCGGATCGCGCGACACCCGCGGCCAGGTACGTATGCGCTTCGATAACAAGGAAGACGCCATCGCCTTCGCCCAGAAGAACAACCTGTCCTATCACGTCGCCGAGCCGAAAAAGCGCAAGATCAAGCCGAAGAACTACGCCGACAACTTCGCTTTCGGCCGCAAGACCCTCTGGACCCACTGATGCGCCGCCTCACGGCCCTGGCCGCCCTGACGGCGCTGCTGTTCGCGGCCTCGTCCGCACATGCGAGCTTCCTCGACAAGCTCAAGGGCGCCGTCGATCAGGTCACCAGCGGCTCCGGTTCGGGCACAGGCAGCGGCACGACGATGGGCACCCTCGGCACCGATCAGATCATTGCCGGCCTCAAGGAAGCGCTGCGCGTCGGTGCGGAAAGGGTGACGGCACAGGTCGGCGCGGCCGACGGCTTCAATGCCGATCCGGCGATCCATATCCCGCTGCCGGATCAATTGACCAAGGTGCAGGACATCATGCGCAAGTTCGGCCTGTCGGCGCTGGCCGACGATGTCGAACTGAAGCTCAATCGCGCCGCCGAGGAAGCGGCGCCGAAAACCAAGGAACTGATCTGGAAGGCCGTCAACGAGATGACCCTCGACGACGCCAAAAAGATCTATGACGGGCCCGAAGACGCTGCCACCCAATACTTCAAACGGGTCGCCACGCCGGATCTGAAGGCCACCGTGGAACCGGTCGTCGACAATGCCCTGCAACAGGTCGGCGCGATCACTGCCTACGACACATTAATCAGCAAATACAAAGGACTGCCACTCGTTCCTGATGTGAAAGCCGATCTGCAGGTGCACGCCACGCAGCTGACGCTGGACGGCATCTTCCACTATCTGGCGAAGGAAGAGGCGGCAATCCGCGCCAACCCGGCGGCGCGTACCACGGATATCCTCAAGCAGGTCTTCGGCGGCTCGTAAGAAGACCGCCGCGACGTCTTTCGTTGCACCTTTTCAACATGCGGACTAGAAAGGCGTCGCCTGGGCGCCCGTAGCTCAACTGGATAGAGCATCCGCCTTCTAAGCGGACGGTTGCAGGTTCGAGTCCTGCCGGGCGCGCCAGTTTAATATTCCATGATTGCCATGATCGAATGCGGCGCCTACGACGTCGGCAGGGGGATATATTCTTCCTCGTCGTTCGGGACCTTGGGGAATTTGCCGTTCCGCCAGTCGTCCTTGGCCTGATTCAGGCGTTCGCGGGTGCTGGATACGAAGTTCCACCATTTGATTCTGGGGCCATCCATTTTGGCACCGCCGATGACGATCAGATGCGTATCTTCGGGGGCCGTAACGGTGACGTGCGCGCCCGGCTTGAGAACCAGCAATTCCCCCGGCTGGAACCTCTCACCCTCTATCTCCAAGGCGCCTTCGAGGATGTAGAGCGCACGTTCCTCATGGCCGCAATCGATGGGGGTCGTGGCGCCGCGATCGATCCGCAGGTCGACGTAAAGCGTGTCGGAATAAACCGACACCGGCGATTCCCGGCCCCAGGCCTTGCCCGCGACGATGGTCGCGTGAAAGCCGTCGCCCTGGACATGCGGTATCTGGTCTGCCGAGTAGTGCTGGAAAGACGGCGATACCTCTTCGTGTTCCTTCGGCAGCGCCATCCATACCTGCAGGCCGAACAGCCTGTTTTCCTGGCCAAGAAGGCGTTCCGGCGTACGCTCGGAATGGACGATCCCGGCGCCCGCGGTCATCCAGTTGACTTCTCCCGGCTGGATTTCCTGGGCATGGCCAAGGCTGTCGCGATGCATGATCGAACCTTCAATCAGCCAGGTCAGCGTCGCCAGACCGATATGAGGCTGCGGGCGGACATTGAGCGGTTGGTCCGCCGGCAATGTCGCCGGCCCCATGTGATCGAAAAAGATGAACGGCCCCCACCATCTGCCTTTCCTTCGCGGGCAGTGCCCGGCGAACGGAAAAACCGCCGATATCATGCTCTTGCGGGCGAATGATCAATTCGATCGGATCGCAATTCTCGACTTTGGCACAAACAGCGTCGACGGCAGGATTCCAGCTCATTTTTTCTCGCCCAGCATCATCAATCTTCCCCTTTGACATGGGTTGCGATGCTTGCCCCTACAAGGCTCCGGCATTCTGAGCGCATGGAGGGTCGGGTTCCGGCCGGACAGGTGACCGTTCCGGACACTTATCCCCCGCGATCGTGCACGACGCCTCTTGCCAGCACATCGGCGATTCGGCAATGTTCGCATTATGTTCTCATTCCTCAACAAACCCCGGGCGCTTGGCGCCCGACCGGAACGGCGCTTCGGCCTGCCTTTGTACCTGAGCCGTGTCGCCGCCGGGTTTCCGAGCCCGGGCGACGACTTCGCCGACGGCACGCTGGATCTGAACGATCTGGTCGAGCACCCGTCGGCGACGTTTCTGGTGCGCGTCACCGGCCATTCCATGACCGGGGCAGGGATCGACGACGGCGACCTGCTGGTTGTTGACCGCTCGCGCGAGGCCAAGCACGGCCATATCGTGATCGCCGTCGCCTATGGCGAGATGACGGTGAAACGGCTGGAGCGGCGCGGCCCGCGTTGGTGGCTGATCCCGGCGAATGCCGAGTTTCCGCCGATGGCGCTGCCCGAGGACGGGGAAATCTGGGGCGTCGTCGCGCACACCATCAAGAGCTACACATGAGCGCCTCCACCATTGCCCCCATCATAGCCCCCATCATAGCCTTGGCCGACGGCAACAACTTCTTCGTCTCGTGCGAGCGGGTGTTCCAGCCCGAGCTGCGGAACAAGCCGGCGGTCGTGCTGTCCAACAACGACGGTTGCGTCATCGCGCGCTCCGCCGAAGCCAAGGCGCTCGGCATCGGCATGGGCGAACCGTTCTTCAAGATGCGCGAGAACCCGGCGTGGCGGGGCGTCCTGGTGCGCAGTTCCAACTACACGCTGTACGGCGACATGAGTGCACGGATGATGAACGTGTTTTCCCGCTTCACGCCGGACATCGAAGCCTATTCCATCGATGAATGCTTTCTCGACCTGACGCACACGGCGGCCGGGGATCCGATGGCCTATGCCCACGACATCCGCCGCACCGTGCTGCAGTGGACGGGGCTGCCAGTCAGCATCGGCATGGCCCCGACCAAGACGCTGGCCAAGATCGCCAACCGGCTGGCCAAGAAAGCGGACGGGGTCTTTGCGCTGCTGACGCCCGAAAGCCACGATGCGGCGCTGGCGCAGACACCGGTCGGCGACGTCTGGGGCATCGGCCGGCGCTGGGCCAGGATGCTGCAGGGCCACGGCATTCATTCGGCGCTCGATCTGAAGCGTGCCGACCGCACATGGGCGCGCCAGTGCATGGGCGTGGTCGGACAGCGCACCGTCGACGAGTTGAACGGTATTCCCTGCATATCGCTCGAGGACACCCCGCCCGACAAGCAGACGACGGCGGTGACGCGCAGCTTCGGCAGGATGATGACGACCCACGAGGATTTGCAGGAAATCGTCAAGGCGCTGGCGTCCAGGGCCGCGGAAAAGCTGCGCCAGGGCGATCTGGTCGCGGAAATCGTCCATGTCTTCGTGCGCGGCAACCCGTTCCGCCAGGATCTGCCGCAGTTCACCGGCACCGCCTCGGTCGGGTTGACGCCGGCCGGCAATCACACCGGCGACATCGTCAAGGCGGCGCTCCGGGCACTCCGTCAGGCTTACCGGCCGGGCATCCCCTACAAGAAAGCGGGGGTCATGCTGTTCAACCTGCACCGCACCGACGCCGCGCCGCGCTCGCTGTTCGACGTTGCCCGGCCGCCCGGCGCCGACAGGCTGATGCAGGCCTTCGACGCCATCAACGGCCGCTTCGGCGCCGGCAGCATCGGCTACGGGCAAGTCTACCGGCCGCGCCACTGGTACATGAACCAGCAGCACCGCAGCCTGCGCTACACGACGCGCTGGGACGAACTGCCGGTCGTGCGTTGAACACCGCATGCATGGCAGCGCGCCTGTGCCTGCGATCACTTCCATTTGCAGCCGTAAAAGGCTATAAGTTTCGGATGATGAAGCAGAAAGCTGTCATATCCGCCGGAAAAACGGCCCTAGCCGCGCTTGCGCTTTGCCTGCTCGCGGTCCCGGATACGTCCGCCCAGAACCGCATCAAGGGCGAATACGCACAAATTAAATCCCGTGTCAGCAAGGTCGGGCACCTGAATCCGAAGCTGTCACGACTGTGCCGCCAGGGCCAGTTCAAGCAACGCAAGGTACTCAGGCTGTCGATCGGCTTTATCGGCGATAACGGGCAGGGAATCACCGGCGTCGCCAAGCCGGGCTGGAACCTTTATGACCCGACCGGCGTCGGCGATCCGAAATACACCTATCATTTCCAGAACCAGGGATATTCAAATTGCCGCGTCTATGAAGCCCTGACGCCGCCACCGCCCAGGCAATAAACTCGAAAGACGCGCGGCAATGACCGACTTCATCGACCTGTTCCCGACCAAGCTCGTACGGCGGCATCTGCCGGATTTCGAGGAGCCGACCCGCGACCTGATCAAGCTGGTGCGCGACATGGAAAAGGGCAACAAGGCCCTGACCACGGATTACCGCGAAAACAATCCGCTCGAATACGACCGCGAGGGGCCGAACTGGCTCAGGGCCGAAATCAACCAGACGGTGATCGACTATCTGCGCGAGATCGGCATCGACTATGCGGTCAACTGGCAGATCCACGCCTGGGCCAACATCAACCGCCAGGGCGATTACCACGATCCGCACAATCACCCGCACGCGTACCTCAGCGGCACCTATTACCTGAAAATGCCGGGCGAGGGCGCGAAGAAACGCCAGCGCAGCGACGTGCGCCCGAACTGCATCACGTTCTACGATCCCAGAACCGGCTTCAACATGACCTCGATCCGCAACGATCCCTATGTCGATCCGGAATTCACGGTATTGCCGGAGCCGGGGCTGCTGATGATGTGGCCGGGCTCGCTGATGCATTTCGTGCACCCGAACCTGTCGGACGAAACACGTATCTCGCTCAGCTTCAATATCGTCCTCAAATGGTCGGACGAATACCTGCCGCAGCAGTGACGCCGCAAACACCTTCCGGTGTTTTACATTTCCTAAGACTCCCTAACGCCTTGTTAAGAATTGCCGCGCCATAATCATCCCAGGTTGGGACTGGGACCGGCACAGAAGGTGATAAAGGAATCCCGCAGTCCATGGGACTTATTGAAGAATTACGCAGGCGTGCAAAGCATGTCGTCGGACCCCTGTTCGGGATCGTCGCTGTATCTTATTTCGCCTACCACACGGTACACGGAGACCGCGGCCTGCTGGCGTTGCTGCAGATGCGCGAACGCGTCGCCGAGGCGGAAAACCGATTGCACACATTGCAGAACGAAAAGCATCACTGGGACAGCCGCGTCAAGCTTCTGTACCCGGACAGCATCGACCACGACATGCTCGATGAAAGGGTTCGCATCATGCTCGGCTACGCGCGGGCAGACGATCTCGTCATCATTGTGAGTTCACTTCGAAGCAAAGGAGAAACCGATGGCTTCACTCGCTGACAAACTGGTGCCGCCGTATTATGCGGCGATCATCGAAAACGAACCGCATGCGTCTTTCGACGAACCGGCCAACACCGGCGACCGGATGGTCACGCTTGCCGTACGCCGTCCCGGCTTTCTGGGACTTGAAACCGCGCGCGCCGGTGACGGCCGCCCGGTCACGGTCGCGTACTGGCGCGAACTTTCCGATGTCGAGGCCTGGCAGTCCGAAAGCGGCGTCATCGGTGCGGCATCCTATCCGCTGGAAGTCTGCCGCGTCGCCAATTCCAACACCAGTGCCGTGCGTTCGCTATTCGCGGAAATCGACGACGAACAGCCGGCCGCTCGGCATATGTAAGGAGGATATGGGTATGGCAAAATTCGATCCAAGGCGCGATCCGCCGTATTTCGCGGTCATCAACCGCACCGCACCGGCCGGACTGGACGCCGGACAGTTCCTAGATGCCGGCGAGAGGATCATCGGCCTGGCAGCCGCCGAGCCCGGGTTCCTCGGCATCGAGGAAGTTACAGATGCTGACGGCAATGACTACACCGTCTGTTACTGGGACAGGGTGCAGTCGATGCGGCGCTGGCGCGGCGATATCGTCAACCATATTCCTCCGAAAATTCAGGCTGAGCACGTGGTCTGTTTCGAAGGCTGCTACTGGCACTGGCTGCGCGATGTTTTCGATGCCATTTCCCGTGTCGATCGGGATAACGTTGTCGAGATATCGTTCGGATCGGTGGCAGCTTAACTTCTATTCAGTTTAGTTTTCGGTACAATAAGCGAACAAACAGCAAAAAACTGCGCCTATACTTGAAACCGATAAAAAGATCGCCTAGCATCTTCCGATAGAGCGGTGGTTAACCGCCGTGAAACCCAGATCGGGAGGAAGCAATGGCGAGAGCCCCGAAGGCCGGCGCAAAATCCGCAAGCGCCGCAAAAGCACCTGCAAAAAGCAAGGCCAAGACCACGGCCAAGAAACCCGACGTCTCGGGTGAAGACCTTCTCAAATATTATCGTGACATGTTGATGATCCGCCGTTTCGAAGAAAAGGCGGGTCAATTGTATGGGATGGGTCTGATCGGCGGGTTCTGCCACCTGTATATCGGACAGGAAGCCGTTGTCGTCGGCATGACCCAGGCAGGCACCAGCAACGATAGCGTCATTACCTCGTACCGCGACCACGGGCATATGCTGGCCTGCGGCATGGACCCGAAAGGCGTGATGGCCGAGCTGACCGGCCGTCGCGGCGGGTATTCCAAAGGCAAGGGCGGCTCGATGCACATGTTTTCCCGCGAGAAGAACTTCTTCGGCGGGCATGGCATCGTCGGCGCCCAGGTGCCGCTCGGCACAGGCCTCGCGTTTGCACACAAGTACACCGAGGACGGGGGCGTGGCCCACGCCTACATGGGTGACGGCGCGGTCAACCAGGGGCAGATCTACGAGAGCTTCAACATGGCGGCGCTCTGGAAGCTGCCTGTCGTCTACGTCATTGAAAACAACAAGTACGGCATGGGCACCTCGATCGAGCGTGCATCATCGAATGTCGATCTGTCCGAACGCGGCGCCGCGCATGACATTCCGGGCGAACAGGTCAACGGCATGGACGTGCTGGATGTCCTCGCAAAGGGCGGCAAGGCACTGGACCACGCGCGTTCCGGCAAGGGGCCGTTCATCCTCGAGATGAAGACTTACCGCTATCGCGGACATTCGATGTCCGATCCGGCGAAGTACCGCTCCAAGGAAGAAGTGCAGAAGATGCGCAAGGAAAGCGATCCTATCGACAATCTGCGCCACACGATCCTTGAAGCCGGATATTCGAACGAGGACGAGATGAAGGATATCGACAAGGATATCAAATCCATCGTCACCTCCGCCGCGGAATTTGCCCAGCAAAGCCCTGAACCCGACGAATCCGAGCTTTACACGGACGTCTACAAAGAGCTTTCCGCATAAATTACCTGAATAAAGGTTAATATTATGGCCACACAAGTACTGATGCCGGCGCTGTCGCCGACCATGACCGAAGGCAAGATCGCCAAATGGCTGAAGGCCGAAGGCGATACCGTGGAAAGCGGTGACGTGCTGTGCGAAATCGAAACCGACAAGGCGACCATGGAAGTCGAAGCCGTCGATGAAGGCACGCTCGGCAAGATACTGGTCGCCGAAGGCACCGAAAACGTTGCCGTGAACACACCGATCGCGGTGCTGGTCGCCGACGGCGAAAGCGCCGACGATGTTGCCGACGCGCCGGCCCCGGCCGCCGCGCAATCCGCACCAGCCGATGAGGCGCCGAAGGAAGAACCCAAGGCCGCTGCCGCACCGGCAGCGCCTGCATCCGCACCGGCGCCGGAACCTGAATACGATGGCCCGATGAAGAACCAGACCGTGCGCGAAGCGCTCCGCGACGCCATGGCCGAGGAAATGCGCCGCGAGGAAAAAGTCTTCCTGATGGGCGAGGAAGTCGCCGAATATCAGGGCGCCTACAAGATTTCCCAGGGTCTTCTGGATGAATTCGGCGCCAAGCGGGTGATCGACACGCCGATTACCGAACAGGGCTTCGCCGGTTTGGGTGTCGGGGCCGCATTTCACGGCCTGAAACCCATCGTCGAGTTCATGACCTTCAACTTCGCCATGCAGGCCATCGACCAGATCATCAACTCCGCAGCCAAGACGCTGTACATGTCTGGCGGTCAGATGGGCTGTTCGATCGTATTCCGCGGCCCCAACGGCGCGGCGGCACGGGTCGGCGCCCAGCATTCGCAGTGTTACGCATCGTGGTATGCGAACTGTCCGGGCATGAAGGTGGTCGCGCCGTGGTCGGCAGCGGACGCCAAGGGCTTGCTGAAAAGCGCGATCCGCGATCCGAACCCGGTCATTTTCCTGGAGAACGAAATCCTCTACGGCCAGAGCTTCGATCTGCCCGACAGTGACGATTTCACGCTGCCCATCGGCAAGGCCAAGGTTGAGCGCAGTGGTTCCGATGTCACCATCGTCGCCTATTCCATCGCCGTCGGCATCGCCATGGAAGCCGCTGAAAAACTGGCCGAGGAGGGGATCAGCGCCGAGGTCATCAACCTGCGCACCATCCGCCCGATGGACACCGCGACGATCATCGAGTCGGTGAAGAAGACCAATCGCCTGGTCAGCGTCGGCGAAGGCTGGCCGACATGCGGGATCGGCTCGGAAGTCTCCGCCGTCGCGATGGAGCAGGCTTTCGACTATCTCGACGCGCCGCCGGTGCGTGTCGCCGGGGTCGACGTGCCGATGCCGTATGCCGCCAACCTCGAGAAGCTGGCGCTGCCGAAAGCGCCGGATGTCGTCGAGGCCTGCAAATCCGTCTGTTACGCCTGAGGGAGGCCACACCATGCCGATCAAAGTACTGATGCCGGCGCTGTCGCCGACCATGACGGAAGGCAAGCTGGCGAAATGGCTGATCAAGGAAGGCGACACCGTCGAAAGCGGTGACGTCATGGCCGAGATCGAAACCGACAAGGCGACCATGGAAGTCGAAGCCGTCGATGAAGGCGTCGTCGGCAAGATCCTCGTCGACGAGGGCACTGACGGCGTTGCCGTCAACACGGTGATCGCACTGCTGCTCGGCGACGGCGAGGATGCCAGCGTGCTTGAAGGTGCAAAAGCTTCCGCCGATGCACCGAAAGCCGAACCGGCCGCTGAAAAATCCGCACCGGCATCTCCGCCGCCTGCCGCCGCACCGGCCGCAGCACCGGCAGCCGCCAAATCCGATGGCGGTCGTGTTTTCGCAAGTCCGCTTGCTAAACGGATGGCGCAACAGGAAGGCCTCGACCTCGCTCAACTGAGCGGCTCCGGCCCGCACGGCCGCATCGTCAAACGCGATATCGAAAAGGCGCTTTCCGAAGGCACCGGCAAATCGTCGGCGCCGTCAGCAGCTGCCGCAGCGCCCGCGAAACCGGGCGAAGCCGCCCCGGTGGCGCCTGCCGGTATCGACGAGGCCATGTTGAGCCTGTTGCCGGAATACGAAAGCGTGCCGAATACGGGCATGCGTAAAACCATCGCCAAGCGCCTCACGGCTTCGGCGCGCGATATCCCGCACTTCAACGTCAGCGCGGATATCTGCATCGATGCGCTGCTCAAACTGCGCAAGGAACTGAACGGCCGCGACGGCGCCGATTACAAGATTTCCGTCAACGATTTCGTCATCAAGGCCGTGGCACTGGCACTGAAACGCCAGCCCGACTGCAACGCCGCCTATACCGATGACGCGATCCTCAAGTTCAAGCGTGCCGATATCTCGATGGCGGTCGCCGTCGACGGCGGGCTGATTACGCCGATCATCAAGGACGCCGGTTCCATGGGCCTTGCCACCATTTCCGCGGAAGCCAAGGAACTGGCAGGCAAGGCACGGGACGGCAAACTGCAGCCCCAGGAATATCAGGGCGGCACCTTCTCGATCTCCAATCTCGGCATGTTCGGGGTTTCGTCGTTCAACTCGATCATCAATTCGCCGCAGGGCGGTATCCTTTCGGTGGGCGCGGGTGAACAGCGCGCCGTCGTCAAGGACGGGGCTGTCGCCATCGCCACCATGATGACAGTCACACTGGCGGTCGATCACCGTTGTATCGACGGCGCCACGGCGGCCGGTTTCGTGCAGGAACTCAAGGGTATCCTCGAAGATCCGCTGCAACTGATGCTGTGAGCGTGCGTGATGCAAAAAGTCAATTTCGCGGAGAAATTCGCCGAGTTTGACGAACGCTGGCGACCCAAGATCGTCGGCAGCTTCGATGATTACGACATCAAGCTGGTCAAGGTCGAAGGGGATTTTGTCTGGCACAAGCATGATGATATCGACGAGGTCTTCATCGTGCTGGACGGCGAACTGAACATCGATTTTCGCGACGGCATGCAGACCCTGAACGCCGGCGAGATGATCGTCGTGCCGCGCGGCATCGAACACAAACCACATGCGTCTTCTGAATGTCGCATGATGCTTCTGGAAAGACAGGGTGTCGTGAATACGGGCGACGCTGAAACGAGCGAGCTTACGGCGCCTCAAGGAGTGAGAATCTGACATGGCTGACACGAAATTCGACGTTCTGATCATCGGCGGCGGTCCGGGCGGATACGTCACCGCCATCCGTGCCGCACAGTTGGGCTTCAAGACCTGTGTCGTCGAAAAGTCGCATCTTGGCGGCATCTGCCTCAACTGGGGCTGCATTCCGACCAAGGCGCTGCTGCGCACGGCGGAAATCTATCACTACATGCAGCACGCCAAGGACTACGGGCTGAGCGCCGAGAAAGTCGGCTTCGACCTGAAAGCGGTTGTCGAGCGTTCGCGTGGGGTTTCGTCTCGACTTTCCGGCGGCGTCGCGCACCTGATGAAGAAGAACAAGATCACCGTCGTCAACGGCCGCGCCAAACTGAACGGCCCGGGCAAAGTCGATGTGACGGACAAGGACGGCAAGGCGCTCGGCACCTACACCGCCGAGCACATCATCATCGCCACCGGCGCACGTCCGCGCGCGCTGCCGGGGATCGAGCCGGACAAGAAGCTGATCTGGACCTACTTCGAAGCCATGGTGCCGGACGTGACGCCGAAAAGCCTGCTGGTCATCGGCTCGGGCGCCATCGGCATCGAATTCGCCAGCTTCTATCAGACCATGGGTGTCGACGTGACCGTGGTCGAAGTGATGAAGCAGATCATGCCGGTAGAGGACGAGGAGATTTCCAAGTTCGCCCGGAAGCAGCTCAAAAAGAACGGCCTCAAGATCATGACCGAAGCCAAGGTCACCGGCGTCAAGAAAGGCGCCAACAACGTCACCTGCACAATCGAGGACGCCAAGGGCAAGACCCAGGACATCACCGTTGACCGGGTTATCTCTGCGGTCGGCGTGCAGGGTAATATCGAGGACATCGGCCTCGAGACGACAAAAATCAAAACCGATCGCGGCTGCATCGTCGCCGACGAGTTCTCTCGCACTGCGGAGAAGGGGATTTATGCCATTGGCGACGTCGCCGGACCGCCGATGCTGGCCCACAAGGCTGAGCACGAGGGTGTCATCTGCATCGAGAAAATCGCCGGTGTCGAAGGCGTGCATCCCATGGACAAGGGCAAGATCCCGGGCTGCACATACTGCCATCCGCAGGTCGCCTCCGTCGGCCTGACCGAAGCCAAAGCGAAGGAGCAGGGTTATGACATCAACGTCGGCCGCTTCCAGTTCCTCGGCAATGGCAAGGCGATTGCCCTGGGCGAGGATCAGGGGCTGGTGAAGACCATCTTCGACAAGAAGACCGGGCAGCTTCTTGGCGCGCACATGGTCGGCGCCGAGGTTACGGAACTGATCCAGGGGTTCGTCGTCGCCATGAACCTTGAGACCACCGAGGAAGAATTGATGCACACGGTGTTCCCGCACCCGACGCTTTCTGAAATGATGCACGAAAGCGTGCTGGACGCATACGGCCGCGTCATCCATATGTGAGCAGTTACGACTGCGTCCTTGTGAGGCATAATGAGCAAAGTCGAACCCCTCAATCGCGTCCGCCATCCGGAAAAGATGAAAAATCCGGAGAACGAACCGCTGCGCAAGCCGGCGTGGATCCGCGTCAAGGCACCGACGTCCGAGGGCTATAACGAAACCCGCAAGCTGATGCGGTCGCGCAACCTGCACACGGTGTGCGAGGAAGCGGCGTGCCCGAACATCGGTGAGTGCTGGTCGGCGAAGCACGCCACCGTGATGATCCTGGGCGACATCTGCACCCGCGCCTGCGCATTCTGCAACGTCGCCACCGGAAAGCCCGGCGCGGTCGATCCGATGGAACCGGAAAACCTGGCGATTTCGGTGGCCGAACTGGGCATGAAGCATCTGGTGATCACGTCGGTGGACCGCGACGACCTGGCCGACGGCGGCGCCGATCAGTTCGTGCGCTGCATCGAACGCATCCGCGAGACGACGCCCGACACGACGATCGAAATTCTGACTCCCGATTTCCGTGACAAACCGGGCGCGCTGGAACAAGTCATCAAGGCCCACCCGGACGTATTCAATCACAACCTGGAAACCGTACCGCGTCTGTATCCCAACATCCGCCCCGGTGCGCGTTATTTCCATTCGTTGAAACTGCTCGACACCGTGAAGCGGGAAGACCCATCGATCTTCACCAAATCGGGCATCATGGTCGGGCTGGGCGAAACGCGCACCGAGGTCATGCAGGTGATGGACGACCTGCGCTCGGCCGACGTCGATTTCCTGACCATCGGTCAGTATCTGGCGCCGACCAAACGGCATGCACCAGTCGACCGCTTCGTCACGCCGGACGAATTCGCGGACTACAAGAAGATCGCGGAATCCAAGGGCTTCCTGATGGTCTCGTCGACGCCGCTGACGCGTTCCAGCTATCACGCCGACAGCGACTTCGCGGAACTCCGGAAAAATCGCGAGGCCAGGCTTGCCGCCGGCAAGTAAATCGCGCTGCGTCTGCTGACAGATGCCGACACACGCCGAAAAACGCGTCCTGCCATATACTCGCGAACAGCTGTTCGATCTCGTCATCGATGTCGAGCGCTATCCGGAATTCCTGCCGTGGTGCATCGGCTGCAGGGTGCGCAAGCGCGAGGAGGGACTTGTCGTCGCCGACATGATCATCGGCTTCAAGGTGTTCCGTGAAGGCTTTACCTCGAAGGTCAGCCACAACCGCCCCGAGCGCATCGACGTCACCTATACCGACGGGCCGTTCAAATACCTGAACAACCACTGGATATTCAGGGATTTGGGAGACGGCAAAACGGAAATCGATTTCTTCGTCGATTTCGAGTTCCGATCGCGCATTCTGCAGGCGGCCATCGGCGCCGTGTTTTCGGAAGCGGTGCGGCGCATGATCGCCGCCTTCGAGGCACGGGCTAAGGACTTGCACGGTTAAGCATTTCTCGTCACCCCGGCCTGCGCCGGAATGAAGATTATTTCGCGCTCGCCAATGCCTTCATCATCTCAAGCGCTTTTAAGGCCGCAGCCAGCCGCACCGCGTGGCGGTCGCCATCAAACAGGTACCGTTCATGGATCGTCTTATTTCCGGAAGTGGCGGCGATATGGACGAGCCCGACCGGTTTCTCGGCTGAACCGCCGCCAGGACCGGCAACCCCTGTAATCCCGCAGGCTAGATCGACGCCAGCCGTTTTGCGAGCACCCTCGGCCATGGCGCGGGCGACGTCCTCGGAAACCGCACCAACGCTTTCGAACAATGCCATCGGCACGTCGATCATTTCGTGTTTGGCCTCGTTGGTGTAGGTGACGAAGCCCCGGTCCATGACATCTGACGACCCGGCGATCGCCGTCAGCGCCGCGGCAACCATGCCACCGGTGCAGGATTCCGCCGTCGCCACGGTCCACCCGCATGACCGGCAGGCTGTCAGGACTTCATCGGCGGCTTTGATCAGCTCGTCTTCCATCTTGTTACCCTATGCCGAGAAGGCGCGGTGCGCCCAGCATCAATCCGTAAAGACACGCGGCGGCGGCGATCCCGGCCAGAATGTCGTCCGCCATCACACCGATCCCACCCGATATATTCTTGTCGGCCCATGATATCGGCCATGGCTTCCAGATATCGAACAGGCGGAACAACACGAACGCAATCGCCATAGCCTGCCATGTCAGTGCCGCCGCCATCGGCAGCATGCTCAGCCACTGCCCGGCCACCTCGTCGATGACGACGGGGCCGGGGTCGTGCACGCCGGCCTCGGCCATGTAGGCATCCGCCGCCCAGACGCCGATTGCCGATATCCCGACGGTGGCCAGCATCAGCGCCATGACACCACCTTCATGGGCAAAGGCCCAGCCTACCGGCAACGCGAACAGGGAACCGAAAGTGCCGGGCGCCATCGGCGCGTAGCCTGCGCCGAACCATGTGGCGATGAGAATCCGGAAATCCGAGAGCGGCGGGCGGTTGGCCATTTTGCGTCCTTAAGGCGTCGGTTTGGCCACAGAATTAGCCGAGGCAGCGGAAGCTGTCGACAGCAATCGTGGTAAAGTGCTGGAATTCCGCGCTTTTCCGACTCACTCAGCGCGTTAACACGCCATTAATTTCTTGCAACAAAATGACCAAGTGGATACGGTTTTACCTCGACGAGACGAAGCGGCGCCGGGGTGAATTCGCTTTAATCCGTCCAATAACAACATCCGGGAAACTTCCTGTGTTTCCGGGGCGATAATAAATTGTTCATTCGGTCTAATCCGAAGACGATAATAGGGTGCGTTTAGGGGGTGTGTGAGTATGCGGGATTGGGGTGAAAAGGAGACTTTCCGGAGTCGAATGCGGCGCTTCGTCAACCGCGTTTTCCCGGAACGTCAGATTCACCTTCGCACACGCGGCCGTATCAGCTTCTTCCGTATTCCCCAGTGGTTCCAGGTTTCCTCGACCGTATTCGTCGCCGCTTTCACCTGCTGGATCGGTTATTCGACCTTCAGCTACATCCAGCATGACGAGATCGTCGGTGCCAAGAATTCGATGATCGCAGATGCCCGTCAGGCGTATGACGACCTGCTGTCCGATGTCTCCGCCTATCAGCGCCGTTTCGTGGAACTGACGCGCGAGCTTGAAGATAACCACAATCTTATGCTCAGCCTGGTGGAGCGTAACGCGACCTTGCAACGCAGCCTGTCGACCGTCGAGAAACGCCTTGAGAACACCGAGAGCGAACGTGAAAACGTCGCCGATGCCCGTGAAGTCCTGCGAGACAAACTGGCGCGCCTGGAAAACGACATGCGCTCGCTGTCGACCAAGAACTTCTCGCTCCGCGACAACCTGATGACCGTCGAGACGGACCTGCAGACCGTGGTCCGCGAGCGTGACGAAGCGCATCAACGCAATACCAACCTGCAGACCCAGGTGGCGTTGCTCGAGGATCGCCTGAACAACCTGCAGATGGCACAGGATACCGCCGTCGAGAAAATGACCGAGCGGACGATGGCATACATCGGTTCGCTTGAGAAAGTCGTCGAAATCACTGGAATCGAGGTCGATAGACTGCTGGCATCGTCCAACGGTATCGTCGGTAAGGTGGCGCAGGGCGGTCCGTTCATTCCGATCAAGCCGGACGAGGCCGGCGGCCAGTTGATGCAGAAGCTGACCCGCCTCGACGATCATCTCGGCCAGTGGGAAACCCTGCAGGCGGTGATGGCACGGCTGCCGCTGGCGGCTCCGCTGAACACATATTATGTGACCAGTTCCTTCGGAAAACGCCGTGACCCGATGAACAAGCGCTGGTCGGCGCATTACGGCGTTGATTTCGGTGGGCCTGTACGTTCTCCGGTTTTTGCACCGGCGGCTGGTGTCGTCAAAAAAGCCGGTACCAAAGGCAACTATGGCCGCTTTATCGAAATTGATCACGGCTCGGGCATCGTGACCCGTTATGGCCATCTGAACAAAATCCTGGTCAAGCGCGGCGACAAGATCGACTTCCGTCAGAAAATCGCCGAGCTCGGCAGTTCCGGGCGTAGCACCGGGCCTCATCTGCATTACGAAATCGTTTTCAACGGCAAACCGAAGGACCCGATGCGGTTCATCAAGGCGGGACGGCATGTTTTCCAAAAGCAATAAGAAACCGGCAGCCGACACGAAACCCGTCCCACCGCCGGCACCTCCCTCCATCATCAGCCGCGATCTCAGCATCGTCGGCGATCTGCTGAGCGACGGCGAAATCCAGATCGACGGCAAGGTCAACGGCGACATTCGGGCCCGCATCCTAATCGTCGGCGAATCCGCCAAGGTCAAAGGCGAGATCGTGGCAGAAACATGCCATGTGCTTGGCCGGGTCAATGGTCAGATCAAGGCCAAGGTCGTCAAGCTTGCCGACACCGCGCACGTCGTCGGTGATATTCTGCACGAGGACCTGTCGATCGAGACCGGTGCCTTCCTAGAAGGTCACTGCAAACGGATGGTCATCCCCGAAGACGTGCACAAGGCGGAAAAGGAAGCTGCCGCCGAAGCCGCTAAACAGAAATCCCAATCGGCTCAGAAACCGGTCCCCGCGACCGCGAAATAGCGCCAAATCAACGAAAAATACCGGGGTTTCCGGGGTATCGCTGCATTGACGAAATCGCGGCAATAACTACTATATCTCGTCATTGTCAGGTCTTCAGGCCACTAGGGGTGTGCCATGAGTAAACACGTCGATCCCGAGGAAATCCGCGAAACCAGGCTCGCGGACGCGCTGTCGGAGCGATATCTGTCCTATGCGCTCTCGACCATCATGTCGCGATCGCTGCCGGATGTGCGCGACGGACTGAAACCCGTGCACCGGCGTCTGCTGTACGCGATGCGGCAGCTCAAACTGGACCCGGCGTCGGGCTACAAGAAATGCGCGCGCGTGGTCGGTGACGTCATGGGTAAATACCACCCGCACGGCGACCAGTCGATTTACGACGCCATGGTCCGTCTGGCACAGGAATTCGCGCAGCGCTATCCGCTGGTCGACGGGCAGGGCAACTTCGGCAATATCGACGGCGATAACGCCGCCGCCATGCGTTACACCGAGGCCCGCCTGACCGAAGTCGCCACGCTGCTGCTCAAGGGCATCGACGAGGATGCCATCGATTTCCGCGATACCTATGACGGCGAGGAACGCGAACCGGTCGTGCTGCCGGCCGCATTCCCTAACCTGCTGGCCAACGGAGCCGCCGGGATCGCCGTCGGTATGGCGACCAACATTCCGCCGCACAACGTCGGCGAGCTTTGCGATGCCATGCTGCATATTATCAAAACGGCAAAGCACACCACCGACGCGGTGATGAATTCCCGTGTCACCTTCGACAAGCTGGCCGAGTTCATTCCAGGCCCTGACTTCCCGACCGGGGGCGAGCTTGTGGAATCCCGCGAGAACGTCATCGAAGCCTACAAAACCGGACGTGGCAGTTTCCGCCTGCGTGCCAAGTGGGAAGCCGAAAAACTGGGGCAGGGACTTTATCAGATCGTCATCACCGACATCCCGTACCAGATTCAGAAATCACGCCTGATCGAAAAAACGGCGGAGCTGCTGCTGGCGCGGAAACTGCCGATGCTGGCCGACATCCGAGACGAATCAGCCGAAGACGTGCGCATCGTGCTGGAGCCGAAATCGCGCAACGTCGACCCGGAAATGCTGATGGAACATCTGTTCCGCGAAACCGACATGGAAACGCGGATCAGCCTCAACCTGAACGTGCTGAACAGCGACAATGTGCCGGGCGTAATGAACCTCCGCGAAGCGCTGGTGGCGTTTCTTGAACACCGCGAGGTCGTGCTGGTCCGCACCACCAAGTACCGCCTGGAGAAAATCGAGCACCGTCTAGAAATTCTAGGCGGTTTGCTGATCGCTTATCTCAATCTGGATGAGGTCATCCGCATCATTCGCGAAGAGGACGACGCCAAGAAAGTCCTGATGAAAACCTTCGACCTCAGCGATGTGCAGGTCGAAGCGATCCTGAACATGCGTCTGCGCCAGTTGCGCAAGCTCGAGGAAATGGAAATCCGCCAGAAAGACAAGGACCTGAAGGCGGAACGCAAGAGCCTCAGGGACCTTCTGAAGGACGAAACCAAGCGCTGGAAGACAGTCGAAGGCGAACTCAAGGACCTGAAGCAGGCGTTCGGCCCGAAAACTGATCTCGGCCGCCGCCGCACCAGGATCGGCACGCCGCCGACCACCGTCATCGTTCCCATCGAAGCAATGATCGAGAAAGAGCCGGTCACGATCGTCTATTCGGATAAAGGCTGGATTCGCGCCGCCAAGGGGCACCTCGACGATATATCCGGCCTCAAATTCAAGGAAGGCGACAAGCTCAAGTTCTGGCTGCATGCGGAGACAACGGACAAGATCCTCATCTTCGCGACGAACGGCCGCTTTTACACCATCGGCGCCGACAAGCTGCCGGGCGGGCGCGGCCACGGCGAGCCGATCCGGCTGATGGTCGATATTCCCAACGGCCACGACGTGGTTAGAATGATCAAATTCGAAGGCGGAAGGCGTTTTCTGGTCGCCTCCGACGCCGGTCGCGGCTTTATCGTGCCCGAAGACGAAGTCGCCGCGCAGACCAAGAACGGCAAGCAGGTGCTGAACGTCGGCTCCAACGAAGAAGCAACAACACTCTCCATCGTTCCCGAAGGCGCCGATCATATTGCTGTCATCGGTACCAACCGCAAACTTCTGGTGTTCCCGATGAAGTCACTTGTCGATGGCGAAATGAAGGATGAAGTGCCGGAAATGGGGCGCGGCAAAGGGGTCATCCTGCAGCGCTACAAGGACGGCGTGCTGTCCGATGTGCAGGCGTTCAAACTGAAGGAAGGCGTGACGTGGCAGACCGGTTCCGGGGTCCGCTCCGAGACCGATCTCAAGGCCTGGCTCGGCAAGCGCGCCGGGGCCGGCTTGATCAAGCCGAAAGGGTTTCCGAACAACAACCGGTTTTCATAAGCCGACCAGGTGAGATTGGTGATTGATCGCAGCATAGGTTACCTGCTTGGCGGTATCGTCGCTGTTCTGTCTCTCGTGGCCATTTTCATGCTGTTCGGCAGTATGCTAGTCGGTATAGTGTCGGCCATCATCGCATTTCCGCTCGCAGCCCCGCTGACAACGGCGGCCTTGCTGATCGTACTAATTTTTGCGGGTATTTTATATCGGTGGAAACGGTGATAACTTATTGATTATGCTTGATTGTCTATATCAATCAAGGAATAATGAGACAAATTAGTCCATTTTTAAGGGAACTACGATATGGCACATCCGACGCATTACAGCACATTGGCCAATAACATCTGGCCGGTCACTTCGACCGAGCAACGTACATGGCTGCGCAACATCATGCTTGCCTTCGGCGGCAGCTTGCTGATGGCCATTTCCGCCAAGATCAATATTCCGTTTTACCCGGTGCCCATGACCATGCAGACGTTCATGACGCTTTGCATCGGCATTGCGTTCGGCTGGCGTCTCGGCGGCGCGACCGTGTTGCTGTATCTTGCCGAAGGTGCCGTCGGACTTCCGGTATTCGCCGGCACGCCCGAAAAAGGCATTGGTCTTGCCTATATGGCCGGCCCGACGGGCGGATATCTGCTCGGATTTTTCGTTGCCGCCACCGTCGTCGGCTGGCTGGCCGAAAAGGGCTGGGACCGCAACATCTTCACCACGCTGCTGGCCATGACCATCGGCACGGCGATCATCTTCGCACCCGGCGTTGCCTGGCTCGGCATGCTGTTCGGCTGGGAAAAGCCGATCCTGGAATGGGGCCTGTGGCCGTTCATGCCGGGCGCCGCGTTCAAGATCGCCCTGGCTGCTGCCGTGCTCCCGCTGACGTGGAAATACGCCGTCGGCCGGAAAAACCAGGACTAAGAAATGGAATGGCGGGTGGACAGTTATCTGTCCATCCGCTCCCAGCCATCTGGGGTGATACGCTCAAGCGGCTGGAAACGAGACTTGTAGGCCATGTTCGAGCAGCCGTCGATCCAGAACCCTAGATACATGAAAGGCAATTCCTGGCTTCGCGCTTCGCCGATCAGCCACAGGATCATGTAAGTCCCCAGGCTGCGCTCGTAGTCGCTTTCATCGAAAAAACTGTACACCGCCGACAATCCGTCACTGAGACGGTCCACCAGGCACGCCCCGGCCAGGGCGCCGGACGGTTTGCGGAACTCCACGACCAGCGTATTGACCGGCGTATCTTCGATCAGCGCCTGGTAATCGAGAAAATCCATTTTTGACATGTCGCCACCCTGATGCCGGGCACGCTGGTAATCGCTGAACAGCGAATACTGTTCGTGAGTTGCGATCGGCTCGACGATCTCGGCCGTCAGATCGGCATTGCGGCGCATGATACGCTTGAACGATTTCCCGGGTTTGAATTCATCGACGACGACGCGCACGGCAACGCATGCATCGCAGCTAGGGCACGCCGGCACATAGCAGATGCCGTGCGAACGCCGGAACCCGGCCATGGATAACTGATCGTGCAGGGCATTGGCGTCACGGCCGACAAGCTCGGTCACGACACGGCGCTCGATCCGCCCGGGAATATACGGGCAGGGCAGGGGCGCGGTCGAAAAGAAGAACCGGGTATCGGGTAAGGCCTGATGGCGCATCGGCTCAATCTGCTCCTGAATTGACCTGATCCGAAACGTTACGGCATTTCAGGGGGACAGCGCAATTCCCTCTGAGATCAGGACAGGTAATCAGCGGGCGATATTCTTGTCGAGTTCCAGGCCGAGGCTTGGCAAAGCAGCGCCACCTGGCGGCGCCTTCTTCTGCTGCGACGGCACGATGGTCGTCGGCAGCTTCGGTGTGGGTGCCGGCTCTGCCTGTTCATTACGGATCTTGTTCAGGCCAGGCAAAGCTTCCGGCTCGCCGGGTTTGCCTCCGGTTTCCGATTTGGTCACGGGATTATCCTTGCCGGTACCGCGAAGCATGATGAGGGATAGCCGCCGGTTCGACGGGTGCGTCGGATTATCCGCCACCAACGGCTCGGTCGCGGCCTTACCGACGACACGGTCGAACCGGTCTTCGGGAATGCCGATCTGCATCAGCCAGCGGCGCGCAGCATTTGCACGGTCCGCCGACAGTTCCCAGTTGGAATAGTCGCCGCCGCCGCCGAAACGGGTCGAATCCGTATGCCCGGAAATGGAGATGTTTTGCGGCAGGGTCTTGATGATCTCCGCCGCGACCTCGAGCAGGCGCTTGGTATGCAGGAACAGTTCCGCAGAGCCGCTCTGGAACATGGACAGACCGTCCTTGTCGACAAGCTGCAGGCGCAGCCCCTCCGGCGTATTGTCGATCAGCAGGCTGTCCTTCATCGCTTTCAGCTGCGGGATGCTTTCAAGGGTCGCTTCAAGCTGATCCTTGGCTTCCTCGAACTGCTGCTGTTCCTTTTGTTTCAGAACCTCGGCGGCGGCTTCCTCGTCAGGGGTGCTGCCTTCCTTGGTTTCGGCATTGTCATCGCCGCCGCTGCCCGCTTTGGGGGGCGGCAGGTCGACAGTGACACTGTCTCTGGACGTGGTGTTCTGCGCGGCGCCTTCCTCGGTGATGGTCTTGCCGCCGAGGATATCGCCGGAGCCGCTCGTCGACTGCGAAGCCGTGACCGGCGCGAAGTAGTTGGAAATGCCTTCGAGCTGTTCCTGTGTCACCGAGTTCAGCAGCCACAGCAACAGAAAGAACGCCATCATGGCGGTCACGAAGTCGGCGTAAGCGATTTTCCAGGCACCGCCGTGATGGCCGTGCCCGCCCTTGTTGATCTTCTTGATGATGATCGGGCTTTTCGCTGCGCTTTCGTCGGCCATCCAGGGCCCCCGTTATCCCGGTGCCGGCAGGTTCTGGGTGATTTCTTCCAGCTCGGCGAAGGTCGGCCGGTATTCGTCCGGAAGAACCTTGCGGGCGAATTCGACGGACACCTGCGGGGCGTATCCCTGCATGTGCCCCATCAGACCCATCTTCATGCACACGAAATAATGATGTTCCGCGTTATAGGCGGCTTCCAGATTCGACGCCATCGGCAGCACGAAGCCCTATGCCACGAGAATCCCCGAAAACGTACCGACCAGCGCGGCGCCGATCAGGCCGCCAAGAACTTCCGGCGGCTCGGTGATGGAACTCATGGTGACGATAACACCCAACACGGCGGCGACGATGCCGAGCGCCGGGATGGCTTCACCGATGCTGCGCATCGCCGACGAGACCATGAGTTTTTCATGGTGATGTACGTCGAGTTCCTGGTCCATGATCGCCTCAATCTCATGCGCGTTGCTCGCACCCAACGTCAGAAGGCGCAGGTAATCGCAGAAAAAGGCGATGCCATGATGGTCATGCTGGAACTTGGGAAAGTTCGCGAAGAGGGTACTTTCGTGAGGCTTTTCAACGTGTTGCTCAAGTGCAAGATCGCCCTTGGCCTTGGCCAGACGGAACACCGAGTAAATGCAGCTCAGCAACTCGACGTAGGCGTCCTTCTTATACTTCGGTCCCTTGACCATGGTGCCGACGGACTTGAAGGCCCCCATGACGACAGGCTTCGGGTTCCCGGCCAGGAACGCCCCGAGGGCGCCACCGAGGATAATCACGTATTCGATTGGTTGCCAAAGGATGCGCAGGTCGCCGTGGACCGAGTACCCACCGAACACGCAGCCGATAACAAGAACGATACCGATGATGAAAAACATCGAGCAGGCTCTCAAACGTAATTGTTCCAGCGCCCGCTTATCGCGTGGACGGGCAAGATGACCCCTATCACCGCAATAGAGGGATTTTGTTTGAAACTCAAGTGTTTGGCTCCATTTTGGCTTAAAATTCGATATCGCCTCGACCGTTTCAATTCACCCCGCGAGCATGCTAAATAGCGTCCATGACCGTAGAACCGAACATGTTTCGCCAGGCACTCTCGAAATTCGCCAGCGGCGTCACCGTAATCAGCACCCTGACGCCCGAAAAAGCGCCGGTGGGCGTGACTGTCAGCGCCTTCACCTCGCTGTCCCTGTCGCCACCATTGATTCTTATATGCCTCGACAGGTCAACGTCGCAATTAGGGGCTTATACGGATGGCACGTCGTTCTGCGTCAATATCCTGGCGTCCGGGCAACAGGCGATATCGAACGCTTTTGCCTATCCCGGACCGATCCCGCCCTTCGATTCGGTGCCTTACGACACCGGGCATCTGGGATTGCCGGTCATCAGGGGCACCTCGGCCAGCCTAGAATGCCGGCGCGAAGCCGTATATCCGGGCGGCGATCATGTGATCATCGTCGGTGCCGTTCTGCATGCCGGCTGGAACGACGACCTGGAGCCGTTGATCTATGCCGCCGGTGCCTACCGCAGCCTAGCAGCCCCGGGTCCGGTTGCATGACACGCGAAGCCGGATGGCCGGTGCCGCGTACGCTCGCGTCATCCATCGTCGCCGCCGGTGCCGCGCTCGTGTTCTGGAGCATCGCCCCAGCCGATTTTCCCCGTTCGCACACGACGATCCTCGGGCTCGCGTTCTTCGCCGGCATACTGGCCGTTGTCATTGGCCGCATCATGCGGCTTGGCAATGCCTGGCTGGCATTAACCGGCATCGCCACGCCGGCACTGGTGCTGGTGCCGGTGTATCAGCCGCCGTTCTGGATCTTTCCGCTGATCGTGGTGCTGCTGGCCGGCTTCTATATCAACGGGGTCCGCGAGAAGGTGCCGCTGTATCTTTCCAACTCGAAAACCGAGAACGCGCTCGACGCCTTGTTCGCAGAGGCAGGGGGGCGCTGTTTCATCGACCTCGGCTGCGGGCTCGGCGGTGTAACCGACGCCGTGGCCAAAGCGCATCCGGAGGCCAGGATCATCGGCGTCGAAACGGCGCCGCTGTCGTTCCTGATTTCCTGGCTGAGAATCGCCGCGCTCGGACGGCGGAACGCTGATATACGCTTCAAGAGCATCTGGCACACGGATGTCAGCGACGCCGACATGGTCTATGCGTTCCTATCGCTGGCACCGATGAGCCGGCTTTACGAAAAGCTCAAAGCCGAGATGAAGCCGGGGGCGCTGTTCGTATCCAACAGCTTCGCCGTGCCGGGCGGAGAACCCGATGAAATCGTGCAGGTCGACGACGGCAGGCAGACGCAGTTGCTGGTATGGCGTATGTGACCGCGCTCAGCGCATGTCCGACAAAAGCCGCGTGCCGAAACCGGCGGCTTCCAACGCCGCCATGATCTCGCGCACATGATCGGCGTCGATGGTTTCGATGGCGATGTCGACGTCCGCTTCCTTGACCGGCACATCGCGGAACATCCGCTGATGCAGCACATCGACGATATTGCCGCCCTTGTCGCCGATGATGCCGGCAACGGCCGCCAGGGCGCCCGGCATATCGATCAGGGTTATGCGCAGTTTTGCGAGCCGCCCGTCGCGCACCAGGCCGCGCATCAGCACCGACGACAGCAGCCTTGAATCGATATTGCCGCCGGACACCATCAGCCCGACCTTGCGGCCCTTGAATCTTTCACGCTCCGCCAGCATCAACGCCAGCGGCACGGCGCCCGATCCTTCGACGATCAGCCGCTGCACGTCGACGAAGACCTGCACCGCGCGTTCAATATCGGCTTCGGTAACCACGGCCACGCCGTTCATGTGCGCTTTTAGGATCGGTGTCGTCATCTCGCCCGGCTCCTTGACGGCGATCCCGTCAGCAATGGTCGCGCCCCGGCCGTGCGGCGGCTCGCCCTTGAAGGCCTGATACATGGAAGGGTAGGCATCCGCCTGCGCACCGACGACTTCAAGGGCCGGATTATGCGCAGCGGCGGCAATGCAGCATCCCGCCGCCAGGCCACCGCCGCCGATCGGCACGACGATTACGTCCAGGTCCGGTACGTCTTCGAGCAATTCCGCCGTCGCCGTGCCTTGTCCGGCAATCACGTGCGGATCGTCATAGGGATGGATGAAGACCTTGCCTTCGGCTTCGGCGGCCTGCATCGCCAGAATCCGGGATTCGGCGACGCTCTCGCCTTCGAGGATCACCGTGGCGCCCAGCGCTTCGGTTCTGGCGACCTTGGTGAAGGGGGTGTTGGCGGGCATATAGATCGCCGCCGGAATACCCAGTCGCTGCGCATGATAGCCGACGCCCTGCGCATGGTTGCCGGCGGACGCCGCGATGACGCCGGCGCCACGCTCGGCTTCGCTCAGCGACGACATGCGCACGTACGAGCCGCGCACCTTGAACGATCCCGTGACCTGCTGGTTCTCGAGTTTCAGGTAAACCTCGGCGCCGGTCAGGTTGGAAAGCGCCGGCGAAAGTATCGTCGGGGTGTGCAGCACCTGACCCGCCAGGAGTTCCCGCGCCTTGTTGATGTCGTTGATGTCGATCACGTTGCGACTCCGTTTACAGGGTGCGCGTCATACACCCGGAGCAATGTGCTGTCACCGCCTTTAGCCGTCGTTTAAATCGACAGTGCGCGGCTGAGCATCTCGGGATCGGCATTGCCGCCGGAGCAGACGACAACGACGATTTTGCCCCGAAGGTCGATTTTCTGTGTCAGCGCCGATGCCAGTGCCACGGCACCGCCCGGCTCGACAACGATCTTCAGGGACAGCATCGCTGTCTTCATGGCCATCAGCACCTCGTCGTCGCTGACGCTGAGCCCGCCGGCCAGAAGGCGGCTGTTGAGTGAGAAAGTCAGCTCACCCGGGATCGGCGCCAGCAGCGCGTCGCAGATGGATTCCGCGCCATCGGGTACCGGAAGGCGCGAACCGGCTTCCAGCGAGCGCTTGTGATCGTCATAGGCTTCCGGTTCAGCGCTGTAGACCGGGCAGGCGAGGGTTCCCGAGATCGCCAGCGCAGTGCCGGAAATCAGGCCGCCGCCGCCCGCGGGGACAATGACCGCATCCGGATTCGCATCGATCTCCGCGACCTGCTCGGATATCTCCAGCCCTATGGTGCCCTGGCCGGCAATGATCAAAGGTTCGTCGTAGGGTTTGACGAGCACCGCGCCTTGTTCCTTTTGCAGGCGTTCGCCGATTTCCTCGCGGCTTTCCGTCTTGCGGTCGTAAAGTACGACGGTGCCGCCAAGTGCTTTGGTATTCGCGATCTTCGCCTTGGGCGCGTCACTGGGCATGATGATCGTCGACTTCATGCCCATCAGGCTCGCCGCCGCCGCAACACCCTGCGCATGGTTGCCGGACGAAAACGCGACGACGCCGCCGGCACGCATGTCTTCGGGAATGCGCGAAATTTTATTGAAGGCACCGCGGAACTTGAACGATCCGGTGCGCTGCAGGCATTCCGGCTTGACGATCAGGCGAAAGCCGAGCGTGTCGTTCAGGATCGTGTTCTCCAGAAGCGGCGTCCGGCGCGCCCAGCCCTGCAATTGCCGGGCGGCGTCCTGGACGTCGGCAAATACCGGCGGCTCAGAACTGTTCAAGGAATCCATTCAACGCCTCCACGCTTTTCGGTTCGGCCAGCCCCGGGGCATGCCCGACACCAGGCACGACGACCGATTGCATGTTGCTGTGATGTGCCGACATCTCGGCCAGCAGGGCTTCATCGAGGATATTCGACTTGGCACCGCGAACGGTCAAGACGGGGATGCGTCCGGTCGCCTTGAAAAGATGCCACAGGTCGTGCACCTCGGTTTTGTCGGCAAGGATCGGCTTCAGGATGTTGTCGTCCCAGTCGAAACCGATCGTCCCATCAGCGCGCTCGGTATAGCTCAGCATCGCGGCGCGGGTCCAATCAGCATCTTCCGAAAGCGGATACTCCCCGGTGAAGGCATCGCGCAGGTGCCGCCCGGCCGCGTCCCAGTCGGGCAGCGAGGGCGGGGATTTCATGTAGGCGATTATTCTGTCGAGGTCGCGCATGCGGACGATGGGACCGACGTCGTTGAGCACCAGTCCCTTGAGCGACGTCGGCATCGCCGCCGCCATCGCCATCCCCATGATGCCGCCCATGGAGGTCCCCAGAACGACAACGCTGTGAATACCGAGCGCGCACAGGATATGCCGCACGTCGCCGACATAGGTCTCGGGCCGATAGTTATTCCAATCCGGGTCGTAATCGGACTTGCTGCGTCCACGTGTGTCCGGGCAGATCACCCGGCGCGTGCGCCCGTGATATTTTCCGATACCGCCGAAGTCCTTGGAACTGCGGGTCAGGCCGCCGAGACAGAGCAGGGGCGTGCGGGTGCCGCCACTGGGGCCCGGATAGTCCCGGACATACAGGGACAGACCGTCCTGGCTGGTGATCCTCCGCTCAATGAAATCCTTCGGCATGCGGCGGCGCTGCTCAGAGTCCGAGCAGCGGAGGCAGGCCGTTGAGATCGCTGATCATCTCGCGGATTTCACCGGGCAGGCGTTCCGGCGGCTGGCCGAAACGGTTGACCCAGACGACCTGGAACCCGAAGTTCGCCGCTGCCCAGGCATCCCAGGCATTCGACGACATGAAGCAGATGCGTTCCTTCGGCACATCAAGGTCATCGCACGACATCTGGTAAATTCGTGGATCCGGCTTGTAGATACCGATCCGTTCGACGGACGAGACTGCATCCAGATCCAGCTTGGCGTTGTTGACGGCGGCATTCAGCATGTCCGGCGAGCCATTGGAGAGTGTCGCGACCTTCTTGCCACCGGCTTTCAGCGTTGCCATCACGCCGGGGACTTCGGGATAGGCATCAAGTTCGAAATAGATATCCAGCAGCTTCTGGCGCAGATCCGCATCGTCGATACCGTACATGGCCAGCGCGTAATCGAGGCTGTCCTGCGTGATCTGCCAGAACGGCACGTATTCATGCATCAGGCTTCTGAGCCAGGTGTATTGAAGCTGCTTGTCGCGCCACGTCTGTGCCAGCGGCGCCCACTTGTCGCCCAGTTCCTTCTGACAGTGCGATGCGGCGGCGGCTACGTCGAACAACGTACCGTAGGCATCGAACACACAGGCGTCGATGTTATCGATGGTGGCCATGGCTGGATTCTCCCCGGAAGTGTTTATGGCGATAAACTTGGCGACCGGAGACAGGGGGGTCAATAGCGCACACCGTGATCCCGTCACCGGACAGACGGAGTATCGATCACAAACGCAACCGGTGATTCCGAAACATCTGTCCGGTTATCCTGAAACACCGTCTTCATATATTGCGGAAATCTCGAAAAAGAGATCAGCCCTTGTCGCGGAGCAGGCGGCCTTTCTGTCGGTTCCAGTCGCGTTCCTTGACGGTTTCGCGCTTGTCATAGGTGTGTTTGCCTTCGCCGAGCGCCAGTTCCAGCTTTGCCATGCCGCGATCGTTGAAGTAGATTTTGAGCGGGATCAGCGCCATGCCTTTCTGCTTCTGCGAACCCAGCAGATGCGCCATCTGCTTCCTGTGCAGCAAGAGCTTCCGGTCACGAACCGGTTCATGGTTGAAGATGCGCGATGCGCCTTCATAGACCGGGATATGCGCGTTGAAGAGATACATCTCGCCGTGCTTTTCGCCGGCAAAGGCCTCGTTCAGGCTGGCACGCCCGGCACGGAGGGATTTCACCTCCGTGCCGGTGAGCTGCAAGCCCGCTTCGACGGTTTCGACAATACTGTAGTCGCGCCGCGCGCGCCGGTTTTGCGCAACGACGTTGCCGCTGGTCTTTTTCTTTTTGTTCTTGCCGGCCATCGTATATCCGTTCACGCCCCATAGGGGCGTTGCCGTTGGCGCCCTTAGTTCAGCAGACCTGCGGACTGCATCGCTTCACGGACCTGCACCTTCGAGCTTTCGGCGATCTCGCAAAGCGGCAGACGTGTGTCCGGTTCGCATTTGCCGAGCAGGCTGGCGGCGTACTTCACCGGTCCAGGGCTGGCTTCACAGAACATCGCGATGTGCAGCGGCATCAGGCGCTTCTGGATTTCCATGACGGTATCCAGATCGCGGGCCTGCCATGCATCGTGCAGTTCCGCGCAGGCGCGCGGTGCAACATTCGCCGTCACCGAGATGCAGCCGTTACCGCCACCGGCCAGGAACGGCACGATGGTCCCGTCCTCGCCGGAAAGCTGGCAGAAGTCAGGGCTGATCTTCATCGCCGTCTTCATCGGTCGCATCGGATCGGCGGAAGCATCCTTGACCCCGACGATGTTCGGAATTTCAGCAAGCCGAGCCATCGTGTCGACGGTCATGTCGACGACGCTGCGGCCGGGTATGTTGTAGACGATGATCGGAATATCGACCGCGTCGGCAATCGCCGCATAGTGACGGTACAGGCCTTCCTGCGTCGGCTTGTTGTAATACGGCGTGACGATCAGCGCGGCGTCGGCACCGGCCTGCTTGGCATGCTTGGTGAGCCGGATCGCTTCCGCGGTCGAGTTCGACCCTGTGCCCGCGACGACCGGTACGCGGCCGTTGTTGGCCTCGATGCACAGCTCGATCACTTCGTCATGTTCGTCGTGCGACAGGGTCGGGGACTCGCCCGTCGTTCCCACGGGAACGAGACCGTCGGTCCCTTCGGCAATCTGCCAGTCGACGAAGGATTTGAACGCCGCTTTATCCACCGCACCATTCTTGAATGGGGTGATCAAAGCGACGAATGAACCCTTAAACATCGTTCCCTCCATGGGGTTAGAGATTAAAACAGCCCCGGACCATATATCCGCCCGCCGCCGGGAGCAAGAGTCCTGGAATCACTTTGCGGATCGCGGGCCGTGGTGTTTTCGTGTTCATCCCCGTGATCTTAACAAGTTCGTGACATTTACAGGGCGATATTGTCCCGATAACCATGGTAACGATATGATACGGCGAGTCGTTTTGGCCGACGCCGGTCATCGGCGCTGACAAGAGGCATGAGCGGAAGTTTGCGGTCTCTATTTTCGATATTCGTGATTTGCGTGCTGTGCCTGGGAACATTTCCGGGCAAGCAGGCGCATTCTGCCGGAACGGACACCCTGTCCGCTGCCGAGGCACGCGAGTTTTCCGCGGCCCTGAAAGAAGTCGAGCACGGCAACAAGAATCGTCTGGATTTCCATGCGCGACGGCTGCACGACCCGCTGGCGCGCAAGATTGTCTCCTGGTACGTGCTGTTCCAGGGCGGCTTCGGCACCGATTTCGAAGCCATCGACGCCTTCATCAGCCGCAATCCGGACTGGCCGCGCGGCACCCGTCTGCTGGCCCGCGCCGAGGAAGCCATGGATGCCAACGCCGATCCGGCGTTCGTGATCGGCTGGTTCGGCGACCGCGCGCCGGCCTCGACGATCGGCCGTGAAAAGCTGGCCGACGCCATTATCCGCTCAGGCGATACCCAGAAGGGCATCGCCATGATCAAGGACATCTGGATCAACGAGAATTTCGTCAAATCCCACGAGCAATCTTTTTACCGGAAATTCCGCAAGTACCTGACGCTCGGCGACAACCGTGCCCGCGCCGACCGGTTGATGTGGGAAGGCCGTTATTGGCCGGCGCAACGCATGATCTACCGGGTCGATGCGCAGTACCGCAAACTGATCGAGGCCAGAACGTCGCTCCGGCGCATGCAGGGCAATGTCGACCTGCTGGTTTCGCATGTCCCGCAAAGCCTGCAGAACGACGCCGGTCTGATTTACGAACGCATGCGCTGGCGCCGTAAAAAGGGTCTGGAGAGCGCATACGAACTGCTGAAATTACTGCCGGAAGGCATGCCGTATCCGAACCGCTGGTGGGACGAGCGCGCGATCATGGCGCGTCAGTTGCTGCAAAAGGGCTTCGTGACCGAAGCCTACCGTGTCGCCGCCCAACACGGACTGACCGAAGATCATCCCGCCGACCATGCCGAGGCGGAGTTCCTGGCGGGCTGGATCGTGCTTCGCTTTCTGAATGAGCCGAAGCAGGCGAAAGGTCATTTCCAGCGTCTGTACGACAATGTGAGCTATCCAGTCAGCCTTGCGCGCGGCGCCTACTGGCTGGCCCGGGCCATCGAACAGGAAGGCGACAAGGAAGCGGCGAAAACCTGGTACGCCAAAGCGGCACAATACCCGACCGTTTATTACGGCCAGTTGGCGACGGCAAAGGTCAATCCCGGCAAAGGCCTGACACTGCCGCCCGATCCCAGCGTCGATCCGGAAATCCGCTCACGTTTCGATGCCAACGAGCTTGTCCGTGCCGTCCGCATGCTGGCTGCGGCGGGCGAGGAGGAACGGCTGTATTCACTGATCCTGCATATCGCTTCGCTTGAGGATACGCCCGGCTGGCACATCCTGACGGCGCGGCTGGCGCGGCTCAGCGGGCGGCCTGATCTGGCGATCCGCGTCACCAAGAAAACCCTGCAGGACCACGGCCATTTCGTCGCCGGCGGCTACCCGAAACTGGTGCCCCCAAGACTGCCAAAGAACGTCAAGGTCGATGCCCCGGAAACGCCGCTGATCCTGGCCATTGTGCGCCAGGAAAGCGAATACGACACCGAAGCCATCAGCCACGCCGGCGCGCGCGGCCTGATGCAGTTGATGCCGGCCACCGCGCGCACCGTCGCCAAGCGGGCGGGTCTGCGCTATTCCAAGGTCAAGCTGACCAGCGATCCCGATTACAACCTCGCACTTGGACAGTCCTATATCGCCGAGTTGATCGACGACTACGGTGGTTACCTGCCGATGGCCATCGCCGCCTACAACGCCGGGCCGCACCGGGTGCGTCAGTGGATCAAGCAGAACGGCGACCCGCGCGAAGCCGATGTCGACGCCATCGACTGGATCGAACTGATTCCGTTCACCGAAACACGCAACTACGTGCAGCGCGTGCTTGAAAACGTGCAGGTTTACCGGATGCAGCTTGCCGGAACCGAAGTTGCGCTGAGCCTTGAAGAAGACCTGAAGAAGTGAGCGGGGAAGACCGCTTCGCGGAACTGTTCGCCGGCAAACCCGGCTCGGTTCTGGGTGAATTCACGGACCCGACCCCGACAAGCGGCGCCGCCGAAGCCAAGAAAAAAGCCGCCATGGAACGCCGTCAGCCGCCCCGCAGGGAACGCGGCGCCCGCGTGCCGCCAGGCCAGGAAGTGGTCGACAAGTGGCCGGTGCTTGATCTCGGCCACCAACCGCTGATCCCGCTCGATCAATGGTCGCTCGACATAAAAGGGGCGGTGGAAAGGCCGCTGTCGCTCGGCTGGGCAGCGTTCAAGGCACTGCCGCAGTCAACCATCGGCGCCGACATCCACTGCGTCACGGCGTGGAGCCTGCTGGACAATGCCTGGGAAGGGGTTTCGGCCCGGCACCTGCTTGAGGTCGCGCGTCCCAAAGATTCCGTAAAGCACGTCATCTTTCATGCCCACGACGGATATCGGACCAACGTCACGCTGGAACGGTTTAAGGCCGAGAACTCCCTGCTGGCGCATACCCGCAACGGGGAAGCGATCAGCCGCGAACACGGCGGTCCCGTCCGCGCCGTCATTCCGTCGCTGTATTTCTGGAAAAGCGCCAAATGGGTGCGCCAGATCACGTTCCTGGAAAATGACGTGAAAGGATACTGGGAAGCGCTCGGCTACCACAACGAGGGGGACCCATGGCGGGAAGAGCGTTACGGGTAACCGTTCTGCATTCGGTCAACAGCGACGACGGCCACTTATGCGTCGATGTCTTCAGGCGCCCCGACGGCTCGATCGGGTTCGAGGAATTCCGCCGCGATGTCGAGGATCCGTCCGGCTGGTTCGCCGTCGGCGGCTTCGCGGACGTCCGCTATGACGACGAAGCCAAGGCAATAAGCGATGCCGTCGCCGCCGTTGTCTGGTTTCGGGGGGTTTGAAAACCAACCCGTGAATTGCCACGTATCATGAACATGTTGCACATATTCAAAAGCTCCTGCCTTGTCCTGTCCCTGATGATGTTAGGGATGGTTCCGCAACCTTTGAAGGCCAACCCCATGTCATTTCACGATTTCGACTTCACCGCCATCGAGGGCCAGCCGCTGCCGGCAAGCACGTTTGCCGGCAAGGCGGTTGTTGTCGTCAATACTGCGTCGTTCTGTGGCTTCACCAAGCAATATGCGGGGCTGCAGGCGCTGTACGATAAGTACCGCGACAAGGGTCTGGTCGTGCTCGGCGTGCCGTCGAACGATTTCGG
Organism: Thalassospiraceae bacterium; assembly: GCA_038100295.1. GTDB lineage: Bacteria > Pseudomonadota > Alphaproteobacteria > Rhodospirillales > Casp-alpha2 > UBA4479. Next base: position 35,669 of record JAYNVG010000024.1, read on the forward strand.
CGGCCAGGAACCGGGCAAGGAATCCAAAATCAAGGAATTCTGCGAGACCAATTTCAACATCGACTTTCCGATGACCACGAAGCAGAAGGTCAAGGGAGCGGATGCCCATCCGTTCTACAAGTGGGCCGCGGATCAGGTCGGCTTGATCGGTTCGCCGAAGTGGAACTTTCACAAATATCTGATCGCCCCGGACGGATCGCTCAAAGACTGGTTCTCGACGACCACAGCGCCGGATGCAGCGAAGCTGACGAAAGCGATCGAACGGGTGTTGCCCGAATAAACCGCGCTTGCCCGGCAGCGATTTGCCTCATTAATATTGCTGCCGGGAGTAAACACACATGAGCCTCAGCATTGAACCGTTCGCCGATGGTTTCGGCGCCTATGTCCGCGGCGTTGATTTTTCAAAGCCCATTAACGACGATCTGCATGATGAACTGATCGACGCGTTCGCCGATCACCACATCCTGTCCTTTCCCGGCCAAATGGGGCTGGGGACGGACGAAGTCGTCGCCGCCAGCCGGGTGTTCGGCCCTGAAATGGAGCCGCACGTCTTCACCCAATACCACCACCCGGACGAACCGCTGATCATGGTTTTGTCGAACCGTATCAAGGACGAAAAGCCTGCCGGTCTCCGGGACGCCGGCTCGTTCTGGCATTCGGATGTGGCTTACAAACCGGCACCGGCAAAAGCGACCATGTTGTATGCGTTGGAAGTGCCGGAGCAGGGCGGTGACACGCTGTTTTGTGACATGACGGCGGCGTACGAGGGATTAAGCGAGGCCATGAAACAGCGGCTGGACGGCCTCAAGGCCTGGCATTTCTATGCCCACCAGAAACGCGATCTGTTCGAAACCGGGCAGGTACAGTCCCCGCCGGAATGCCTGCATCCGGTGATCCGAACCAACCCGATTTCCGGCCGCAAGGCGATCTACATCACGCCTTCGTACACCGTGCGCATCGACGGCATACCCGAAGACGAAAGCCAGGCACTGATGGACGAAATCTTCGAACATTGCCTGCAGGACAAGTACCGCATGGACTATCACTGGTCGAACGGCGACGTGCTGGTCTGGGACAACGCCGCCGTGATGCATACGGCGACGACCAAGAACCTGGATCCCAGCAAATACAGGACGCTGTGGAGGACCATCATATCCGGCGGCCCGACCTTCTGAGGACGGATTCAAGGGCCGACAGACGGTTTGTTTGCGTCCACCCCCTCGGGTATGGTGCCTCAAACACTGCTGACAGCCTTGAAGGACGCCCGAAATGAGCGACAAACCACTTTTGCACCTGGTCTTTGGCGGCACCGTCGCCGACCCGTCCGGCACCGATTTCGTCGATACGGAAAGCCTTGATATCGTGGGTATTTTCCCGAATTACAGCACCGCTCTGACGGCCTGGCGGGGCGCCAGCCAGCAACATGTCGACGATGCCAATACGAAATACGTGATCGTGCATATGCACAGGCTGCTGGAGCCTGACGACGACGAAGCCGCACACGGCCACTGAGAAGGGCGGAAACCCGTCAGACGGGACCGTCCTTGTCTTCCTCGGCAACAGGATCGGTCAGTTTCTTACCGGCAAGAAGCCGTTCCGATTTCTCCCGATCCTTGTTCTCGACCAGTTTTTCAGCCTTGCTGCGGCCGAATTTCTGCCGGTTTTCCGCTGCCTTTTCGCGCTTTTCGTCTTTTAGCCGCGCTTTTCGGAACTGGTTCAGATTGATGATGTCGGCGCTCACACTAACCCCCGTCTAAGGCGTTGTTGTTTAAAAGAATAACGCCAACTTCCCACAACGGAAAGAGCGCTGTGACCGCTATTCGTTCAGAAACGCGCGGATTTTCACAAAAACATCGTTGAACATCGCTTCGGTGAGCCGTCCGGTGTTCGTGTTGTAGCGCGAGCAGTGATAACTGTTGAACAGCGCAACGCCGGTATCGGTCATGTGACAGGCTTCATGGGCGAACCTGAACGCCGACTTCTTCATGCCGAGCGCGGACAGGACCGCCCCGTGCGACAGCGTGCCCAACGCCAGAATGGCACGAAGCGACGGCATCGCGGCGATTTCATCCGCGAGAAACGCATTGCAGGTCGCAGTTTCCGCCCCAACGGGCTTGTTTTCGGGGGGCACGCAGCGCACCGCATTGGTGATGCGGCAGTCGATCAGCCGTAAACCGTCCTCCTTGTGCTTGGCATAGGATCCATCGGCGAATCCGTGGCTTCGCAGCGTCGCATACAGCAAATCCCCGGCATAATCGCCGGTGAAGGGCCGTCCCGTCAGGTTCGCTCCCTTCAAACCGGGCGCCAGACCGACGATCAACAGGCCTGCATTGAAATCACCGAACGCCGGTACCGGCCCGTTGTACCAGTCCGGATGGACGGCGATATTGGCGTCGCGAAAGGCTTTCAAACGCGGGCACAAGCCGCAGGAATAGGGAGGTTCGCTAAACATCAAATGAAAGCTTCACGCCGCGACATCAGGCAAGGTGCGGCTCGTCTTCATATTCGATGCTGTCGTCCATGTAATCGTCGTCCGGATAGCCGTCATCGCGGGCCGGCTTGCGCGATGCGCCGGCGCGCTGGATTTCGCCCTGGATATCGGAAAGCTCGATGAAATCGTCCGCCTGGCGGCGCAATTCGTCGGCGATCATCGGCGGGCTGCTGTTGATCGTCGATACCACGCTGACACGGACACCCTTTCGCTGCACTGCCTCGACCAGCCGGCGAAAGTCGCCGTCGCCGGAAAAAAGCACGATATGATCCAGATGCGGCGCCATTTCCATGACGTCGATGGCTAGTTCGATATCCATGTTGCCCTTGATCTTGCGGCGGCCGGCAGCGTCGGTGAATTCCTTGGTCGGCTTGGTGACCATGGTGTAGCCGTTGTAATCCAGCCAGTCGACCAGCGGGCGGATCGGCGAATACTCCTGATCTTCCATGAGGGCGGTGTAGTAGAAGGCCCGGATCAGCCGACCTTTTTTCTGAAAAACATCCAATAAACTCTTGTAATCAATATCAAAACCAAGCGCACGCGCTGCTGCGTACAAATTCGATCCGTCAATGAAAAGGGCTACCCGTTCGTTCATGTTAATGTGCATGTCGAAACCTCAATGAATATGTGGCCGCGATAATTCGCGTGACGTAAACAAAGCTTCATGCGTCGCAAAAATGCTCGACGCCAAGCGGTTCATTCCATTAGGTAGGCACTTATCAACTTTCGAACAAGGATAATTGGAAACGTGATTTTTATCGGCCTCGGCGGGAATCTGGCCTGTCCGACCTTCGGTCCGCCACGCGCGACTTGCGGGGCCGCCCTGCAGATCATGGAGCAGCGCGGCATCAAGGTGACCCTGCGCTCGAGGTGGTACGAAAGCGCGCCGGTACCGGTCAGCGACCAGCCCTGGTATGTCAACGGCGTGGTGGCCGTCGAAACCGTTCTCGGCGCCCATGATCTTGTCCGCGAAGTCCTTGAAATTGAAAGCGAACTAGGCCGGCGACGGACCGTCGCCAATGCCCCCAGAACCATCGATCTGGACGTCATCGCGTTTGACGGAGAGACGATCACCGGCGATGCCCGCCACCACGTGACGATCCCGCATCCGCGCATGCATGAACGGGCCTTCGTGCTGCTGCCGATGGCCGAAATCGCCCCGGACTGGCACCACCCGTCGTCCGGCACCCCGATCAGCGAACTGATCGACGCCCTGCCGGATGATCAGGTCTGCCGCCCGATGCCGGATGCGCCGGGCCTGTACGGGACGGAGTGGACCGGCTGAGCGCAGGTTTATCCTTGCATGCCACAGCCTTAATCCCTATAAACCGCGCAAATCCCCTGATATTTAGCTGGAGAGCACCCAATGGCTCGCGTCACAGTCGAAGATTGCGTCGAAAAAATTCCCAACCGTTTTGAACTCGTGGCCCTGGCCGCGCAGCGCGCCCGTCACATTTCCGCCGGCGCAGCGCTGACGGTTGACCGCGATAACGACAAGAACCCGGTTGTCTCGCTCCGTGAAATCGCCGACCAGACGGTCGATCTTCCCGAACTCAAGGAAGACCTGATCAAAAGCCTGCAGCGTCACGTCGAACAGGACGAGCCCGAGGACGATCTGGTCGATGACATGGCGATCCGCCAGGAACTCGCCGGACAGGGCAGCGCGGGCGACGACGAAATCGAAGCGCTGACCAAAACCATGTCGATTGACGATGGTGCGTCGGATTCCGACAGCGCCGGCGAAATCATGTTCGAAGACGTCGACGAAGACATCGACGACTGATTTCGAGCGTATTTCATGACCAACGGGGGCTGAAAGGCCCCCGTTTTTTATTGCGCCGCAACAATAGCTTGGGCGTCAACATGGAAGCATGCTAAGTTAATTCATCATGATGCGGCAGTTTGAACTCGTCGAAAAGGTGAAGTCCTACGACCCGGGTGCGGACGAGGATGCGATCAACCGCGCCTACGTTTTCGCCATGAAGGCGCACGGCGCGCAGAAACGCGCCTCGGGCGACCCGTATTTTTCGCATCCGATCGAAGTCGCCGGTATTCTGACGCAGTACAAGGTCGACACCGCGACCATCGTGACCGCGCTTCTGCATGACACCATCGAGGACACGGAAGCCTCGTATGCCGACATCGAGCAGATGTTCGGCGAGGAAGCGGCGCGTCTCGTCGACGGCGTGACCAAGCTGACCCGTATCAATTTCGTTTCCGACAAGGCAAAGCAGGCGGAGAACTTTCGTAAATTCCTGCTCGCCATGTCCGAGGACATCCGCGTCCTGCTGGTCAAGCTCGCCGACCGGCTGCACAACATGCGCACGCTGCAATACGTCAAGAAACCGGAAAGCCGTCAGCGCATCGCCATGGAAACCATGGATATCTATGCCCCGCTGGCTGAACGCATCGGCATGGGCGAAATCAAGATCGAGCTCGAGGATCTGGCGTTTGCCGAACTGAAACCGGACGCCCGGAAATCCGTTGTCCGCCGGCTGGAATTCCTGCGCAATCAGGGCGGGGGGCTGGTCGAGCGCATCATCAGCGAACTGCAGCGGCTGATGGCGGAGCAGGGCATTACAGCCAACATTCAGGGCCGGGAAAAATCGCCGTATTCGATCTGGTGCAAGATGCAGCAGCACGATGTCGGCTTCGAACAGCTTTCAGACATCATGGCGTTCCGCATTGTCGTCGACAGCATCGATGACTGTTACCGGGCGCTGGGCGTCGTGCACGGTGCATATCGGACCGTGCCGGGCCGCTTCAAGGATTACATCTCGACGCCAAAACCGAACGGATACCGTTCGCTGCACACCGGCGTCTTCGGACCGGAAAACCACCGCATCGAACTGCAGATCCGCACCCAGGCGATGCATGAAATCGCCGAAAGCGGGGTGGCTGCGCACTGGAACTACAAGGAAGGCGGCAACATCGACGCCGCGCGCCGCGACGGCCCGCAGTACCGCTGGTTGCGCGAGTTGCTGGAAATTCTTGAGCATGCGTCGAACCCCGAGGAATTCCTCGAACATACCAAGCTGGAAATGTTCAAGGATCAGGTGTTCGCTTTCACACCACGGGGCGAATTGATCAGTCTGCCGGCTGGCGCCACGCCCGTCGATTTCGCCTACGCCGTGCATTCGGAAATCGGCGACCGCTGCGTCGGCGCCAAGATCAACGGCCGCATGATGCCACTGCGCACCACGCTCCGGAACGGCGATCAGGTGGAAATCGTCACCTCAAAGGCGCAGACGCCGTCACCGACGTGGGAGCGTTTCGTGGTGTCCGGCAAGGCGCGGGCCCGTATCCGGCGGTTCGTGCGCATGCAGGAGCGCGACCAGTACCAGTCTCTCGGCCGTTCGATCCTGCAGCGCGCCTTCAAGGAATCCGGCAACGACATGACGGAAAAGGGGCTGAACGGTATCCTCAAATCCTTCAGCCAGCCCAGTGTCGAGGATCTGTGCGCCCAGGTCGGCGCCGGCCACATCACGGCCCGTGCCGTCGTCGAAGCAGTCTATCCGCGCCTGAAAACCAACGACAAATCGGACAAGATCGTGCCGATCTCCCGCTCGCAGTCGAACAAGACGCAGGGCGATGGGGTGCCGATCACCGGCCTGATTCCCGGTATGGCGATGCATTACGCCGGCTGCTGCCATCCGCTGCCGGGGGATCGCATCGTCGGCATCGTCACCACCGGCCGCGGCGTCACCATCCACACCATCGATTGTGAAAAGCTGGCCCAGTACCAGGAAGAACCTGAACGCTGGCTGGATGTGGCCTGGGATACGAACGGCTCGGCACAGAGCCATGTTGCCCGCGTCAATGTCACCGTCGTCAATTCCCCCGGTACGTTGGGCGATCTGTCGACGCTGATCGCCAAGAACGGCGGCAATATCTCGAACCTCAAGATCGTCGACCGGCAAATCGACTTCTTCGACATGCTGATCGATATCGAGGTCAAGGACGTCAAGCATCTGGCGGACATCATCGCCGCACTCCGGGCCTCGACGGCCGTCAATACGGTGGAACGCGCGCGCGGTTAGGGCCTATCAGCGCCGACGACCAAGCCCCAGGCTGTGCCGGTCGATGGACGAGGTCTTCACAGAAGCAAAAACCTTCATCCCGGGTTTCAGGCCGTACTCAGAGACCGACCGGCGCGTGACACGGGCGATCACCGGCGCGCCGCAGTTGACCAGCACGTCGACGTGCGGGCTGATCCCCTCGGCGACATTTTCGATATCGACGATGCTGCCTTCGAAGATATTCAGCGTCATGCTGCCGCGGGGACGTTCCAGCGACAACGATACGTCGCGCGCCCGGAGCCTGAGCCTGAGCGGTGTGCCACGTTCCAGTTCCAGACGCGGCACCCAGACCGACCCGGCACCGAAGCCGAGTTCCGTCAGCATATGTTCCTCGTCATGGCCGGCGACCCAGACATGGATCACGGCCCCGGCCTCGAAACGGCCCGTATGCGGGCGCAGATCCAGGCGGCTCATAATGTCCTCGACATCGCCATAAGCAATGGTGTCGCCGCCTGCCAGAACGACCATGGTATCGGCAAGCCGGACGACTTCCTCGACGGCATGACTGACATAGATGATGGGGATTCCGACCTCGTCGCGGAGCCGTTCTATAAACGGCATGATTTCAGCCTTGCGGTCGATATCCAGCGCCGCCAGCGGCTCGTCCATCAGAAGGATCTTCGGGCTTGCAAGCAGGGCTCGGCCGATGGCGACACGCTGGACCTCGCCGCCTGACAGGTCCGCCGGATAGCGATCCAGCAAATTCTCGATACCGAGCAGCCGGACCACATCGTCAACGCCGTGGCGGCGTTCGGAAGGAGCGACCAGCTTCATGCCGTATTCTAGATTACCGAGGACGCGCATGTGCGGAAACAGCCGGGCATCTTGAAACACGTAACCGACCCTGCGCCGTTCCGGCGGCAGATCGATCCCGGCGGCATGATCGAACAGGGTTTCGCCGGCGATCCGCAGATGGCCGCTGTCCGGGCGGATCAGACCCGCGATGCAATCGATGATCGTCGACTTTCCTGCGCCCGATCTGCCGAACAGCGCGGTCAAGCCGCCTTCGGTGGCAAATCTGGCGTCCAGCGTGAACTTACCGCGCCGAAATCGGAAATCGACGTCGACGATATTGCCATTGCCGCTCATCCGCCGAGCTTCGCTTTCAGTCTGCGGGCCAGCAGCTCGGAAGCAAGCAGGGCGGCAAACGCAACGATGATGGAAATCACCACCAGCCGGAAGGCACCGGCTTCACCGCCGGGTATCTGTGTCAGAGTATAAAGCGCGATCGGCAGGGTACGGGTTTCTCCCGGTATGTTCGAAACGAACGTGATCGTCGCGCCGAATTCCCCAAGGCTTCTGGCGAAACCGAGGATCGCCCCCGTCAAAATGCCCGGGCTGGCCAGCGGCAGCGTGACGGTCGCAAAGACATGCATTGGGGTGGCGCCCAGAGTGCGTGCCGCCTGCTCAAGTCCCTGATCGACGCTTTCCAGGGACAACCGGATGGCCCGAACCATGAGCGGAAACGCCATCACGGCAGCAGCCACAGCGGCACCTTTCCAGGTAAAGGCCAGAGTGATTCCGAAGACGTCCTGCAGGAACCCGCCGACAATGCCGTTCCGACCCAGGCCGACCAGAAGGATATACCCGACCACGACTGGGGGAAGGATCAGCGGCAGATGCACCAAACCGTCAACAACGCTCTTGCCGGGAAACTGCCGTCGCGCCAGCAACCAGGCGACAAGCACGGCAACGGGCAGACTGCCGCCGACAGCCGCCAAAGCGACCTGCAGGCTCAGTTTCAGCGCTTCTATTTCCAGTTCACTCATCAGTCCGCCGCAACCTCGAACCCGGCGGCTTTGAACGCCATCTTTCCGGTGTCGGACAAAAACAGCGCCAGCAGCTTGTCCGTATCCGGGCTTTCCCGTCCGCCAACCGGCGCCATAGGATAACGTATCGGCGCGTGCAGGGACGCATCGAAACGATAGACGATGTTGACGTCGCCGCTGACCGCGGCATCGGTTGCATAGACTATCCCGGCATTGGCCTCGGCACGGGCAACCACGGCAAGCGCGGCGCGGACGTTCGGCATGCGTAGCATATGGCCTTGCAGCGCCTGCCAGATACCCAATGCCTGCAACGCCTGCTCAGCATAAATACCCGCCGGCACATGCGCCGGATCGCCAATGGCAACCCTGTCACGCCCAAGCCAGTCAGCCAGTTCCGGTTCATTCGCGATGGCGATTTCATGCGTCTTCGGGGCAATGGCGACCAGCCGGTTTGACGCCAGCACCGTGACCCGCGCCTCCGGCACCAGATTGTTGTCCACCAGATAGCGCATCCACTTCAGGTTGGCGGAAATATAGATATCCGCCGGGGCACCGCCGGATATCTGACGGGCAAGGGTGGAACTGGCCGCGAACACGCCCCGGCATGGCCTCGAAATCTCGGCGGGGCAGGTCTTCAGCACGGCCTCAACGGCCTGCTGCGTACTGGCCGCGGCGAACACCGTCAGCGGGGCCTGTTCCGCGGATGAAGGTGCGGACACGGCAATCTGAATAATCATGAGGACGAGAGCTTTAGGTATGCATTGCATGCGCGGATTATAAACGCGGCGCGGGGAATTGGTATCTCTGTGTCAACGACACCTAAAGGAGATCTTAATGCCTCGAACGTAGCCTTGATGCAGTTGCATCCCGCATCGGAGGGCAGAATGTCCGCACTGCAGATTTGGCCTGACCAGGAATCGTCGGACGCCGGCGTTCGGGCGGGATATCACAAACGCACGGCGACACGGGTCAACAATCCGAAGCTCTGCGTCAGCATTCGCGGCAAACTTTATCAGACCATTAACTGGAGCCTCGGCGGCCTGCTGGTCGGCGATTACGATGGGGTTCTCGTCCCCGGTGACGTATTCGAGATCGACAGTATCGGCAGGGCCGGGAAGAAAATGTGGCCGGTGCTGATTACCGCCCGTGTGGTCCGTACGGGCGGCGAAACCGGCATGGACCTGGCCGCGCAATTCCTGACGATCAGCGCGCCGGCGTTCGACATCCTCGAGGGTATTCTGTTACGCTGGCCTCAGTTTCAGTCCGCGTAAATACATTCATACTTCGACGGGAAACGAAGTATTTTCCTGATGCCTTCGTTTATATTCCGCACGTCCCTGAAACTTGCGGTTATGTATGTCCTCCATTCCTTCACACAAAAGCGTCGAATATCTGCTTCTTGTCGTTCTCGCCTTGTTGTGGGGATCGTCATACCTGTTTCTGAAAATCGCCGTCGAGACCATTCCACCGGTCACATTGATCGCATCGCGCGTCACAATTGCCGCCATTCTTCTCAGTATCATCGTCGTCTGGAAGAAGCAGGCGTTACCACGCGATACACGAACGCTGCTGCGTCTTTTGCTGCAATCGTTCCTGAACAGCATTGGCGCATGGACGGTGCTGGCATGGGGACAGCAATATGTCGAAAGCAGTCTTTCCAGTGTGCTAAACTCGACGTCACCGCTGTTCATATTCTTCATCACATACTTTTTCACACGGCATGAAGCGACCGGTTTGATCAAGCTGGCAGGCGCAAGTCTCGGCGTTTTCGGCGTCGTGCTGATCGTCGGCGCCGATGCTTTGCAGGGCCTCGGCCAGCAGTTGATTGCGCAACTGGCTGTTCTTTCGGGCGCCATGATGTATGCCGGCGCAGCGATTTACGGAAAGAACTTCTCTCACCTTCACCCGACGGTTACGGCAGCCGTAACGATGATATGGGCAACGGTTTTCCTGATACCGCTTAGCATTGCCATTGACCAGCCATGGACGATCCAGCCCTCCGCGAAATCGATATGGGCCGCGTTGGCGCTTGGTGTGCTTTGCACAGGCTTTGCACTGCTGATTTATTTCCGGCTGTTACGCACGCTCGGATCCATGGGGACTGCGAGCCAAAGCTACCTACGTGCCGGGGTCGGTGTCATGCTTGGAATCGTCGTGCTCGGCGAACACATCACGCCGGTCATGGCCATCGGGATAGGCGCCGCAATCCTGGGTGTGGTGCTCATCAATTTACCGGCGCGTCGTAAAAGCACGGTGAGTGTTTAGGAATAAAGTTTACCCGGGTCTACTTCGACATCGGCGATGACCACTTTCTCGCCATCGCGGACGGCATTGAAAAAGCAGTTCCGCCGTCCGGTGTGGCAGGCAACGCCTGTCTGATCGACCTGCAGTAAAATCGTATCGTTGTCGCAGTCCCAGCGGAATTCCTTCAGGACCTGAATCTGGCCGGACGATTCACCCTTGCGCCACAGCGCGCCGCGCGACCGCGACCAGTAGCAGACACGTCCCGTCGCCAGCGTTTCGCGCACCGCGTCGGCGTTCATCCATGCCATCATCAGAACCTCGCCGGTGTCGGCCTGCTGCGCGATCGCCGGAACAAGTCCATCGTCGTTGAACGCCAGGTCGTTGATCACGGTATCGGCCAAATCGTCAGACATGTTGATCTCGTTTATCTCGCGGCATTGAAACGTTCGAACCCGGCGGCCAGGTTATCGATCAGATCGGCCGGATCTTCCAGCCCGATGTGATAGCGCACCACCGGCCCGGTGCCGGTCCAGGGACGTGCCGTGCGCAGTTTCGCCGGGTATCCGGGAATGGCCAGGCTTTCATATCCGCCCCAACTGGCACCGATCCCGAACAGATCGTATCCGTCCATCATCGCCGCAACGGCTGCTTTCGGCGCATCGACCAATTCGACGGCAAACAACCCGCTGGCGCCGGTGAAATCGCGTTTCCAGATTTCATGCCCCGGATCGTCGGGCAGGGCAGGGTACATGACACGCTGGACCTCGTCGCGGCCCTGCAGCCAGGTTGCCACCTCTAGCGCGTTTTGCTGATGGCGTTCAAGGCGCACGCCGATGGTCCTGAGTCCACGCTGTCCGAGATAACAATCATCCGGCGCCGCGTGATAGCCGAAGCTATTGGCCATGCCTTTGACGGCCTGATAGTGCGCTTCCGTGCCGAGGGTAACGGTGCCCAGCATGGCATCGGAATGTCCGACGGTATACTTCGTTGCCGCCTCGATCACGACATCGACACCGTGCGCCAGCGGCTTGAAGAAATAGCCTGACGCCCAGGTGTTATCTATCATCGTGACGACACCGGTGCCCTTCAGCGCGCCGGTGATCGCCGGTACGTCCTGCACCTCGAAGGTCAGCGAGCCGGGGCTTTCCAAATACACGACCGTCGTGTTGTCGCGCACCAGATCCTTGATGCCGTCACCGATCAGGGCGTCATAGAATTCCACCTCGACCCCGGCTCGGGCGAGGATCGTGCCGCTGACCCGTGACCGGGTCGGGCCGTAGACCGTATCGGCGACAAGTACATGATCCCCGTTCTTGACGAAGGTATTCACGGCACAGGCGATCGCCGCCAGCCCAGACGGGAAGGCGACGGACTTGTGCCCGCCGTGCAGTGCCGTTACCGCACGCTCGAAGGCAAACTGCGTCGGCGTGCCGGAACGTCCGTACTGCGGCCCGTCATAGGGCGGCTTGTCGCGGGTTTCGAATTCCTCAAGTGTCGGGAACGTGATCGTCGAAGCATGATAGACAGGCGGGTTCACGACCCCATGGTTGTTTTCGGGGTCCAGGCCGGCATGCGCCAGGATCGTGTTTTGTCGGTAACCGCGTTGTTTTTCGTCGTTCATAACGTTCCTCGCTGATCTGCAATCGGGTGACATTAACCGAGCATGCCCGGCTTGGCGATAGACCCTTTAACGCAGGCTGCATAACGTATTTTGTTATTTCGCCGGTGCGGTAGTGCCTTGTGATCAATTAAGGATTGTTATGGTTACATTGCGTTTCGTCTTGAGGGTCCTTTGCGAATCATGTTACGGATTCGGGTCTGCTGGGGGACTGGTATGTTTTTCCGGTTGGGCAAAAACCTAAAATGAAGTCTTCAGGGAGCTTTATCACTATGAAGAAAACTGCATTTATTTCGGCTGCTGCTGCGGCAGTTGTGGCGCTCGGTGCGAGCGTCGCCAGTGCCGGTACGCTGGAAGATGTCCGCGCGCGCGGTGAGCTGCGTTGTGTGGTGTCGACCGGTCTTGCCGGTTTCGCATACACCGATTCCGCAGGCGTTTATCAGGGCTTTGACGCCGATTTCTGCCGCGCCACCGCTGCCGCGGTTCTTGGCGACGCCAGCAAAGTCAAATTCGTTCCGGCCACCGGTAAAACCCGTTTCACGATCCTGAACTCCGGTGAAGGTGACGTGCTTTGGCGGAACACGACCTGGACCTATGTCCGCGACGTCGACGTCAAACTGACGTTCGTTGGCGTGAACTACTACGATGGTCAGGGTTTCATGGTTCCGAAATCCCTTGGCGTCAAATCCGCCAAGGATCTCGATGGCGCCACGGTCTGCATCCAGACCGGTACCACCACCGAGCTGAACCTCGCCGACTTCTTCCGTACCAACAAGATCAAGTACGAGCCGGTTCCGATTGAAAACAACGACGAAGCCCGCACCAACTACCTGGCCGGCCGTTGCGACGTTTACACGACGGACGCTTCGGGTCTTGCCGCCACGCGTGCGACGTTCCCGACCCCGATGGATCACGTGATTCTTCCGGAAATCATCTCCAAAGAACCGCTCGGCCCGGCCGTCCGCCAGGGCGACGACACGTGGGCTGACATCGTCCGTTGGACGCTGAACGCCACCCTCGCCGCGGAAGAACTCGGCATTACCAAAGGCAATGTCGCAGAACTTTCCAAGGGCACGAACAATCCGGAAATCAACCGGATGCTCGGTACCGAAGGTGACCTCGGTGCGATGCTCGGTCTTGAAAAGGACTGGGTTGCGAAGATCGTCGGCGCTGTCGGTAACTACAGCGAAATCTTCGAACGTCACATCGGTGCAAGCACGGACATCGGTCTTGAGCGTGGTCTGAACGCTCTGTGGACCAATGGTGGCCTGCAGTACACGCCGCCGTTCCGTTGATCCGGAACGTGTGTTGTCAGCATAAGCTGACGACATAAGCTTTTTGGGCGGGTGACGTTCACCCGTTGCCCGCCCACTAAGGCTTTCCCCGAACGCCGGATGCCAAAAAGGCATATAAAATATCGGTGACGAGGCAGGGAGGTATCGCAGGGACGGCCATTTATTCGGACGCCCTTGCTGTGTGTAAAACCGGGGGACGGACGGCTAATGAACACAACCATCGCGGACCATGACGTAGACGGGCGCTCCGCGCTCAGTAAACTTTGGACCAACCGCGAAGCACGATCAGTCATTCTTCAAATTCTGACGATGGCGGCACTGATCGGCTTCTTCGCATTCATTCTTACAAACGCAGTCGCAAACCTTGCGGCGGTCGGCAAAACCTTCAGTTACGATTTCCTGTCGACGCCGGCGAGTTACGACATCAACCAGTCACTGATCGAGTACACATCGCGCGACACGCATTTCCGTGCCGGCCTTGTCGGATTGCTCAACACGCTGCTGGTAGCGATATGCGGGATTATTCTCGCGACGATACTCGGGTTCATTCTCGGGGTTTTACGGCTTTCGCCGAACTATCTCCTGAACCGCATCAGTTACTGCTTTATCGAATTCACGCGCAATGTGCCGGTGCTGCTGCACATCCTTCTGATCCACGGCATCCTCGTTCATTCACTGCCGCATCCGAAGGTCGCCAGCACCGAATACAATATCGCCAATCTTTTCTTCCTTTCGAACCGCGGTGTTTTCGCACCGAAGCCGATCATGGAACCGCTGTTCTGGGCGACCATTATTGCGTTCTTCGTCGGCATCGGGTTCACCATCTGGTTCAAAGGCTATGCGAAGAAAGTCCAGGATGCGACCGGCAAGATCTATCCGGTGTTCCTGATCGGGCTTGGCGCCATCATCGGTCTGCCCGTCGTCGTGTATCTGATCACCGGCATGCCGATCAACTGGGACGTACCTGAATTCCAGCGCTTCAACTTCAAGGGCGGCATGGTTCTGCTGCCGGAATTCATGGCGCTCTGGCTGGCGCTGTCGCTGTACACCTCGGCGTTCATCGGCGAGATCGTCCGCTCCGGCATTCTGTCCGTCAGCCACGGCCAGTGGGAAGCCGCCGGTGCCCTCGGCATCAAACGCAGCCGTATCCTCAATCTGGTCATCATTCCGCAGGCGCTCAGGGTGATTATCCCGCCGCTGACCAGCCAGTATCTGAACCTGACGAAGAACTCGTCGCTCGCCATTGCCATCGGCTACATGGACGTCGTTGCCACCATCGGCGGCATCTCGTTGATGCAGACCGGCAAGGAAATGGAGACGATGATCATGGTGATCGGGATTTATCTCGTGATCTCGCTGATCATCTCGGCATTCATGAACTGGTACAACAAACGTATCAAACTGGTTGAGCGGTGAGGGAGATAGATCATGAGTGAAGTAGCACAATCCTATACTCCCGGCACACATCCGGATATGCCGGCACCCGTCGGTCAGCGGGGTGTCTTGTTATGGCTCCGCACGAACCTGTTTTCGTCCTGGGCGAACACCCTGGCGACATTGCTGGCGATCTACATTCTCTACAAGATCATCCCGCCACTGCTTGACTGGGCGGTCTTCGATGCGGTCCTGAACGCGAGCAACCGCGACGAATGTAAATCCATCGGCTCGGGTGCCTGTTGGGCATTCATCAAGGACCGCTGGAGCATCATGGTCTACGGGTTCTATCCTGAAGCCCTGAGATGGCGGGTGGACCTGTCGTTCATCCTGCTCTGCGTGGCACTGGTACCGGTTCTTTTCGACAAGATTCCGTTCCGCAAACCCGGACTGATCTTTTCGTGTGTGTATCCGTTCATCGCCGGCTGGCTTCTATTGGGTGGTTTCGGCCTCAAGCACGTCGGCACCGATGAGTTCGGCGGCATGATGCTGAATACGGTCGTCGGGGTTACCGGCATCGCGTTCTCGTTGCCACTCGGGATTCTCTTGGCCTTGGGCAGGCAATCGCATCTGCCGATCGTCAAGTCGATCTCGGTCTGCTTTATCGAGTTCATTCGTGGCGTGCCGTTGATCACGCTGCTGTTCGTGGCCTCGACGATGCTCAACTACTTCCTGCCGCCGGGGACTACCTTCGACCTGCTGCTCAGGGTGCTGATCATGGTCACGCTGTTCTCGTCGGCGTATATCGCCGAGGTCGTGCGTGGCGGTCTGCAGGCCATTCCGAAAGGGCAGTACGAAGCCGCCGACAGCATGGGGCTCAAGTACTGGCAATCTATGCGGCTGATCATCCTGCCGCAGGCCTTGAAGATTTCCATTCCCGGCATCGTCAACACCTTCATCGGTCTGTTCAAGGACACGACACTGGTGTTGATCATCGGCCTTCTCGACGTTCTCGGGATCAGCCGTTCGTCACTGGCGGATGCTCAATGGAACGGGCTTTCCAATGAAGCCTACATCTCCATCGCACTGTTCTTCTTCATCGCCTGCTTCAGTATGTCGCGTTATTCGATCTACCTCGAAGGCAAGCTTGACAAGGGTTACAAGTGCTAAAAGCGTTACAGGGAAAGGACTAAAAGTCATGGGTGAAGCAAATACAGCCACCGCGTCGGTTCAGTCATCTGCCAGCAGCGACGAACTGATCAAAATCATCGGCATGCACAAGTGGTACGGGGATTTCCATGTCCTGAAAGACATCAATCTCAGTGTCACGCGCGGCGAGCGGATCGTCATCTGCGGACCGTCCGGTTCCGGCAAATCGACCATGATCCGCTGCATCAACCGTCTGGAAGAACACCAGAAGGGGCAGATCATCGTCGACGGTATCGAGCTGACCAACGACCTTAAACAGATTGATGCGATCCGCCGCGAAGTCGGCATGGTGTTCCAGCACTTCAATCTGTTCCCTCATCTGACGGTGCTGGAAAACTGCACGCTGGGGCCGATCTGGGTGCGCCAGACGCCGCGTGCGGAAGCCGAAGAAACCGCCATGCACTACCTGTCCAAGGTCAAGATCCCCGAGCAGGCCAACAAGTACCCCGGTCAGCTTTCGGGCGGTCAGCAGCAGCGGGTGGCGATCGCGCGCTCGCTGTGCATGAACCCGCGCATCATGCTGTTCGATGAGCCGACCTCGGCGCTCGATCCGGAAATGATCAAGGAAG
>JAYNVG010000068.1:0-1875 GCA_038100295.1 Thalassospiraceae bacterium
CGGTCAACCAGAAATCGATGAAATTCATTCCCAACATGGCCTATCACGACTACGAAGGATTCGCGACGGACCTTGAGGAACGCGACCGGCTGGTCGCCGATCTCGGACCACGCAACTGGATGATCCTGCGCAATCACGGCCTTTTGGTCTGCGGCCCACAAATCTGGACGTCGTTCCGCTGGATTTACACGCTGGAAACCGCGTGCCGGGTACAAATCGCCTGCATGACATCGGGCACGGAGCTGAACCTGCCCACCGACGACGTGGTGCTCCACGCCGCGGCGCAATCCAACCGGCCGCGCGACACTTCAGAACCCGATGACGAATGGGGCGCGCTTCTGGAAATGCTGGATTCCCAGGATCCGTCGTTCCGCGACTAGACCCCGCTCTTTGCCTTTTCCGACGGCATGATGAAACCGTTGACCCGTTCATCGCGTTCGCCGCGAAGGGTCAGGTAATCTTCGCCGGATTCGTAGTTGATGTGCTTATTTGCCGAATTGGGGCCGGTCCGCGTGCCCATCATGACCATCGGGCCGGTGCCGGTGTTTTCCAGCCGGTAAAATGACCCTCCCTCGATCAATGCCGCCATTCCCGGCCCCAATGTCGCGCTGCCGCCATCGGGGAAATGCATGGTGCACTGGCCCTCAAGGCACATGAAGGTCTGGTCGCCGGGATGACAATGCAGGTCGTCATGATCGCCAGGATTGGGATAGTAATGCATCCAGGCGTGCATCTTGCGCGTGTCCATGATGATCTTGCGCTTTTTGCGCTCATGGGCCAGCCCGACGACATCAACGATCTCGATAGCCATGATGTTCCCCTAGATTGCCAGTTCCTCGCCTAGCTTGCGCTCCTGATCCGAGAAGTTCTTGGCGGCATCGAAGATCACCAGTTCGTTCTTCATCGGATCGCGAACGATTCCCACCGGGTCCTTACCCTGTTTCACCGCCTCGATCGATTCGAAAGCCATCTTGCGCCACATCGCGACACCGCGATCTGACGTGCCCAGGTTCTCGTTGACGGAACGGTCGTAAATCGGCCCCTGGCTTTCCTGGGCGGCACGGTCCTGTTCATTGGAATGCAGGCCCCACCAGCCGTCATCGGCGGTCTCGTACACACCTGGCTTGACGTCAAGGAAGCCGCGGCAGGTCAGCTTGTAAGGGCCTTCCGGCGCGATGTTGGCCTTGACGTAAAACGTCTGGGTGGTGACGTCGTCCACCGGCACCCGGATATGCAGGTATTCGCTCGGCACCGTGCCGACCCGCGCGCCATGGCGGCGCGTAGACGACGGGAACAGCTGGTGGCTGACGTTCTGCAGCTTGCCCGGATACTGCGAACACTGGCGCATGCCGTACCACTTACGCTCCCACTCCACGTCCGGCCGCTTCAGCGCGATAGAGGGATAGACCGGCGCGTGCAGCGACATGGAATGGAACGGATCAGCGCCATTCTCAGCGCGCTGGACCCAGTTGCAGTAATCCTTCTTGGCCCAGACTTCACGGTGGCAGTCTTCGCGGAACAGCAAGTCCCACTTAGGCAGTTCCGGTGCCGGATCGGGCCCGATATAGGCAAAAACGAGCCCCGCAACCTCCTGCACCTTTCCCGCCCGAATACGCACTTCGTTGACCAGCGGCGAGCCCGGCGGTTCGGCGGGCATTTCGAGACAACGTCCGTCAGGGGCAAATTTCCAGCCGTGATAACAGCAGCGGATCCCATCATCCTCCACTCGACCATGGACGAGTGAGGCCCCCCTATGCGGACAGGCCCGTGCGACTATACCGGCCTCGCCCGACGGGTTGCGAAAGACCACAAAGTCTTCACCCAGGTGGCGGAGCTCCGCGGGCTTATCCTTCAGTTCAGACGACAGGTAAACCG
>JAYNVG010000025.1:0-47079 GCA_038100295.1 Thalassospiraceae bacterium
CCCTATGCACAACGCCCCCATGGGCGCTTCGTACACCACGTGGAGAGACACAAGCTCGTCGGATGGTTTACATTTTTATGTTCAGGGGTGGGATCAGGGGCCGGGAAGCAAAGGCGCCCGAGGAAATGCGCGTCATATGATACAACGAAACACTTATGACCAGGTTGATGTGTTGCTGATCGATACCGATCTCAATGCTCGCCAAGGTGTGCGCACGATCCTGTCGAACAACGGCTTTTCCGGGGTCACGCTGGGCACCGATCTTGCGCGTGTACGCGAAGCCGTGACCAGCCGCATGCCCGACATGTTGCTGTGCGGCACCGAATTCCCCGACGGCAAGGTCACCGACCTGATCCGTGATATCCGCCAGAACCGTATCGGCAACAATCCGTTCATGCCGATCATCATCTTGCTGGGCGAACCGACGCCGCAACTGGTCAGTGACATCATGAGCGCCGGCGCCGATGACGTGGTGATGAAACCGGTCTCGACGAAAGCGCTGCTGGACCGCATTCAGCTCCAGGTGCACAAGCGCAAGCCCTACATCGTCAACGAGGAATACCTCGGTCCGGCGCGCAAGGGTGACGATGTCTCGCGCGCCATCGACCCGCCGAACCCGCTGCATGCCAAGGCGACCGGCGGGCAGGTCCGCTTTCACGAGATCGAGCGCGCCATCGACAATGCCCTGCTGGAAGTCCGCAACCGCAGACTGGAAAACGTCGGGCCGGAAATCGCCGCGCTGGTCGGGCGCGTGGTGCCGATGCTGGACAACAAGCCGAGGGTCAGCGAAGCCGCGCTCGGCGGATTGCACATGCTGATCGAAATGAACGGCGATCTGATCGGCCGGCTCAGCGGCAGCAAGTACGATCACATCGCCGAGCTTTGCAAAGCCATGGTTGCCGTCGCGCAGCGGCTGTGCAAGCGCGCCGCCGAAGCCCCCGACTGGACCCAGGTCCGGCTGCTCAAGCCGCTGTCGCAGGCCATCCAGGCCGGGTTCGCCGGCGGCATCAATTCCGCCGACGCCGCGCGCCAGATCGTCCAGCGCATCGGCGTCAAATTCGACTAGACTTTCCGGCTGCTTCCTTCGCCGCTATGCATCCTCGTCCGCCACCGTCGTCTCGGCGGCGATCCAGTCGATGAACTGCTGGTTGCCGCCGACGATCGGTATCGCGACGACGCAGGGGCAATCATAGGAATGTTCCAACTTCACCAGGTCGCTGGCGGCGTCGATCAGGGAACGCTCGGTCTTGGCGACGAGCAGCGCCTCGCCCTCCTCCTGCACCTGGCCTTCCCAACGGAAGATCGACGTCAGACCATCGATGACATTGGCGCAGGCGCACAGCTTTTCCTCGACCAGGGTGCGGCCGATGCGCACGCCTTCTTCCTTCGTCGGCACCGTGATGTACAGGATGACCGGGTCGGCCATTGAAATCTCCATCTTTGACGTTCGGCAAAACTAACGTACCATAACCCTCAGACCAAGCGAACGACGATGGCAAACAAGCATCGCACTTGGCGAGAGGTTGAGAGATGAGCAACGGGGATGGCGCCGCCACGGCGGCCAAGGCAGCGCCGGAAAGCGCTGAGGCAAAGCGCACGGCACAGCCGAACGAAACGCAACTCCGCTGGCTGCAGCGCGGGCTTGAACAGCCGGGCGGCAAGTTGCCGCTGTTCGACCGGATCGGCCAGAAAGTCAGCGAACAGACGGTGCGCAGTTGTATCCGTCACGGCTGGGCGGAACCCTGGTTCAACAACCCGATCAAGCCGGACTGGCTGGTCTGCCGGTTGACCGAGAGCGGCCGTACGATCGCCGCCGATGCGCCGTTGCTGGCAGACGAAGACTGAACCGGCCTTTTTGTCCGACATGAGCGATCAGGACCCGGCGGCCCCGGCCATCAAATCGATTCTTATTTGCATCAACAGACGCTTTCACGGCGATCAGCCGTCGTGCGCGCAGCGCGGCTCCGAAGCCCTGGCCGAGGCCATCGAAAGCGGAGTGGCGGCGCGCAACATCAACGTCGTCGTGGAGCGCATAAAATGCCTGGCGCAATGCACCAAGGGGCCGACGGTGCGGTTTTTCCCCGGTGGCCGCTTCAATCTCGGCACCACGCTCGACGATGTGCCGGACCTGCTCGACGAACTGGAACGTACCTGCGGCCTCAGGGAGGAAGACACAGGGCCGCCGGTTCACCTGCTCGGCTCCTGACTAGAATAATCGGAAAAGTTTTAGAAAATTCGAGGCACTGTGACGTGTGTCACAGGCGTATTGGAAACGGGCTGTCATAGTCATTCTTGTAAGGATGGATTTCTTCACAGAATCCTCCGTTACGACAAGAGCACAACCTCTGGCCGGACCTCCCAGGTCCGGCCATTCTCTTTCGAGAATGCACCCTTTAGCGATACGGAAGAAATGGTCGGGAAGACAGGATTCGAACCTGCGACCCCTGCGCCCCCAGCACAGTGCTCTACCAGGCTGAGCTACTTCCCGACCGGTGTGCGCCGCTATGGATAACACAGGATAACTTGGGGGTACGACGCGGGCGGACTATAGTCTCAGCCCACTCCCGGTACAACAAAAAGCGGCGTCTTTTCGCGCTGAAATCAGGATGCGCTCTGCACAAGCTGCGCGTGCAGCCCTTTGAGGTCGGCGACAATGTCGCTGAGTTCCCTGTGCAGGTCTGCCTCGACTTCGGCGACGGCATCCTCGACCGCGCGCGCCGGCGGCGTGGTGTCGGCGGAAGCTTGCTGCGCACTTTCGCCCAGGGGGATTTTTGCTTCAGTCTCGGCAACGAAATTTCGCACGCTGCCGCTCTGGCGCAGCAGTTTCTGCACGCCCTTGATGGTATAGCCGTCCACATACAGCAGATCGCGGATGCGCCGCAGCAGATGCATGTCGTCGGGGCGGTAATAGCGCCGGCCGCCGCCGCGTTTCATCGGCCGGACCTGGGGAAACTTGGTTTCCCAGAACCTGAGCACGTGTTGCGGCAGATCAAGCTCTTCTGCGACCTCGCTGATGGTGCGGAAGGCGCCGGCCGATTTTTCAGGTTTGTCTGTATCGTGATCGTCGACCGAGCTGTCGCTCATAATTGATCTTCTTAAATTTCAGCGTTTTCGCTTGGCTTGCGGATTTCGTTGATCCGGCTTTTCAGAACCTGCGAAGGGCGGAACACCAGCACCTTGCGGGGCAGGATCGGCACCTCTTCACCTGTCTTCGGATTGCGGCCGATACGTTGGCCCTTTTCGCGGACCGAGAAACTACCGAATGAAGAGATCTTTACGGTCTCTCCCTTGATCAGAGCGTCGGCCATATATTCCAGGACGCTCTCCAAAAGGTCGGCGGACTCGTTGCGGGATAACCCGATTTCCTGATAGACGGCTTCGCCCAGATCAGCTCGCGTTACGGTCTTGCCCGTCATAGCAACGCAGCCTCCCCCTTGTTGTCATTGGCGGTAGCGTATCCTTGAGCGGGAAATCCGTCAATATCAAAGGGATGGCCGATTTTCGGTGTTTGTAGTTCTGTGTCCGGAAAGACACTAGAAATTGCGTGGGATACCAGTATTCGGCGGTTCGGTAATAAATATTTTTCCGCTAACGCGTTTACCAGCGGACCAGACCGGCGCCCCACGTCAGACCGCCGCCCATGGCTTCAAGCAAAACCAGATCGCCGCGCTGGATGCGACCGTCCTTGACGGCGGTGTCGAGCGCCAGCGGGATCGAGGCCGCAGACGTGTTGGCATGCTTCTCGACGGTGAGGACGACACGGTCCTCGCTCATGCCGAGTTTCTTAGCCGTTGAATCGATGATCCGCTTGTTGGCCTGATGCGGCACAAGCCAGTCTATGTCGGAACGTTCCAGGCCGTTGGCGTCGAGCGCTTCGTCGACGATGGAAGCGAGATTGGTCACCGCGTGGCGGAACACCTCGCGCCCGTTCATGCGGACGTGACCGACGGTCTGCGTCGACGACGGGCCGCCGTCGACATAGAGGATATCGTAGTTCGAACCGTCGGAATGGATATGCGTCGACAGCACGCCTCGGCCCGAATTGTGGCCCTTGCCGTTGCCGCCGCCGGCCGCTTCCTTTTCCTCGGCGCCGCGCATGACGATGGCGCCTGCCCCATCGCCGAACAGCACGCAGGTCGAACGGTCTGTCCAATCGAGGATTCTGGAAAACGTCTCGGCGCCGATCAGCAGAACCGTCTTCGCCTGTCCGACGCGGATGAAGTTATCGGCGACCGCGAGGCCGTAAACGAAACCGGAGCAGACCGCCTGCACGTCGAACGCGGCGCCGTTGGTCATGCCGAGCCGGTGCTGCACCTTGGCCGCCGTCGACGGGAACGTGTTGTCGGGCGTCGTCGTGGCGACGATCACCAGGTCCAGTTCGGTGGCGTCGACACCGGCATGTTCCAGCGCGCGCGTTGCCGCATGAAATGCAAGGTCCGACGTGCATTCGCCGTCGGCGGCGATATAGCGCTGGCCGATACCGCTGCGCGAGCGGATCCACTCGTCGCTGGTATCGACGGTTTTGGCGAGTTCATCATTAGTGACACAGCGTTCGGGCAGATATGAGCCGCAGCCGAGTATTTCCGATCTGATTGTCATATTAGTTAGCAGCAGCCTTTGGCTTGTCGGCATCGGCCGTGGCGGCGCTCAATATCGCCGCAGAGCGGTCTTCGAGAAGCTGCGCACAGTCTTCCTTGATGCCTTCGTTGAAATTATTGCGGACCAGATTGACGGCAACGCCGATGGCGTTGGCGAAACCGATCCCGTCGGTGCCGCCGTGACTCTTGACGCAGATGCCGTTCAATCCGACGAACATGGCGCCGTTATAGAGCCTGGGGTCGAATTTCTGTTTGAACTGTAGAAGTGCCGGCCGGGCGATCAACGCACCAAGCTTGCCGAACCACGACGACGTCAGGGCATTGCGCAGGAAGAACCCGAACATCGAGGCCATGCCTTCCGCGGTCTTGAGCGCGACATTGCCGGTGAAGCCGTCGGTGACGATCACGTCGACCGTCCCCTTGGCGATATCGTCACCTTCGACGAAACCGTGGAAGTGGATCGGCAGATGCGTCTGCTGCAGCAGTTCGGCGGCGCCGCGGACTTCCTGGTTGCCCTTCAGGTCCTCGGCGCCGACGTTGAGGATGCCGACGGAAGGATGTTCGCAGCCCAGCACGTTGCGGGCGAACACTTCGCCCATCACGGCAAACTGCAAAAGGTTGTCGGCATCGCATTCGACGTTGGCGCCGAGATCGAGCATCACGGTCTGGCTGCGCATGGTCGGGAAATACGTGGCGATGGCGGGACGGTCGATGCCCGGCAGCGTCTTCAGGACGAACTTGGCCATCGCCATCAGCGCGCCGGTATTGCCGGCGGAAACGACGGCATCGGCTTCGCCGTCACCGACCGCATTGATGGCAAGGCGCATGCTCGACTGACGGCCCGCGCGCAAGGCGTGCGCGACCTTGTCACCGCTGCCGATCACGTCGGGCGCGTGGCGGACTTCGGACGCCGATTGGGCCGCCAGGTGGCTGGCGAGCATCTCGTTCAGACGCACTTCGTCACCATACAGCAAAAACCGAAGGTTCGGATTTTGCCGGGCAGCCGTCTCGACACCGTCGATTACCATTTCAGGGGCGTTGTCGCCCCCCATGGCGTCGATTGATAAGGTCAAGCGTGTGGTCAATGCCTCGTCCCGAAAGCGGAAACCTGGATAGCTCTCACAGGACCGCATCATACGGGCCAAGCGGCCCGCTTAAAAGGCAGTTAGGCCAGCTCTTCGACGGCGGCAACTTCGCGGCCATTATAGGAGCCGCATGACTGGCATACGTGGTGCGGGCGGGAAAGCTCGCCACAGTTCGTGCATTCGACGAGATTGGACGCATCGAGCGCATGATGCGCACGACGCATGTTACGCTTCGACTTGGAAACCTTTTTCTTAGGTACGGCCATATCTCAAATCCTCTTTGTTTACTCGTATCCGAACGAGCGGGCTTTCTTAGAGGATTTGGCCCGCCGCTGCAAGACGTGTGACGTAAATATCTGCGATATCTACAAACCCCTGAAAAACAATCTAATCCTTTGTATTCATTTTATTTTTCAGGGATGAAAGAACGGAAAACGGATTCCGGCCCGCTTCGGCGTCGGGGGAATCGTCGGCAAGTGCCTCGAAAACCGCGCCAGGTGCGCGTGGATACGGCGGAATATTCAGCGCAAGCTCCTCGACGGCCTGCTCGCCGACGTCGATTTTACCGTCGATAATCGGATCCGGCTCTTCGATTTCCGGATCGGCGATGATGTCGTCGTCCGAATTGTTCAGTCCCTCGAACGGATCGGCGTCTTCGGCGAAACTGCGGTCAAGTTCGAATTCCAGCAGCGTCGTCAGCAATTCCCCCGTCACCACGCAGTTCTGGACGATTTCCGCGCGAATCGGGCCTGTCAGAGATATCTGCCTGCCGATCTCCGGCTGCAGGCGCAAATCGCCCTCGAACAGGTTGAGGCTGACGAGTCCGAGCCTTTCGGCAATCGCTTCAAGCTCGGCCGGGCTTGCGCGCAACTCGATCTTCAGGCCCTTCGACGGCAGATCGTCGGCCCGGAACGGCCGGTGCAGTTCTGGGGTCTCGTTCATGCCCCGCCCTCCCCGGCTGTTTCGGCGATCGGCGCGAAGCGGATGTCTCCCGACAGCATGGTGGCCGTGTCTTGTGGGGCGAGGTGCGCGGCCTCGGCGCGGACCTGTGCGGCCAGGCATCGGACCTTGGACATTGCAGGCTCGGTATTGCGGTAGGGAAACCGCAGCAGCGCCTGACAAAGCAGATCGTCATCCGCTGCCGCCAAGGCCTCTTCGTAGGCCTTGATACGGCCATAGAAGCTTTCGGCCAGTTTCTTGACCTTCTTGCCGACGCTGATGTCGCCGACACCCAATTCGCGCAGATTGGAATCGATGTCGTCGAACATGACGTCGAAATAGGCCTGGGACACGTCCTTAGCCGCCGCCTCGGTTTTAAGCCGGCGCAAGACTAGAAAGGCCATCAGGGCGAGCAGTTCGAAGCGGCCCTCGGCCGTATCCGGGACGTCCATTTCCCTATAAAACGCGGTGCGGCGCGCGGCATGAATGGTTTCGGCATAAAGCGTCCGCGCCGTTTCCGTCTCCGGGGTCGTTCCGAAAAGCGATCTGAGCGAGAACACGGCGATGATATCCCTTCCGTCCATTGACTTTTTCCGGTCCCGGCGGCACTGTCACCGTCATCCGGTCGGCAGGGTCCGGCCGCAATCCGCACCGCCCTTGGGAGCATGATGTAGGATGCGAGGCACCTTCAAAACAAGGCCTTTTATCGCCGCGGCAGCCATTGCCGGGATCGTCGGCCTGAGCGCGTGCGCCCCGAAAGTCGCGCAACGCGGCGCCATGCCCGACATAGATGCGATCGCCGCCATCATTCCCAACAAGAGCACCAAGGATCAGGTCGAGCGCAGCCTCGGTTCGCCGTCCAGCATCAACATGTTCGGCGAGGAAACCTGGCTGTACATCGGCGAGACGACGGAAACCGTCGCCTTCCTCGAGCATGAGGTCAATGAGCGCAGCGTCCTGCTGGTGCGTTTCAACGACAAGGGAGTCGTCGATTACATCGAATCACACGGCCTTGCTGAATCCCGCGATATCGTCCCGGTCGAACGCACGACGCCCACCGTCGGCAAGAAGCTGACGGCGATCGAACAGTTGATCGGCAACCTGAACCGCTTCGGCAAACTGGGCGAGCAGCAGTAATCCGCTTCCGAATTTAAACAGATATATGCAGATACAAAAAAGGCCCCGGTTTTACCCGGGGCCTTTTCGTTCTTGAGCCGTCCTGCTTAGGCGAGAATGGCCAGCAGCAGGATCGCGACGATGTTGATGATCTTGATCATCGGGTTGACGGCCGGACCGGCGGTATCCTTGTACGGATCGCCGACCGTGTCACCGGTCACTGCGGCGTGGTGGGCGTCGGAGCCCTTGCCGCCATGATTGCCGTCTTCGATGTACTTCTTGGCGTTATCCCAGGCGCCACCGCCGGCGGTCATGGACAGTGCCACGAACAGCCCGGTGACGATGGTACCGAGCAGCATTGCGCCCAGCGCCGAGAAGGCCGACGACTGGCCGCCGACGGCATCGATCACGAAGTACATGACGAACGGCGCAAGCAACGGCAGCAGCGACGGCAGGATCATTTCCTTGATCGCGGCTTTGGTCAGAATGTCGACGCACTTGCCGTATTCCGGCTTCGCCGTGCCTTCCATGATCCCCGGGATTTCCTTGAACTGACGGCGCACTTCAACGACAACCGCGCCACCGGCACGGCCGACCGCCATCATCCCCATGGAGCCGAACAGGTACGGCAGCATGCCGCCGATGAACAGACCGATGACCACATACGGGTCTTTCAGGCTGAACGTCACATCGACGTCGGGGAAGTAGTACTTGAGGTCATAGGTAAACGCGGCGAACAGCACCAGGGCGGCCAGACCGGCGGAACCAATGGCGTAACCCTTGGTGACGGCTTTCGTGGTGTTACCGACGGCATCGAGCGCATCGGTGGTTTTACGAACATCCGCGGGCAGGTCGGCCATTTCGGCAATACCACCGGCGTTATCCGTCACCGGACCGAAAGCGTCGAGGGCCACGACCATACCGGCAAGCGCCAGCATCGTCGTCGCGGCGACCGAGATGCCGAACAGGCCGGCATACAGGAACGACACGATGATACCCGCCGAGATCACGATCACCGGCAGCGCCGTCGCTTCCATGGAAACGGCGAGGCCCTGGATGATGTTCGTGCCGTGGCCGGTTTCCGAAGCGGCGGCCACCGACTTCACCGGGCGATAGTCGACGCCGGTGTAGTATTCGGTGATCCAGACGATCAGGCCGGTGACGGCGAGGCCGACGATGGCGCAGATGAACAGATCGGTGCCGGTAACGGTCTTGCCGTTCATGGCGAATTCCGTGCCCCAGCCGAGCAACATCGAAACGGTGCCGCCGATCAGGATCGCGGAAATCACCGCGGATGCGATGAAGCCCTTGTAGAGCGCGCCCATGATCGACTGGCTGGCGCCGAGCTTGACGAACCACGTTGCCGCAACCGAACCGATGATGCAGACGCCGCCGATGACCAGCGGGAACAGCATCATCTGCTCCTGGGCTTCGCCGGTGAAGAAGATGGCGGCCAGCAGCATGGTGGCGACGACCGTCACCGCATAGGTTTCGAACAGGTCGGCAGCCATACCGGCGCAGTCACCGACGTTGTCGCCGACGTTGTCGGCGATGACGCCTGCGTTGCGGGGATCGTCCTCGGGGATGCCGGCTTCGATCTTACCGACGAGGTCGGAACCGACGTCCGCACCCTTGGTGAAGATGCCGCCGCCGAGACGGGCGAAGATGGAGATCAGCGAAGCGCCGAAACCGAGCGCGATCAGCGCTTCGAGGATGTGACGCATTTGCGTCGGATCGGTCGGATCGTACATGCCGCGCAGCACCATGTAGTATCCGGCGACGCCCAGCAGGGCCAGACCGACGACCAGCATGCCCGTCACCGCACCCGATTTGAAGGCGATGTCGAGACCGCCTTCGAGACCTTTGGTGCGGGCGGCTTCGGTGGTCCGCACGTTGGCGCGCACCGAAACGTTCATGCCGATATAACCGGCAACACCCGACAGGACCGCGCCGATAAAGAAGCCGATGGCTACCGGAACGCCCAGAAAAGCACCGAGCCCGATACCGACAACGACACCGACGCCGGCGATGGTGATATACTGACGGTTGAGATAGGCAGCCGCACCTTCCTGAATGGCGGCGGCGATTTCCTGCATGCGGTCGTTACCGGCAGGCGACGAAAGAACCGAGCGAACCGCGTAGGCGCCGTAAACCAGAGCCGCCGCGCCGCAAGCGAGAACCAAAACGTAAATGGAAGACATCCTCTCCCCCTCGTAAAATAAGCACCGGACGTGGACGCATCGACACCGTGTCGAAGGCCCGCCGGACTACCGGCTCAAACAATGAGAATTAGTCACCGGTGCAAAAAGCGCGGGGAAAATGCCAGAACGCCCCCGATAAAGCAACAAGCGGTTTGTTTGCCGCAAAATGCCCGGAATCCGCGCGGTTGCGATCCCTGAACGGTGGTGGCCGGCGGCGCCGTTATTGCTGCGGCGTATCCAGTACCGACTGGATCAGAACGCCGTTCACAATACCCTTTTCACCGGCAACGCGGTCGGCGACAAGCTGCAGGCGCGCCATCAGCGTCGGCAGATCGATCCGGCCCAGTTCACTCAGCATCCGCGGCACGAAAGCATGCAGGTCCTTCAGGAAAGCATCCTTGTAGGTGGGAAGCATCCTCTTGATTTTAATGATATTTTCGTTGCCGGCCGTTTCCAGTTTGATCTCGAGCTGGATGGTCGCCGTCACGGCCCCTGCCTGCAGGATGTTGACCATCAGCGGCTCGACATCGACGAACAGGGCCGTCGGCGCCTCGATGGCCTTTGCCTTGTCCATTTCCACGGCCATTTCGGGTTTTTCGAACGGCCCCAGGCCGAACCACTTCATTGCACCGATGGTGATCCCGGCGACGAGAAGCACCAGCGCAAAGATGATGAAGAGTTTTTTCATTCGAGCGTTCCCTGAAAAATGGTCGTCCGGCCGACAGGACCACACGGACGGATTCGCACCTTCGACCGTTGGGGCTGACGAAGTAAGCTATAGGTTATGACCTGCCCGCATCAAGACCCGCTGCTCTCGGCAGCGGCGTTCTCGGCAAAATGATTGAAGCCGCCGCGTTCAAGTTCGAGTTTGTTGCCCGCGCGATCGATGACACTGACCCCGCCTGGGCCGGCAATTACCTCGCCGATGGCCGTCAGCGGCGTTTCGCCCCGGCCCGGCGGTACCGCGGACGTGAATGCCAGTTCATAGTCGTCGCCGCCGGTCAGGATCACGTCGAACAGTCCGGCATCCGCCTCCAGCGCCGCTTTCGCGGCATCGGAAAGCGGCACGGATGCGGCATCGATGCTTATCGACACCCCGGATACCTCACAGATGTGGCCAAGGTCCTGCACCAGTCCGTCCGAGACGTCGATGCAGGCACTGGCAACGCCGGCAAGTGCTCTGCCGTTGGAAATGCGCGGCGTCGGTCGTCGGAAGCGCCCGGCCAGATAGGCCGCATGCGCTTCGCCGATACCCTGCAGTTCGCCCTTTGCCGCCAGCAGACCCAGGCCGCCGTCGCCGATGGTGCCGCTGACATAAACCGCGTCACCGGGGCTGGCGCCGGAACGCTTCAAGGCCCTGCCCGCCTCGACCTCGCCGATGGCGGTCAGCGAAAACACCAGAGGGCCCGGCGTCGATACCGTATCCCCGCCCAAGAGCGGGAAATCGTATGCGTCGACCCATTCCCCCAACCCGGCGGCGAAGGCTTCGATGAACGCCTCGTCCGTGCCCCGGGGCCAGGCGGCGGCCAGCGTGAAGCCCAGCGGCATGGCACCCATGGCGGCGAGATCCGAGAGATTGCTGGCGCAAAGGCGCGCTGCGATGTTGGCGGGGCTTTCGTCTGCCAGGAAATGCACGCCGGCAACTATGGCGTCGGTGGTGACGACATGTTCGAAACCCGGTTTTGCGCTCAGCACGGCGGCATCGTCTTCAAGGCCCAGGGCGGCAGTGTTGCCGCGCGTGAGCGGTGCGAAATAGCGGTGGATGATGTCGAACTCGTCGGACATAAGGTCTGCCTGCTTCCTTCGCCTGACCTGCCCCATTGTCATGCCGGCGAAGGCCGGAATCCAGAACGCAGTTTGAAATGCTGGTCCCCGGCTTACAGCGGGCGACGACAGGCCGTCAGTCTGTTGTTCCGCTGGTCGTTTCACCTGTGGGCGCGAATTCGTCGGCGCGCAGGTTTCTGGCGACGGTGTTGAGAATGCCGGCGATCAGTTTCACCTGTTGTCCGTCTTCATCGAAAAAGGCATCGGCGACGGCGGTATAGGCGCCAATCAAGGTTTTCGCCGGGACATTGCGGCGCGCCAGCAATTCATAGGTCGCGGTGCGCAGGATCGCCCGCATGACGCTCTCCATGCCGTCGACGGCGCGGTTCTTGAGCATTGCCGGACGCAGGGCCTCGTCGATATCGCCGCTCATCGATGCCGTGCCGCTGACCAGCTCCTTCAATAGTTCCGGTTTCGGGCGGGCCATTTCCTCGCTGACGTCCTCGTCCGCGGCTTTCCAGCGCTCGGACGCAAACGACGCCAGGACCTCGTCCACCGGGGCCTTGATCATGTCCAGTTCGTAGACCGCCTGGACCGCGGCCAGCCGGGTCGCGGCCGGGCGCGGATCGTAGGATTTAGTCATCTTCACGGCCCCGGAAATGCCGGCGCAGTTCGATCATGCGAAGTACCGCGCGGGCCGCTTCGGCGCCCTTGTTCTTTTGCGCCGGGTCGGCGCGGACTTCGGCCTGCTTCATGTTTTCGCAGGTCAGGATCGCGAAGCCGAGCGGGAACAGGTGATTGGTGGTGATGTTCATCAGCGCACGGCTGGCTTCACGGCAGATATGATCGTAATGGTCGGTTTCACCGCGAATGACGCAGCCCATCGCCATGATGCCGGCGTATTTCTGATGCGGGTCCTTGATGCCGGCCTTGATCGCCATCTCGCAGGCGGCGGGGACCTCGAACACGCCGGTCACCGGCAGTCGTTCGATATCGTATCCGGCTTCGGCAAAGACCGGCTCCGCGCCCTTCACCATGTCGTCGGTGATTTTCTCATAGTAGCGGGCCTCGATCACGAGGATCGTCTTATCGTTCACGTGTGTGGTCATTGCCTTATTCTCCGACAGGCGGAATGGGTCTCTGTTCGACAACGTTCAGGTCGTAGCCGTCGATCCCGACGATGGTGCGCTTGGTGTTGGACAACAGGATCAAATCCTGGGCGCCGAGGTCGAGCAGGATCTGTGCGCCGACGCCGTAATCGCGGAGTTCCTTCTGACCTTCGGCCGGCTCGCCGAGGCGGGCGCGCACCCGGTCCGACAGGGAACGCGGATACGGCTCGCGGATCAGCACGACGATGCCCCTGCCCTCCGTTTCGATCATGCGCATGGCCTGTTGCAACTCGCCGCTCTTGCCGCTGGCGGCATCGCCGAGCACGTCGTCGAGCACGTTAAGCGCATGCATCCGCACCATGACCGGTCCGTCGGCGGAAATATCGCCTTTGACCAGGGCGATGTGTTCGGCATAGGCGACCTTGTTGACATAGACGCACATCTTCCAGTCGCCGCCGAAACGGCTTTGGAAATCCATCTCGGCGGTCTTCTCGACGACACGGTCGTTCCTGAGTCGATAGGCGATCAGGTCGGCGATGGTGCCGATCTTGAGGCCATGGTACTGCGCGAACGTGATCAGGTCAGGCAGCCGCGACATGGTGCCGTCCTCATTCATGATCTCGCAGATCACGCCGGACGGGTTGAGGCCGGCAAGGCGCGACAGATCGACCGCCGCTTCGGTATGACCGGCGCGGACCAGCGAACCGCCGTCGCGCGCTTCCAGCGGGAACACGTGGCCGGGCGACGCGATATCTGCGGCACCCTTGGTCGGATCGATGGCGACGGCGATGGTGCGGGCCCGGTCCGAGGCGGAAATCCCCGTGGTGACCCCTTCGCGCGCTTCGATGGACACCGTGAAGGCGGTCTGGTGGCGCGAACCGTTGCGCCGGGACATGGCCGGCAGTTCCAGTTCCTTGACCCGCTCCGACGTCAGTGCCAGGCAGATCAGGCCGCGACCGAACTTGGCCATGAAATTGATGACGTCCGGCGTCGCCATCTGCGCCGGAACGACAAGATCGCCCTCGTTCTCGCGTTCCTCGTCATCGACCATGATGAACATGCGGCCGTTGCGGGCGTCTTCGATGATGTCTTCGATGGGCGACAGGAAGTTTTCGGGGTCCGCGGTGGCGCGGGCAACCTGTTGCTTGGAAACGGTCGATGGTGGGCGGTTGGCGGACACGGGCTATCCATTCATGTCGTTGAGGCGGGCAACATAGCGTGCGAGCACGTCTATTTCCAGATTAACACGTTGCCCGGCCTGCAATTTTCCGAGGGTTGTCTCGGTTTGCGTATGCGGGATGATATTTACCGAGAAAACGGCGCCGTCGACGGTATTCACCGTCAGCGATACCCCGTCGAGGGTCACGGACCCCTTGGCGGCAATGAATTTCGCCAGATTGTCCGGGGCGATGAAATCGATTTTCAGGGAGTCGCCGACCGGTTCCAGCGAAAGCACTTCACAGACGCCGTCAACGTGGCCGCTGACGATGTGTCCGCCCAGCTCGTCGCCGAGCTTCAGCGCGCGTTCGAGGTTGAGCGGCGTGCCCTGATCCCAGTCGCCGGCCGTGGTCTTGTCGAGGGTTTCGGCGGAGGCCTGCACGGCAAACCAGCCGTCGCCCTTCTCGATCACCGTCAGGCAGGCGCCGGAACACGCGATCGAAGCGCCGATATCGACACCCGACATGTCGTAATGCGTGGCGATATCGAACCGGGTGTCGCCTTCGCGGCTTACGGCCTTCACGGTGCCGATGTCGGTGATGATGCCTGTAAACATGTGCGCCTAGTCCTTGTTCCCTAGGCGGAGGTAGCGCTCCAGCACCTCTCCATCAAGGTTTAGTGTCGAGATATGCTTGAATTTCGGTGCATTGTCGGGGCTGTTGACGGCCATCGGTGCGATCGCCGGCATGCCGTCGCCGCCCATGATGCTGGCGGCGCGGAACCAGGCGATTTCGTCGACCAGCCCGGCATCGATGAAGGATGCGCTGAGCGCGCTGCCGGCTTCCAGCAGAACGCGGGTAATGCCGCGCCCGGCCAGGGCTTCCAGGATCGCCAGCGGCGATATCCGCCCGCCCGCCAACGGCGCCAGGTCGATAATGGTGGCTCCCGCTCCCTGCAATAGAGCGGCTCGCTCCGGATCGGCGCCGTCACCCGCCAAAAGCCACAAGGGCGCGGTTTCAAGGCTGTCGAACAGCTTTGCGGCGATGTCTATTTCCAGTCTGGGATCGACGACGACACGCACCGGCGAGCGGTCGGCCATGCCGGGCAGACGGCAGGTCAGTTCCGGGTCGTCTTCGCGCACAGTACCGATGCCGGTCAGGATGGCATCGTTTTCCGCCCGGTACAGGTGGCCGCGCATGCGCGCTTCCGGGCCTGTGATCCACTGGCTTTTACCGTTTCTGGATGCGATGGCACCGTCCATGGTGGTGGCGGTTTTCATCGTCACCCAAGGCCGGTTTTGCGTCACGCGGCTGAAGAACCCGGCATTAAGAAGGCGGGCCTCGGCTTCCAGCAGTCCGCAACGGACATCGATTCCGGCGTCCTTCAGACGCTGGACGCCGCTGCCGGAAACCCGCGGGTCTGGATCCTCGGTGGCGATGGTGACGGCGCTCACCCCGGCGTCGATCAGGGCTTCCGTGCAGGGACCGGTCTGGCCTTGATGATTACAGGGCTCCAGCGTGACGAAGGCATGCGCGCCTTTGGCAAGCTTGCCGGCCTGTGCAATGGCTTCGGTTTCCGCATGCGGACGGCCGCCGGGCTGGGTCCAGCCGGCGCCGACGATACGTCCTGATTTCGATGATCCGAGGTCCGCGCGGACCAGCACACAGCCGACGGCGGGGTTCGGTGCGACACGTCCAAGTCCCCGGCGCGCCAGCCCCAGCGCCCGGCGCATGTGCGCCCGGTCAGAGGCGCTGAATTTAATCGTCGTTTCCGTCACCTATCTGTTCAACAAATTCCTCGAAGTCCTTGGCTTCGCGGAAATTTTTGTAAACGGAGGCAAAGCGGACATAGGCCACCTGATCAAGCTCGCGGAGGTTTTCCATGACCATTTCGCCGACCACCTTGGTGGGGATTTCGGACTCGCCCAGGGTTTCCAGGCGGCGTTGGATCGAATTGACGATGCGGTCGATGCGGTCTTCCGCAACCGGACGCTTGCGCAGCGCGATCGACAGCGAGCGCGCCAGCTTGTCGCGGTCGAACGGCGATTTCTCGCCGTCTTTCTTGACCACGGACAGTTCGCGGAGCTGCACCCTTTCGAACGTCGTCCAGCGTGCGCCGCAGGCCGGACAGAAACGCCGGCGGCGGATCGCCGCGTTATCGTCGGTCGGGCGTGAATCCTTGACCTGAGAGTCGTCATTTCCACAAAACGGGCAACGCATATCCTAACCCCCCTAAAAGAAACGTCGTTCAGACGTCCGTATAAATCGGGAAGCGCTGGCAAAGTGCCTTCACTTCCTCGCGTGCCGCCGCTTCGGCAGCCGAATTGTCACCGTTCGATTTGGCCAGTGCCTCGAGCACATCGCCGATCAGATTGCCGACCTTGCGGAATTCCTCGGGGCCGAAGCCGCGCGTCGTTGCCGCCGGCGTGCCGAGCCGGATGCCGGACGTCACCATCGGCTTTTCCGGATCGAACGGAATGCCGTTCTTGTTGCAGGTCATAGTGGCGTGTTCGAGGCTGACTTCCGCCTCGTTGCCCTTGACGCCCTTGGGCCTGAGATCGACCAGCATCAGGTGCGTGTCGGTGCCGCCGGAAACGATGTCGAAGCCGCGTTCAAGAAGCGTTGCCGCCAGCACCTTGGCGTTCTCGGCAACGGACTTGGAATAGCTGACGAATTCAGGCGTCAGCGCCTCGCCGAAGGCGACCGCCTTGGCGGCGATGACATGCATCAGCGGCCCGCCCTGCAGACCCGGGAACACGGCGGAATTGATCTTTTTGCCGATGTCCTCGTTGTTGGTCAGGATCATGCCGCCGCGCGGCCCGCGCAGCGTCTTGTGGGTGGTCGTCGTGACGATGTCGGCGATCGGCAGCGGTGACGGATGCACGCCCGCCGCGACCAGGCCGGCGAAGTGCGCCATGTCGACCATCAGCAGTGCGCCGACGCTGTCGGCGATTTCGCGGAAGCGCTTGAAATCCAGGGTGCGCGGATAGGCCGAACCGCCGCAGATGATCAGTTTCGGCTTGTGTTCCTTGGCCAGTTTTTCGACCTGATCGAAATCGACCAGATGATCGTCGGGACGAACCCCGTACTGGATGGCGTTGAACCACTTGCCCGACTGCGCCGGCGGCGCGCCGTGCGTCAGGTGACCGCCGGCGGCCAGCGACATGCCGAGAATGGTGTCGCCGGGCTGCAAAAGCGCCATGAACACGGCGCCGTTGGCCTGTGCGCCGGAATGCGGCTGGACGTTGACGAAGGCGCAGTCGAACAGCTTCTTGGCGCGCTCGATGGCCAGGCTCTCGGCGACGTCGACGAACTCGCAGCCGCCGTAGTAGCGGCGTCCCGGATAGCCCTCGGCGTACTTGTTGGTCATGATGCCGCCCTGGGCTTCCATGACGGCGCGCGACACGATGTTTTCGGACGCGATCAGTTCGATCTGGTCCTGCTGGCGCTTCAACTCATCGGTGATCGACGCGAACAGGTCGGGATCGCGTTCGGACAGTGGCTGGTTGAAGAAGCGCGCGTGGAAATCGCTGGGATAGTCGGCTTTGGCGGCGTTGCTGGACATGTGTAACGGCTTTCAGTGTGAGTCAGGTTTGCGGAATGGCGAGCTTGTCGACGCGTCTGGCGTGGCGCCCGCCCTCGAATTCGGTTTCAAGAAAGACCTTCATGGCATCGCGCGCCACTTCGGAACCGACCAGGCGTTCTCCGAAACAGACCACATTCGCGTCATTGTGCTGGCGTGCCAGTCTGGCGGTCAGGGAATTCGTGACGACGGCGGCGCGCACGGCGGGATTGCGGTTGGCGGCGATTGAAATGCCGATGCCGGACCCGCAGACGAGAACACCCTTCTCCGCCTTGCCATCGGCAATGGCCTTGCCGAGCGCGAAGCCGAAATCGGGATAGTCGACGCTGTCGGTGCCGTCGGTGCCGAGATCGAGCACGGTGTATCCGCCCTCTTCAAGGTCGGCCTTGAGCATTGATTTCAAATGAAACCCGGCATGATCACTAGCAATTGCCACTGTTTGTCCAGCCATCGGTTCGCCAATCCATGTCCGCTTAGGAACGCCCGTCATGAAACATCCGCGAGGACGTCCAGAAGAAGTTAGGGGTTCATACCATATCTAGCGCGCGCGTGCCAATACGTCGCAACGTTTCGGGGGCTGTTTTTGCGTTGATGGCGACTGGGGATTCAGTGGGCGTTCAGCCCTGCGTCAGACGAAGATGTCGGTGCGCCGGGGATAGGCCTTGAGCGCTTCGTGAATACGCATCGCCTGGCGCACTTCCTCGGAGTTCTGCGGGTAGTAGCGCTGCGTGTAGTCGACCCGGTCGGCCCATTGCCGGATATAGTCGCGCGGCCGGTCGGGCTGGGCCTTCTCGCCGGTCAGGGCACCGATGGTGCGGTTGAAAGCCGGATGCAGATCGGGCTGGAAGGCCAGCGCCTCGTAATCCTCGAAAGTGATCACGCCGGCGGCATAAAGGTTCTGGCTGTAATCCTGCATTTCGCGGGGCGTCATGTGGCGGACGTCCGGGACCTTGTAGCCGTCCTTGGGCGGCGGCAGCTGTTCCACCTTGCGCGTGACGACGACGTCTTCGATGGAGTCAAAGCGCCGCCGTGTGTCGATGTCCCCGCGCTCACTGCTGTCGCGGTAGGCGACAAGGGCGCGGCCGCGGCCTTCAGTCGAAACGCCGGCAGAGGTTTGTCCAGAGGTATCCGGTGTCTCGGCATCCGTCCGCTCACTGATGGGCGGTCCGACGTCAAGACGCCGGATGTCGAGCGGTAGCGGCGGTGGATCAATCCGCATCGGTTGGGCTCCCTTGTTTGCCTTCAGGGGAGCAAGCGGCGTGCCAGTTGACGGCGCCCTTTATATCAATGGTTTATCAATCGTTAACGGGTTTCCGGACGGTTTTCTGCCCGGCAAAAATTGCCGGGTCGGCGGTTGCTGCCGGGTGCGGGTTCAGGCCTGGACCTTCTGCGGTTGGACAGGCTCGGGAAAAGCGCGCTAAGATTCTGCCTGGAATGCGGCAACGACCGTACGAACCCTCGGGAGGCCGATAATATGGCCGCAAAAGCGTGAGTAAATCCTGCTCCTGCAAGGTTTTGGCCGTCTCGCTGGGACTGGCTGTCAGTATCACCGTGTCCGGTGCAGAGGCTGCCTCCATGCCCGGGCTGCAAGCCCAGAAGACCGCCTTCACGCCGCACCGCGCGCTTTACAGGATGGAACTCGGCTCTTCGACGCAGGGATCCGATGTCGTCGATGCCAGCGGCACCATGTTCTATCGCTTCGAGCCGCTGTGCGATGGCTGGGAAGTGGAATCCCGCGTTGCGCTCCGGCTGCATTACGGATCGACCGGCGCCGCGCCCGAGGTCGTCGAGACCACGTGGACGTTCACCAGCTTCGAAAGCTACGACGGCACGGATTTCACCTATGCCGTCGACCACAAGCGTAACGGTCTGGTGCAGGAAGCCTTCGCCGGCGAAGCCGGCAAGGATGACATGGGCGGCGGCGCTTCCTTCAACGACGAGGAATTTACCTCGGTCAACCTGCCAGTCGGGACCCTGTTCCCGGCCGAGCACCTGATGCGCCTGCTGGCGCACGCGCGCCACGGCAACGGCCCGTTCAAGCGGGTGGTTTTCGATCGCGCCAGCATAGATAACCCATATGAAGTTAATGCTTTTGTTGTCGGTCTGGTCCATGACGGCGCCTTGATGGCAGGTAACACCGCCGCAGGGCCGGAAAAGACACCGGCTGCCCTGCTCGTCGGCGCTTCATCCGCGGCCGGGACTGCCGGGCTCACGACCGGCGGCAAGATCTGGCGCGTGCGCATGGCCTATTTCCCTATGCTGGCGGTCGCAGACCTGCCCGATTTCGAACTGGAAGTCGATTATCGCGACGACGGCATCGCCGAGCGCATGATCCAGGACTTCGGCGATTTTACACTGAACCTGACGCCGAGCCGTTTAGAGGTCCTGCCCCCGCCTGAGTGTAAATAATAGCCCCTCTCCCCCCAGGGAGAAGGATGGTTTAGCCGTGAGGTTTCAGGATCTGGCGGATCGCGGCGCCGGTGGCGAGGTTCTCGAAGCCTTCGTTGATGCCCTCAAGGCCCAGTTCACCGGTACGCAGCCTGTCGACCGGCAGTTTGCCGTCGCGGTAGTAGTCGACGAAACGCGGCATGTCGTCGGGCGCCGAGCACGATCCCATGTAGCAGCCCTGTATTCTGAATTCCTTGGCCGCCATCATGTACGGCGAAAGCTCGAACGTGGCATCGGCGGGCGCCAGCCCGGCGACGGTGACGGTGCCGCCGGGGCGCAGCGCGGCGTAGGCCGCCTCCAGCCCCTTGACGGTGCCGGAAAGCTCTATCGCATGCAGCACACCGCCCGACGTCAGGTCCTTGATGGCGGCGGCGGTGCGTTCCGTCCCCTCGCCCGCGTTGATGGCGGCATGCGCGCCAAGCGTTTTGGCCAGCGCCATTTTCTCTTCGCGGAGATCGACGGCGATGATCGGCTCGGCACCGGCCAGCGCCGCCCCCATGACGGCGGACAGGCCGACGCCGCCAAGCCCGAACACGGCGACGCTTTCGCCGGGTTTGACCTTTGCCGTATTCGTGACGGCGCCGACGCCGGTGATCACCGCGCAGCCGAACAGCGCCGCGTCGTCGAAGGTGATGTCGCTCGGCAATTTGACCATGGACGCGCGGTCCAGAACCGCATACTCGGCAAAGCACGACACGCCGCCGGCGTGGTTGATCGGCTTGCCGTTCAGGCTGAGGCGCCTGCCGCCGCCGACAAGCTCGCCCTTCATCTTGCTCTCGAAACTGGCGCCGCACAGGTGCGGACGGCCGCTCGTGCATTCGAAACACTTGCCGCAGCTCATGACGAAGACCAAAACCACGTGATCGCCTTCCTTCAGGTCGGTGACGCCGGGGCCGACTTCGCGGACGATGCCCGCCGCTTCGTGGCCCAGCACGGCCGGCAGCGGCCGCGGGCGGATACCCTCGATGGTCGACATGTCGGAATGGCAAAGCCCGGCGGCGCGGATTTCGACCAGAACTTCGTTCTGCTGCGGGCCGTCCAGATCGAGCAATTCGATCTTCAGCGGATTGGACTGGCTGTAAGGCCGTGGCAGACCCTGTTCGTAAAGCACGGCACCGCGCATTTTCATTCGCTCATATCCTTCTTGGTCGGGGTTGGTCAGACAACGATGGACCCGTCGCCGCGTTCGTTGAATTTCTTGGCGATGACGTATTTCAGTTTGCGCATGGCGGCCTGCTTCAGGGCCTTCTCGCCGGCGCTCGGATCGCCGACCATGGTGATCTCGACATTGCTGTGCGGATCGACGGCGATGACGCGAATGTAGCTTCCCACACGGTGGAATTCGAAAAGCACTTCGCGCAACTGAACTTCATCGGGTGTCATGTCCCGAGTATATGGGGTTTCTGGTTAATGAAAATAACCCAGTGCCGGCACGTCATGCCGGTGAATGCTTTCCAGCGGGCAAGCTACGGCCGGAATCCAGTACGCATGTAGTATGGACTCCGGCTTTCGCTTGGGGACGTCATTTCCTGACGGGTGGTGTGTCAGCCGTTACGATAGGTGTAGCTGTATCCGTTCAATGCCGGCGCACCGCCCAGGTGGGCATACAGGATTTTGGAGCCTTTCGGGAAAAAGCCCTTCTTCACGAGGTCGATCATGCCCTGCATCGATTTGCCCTCGTACACCGGGTCGGTGATCATCGCTTCGGTCTGCGCGGCGAAGCGGATGGCATCGCTGGTTTCCTTGCTGGGAACGCCGTATGCCGGATAGGCGTAATCCGGGTTGATGACGATCTCGTCGTCGCGGACCTCGCGCCCGAGCTCGACGAGTTTCGCGGTATTGGTGACGATCTCGCGCACCTGGGCCCAGGTCTGTTCCGGCGTACCCGAGCCGTCGATGCCGATCACCCTGTCGGCCCGGTCGTCGGCGGCGAAACCGACGATCATGCCGCCTTGGGTCGATCCGGTGACCACGCAGACGATGATGTAATCGAACTTGAAGCCAAGCTCGGCTTCCTGCGCGCGGACCTCTTCGGCGAAACCGACGTAACCAAGGCCGCCGTACTTGTGCACCGAGGCACCCGCCGGGATCGGATACGGCTTGCCGCCCTCTTCCTCGACTTCGCGGATGGCGTCTTCCCAGCTTTTGCGGATACCGATGTCGAAGCCGTCATCGACGACGCGGCTGTCGGCGCCCATCAGGCGGGTCAGCAGGATGTTGCCGACACGGTCGTACACGGCGTCTTCGTGCGGCACCCAGCTTTCCTGGACCAGCCGGCATTTGAGGCCCAGTTTCGCGGCGACGGCGGCGACCATGCGGGTGTGGTTCGACTGTACCCCGCCGATGGAGACCAGCGTATCGGCGTTCGAGGCAATGACATCGGGAACGATGTATTCGAGCTTGCGGAGCTTGTTGCCGCCCATCGCCAGGCCGGAGTTGCAGTCGTCGCGCTTGGCGTAGATTTCCACATCGCCGCCCAGCGCCGCGGTCATGCGCGGCAGGTGTTCGATGGGCGTCGGACCGAAGGTCAGCGGGTAACGTTCGAATTTTTCGAGGTTCATGATGGACACCGTTTTTGTTGCTGTGCTGGATCGCAAGCTAGCAAAATCGGCGTGATGTGTGCTTTCATATTTGATCTATTAATTGGCAAATAAGTTATATAAATTTCCAAAATAAATAGAATATGACGCAATTTATCTGGAATAATGGAAGAATATTTTATGCTAGATGAGATCGATCGTATCGACCGGCGCATCCTTGGGCTTTTGCAGACCAACGGCCGCCTGAGCAACGCTGAACTGGCGGAAATGGTGCATGTCAGCCCGGCTACCTGTCACCGGCGCACGCAGCGGCTTTTCGCGGAAGGCTATATCGACACCGTGCGTGCCCACATATCGCCGCAGAAGGTGGAGCGCGGCGCGCTGGTGATGGTCGGTGTCGTGCTCGACCGCTCGACGCCCGAAAGCTTCGACGAGTTCGAAGCGGCGATCAGAAAGCTGAGTTTCGTGCTGGACTGCCACCTGGTCGCGGGGGACTTCGATTATTTCCTCAAGATCCGCGTGCGCGACATCGCCGACTTCAACAAGCTGCACGGCGAAAAGCTGATCGCGCTCCCCGGTGTGCGCCAGACCCGGACCTTCTTCGTGATGAAGGAAGTCACCGACAACGCGCCGCTGGATTTCTAGGCGAGCAATCTAAGTCGTCATTCCGGCGCAGGCCGGAATCACATATTCCGTCGGTACTTGCCGCCGGCTTCGAACAGCGCGTCGGTGATCTGGCCGAGCGAGCAGATGCGGACCGCGTCCATCAGCACCGCGAACACGTTGTCGTCGTTGGTGGCGGCGTGCTGCAGGCGTTTGACCATGTCCTGAGCCGCGCCTTCGTTGCGTTTCTGGAAGTCGCGGAGCCGCGTGATCTGGCTCTGCTTCTCTTCCTCGGTGGAGCGGCGCAGCTCGATTTCCTTGTCCTTCGGCGGGTTCGGGTTGCGATACGTGTTGACGCCGATGATCGGCAGCTCACCGGTATGCTTGAGCGTTTCGTAGTGAATGCTTTCTTCCTGGATCTTGCCGCGCTGATAGCCGGTCTCCATCGCACCCAGCACGCCGCCTCGTTCGGTGATGCGGTCGAACTCCATCAACACCGCTTCCTCGACCAGGTCGGTCAGCTCGTCGGTGATGAAGGCGCCCTGCGTCGGGTTTTCGTTCTTCGCCAGGCCCCATTCCTTGTTGATGATCATCTGGATGGCGATGGCGCGGCGCAGGCTTTCCTCGGTCGGCGTCGTGATCGCCTCGTCATAGGCGTTGGTGTGCAGCGAGTTGCAGTTGTCATAGACCGCGATCAGCGCCTGCAGCGTCGTGCGGATGTCGTTGAAGTCCATTTCCTGCGCATGCAGCGAGCGGCCCGACGTCTGGATGTGATACTTGAGCTT
Source organism: Thalassospiraceae bacterium (assembly GCA_038100295.1). Taxonomy (GTDB): domain Bacteria; phylum Pseudomonadota; class Alphaproteobacteria; order Rhodospirillales; family Casp-alpha2; genus UBA4479. Next base: position 23,929 of record JAYNVG010000025.1, read on the forward strand.
CTGCGAACGTTCATTGGCGCCGTACTTGAAGCGCATGGCGCTGGCCCAGATGCGCCGCGCGACACGGCCCATGACGGTGTATTCCGGGTCCATGCCGTTTGAGAAGAAGAACGACAGGTTCGGCGCGAAGTCGTCGATGTCCATGCCGCGGGCGAGATACGCCTCGACGAACGTGAAGCCGTTGGCCAACGTGAAGGCGAGCTGCGAGATCGGGTTCGCGCCCGCTTCGGCGATGTGATAGCCGGAGATCGAGACGGAATAGAAATTCCGCACCTTGTGATGCACGAAGTACGACTGGATGTCGGCCATCATCTTCAGTGCGAACTCGGTCGAGAAGATGCAGGTGTTCTGGCCCTGGTCTTCCTTCAAAATGTCCGCCTGCACGGTGCCGCGCACGGTTTCCAGCGTCCACGCCTTGATCTTCTCGATCTCTTCATCGGTCGGGGCGCGGCCGTTGTCGGCTTCGAACTTGGCGATCTGCTGGTCGATGGCGGTGTTCATGAACATCGCCAGGATCGTCGGCGCCGGGCCGTTGATGGTCATCGACACCGACGTCGTCGGGCTGCACAGGTCGAAGCCGTCGTACAGCGCCTTCATGTCGTCGAGCGTGGCAATGGAAACGCCTGAGTTGCCGACCTTCCCATAGATATCCGGGCGCTCGTCGGGATCGAAGCCGTACAGCGTCACGCTGTCGAACGCCGTCGACAGGCGCTTGGCGTCGGAGTCCTTGGACAGGAACTTGAAACGCGCGTTGGTGCGGAATGGATCGCCCTCGCCCGCGAACATGCGGGTCGGGTCCTCGCCCTCGCGCTTGAAGGCGAACACACCGGCGGTGTACGGGAAGCTGCCGGGCAGGTTTTCCTTGAGCAGGAATTTCAGCAGTTCGCCCTCGTCCTCGTACTTGGGCAGGGCGACACGGGAAATCTGGTTGCCGCTCAGCGTCGAGCGCAGCAGGTTGTAGCGCACTTCCTTGTCGCGGATTTTCACCACGTATTCATCGCCGGAATAGCTCTCGACGACGCGCGGCCAGATTTCGATCAGCTTGCTGGCGCGCGGGTCCATGGCTTCGTCGCGTTCGGCAATCAGTTTGTCGAGATCGGCCGGCGCCTTGGCGCCCGCATCTTCGAGCATGCGCTTGGATTCCCGCAACTGCTGGCGCTCGCGGGCCAGCTTCGACTGTTCGGCGATGATCTTGTGATAGTCGCGAACGGTCTCCGAAATTTCCGACAGATAACGCGCACGCTCCGGCGGCACGATGGTCTGGCCGGGTTCCGAGACTTTCGTCGTCACCGGGTCGATGGTGCACGCAGGCGCGTTGAAGCCTTTCGCGGCGAACACCGAGAGCAATTCCTGATACAGCGCCGTCACACCCGGATCGGCGAATTTCGATGCCATGCAGCCGAACACCGGCATGTCGTCCGGCGACGTGCCGAAGGCTTCGCGGTTTCGCTGCACCTGTTTCCTGACATCGCGGACGGCGTCGAGTGCGCCCTTGCGGTCCATCTTGTTGATGGCGACGCAGTCTGCGTAATCCAGCATGTCGATCTTTTCGAGCTGGCTGGCGGCACCGAATTCCGGCGTCATGACGTACAGCGACACGTCGACCAGGTCGACGATCGCGCCGTCGCCCTGCCCGATGCCCGGCGTCTCGACGATCACCATGCCGAAGCCGGCGGCCTTGGCGGCGGTGACGATGTCCGGCAGATAGTCCGGCACTTCGGTCTTCGAGCCGCGCGTGGCGATGGAGCGGAAATAGATATTCGGCGCATCGATGGCGTTCATGCGGATGCGGTCGCCCAGCAACGCGCCCTTGGTCTTGCGCCGTGTCGGATCGATGGCGATGACGGCGATGCTCGGCTCGTTGGAATACAGCCGGAAACGGCGGATCAGCTCGTCGGTCAGCGACGACTTGCCGGCGCCGCCGGTGCCGGTGATGCCGAGCACGGGCGCCTTGTCGTTTTTGGCGGCCAGTTCCTTGAGCTTTTCCAGATCGGCTTTCGGCAGTTTGCCCAGTTCGATGGCGGAGATGATGCGGGCCAGGTCCTTGTGCTCGGCCTTGGCGAGGTTGCCCAGACCCTTCGGCAGATCGTCGGTGGGATCGAAGTCGGCGATTTCGATCATCGAGCGGATCATGCCCTGTAGGCCCATCTGCTGGCCGTCTTCCGGCGAGAAGATGCGCGTCACGCCGTAATCGTGCAGGTCCTTGATCTCGGCCGGGACGATGACCCCGCCGCCGCCACCGAAGATCTTGATGTCCGGGCGCCCGGCGTCCTTCAAAAGATCGACCATGTATTTGAAGTATTCGACGTGCCCGCCCTGATACGAGCTGAGCGCGATGCCCTGCGCATCCTCCTGCACGGCGGCGTTGACGACTTCTGCGACGGAACGGTTGTGGCCCAGGTGGATCACCTCGGCACCGCCCGACTGCAGGATGCGGCGCATGATGTTGATCGAGGCGTCGTGGCCGTCGAACAGGCTTGCCGCGGTCACGAAGCGGACCGGGTGTTTCGGCGTATAGGCCTTGTCCGCAACCGTCGCCGGGGACGTCCCCCCGGCGGTCTGCTTGCCGTCGTCTGGCATGGCGTTCTCTCCCAAGAATTACCATCTGAGTGTAAACGGAAACGCGCGGCGATACGAGATACTCCTCGCTCACCTAACTTTCCCTTTACGTTAACGTCAACTTAACATGAGGCGCACTTCTGCGTCAAAGGGTGAGTGCGGCATGGGAGCCAATCTTGCCGTCATTCCGGCACCTGCTTCCGCGAGCACCGGCTTCGGCCGGAATCCAGTCTCGACGCTGCTTCCGGACCCCGGCCTGCACCGGGGTGACAGCATCGATACGGTTCTGCCTTCCCCCGTCCCTGTCATTGACATCCGCCGCCTGGCGCCGAATGATCCGCGCAAATTACAACCCTGAGCGGAGGAAATCTCATGGACGAAAGCAAAATGCACCCGGAAACGCTGGCGCTGCACGCGGGCTATCGCAAGGACGGCACCAACGCCGTCGCCGTGCCGATCCACATGACCACGTCGTACCAGTTCGACAGCACCGAGCATGCCGAGAACCTGTTCGCGCTGAAGGAACTGGGCAATATCTATTCGCGCATCATGAACCCGACGTGCGACGTCATGGAAAAGCGCGTCGCCGCGCTCGAGGGCGGCGTCGCCGGGCTGGCGCTGGCGTCCGGTCAGGCGGCTTCGACCTTTGCCATCCTCAACCTGTGCAAGGCCGGTGACAACTTCGTCTGCTCGACCAACATCTACGGCGGCACCTGGAACCTGTTCGCGAACACGCTGAAGGACCTGGGCATCGAATGCCGCTTCGTCGATCCCGCCGATCCGGAAGCCTTCCGCAACGCGACCGACGACAAGACCCGCTGCTATTACGCCGAAACCCTGCCGAACCCGAAGCTCGAGGTGTTCCCGATCAAGCAAGTCGCCGATATCGGCCGCGAGATGGGCGTACCGCTGATCATGGACAACACGGCGGCGCCGATCCTGTGCAAGCCGCTGGAACATGGCGCGGCCATCGTTCTGTATTCGACGACCAAGTACATGGGCGGACACGGCACCTCGATCGGCGGCATGCTGGTCGATGGCGGGAACTTCGACTGGGAAGCCGGCGGTTCGCGCTTCCCCACCCTCAACGAGCCGGACCCGAGCTATCACGGCGCGGTGTGGACCGAAGCCGTCAAGCCGCTCGGCCCCATCGCCTACATCATCCGCGCACGGGTCATCCTGCTCCGCGACATGGGCGCGGCGATGAGCCCGTTCAACGCCTTCCAGTTCATCCAGGGCATCGAAACCCTGCCGCTGCGCATGCAGCGTCACTGCGAGAACGCGGCCAAGGTGGCGGCGTTCCTAAACGGTCACGACAAGGTCGCGGGCGTCATCCATCCGTCCCTGCAGACGGGCGAAGCGGCGAAACGCCGCGATGCGTACCTCAAGGGCGGCATGGGAGCGCTGTGCGGTTTTGAGCTTAAGGGCGGCAAGGATGCCGGTCGCAAGTTCATCGACTCGCTCGAACTGCTGTATCACGTCGCCAACATCGGCGATGCGCGCTCGCTGGCCATTCATCCGGCCTCGACCACGCATTCGCAGTTGTCGGCCGAGGATCAGGCGCGCTCCGGCGTCACGCCGGGTTACGTGCGGCTGTCCATCGGGCTCGAGCACATCGACGACATCATCGCCGACATCAGCCAGGCGCTGGATAAAGTCTGAACAATTTAAGCGGTGTCATTCCGGCGCAAGCCGAAATCCAGGGTGAAAAGCGTGCCGGGGTCTCTGGGCCCCGGCCTTCGCCGGGGTGACAGTTCCAGGTGGTTCGAACCGGCACAGCCGTCATCCCAAATCAAGTTCAGGACGACGTGAGTATTTGATCACGCGTTGAAGTCGAGACCCCAGTCGCGGTAGCGCTCGGGGTCGTCGCCCCATTTCTCGCGTACCTTGACGAACAGGAACAGGTGCACGCGGCACTCGAACATTTCTTCCAGTTCCTTTCTGGACGCGGCGCCGATTTCCTTGATCCGCGATCCCTTCTTGCCCAGCACGATGGCTTTCTGGCTGTCGCGCTCGACGAAGATGACCTGTTCGATGCGGATCGAGCCGTCCTTCATCTCGGTCCAGGTTTCGGTTTCCACCGTCGCCGCATAGGGCAGTTCCTGCTGCAGTTGCAGATACAGTTTCTCGCGCGTCACCTCGGCGGCCAGCAGACGTGCCGGCATGTCTGAAATCTGGTCTTCCGGGAACAGCCACGGCCCCGGCGTCATGCGTTCGGCGCAGAAAGCGACAAGGTCGTCGACACCGTCGCCGGTCAGCGCGGAGATCATGAAAATGTCGGAAAACAGATCGAGTTCGCTCAGTTCCTGGGTCAGCGCCAGCAGAGCGGTTTTCTTGGCAATGTCGACCTTGTTCAGCGCCAGCACCGGCGCCGGCGCCTTGGGCTTGTCTTCCTTGCGCTTTTTCAGACCTTCGATGATGCCGCGCGAATTGCTGTCGAGGCCGCGTTCGGCATCGATCATGAGCACGATGACATCCGCATCCCCGGCCGAGCCCCAGGCGCTGGCGACCATGGCGCGGTCGAGCCGGCGGCGCGGCTGGAAGATTCCCGGTGTGTCGACGAACAGGATCTGCGCGCCGTCGCGGATGAGAATGCCGAGGACGCGGGTCCGCGTCGTCTGCACCTTCGGCGAGACAATGGACACCTTAGCCCCCACGGCCCGGTTGACGAACGTCGACTTGCCGGCGTTCGGTGCGCCGAGGATGGCGACGAACCCGGCGCTGGTCTGCGGAGCGTCGTCGTTCATTTCTTTTCCTTTTCGATGACCGCCAGTATCGCTTCGGCGGCGGCCTGTTCGGCGGCGCGTTTGTTCGCGCCCTCGCCGGTTGCGGACTTTTGCCCCTGCACGGAAACCTCGACCGAGAACAACGGCTGATGGTCGGGGCCTTTTTGGCCGGTGATTTTATAGTTCGGCAGGCCGAGACCGCGTCCCTGCGCCCATTCCTGCAGCGTCGTTTTCGGGTCCTTCGGCGGACGCCGGTTCTCGCGCATCATCGGTTCCCAGAAGCGGTGAACGAACGTCCGCGCCGCTTCCAGCCCGCCGTCGCGATAGATGGCGCAGATCACGGCTTCGGTGGCGTCGGCCAGCATGCCGGGATTTTCGCGGCCGCCGGTCAGGTGTTCGCCGTTCGACAGGCTCAGATGATCGGCAACGCCGATGTCGGCGGCGACGTTGGCCAGCGCGTCACGCTGCGCCAGCGCGGTGAAGCGGTAGCTGATTTCGCCTTCTTCCTCGTCCGGGAAGGCATTCAGCAGCATTTCCGCCAGCACCAGGCTGAGCACCCGGTCGCCGAGAAATTCCATGCGCTCGTTGGACTTCAGGCGCACCGACGCGGCGCTGGAATGAACCAGCGCGTGACGCAGAAGACCGATGTCCTTGAAGGTATAGCCGATGGCGGCCTGCAGGTCGTCGAGGCCGCCGCTCATTCGATGCTCGTAAAGAACCTGGCCGGGCGCAGCTTGTCGAGCCAGGTCCAGATTTTCCAGGCAGAGCCGTCGATGGAAAAGAAGATGAACTCGGCGCGGCCGACGAAATTCTCACGCGGTACGAAACCGACGCCGGGAAAGCGGGAATCGTTCGAATTGTCGCGGTTGTCGCCCATCATGAAGTAATGGTCGGCGGGCACGGTATAGACGGAGGTATTGTCGCTGCCGGCATTGTCGTCGCTTTTTTCGACGATCAGGTGCTCGACCCCGTTCGGCAGGGTTTCGATGTACTGCGTGATCCGGGAAAACTGTCCGGGGGCGGCTTCGAAGATGTGATCGTCGATCTTCTTGCGTTCGACCGGCTGGCCGTTGATGTGCAGGATACCGCCGCGCACCTGGATGCGGTCGCCCGGCAGGCCGATGACGCGCTTGATGAAGTCCGTGGAATTGTCGCGTGGCAGCTTGAACACGGCGACATCGCCCCGCTCCGGCTCTTCGAACATGACGCGCTCGGCGGGCAGCAAAGGCAGCCCGAACGGCAGTGAATAACGGCTGTAGCCATAGGCGTATTTGGAAACGAACAGGTAATCGCCGACCAGCAGCGTCGGGATCATGGACCCGGACGGGATCGAAAACGGCTCGAACGCCAGCACGCGAATGGAAAGCGCAATCAGAACCGCATAGATGACCGTGCGAAGGGTCTCTTTCATTAGTCGCTCCCATGGGCTGGCGTGAACCGGCAGGACCGGTGCAAGGTCGGGATATGGCCCGCCAAAGCCCCGGCTGTCAAGGGATCAGGGTCTGTTTATATTAACCGGAGAGCCATTGCTCGAGTGCCGGCTCGAGCTGTGCCCAGGGCCGAAAGCCGATGGTCAGCGCCACCGGCGTCTGGTCCTTGGCGACACCGACCAGGGTCGGAAAGCCGGTGATCTGCGAACGCTGCGCGTAATTGAAGTCGGCGAGCGTTTCCTGACGGGTCGTCTCGTCCATGTATTCGTGCAGGAATTCGTCGCGCTGCATGCCGACTTCGCAGGCGAGGTCGGCCAGCGTTTCGCTGTCGGTGACGTCCCTGCCCTCGGCGTAAAAGGCCCTGTGCAGCCGTGCCAGCATGGGATGCGCGAAGTTCGGGCTGAGCCGTCGCGCGGCAACGACGGCGCGGCAGGCCGGTTCGGTGTCATAGACGAACCCGTCGCGCTCGAAGAAACCGAAGTCGAAGGGCTGCCCGGAGGCTTCATGGACGTGTTCCCAGTGATTGCGGACGTAGGACTTGTCTTTGTCCGTCATGGCGTGATCGGTGAACGGCCTCAGCCCGCCCAGCATCACGACCAGATCGGCCTGTCCCTCGGTTTTCGCGCAGACCTGCGCCATGACCGGTGAAAATCCCCAGCACCACGAGCACATGGGATCGGCGAAATACAGAAGCGTTCTGTCCATGGAAACTCCTCTCCCAACGAATATAGGGACGCCGCTCGGTGCATGAAACCCTTGCCGAAACCGGACGGCATCGCGAAACTACGCCGAAATCCGCCGAAGGACTTTCCTGGGAGTGATCCGGACGATGCCGACACCACGTTTCCCCTCCACCCGCATGCGCCGCAACCGCCGCACACCGTGGCTGCGCGATCTGGTGCGTGAAAACGTCCTCACGCCCGCGGATTTGATCTGGCCGGTGTTCGTCATCGACGGCAAGGACCGGCGCGAGCCGGTCGCGTCGATGCCCGGCGTCGAGCGGCTGACCTGCGATCTTTTGGCCGGGGCGGCGAAGCAGGCCCGCGCCCTCGGCATTCCGGTGATCGCCCTGTTCCCGTATATCGATCCGTCGCTGAAGACTCCCGATGCGTGCGAGGCATGGAATCCCGACAACCTCGTCTGCCGCGCCATCAAGGCGATCAAGGACGCGGAACCGGGGATCGGCGTGCTGTGCGATGTCGCCCTCGACCCGTTCAATTCTGACGGTCATGACGGTATCGTCCGCGGCGATCAAATTCTCAACGATGAAACCGTCGAATGTCTGGTCAAACAGAGCCTGTGTCAGGCCGAGGCCGGTTGCGACGTGATCGCACCCAGCGACATGATGGACGGGCGCATTGCCGCGATCCGTTCGGGGCTGGACGAAAGCGGTCTCGAACACGTCGCCATCATGTCTTATGCCGCCAAGTACGCGTCGGGTTTCTACGGGCCGTTCCGCGATGCGGTCGGTTCCGGCGGCGCGCTCAAGGGCGACAAGAAAACCTATCAGATGGACCCGGCGAACACGGACGAAGCACTGCGCGAGGTCGAGATGGATATCTCCGAAGGCGCCGACATGGTGATGGTCAAGCCGGGGCTGCCGTATCTGGATGTCGTGCAGCGGGTCAAACAGACCTTCGGCATGCCGACCTATGCCTACAACGTGTCCGGCGAATACGCCATGCTCAGGGGCGCCGGGGATGCCGGCTGGCTCGACTACGACACGGTGATGATGGAAATGCTGACCGGCTTCAAGCGCGCCGGCGCCGACGGCGTGCTGACCTATCATGCCATCGATGCAGCAAAAATCCTGAACGCTTGATTCCTGTTGTCGCGAACGCGGCGGAGACCGATATTGTCTCAAACGGGAGGGCTTTCAATGGCCGCTAAATTTCATCTGATCAGTTCGGTTACGTGTCCCTGGGTACAACGCTCGGTCATCGTCATGCGGGTCAAGGGCGTCGAGTTCGATGTCACCTACATCGATCTGCAGAACGAACCCGACTGGTTTCTGGAAATGTCGCCGCACGGCAAGGTGCCGGTTCTTCAGGTCGACGGGGTGGCGCTGTTCGAATCCAACGCCATCGCCGAGTACCTCGACGAGACGCTGGGGCCGCGGCTGCATCCCGAGGACCCGATCAAGCGCGCGCAAAACCGTGCCTGGACGGACTTCCTACCGACCTTCGCCTGGGGACCGGGCTTGAACGACGTCACCTTCTGCGCTTCCGTCGAGGAACTGCCCGAGGCGCTGGAAACGGCGCGCGAACGCCTTGCCCCCCTCGAGGAGACGATCGGCAAACAACGCGGCAATGACGGGCCTTACTTCAACGGCGAGAAGTTCTCGCTGGTCGATGCCTCGTACGGGCCGTTTTTCCAGCGTTTCGCGATTTCCGAGAAGGTGCTACGCACCGGGCTTTTGGATGAGTTTCCCGTTGTCAAAGCCTGGTCCGACGCCCTGCTCGCCGACGATAAAGTGACGGGCGCGGTGCCGGACGGTTTCGACGAAGCGTTCCTCAAGAACCTGGAGCGGCGCTGCGCACTGGCGTGGAAAATGATGTCCGCCGGCGCCGCGGCTTAACGGCTGACTTATTCTGCCGTCGATGCGGCGAGGGTTCTCAACGGCTGAGTAGAAAATTCTGGCGGAGAATGAGGTGCTTTTGGCAAGCATGCCGCGCATTCACATGTTATATGCCGCTACATCAATTGACAGATTACGCACTTTGATGGCGATCTATTTCCCGGCATCAGGTCTTGAGGAGAATTCATGTGACCGCATCCGCCCGCCTCTTCACCCCGGTTCTGATTGCCGGCAGCCTGATCCTGATGACCAGCTTCGCGCTGCGCGCCAGCTTCGGCCTGTTTCAGATTCCCATTGCCGAGGATTTCAACTGGCTGCGCTCGGAATTTTCCCTGGCCATTGCCATCCAGAATCTTGCCTGGGGGATCGGTCAGCCGCTGTTCGCCGCCTTCGGTGAAAAGTTCGGCGACCGCAAAGCGATCGCGCTGGGTGCCGTGACCTATTCTCTCGGCCTTGTACTGTCGAGTCAGGCCGTCACCCCGGGCGCGCACCAGTTTCTTGAGATTCTCGTCGGCTTCGGTATCGCCGGGACGGGGTTCGGCGTGATCCTGGCCGTCGTCGGCCGTGCCGCGTCGGACGAGAACCGCTCGCTGACGCTGGGCCTGGTGACGGCTGCCGGGTCCGCCGGTCAGATCGTTGGCCCGCCGTTCGCCAACGCGCTTTTGCAGGTCATGCCGTGGACATCGGTCTTCGTCGTTTTTGCGGGTGTTATCCTGCTGACGTTGTTCGCGCTGCCGTTCCTGAGCACGCCGAAGAAAGAAGTCAATCTGGCGGTGCGCGAAGAGACGCTCAGCGAAGTCCTGCGCCGGGCCATGAAGGACCCGTCCTTCGCCATGATCTTTTTCGGTTTCTTTTCCTGCGGCTTCCAGCTTGCCTTCGTGACCGCGCACTTTCCGGCGTTCATCACCGAGGTCTGCTCGGCCATTCCGACGGACAGCATGATCCGCTCGCTGGGTGTCAACACGACCACCGGTCTGGGCGCGTTTTCACTGGCGCTGATCGGCATGATGAACATCGTCGGCACCATCACGGCCGGGGCGCTCGGCAAGAACCTGTCGAAAAAGTACCTTCTTTCAATGATTTACGTCGGCCGTACGATTGCCGCCGCGGCGTTCATCATGGTCCCGATGACGCCGACGACGGTGGTGCTGTTCTCGCTGGTCATGGGCGGTCTGTGGCTGGCCACGGTGCCGCTGACGTCCGGTCTGGTGGCGCAGATTTACGGTCTCAAGTTCATGGGGACGCTGTACGGCATCGTCTTCTTCTCGCACCAGCTCGGCTCGTTCCTGGGCGTCTGGCTGGGCGGCTTCATGTACGACCTGAACGGTTCGTACGAACTGGTCTGGTGGGTCGGTGTCGGCGCCGGGGCGTTTTCGGCGGTCATCCATCTGCCGGTCAAGGAACAGCCGCGGGCGTTGCTGGTCCCCGCTTAGTCGCCGGGGATCTACTGGGCCAGCCAGTCCTTGACGATCGCGATCTGATCCGCGTCCATCAGCGCGGGTGCGTGGCCGCAGCCTGAAATGGTGACGACCTCGGCCCTGGGGCCGCGTCGGGTCATTTCCTCGGCGGTCGCCACGCTCAGCAGATCCGAGCTTTCGCCACGCAGCACCAGCACCGGGCAGTCGATCGCATCCCAGACAGGCCACAGATCCACATCCTCGATCGGGCCGGCACAGAAAGCGCTGGCGATGTTCGGATCGTAATGCAGGCGCATGCCGCCCTCGCCGTCCGGCAGCGACGACGTGACGGCAAGATGCCGCCACTGCTCGTTGCTCAGATCGCCGAACGGTGCATGCACTTCGCGTAGATAAGCCTCGACCGCTTCGACATCCTGAAACGACGGTGCGGCGCCGACGTAATGGCAGATACGCACCAGCGCTTCCTTGGCCAGCAGCGGACCGATGTCGTTGATCACCAGCTTGCGGATCGGTGTGCCCGGTGTCGCCGCCAGCATCATGCCGATCAGTCCGCCCATCGAGGTGCCGACCCAGTCTACCCGCTCGGCGCCGATGTGCGCCATCAGCCCGGCCATGTCGTTCATGTAATTGGGATAGGTGTAATGCGCGGGATCGCTCAGCCAGTCGCTGGCGCCGCGTCCGGCGACGTCGGGGCAGACGACACGCCCGTTTTCCGACAGCGCCGAGGCGATGACGTCGAAGTCCCGCCCCGAACGCGTCAGACCGTGCACGCAGACGGTCGCCTTGCGCCCGCGCTGTTCGCCCCAGTCGGTGAACGCGACACGGTGAAAACCGCCCGGTCCGAGCGAGAGAAAACTGCCGGCGCGGGGCGGTTCGGGAAGCATGATCAGATAATCCCCTCGTCGCGCAGCTTGGCGATTTCGGCGTCGTCCATGCCGAGCAGCTCGTGCAGCACGCTGTCGGTGTGCTCGCCGATGGTCGGCGGCGCCAGACGCGCGCTGACCGGAGTTCCGGACATCTTGATCGGGCTGTTGATGAGCGGCACCTTGGCACCGGTCGCCGGCTGTTCCATTTCGATCCGCATGTTGCGCGCCAGCACGTGTTCGTTGTTGAACACCTGATCCAGCTTCCAGATCGGCCCGCAGCTGACGGAATTTTCCTCAAGCTCCTTGAGCCAGAAATCCATCGGTTTCTTGGCGATGATATCGCGCAGCATTGGGATCAGCGTATCCCGGTTCTTCAGCCGTGCACCGTTGGTCGCATAGGCCGGGTCTTCGCACAGCTCGGTGCATCCGGCGACCTTGCAGAAGCGCTGGAACTGGCCGTCGTTGCCGACGGCGAGGATGATCGCACCGTCCGAAGTCTCGAACGCCTGATACGGCACGATGTTCGGGTGCGCATTGCCGAGACGCGGCGGGTTCTTGCCGGTCGCCAGATAGTTCATGCCCATGATGGTCGAGAACGCGACCATGACGTCGAGCATGCCGATATCGATGTGCTGGCCCTCGCCCGTCACTTCGCGGTGGCGCAGCGCGGCGTTGATCGACACCGCTGCATACATGCCGGCCATCAGGTCGGCGACGGGTACGGCGGCTTTCATCGGTTCGCCGTCCGGCTCGCCGGTCAGGCTCATGAAGCCGCTCATGCCCTGGATCAGCACGTCATAGCCCGGCCGCTTGGCATACGGGCCGGAGTTGCCGAAACCGGTGATGGAGCAATAGATCAGGCCCGGAAATTCGTCCTTCAGGTCGTCATAACCCAGACCGTACTTGGAAAGACCGCCAGTCTTGAAGTTTTCGACCAGCACGTGCGACTGGGCGATCAGCTTTTTCGCCAGCGCCTGCCCTTCGGGTTTGGCGATGTCCAGCGTGATGGATTTCTTGTTACGGTTGGCGGCGCAGAAATAGGCCGCTTCCGAGGTGTCCTCGCCATCCGCGCCCTTGATGTAGGGCGGTGCGAACTTGCGCGTGTCGTCGCCTTCGCCGGCACGTTCGATCTTGATGACGTCGGCGCCGAGATCGCCGAGCATCTGTGTGCAGCTCGGGCCGGCGAGAATACGGGTCAGATCGAAAACGCGGATACCTTGTAACGGACCGGGCATGAATGATGTCTCCTTAGTTTTTGGCCGCAACGTTCTTAGCACGCAGGGTGCGACGATCAAGGCTCACTGCAGCAAGATCACTTGCGGAAACGCTCTGCCAGACGCCGCCGCGCCGCCGGCATTTCGGTGTCGCGGTGCTGGAATACATGATTTTCGAGAAAATAACCGGTCAGCTTCAACCCGTCGGCGATATCGGCTTCGGCGGCACTGTCGAGCAGGAACGCCGGTAACGGCAACAGCCGTTCCTTGTAGGGGGCGGCGGCGGCGCTCGACACCGCGCGCCCGGTGCGTGGCGAGACGAACGTCAGGTCATCGGTGGTTCCTGTCGCGGCGCAATGCGCGAGATCGAGACCGAAGCCCAGTTCCGCCAGCAGGCCGATTTCCCACTTCACATAGATCACCGGCCAGACGCTGTCGTCTTCCAGCGCGCCGAGCAGCACCTCCAGGCCGTCCAGAACGGCGGGATGGGGTTCGCGTTCCGGCAACGCCGCTTCGACAAGGGTGCAGGCGGACAGCAGCGCGGCCAGCCTGCGGGCGTCGGACAGTGCCGTCGCCGCATAGGCCCGCACAGGCTCGACGGTATAGGTGCCGAGGTGTTCGGCAAGCCGTGCATGCCATCTGGCCTGCACCTTGTTGCCGGGCTGCAGGATACCGCTGAGCCGTTTGCCGCTGCCGCCCCGGACCAGCCCGGCATGGCGGCCGTTCGAGCGCGTCAGCAGGTTTACGATGGCAGAGCTTTCGCCATGCTTGCGTACGCTCAGAATGATGCCGTCGTCCTGCCAGTCCATGGCCGGAGTTTATGCGGTGAAAACAGGCATGAACACGGCAAACATGATCGATGCCCTTCTCTCCTGGGAGTGGAGGCATGTTGCGGTGACAATTTTCCCGTTGAAGCGCCGGACGCAAGGTCACACTCTGACGCCAGGGGAGAAAGACCATGATTGACGACGATTACGACAATCCCGCCACCATCGCCGCCGCGATGATCGGCATCGGCGCCAGCGACAGCGGCGATGTCGCGCCGCATGTCAAACCGGCGACGACCTACGCCAAGGGGCACGGCTATTCATACCTTCGCGATGACGGCCCCGGCCTCGCCGATACGGAACGGGTTTTGATGCGGCTCGAGGGCGGCGCGGGTGCGTTGGTGTTTTCATCCGGCATGGCGGCGGCAACCTGTCTGCTGACCGCGCTGGGTCCAAACAGTCATATCCTCGCACCGAAATCCATGTACTGGTATCTGCGCAGCTGGATGCTCAACGAGGCGCCGGCGTTCGGGCTTTCCGTGACGCTGTATCCGAACGGCGATCTGGATGCCATGAAGGCGGCGGTCCGTCCCGGCGAAACCAGGGCCGTGTGGGTCGAGACCCCGGCCAATCCCGACTGGTCGATCACCGACATCGCCGCCGCTGCCGATATCGCACACCGGGCGAATGCCAAACTGTTCATCGATTCCACGGCGGCACCGCCCTGCATCACCCGTTCGCTCGACTTCGGGGCCGATGTCGTCATGCATTCCGCAACCAAATACCTGAACGGTCACTCCGACGTTCTGGCCGGGGTGCTGGTGACGCGGGACACGGACGCTTTGTGGGAACGCGTGCACAAGGCCCGTGCCGGGTTCGGCTCGACTTTGGGGGCGTTTGAATCCTGGCTCCTGCTGCGCGGGCTTCGGACCCTCGACGTGCGTATGCAGCGTCACAGTGAAAATGCCATGCGTGTCGCGCTGGCGATGGCGGTAAACCCCGCGGTCAGTCACGTCCTGTATCCGGGTTTGCCGGATCATCCGGGGCACGCGGTTGCGGCGAAGCAGATGAAGGGCTTCGGCGGCATGATGTCGATCCGTCTTGCAGGCGGTGCCGAAGCGGCGGCGCGCGCGGTGACGCGAACCAGACTGTTCACCAATGCGACTTCGCTCGGCGGTACGGAAAGCCTGGTCGAGCATCGCGGCCCGGTCGAGGGACCGGACAGTCCGACACCGCAGGATCTGCTCAGGCTGTCGGTGGGGCTGGAAAATGCGGACGATCTGATCGGCGATCTGGAACAGGCTCTAGGCCAGTAACGCGGTTGTCGGCTCACCTCGGCGGGTAGTACAGAAATTCCAGCATGACGCAGCCGTTGCGTGTGAAAAACGGGCCGTGCGGCACATGCGGCGGGCGGACGGCATAGGTCCCCGGCGCGAGAGTCTTTTCCTCGTTTTCCGGTGTGCCGATCGACAGCGTCCCGGAAACGATGAACACTTCCTCGCACCAGTCATGCACCGACAGTTCGGGCGATACTGTGCCGGCTGCCCAGCGCGTGATCCGCGTCACGGCACCTTCATTGTCATTGAACTGGCCCGAAAGGACTTTCGTTTCGATCCCGTCGAAGCCGTCCACGGCCTCCCAGCCGTCGTCATCGAGCGCGTTGAAGAACTCGCGATGCTGCTTGGGGAATGAGCCGAAGCCAGATGTCCCGGTCATGATGCAGGGTCCGCCGAGATAATGACCATCGCGTGCGCCATCGGGTATTCGTCGGTCTGCGAGACGTCGACCTTGGCCGTCATGCCCGCAGGCGTCAGCTTGTCGAGACACACTTTCGCCCCACCCTTCAGCATCATCACCGGCTGTCCGGTCGGCAGGTTCTGCACCACCATGTCACGCCAGAACACGCCCTGGCGGAAGCCGGTGCCGAGTGCCTTGGCGCAGGCTTCCTTGGCAGCGAAGCTTTGCGCGAAACTCGACGCCGGGTTCTGGCGGCGCATGGCTTTGGCGATTTCGTAATCGTCGAACAGGCGGTTGATGAAGCGTTCGCCGAAACGTTCCAGCGACCGTTCGATACGGCGGATGTCACAGAGATCGGTGCCGATGCCGATAATCACGCCGTGCGTTCGCCCCTGGCCTCGGCGCGGGCCTTGTCCATCAGCGAGCGCATGCGGCGGATGGCGCTGTCGAGACCGGAGAAGATCGCCTCGCCGATCAGGAAATGCCCGATGTTCAGTTCGACCACCTGCCCGATCGCCGCAACCGGGCCGACGGTGTCGAACGTCAGGCCGTGCCCGGCATGGCATTCAAGGCCCAGTTCCTGGGTTACGACGGCGGCATCGACGATGCGTTGCAGTTCGGCTTCACGCTCGGTGCCCTCGACCTCGCAATAACGCCCGGTGTGCAGTTCGACGATATCGGCCTTCAGTCTGGCTGCCGCTTCGAGTTGTTTCGGATCGGGCTCGATGAACAGCGACACGCGGATGCCCTTGTCTTTCAGCGCCGCTACGACCGGTTCCAGCGTCTTGAAGCCGCCGGCGACGTCGAGACCGCCTTCGGTGGTCCGCTCCTCGCGCTTTTCCGGGACGATGCAGGCGGCGTGCGGTACATGGCGAAGGGCGATCTGCAGCATCTCGTCGGTGGCCGCCATTTCCAGGTTGAGCGGCAGTACGATGGCATCCATCAGGCGTGCGATGTCGCTGTCGGAAATATGCCGGCGGTCTTCGCGAAGGTGCGCGGTGATGCCGTCGGCACCGGCCTTTTCGGCCAGCTTGGCGGCGTGAACCGGATCGGGATGGACGCCGCCGCGCGCGTTGCGGATGGTCGCCACGTGATCGATGTTGACGCCAAGGCGGAGTAAATCGCTCATGCTGCCTCTCCCTGCTTACGGGCGATGCCGTCGACCAGTTCGACGGCGCGCGCCGTTCGCTTTGATTGTGCAGCACTTTTGTAACGCTCGATAACCGGTTTCAGCAAAAGGAAAAAAGTTACCCATACAATAACCGTGGTCGGGATCGAAGCCGCCAGCATGGGCGTCAGTACCGGCATCGCGTTGTCGGCGATATAGCCCCAGTCGCCACGCAGCGTCGCTTCGGTGATCGAACCGAACAGCGCCGAGAAATCCATCGCTTCCGCATCGACGTCGCGTTGGCCGAAACCCATGGCGATACCGGCCTTGTAAAGCCAGATCCAGATGAACGGGAAGGTCCACGGATTGCCGACGATGGTGCCGAGCACGGCTGCAACGATACTGCAGCGCGACAGCCAGGCTCCCAATGACGAGAACAGAATGTGCAGGCCGATGAACGGCGTGAACGACATCGCCGCGCCCCAGGCGAAGCCGCCGGCGATGGCGTATCCCGATCCCGGCAGCCGGCCGATCCGGTACATCAGATAACGCACGGCCCGCCGCCAGCCCATTTTGGGCCAGACGCTGGCCATGGCCTTGCGGTGAACGGGCAACGGAACGCGGCGCTTGAACATGTCTATTAAGTAGCGATTGCTTCGGGTCTTGGAAAGGGCACGATTTTGTGAAACCGCGTCGGTTGGCTCAGCGGCGCAGCGTCAGCGTATCGCCCTCGACCGAAAACGCCGACAGCCGTTCGAGAAAGCTCATGCCGAGCAACGAGCCGCTCAGGCCCCGGTCCATGACGGCGGCACGCACGTCGGTCAGTTCGATACTGCTGATGGACATCCGGGCGATGCGGACCTGTGCACCGAAGGCGGTGCCGTTGGCGGTGTTGAAGCGCTGCGAGAAGCTCAGGCTGTCCGGGTCCAGTCCGGCGCGTGCGGCGTCGTCGCGGCTCAGCGTCACGACGCTGGCGCCGGTATCGACGAGGAATTGCACGGTGGCGCCGTTGACCGTGGCTGTGGCGTGAAAGTGGCCGTCCTTCAGGCGTGACAGGGTGATCTCCCCTGCCCCGGTTTCGACGGCGCGGGACGGCATCAGGGTGCCGGCGAGACGCGATCCGATGGCCGCGAAATCGTCGCGCAATGCATAGCCGACGACCAGCACCAGCCCGAGCATGACCCAGATGAAGATCGATTTCACCGCGCCCTTCAGGTTCAGTCGCGGTGACAGGACGATCCCGGCGCCGATCAGCACCATCAGCGCGAAGGCCCGGACAAGCCCGGCCTGTTCGACATCGCTGTCGAGCGCCCCCGGAAACGCCCCGGCCAGATACCAGACCAGCGCACCGATCCCGATGCAGCCGATCACGAGAATGAGGACGCGTGTATTCATGGCTCAGTTCGCCGGCAGTTTCTTCAGCGCATCGACGGCCTTGCCGACACCGGCATTGGCGGCTTTTTCGATCCAGATGCGGCCCTGGCGGCGGTCGCGGGCAACGCCGTCGCCGTTGACCAGCATCGCGCCGTACAGGTACTGGGCTTCGGGGATGCCGTTTTCCGCCGCCGATTTCGCCCATTGTGCCGAGATCGTCTTGTCCGGGGCGACACCGTCACCCTGCCAGTAGATGCGCGACAATTCGAACTGGGCCTTGCCGTGCCCGGCCTCGGCGGCGCGTTCGAACCAGTGCCGTGCGGTCTGCGGATTGGCGTCGACGCCGATCCCGCGCGCGTACAGCAGGCCAAGCTGGAAATGATCCTCTGGGTTGTCGCTTTCGGACAGCCGGGCCAGTTTCTGCAGGGTCTGCTTGCCCTGCTGTTTCTTTGCCCGTGCCACGGCGTCGGTGGCGACTCCGCTTTTGCGCAGCGCATCGATATACACCAGGTAATCGTCGAGGATCACCGGCACGTCGGGGTTCAGCCGGTCCCAGGCTTTCAGCGCAGTGCGGCCGTTCTTGCGCTGCCATGCCCTGAAATCCGCGCACCAGTGACCCTCCAGCACCTTGCGGAACTGGATCATGTCGCGAACGCCTTTGTCGAAGCTCAGGTCCTGATAGGCCTTTTCCTGGTACAGGTACGCCTCGCATTCCAGATCGACCTCGCGCACGTTCTCCAAATGGCCGCGCAGGTGCTGCATGCCGTGCCCGGTCAGTTCGTGCGCGAGCACCGGCGCCAGTTCGCGCGGTGACCATTTGCCGCCGAAACGGCCGACGACGGTGAGGAAGTCCTTGGTGTTACCGTCGGCCTGATAGAAATCGGGCAGGAACGCGGCGATGGTGATCTTGGTCAGTTCACGGCTTGGAAAGGCTGGGTCATAAATGATGACGACGTTGCCGGCGGCCTTCAGCTTTTCGATGGCACGTGCGTTGTAGGACGATCCCTCGTAAAGGATATCCAGCGCCTTTTTGACCGTTTCCGCACCCTGTGCCGGCGAAGCGAGATCGATGTCGTAGTATTTTCCGGGCGGTGCCGGCTTGCCGGCGATCTGCACGCCGCGGTGCATGAACTGCACGACATCCTCATCGCCCGCGGCATGCACCGGCATCGAAAGCACGGCGGCGCAAAGGGCGAACAGCGGGAGCGGCGTTCTGGTGATCATCTGTGCGCTTGTCCCGGCAAATGGTTCAGCGGAGCGGCAGTTCGAACATCATCAGCAGCGTGCGCTGCTCACCCCGGTTGAAGTTGTCGTCGGAGATCACATAGATGTGGGCTTTGCCGCCGGGGGCCGCAACCGCTTCGATCCCCTCGAAATTGTCGACGTTCATGGGCGGTGCCAAGGTGGCCAGCAAAGTCGCCTCGATTTCAGCCCCGGCGGTAATATCTGCGGCCCGAATACGCTTGATCTTGATACGTACGCCGGCGCGCGGCGTATAGAAGCGTTCCAGCACGACGACGTCGCCGTCGGGCAAAGTCGCCGCCCCGGTCGGCCGGAAGCCCTTGTCGGGGACATAGGTCAGCACATCCCAGCCGCCTCTGTTGGAAATCCAGCCGACGCTGGCGCGCTCGTCCGTCGATCCCTCGGAAATCGCCAGCAGCCGGCCGTCCTGCAGAAGCGTCAGCGCCTCGACCCCGGCATTGGCGGGCATGTCGGCCAGTTCCAGCGGCGGGCGCAACACGCGCGGCACCGTGGCGCCGGGATCGTATCGCCACAGCCGGTGATCGCGCTCGAAGGCGATGATGATCTCGCCCTCGACACCCGGGCTCATGGCTTCGGCGTCGGACCAGCGCTTGCCGGCCAGCGGCGTGCCGTCAAGATCGGCGAGCGTGCCGAGATCGGCGCCGCTCAGTCCGGCAAGGCTGCCCTTTTCGTCATAGCTCAGATTGGCCGAGAACGAAACGGCGGCATCGGAAACGCTGATCATCCGCCGCCCGTCGGCGCTGAGGCCGAGTGCCGAAAACCCGCCGAACCGGGGATCGTCGGCGCTGAGCACGAGACCACCGCGATAGATCAACGCATCGGCCTTGCCGGCGGACGGATCGGCATCGCTGAGCGGGATCGCCACGGCCTTGACCTCGACACTGTCCGATGCGGCGACGGCGGGCAGAAGCAAAAGCGATACGGCAATGATGACGCTGTGGAGATGTTTCATGCTCCGGTTTTAGCATGGCCGGATGACGGCAGAAAGAAGTCCCGCTTCACGTTAAGTTTATGGACGAAATCCCATTCGCCGGACGTGACTGGGCGGGATTTTCGTCTAACATCGCGGCCATGAAATTCATCCATCTGACCGATCCGCACCTGACCGCTTCGGGGGAACTGTTCGAACTGAACGGCGACCGGCGGCTGCGCGACGCCGTCGCTTCCATCAACCGCCGCCACGCGGATGCGGAACTGGTGATGATTACCGGGGATATCGCGCACTGGGGCGAGCCGGAAGCCTATAAGCGTGCCCGCGACATTTTCGGCGGGCTGGCCATGCCGTGGTATCCGCTGATCGGCAATCACGACGTCGCCGAGGCGTTCTTCGCCGGTCTGCCCAACGCCAGAAGCGCCGATGCCGACCGGGCGTGTTTCAGGGTCGATACCAGTGCCGGCGCTTTCATCGCGCTGGATACCCTGACCGAAGGCACCCATGCCGGTATGATCGACGAACGCCAGCTCGGCTGGCTGGATAAAGAATTATCGTCTGCCGACGGCGATGCGTTCCTGTTCATGCACCATCCGCCGGTCAAAACCGGCATCAACGGCATGGACAAGATACCCCTGCTGAACCCGGACGATCTCGGTGCGGTTCTGGGCAAGCATCCGGGCAAGGTGCGGCACCTGTTTTTCGGGCACATGCACCGCGCCTTTCACGGCAGTTGGCGCGGCGTGCCGTTTTCCACCGTCAAGGCGACGGCGCACCAGATCGCGCCGATTTTCGGCAAGGACGAGCCGCTGACCTCGAGCCGCGAACTGCCGGCCTATGCCGTTGTGCTGATATCGGACGATCAGGTCGCCGTTCACGACATCTCGTATATGGAAGAAGAGACCGAGTTTACCTACGACCGCAACAGCGGCCGCACGTAAACCCCGTCACCAAACTGTCACGGCAATATGCTAGCGCTGAGACCGGGCTAACAATCCGGGGACATGCCATGGGCTGGCTTTTGAGTATCGTGCTTTCCATGCCGCTGCAGGCGGACGACGTCGAATTCCGCATGTGGTTTTCGAAGGAAAGTTATTGCAGCTTCGCCATCGAGAAGTTTTCAGAAAAACCGTTCATGCAGCGCCTGCCCGACGGTGCCGAGTTGCCGGGTGCGGTGAAAAGCGCCACCTGCCGCGAACTGGGAGAACACGAAGATGCGCTGGTGCCCGAGCATCTGCGCTGGAAAGTAAAGCCTCTCGGCGGGCTGTTCGACAGCAGATGACGGTGCTAGGCTCTCAGGCATGAGCATACCCGACGATCTTCCCTATTCCTTTCACGCGCGCCAGAGCCCGAACGGCGACGAGGTCTTTTTCGATCATGTCGCCTGGATGGTGCCGGACATGGACGCGGCATCGGCGGTGTTCGAAAAGCTTGGGTTCTATCTCACCGACTATTCCGTGCACGGCAACCGCGACCCGGAAACCGGTAAACGAATCCCGCAGGGCACAGCCAACCGACTGGCCATGATGCAGACGGGGTATATCGAGCTGCTGTGCACCGTCGACGGCGTCGACGCGCCGGTGGTCGACGATTTCAAGGCGCGTCTGCAGCGCTATATGGGCGTGCATCTGCTGGCGTTTTCCCATGCCGACGCCGGTACTTCTTACGGGCGCATCGAAATGGACGGTTTCCGTCTGCAGCCGATGGTGCATCTGAGACGCGATGTCGAAGCCGCCGACGGATCGGACGCCGAGGTACAGTTCAGCGTCATCCGTGCCGCGTTCGATGAAATCCCCGAAGGCCGAATTCAGGTGCTGACCCATCACACGCCGGAGCTGATGTGGCAGGACCGCTATCTCGCCCGCGCCAATGCACTGACGGCCCTCGTCGACGCCGTGATCTGCGTCGACGATCCGTCGGAATCAGCATCGCGGATGGCAAGGTTGCTGGCCAAGACGGCGGATGTCGTCGACGCCGACGAAGCCCGTGTGGTGACGGATCGTGGCGGTCTCCGGTTCGTGACGCGTAAACGGCTCGGCACCTATGTGCCTGACTTCGATCCGCCGGCCCTGCCCTATACGGCGGCGATCGGGTTTCTGTCGGGCGATCTTGAAAAGACCCGCGCGTATTTCGCGGAAGCCGGTGTGCCGCTCGCGGAAACCGATGGCGCATTGGTCATCGCACCCGAAGATGCGCTCGGCACGGCGATGCTGGTTTATAAATAAATACTCATCCTTTTCCCGGCAAAATTTGCACGCATGTCGTGTCGGTGCGGCGCAAGTTGCCTGGCCGGATTTCGTCCTTCGTGCATTAAGCGATTGTTAATCAACGAAACAGGGGTTGGCACCGATCTTGCTCGATAAATAGCTGAAAAGACGACTGAAAAGCTTATTGAGGCGAGCGTTATGTCACTATCCGTCGATCAATCCCGTTACTTCATCCCCTCGTACGCCGCGCAAAATCTGACACCGGTCGATAATTCTGTTGCTACCGCGTCTGATTCCACAACCGCGCCTGACGAGAATAAAACCGCCGTCGCGCCACCGCTTTCATCGCCACAGTTGCTGGCCAGCGGCGATATGCGGCTGCTGATTTTACGCGGCCTGAACGGCGACGGCGTCGAGGGCTACAAGAGTATCCTGGAGCAATTTTACAACGACCCGGCAAATCGCGACGATCCGGCGGCTTTTTTACGCAACCTCAGCAGTGACGGCATAGACTTGCTGAAACAGGCCCAGTCCCTGCCGGAATAGGCGTCCATTGATTTGAACACCCTGAACAAAGAGGAAGCACTCAACTTCATTCTGCCGCGCAGCGGCAAGGTGGACCTGAACAATGACGGCCTTGTCGCCAACGCGAATGGGGCTAAAGGCTTCATGTTCCCGCCACCGAATGCGCCACAGTCGGTCAAGGATGCTTGGGGCGAGGCAACGAACGGCATGAGCGATTCCGATATTTTCCTGATGTCGGGCAAGTTCAAGATGCAGATGTTGTCCGCCAATATTCATGTCGATGAAAACGGACGTGTCAGCCGTACCGAACCGGGCGATCCGGGCTGGCGCAACATCTTCGCCGAAGACGGGTATTCCTATAGCGAGTCGATAAGCAGGCAATGAGTTCAACAGGCTTGTGTCCCTCCACGTGATGTACGAAGCGCCCATGGGGGCGTTGTGCATAGGG
>JAYNVG010000026.1:0-14469 GCA_038100295.1 Thalassospiraceae bacterium
GCTAACCATCTGACACTCATAAAGAAAATTCCTTATCTATGTCAGCCCCTTAATTATTTAAATCAAAGGTTCTCGCCGATTGTGGTTCGGGGCGGCAGGATGTTGCAAGTATCTATTGAAAATTCCCTAGGCTTGCGCCCTTTGCAGCCCATGGCGCAGCCATACCGCGCAGGCGAAAAGTGCTACTGCGCCGGCCTGATGCGCCGCCGCCAGCGGGATCGGCACGACCAGCAGCAAGGTTGAAATACCCAGAACAACCTGCACCACGGCTATGGCGGCCAGAACACCGGCCCGCCGTCTTGTCGGCTCGGCGGCGTTTCTGGCGGCGAACCAGGTCGCGACGACGATCAGGAAGGTAGTGATTGCCAGCCACCTGTGATCGAACTGCACCGTCGGAATGTCCTCGAAGAAATTCAGATACCAAGGGCTGATCTGGAACCCTTCGCTGGGAAAGAACTCGTCCAGCATCAACGGAAAGGTGTTATAGATCATCCCCGCATTCAGTCCCGCCACCAACGCTCCGCTGAACGCCGTCACGAAGACCATGCCGCAGGCCAGCGTCGACAGCCGGTGCAGCCGCACCGTCACCGTGTCACGCGCCGGCGCCAGAATATCCAGCGCGTACCAGAGACCCAGCCCGATAATAAGGAACGCCGTCATCAGATGCACCGCCAGGCGGTACTGGCTGACGTCCGGGTGGTCGACGAGGCCGCTTTTGACCATCCACCAGCCGATGCCCCCTTGCAGTCCGCCCAGCGCGAACAGCAGACCGAGACGAAGCATCAGCGGTTTACCGACCCAGCGCCTGATGACGAAAAAGACAAACGGCACGGCGAAGGCCAGCCCGATCAGCCGTCCCCACAGCCGGTGCAGATATTCTAGCCAGAAGATTTCCTTGAACTGCTCCAGGCTCATGCCCCGATTGATCTTGAGGTATTCCGGCGAGGCGCGATACCCGTCGAACTGTGACTGCCACGCGGCATCGCTCATCGGCGGCAGCCAACCCGTCACCGGCCGCCAGTCCGTCATCGACAATCCGGATTCCGTGAGGCGCGTGAACCCGCCCAGAACGACCATCGCGAAAACCATGGCACATATGGTCAAAAGCCAGAGACCGATAATACGCCTGGTGTCTTGCAGGGGTCCGTTGAGGGTATCGGCTGGCACGATCGAATTTCCTTCTCAAGCGTCATTGCAGGTAGAGGATCGATCCTTGTTTGTCCATGCCTGATCCGCGATAAACGCCGTAATGTGACTTCAAGGCAACCATTAGCGGCAGCGAATAACATGAATGCGACTGACTCCACGATCCACCCGGTGATGCTCGTCGGTGCCGGCCCAGGCGATCCCGATCTGCTGACCGTCAAGGCGCACCGGCTTCTGAGCGAGGTCGACGTGATCGTCTATGACCGCCTGGTAGCAAAACCGATCCTGGCCCTGATCCCCGAAACCACGGAGCGTGTGTTTGCCGGAAAACAGGCGTCCAATCATTACATGCCGCAGGAAGATATCAATAACCTGCTGGTTGATCTCGCCCGTGTCGGCAAGAAAGTGATGCGCCTCAAGGGCGGTGATCCTTTCGTCTTCGGTCGCGGTGGCGAGGAAGCACTGCATCTGGTCCGCCACGGCATCCCGTTCGAAGTCGTCCCCGGCATCACGTCGTCCGCAGGCTGCGCCGCCTATGCCGGCATTCCGCTAACGCACAGGGGCCTCGCCCAAGGGGTGCGTTTCGTGACCGGTCACAGCAAGGGCGACGAACCGCTCGATCTCGATTGGCGCAGCCTCGCCGATCCTGAAACGACCCTTGTCGTCTACATGGGCATGTCCAATGTGCAGGAGATTTCCGACAACCTGATCGGCAACGGTCTCAGCGCCGACACTCCGGTCGCCGTCATCAACATGGGCACCCGCCCGGCGCAGAAAACGCTTATCACGTCATTGTCGCAATTGCCTGCGGCCGTCGATAAAGCCGAGATCAAGGGCGCGACGCTGTTCGTGATCGGACGTGTGGTAACCCTTGCCGAGGAGCTTTCCTGGTTCGCCGAGGCGACGCCGATCTGAGCCTGCCTACATGTCCCGGTCGAGGGCGCGCGCCAGCACCATGTAGACCTTGCCCATGTCGGACGACAGGAACGTTGCGTGCAGCATGCTGTTCGGGTCGCGCTTGGACGCCTCGTCGAGCAAGGTTTCGAATTCTTCCAGGTAGCGCGTGACGTATTCGCGGAAGGTACTGTCTTCCTGATAGGTCTGGCGAATCTGCTGCAGCTTCGCCCGCTCGCGAAAACCGAGCAACTTGCGCACGAAGATACCCTTCTCGCCCTTGTTGAAGCGCCGCCAGTCTTCTTCGGATACCTGCGTTTCCAGAACCCGGCTGACGTCGACAGCGAGCGATTGCAGACGCTCGGAAATGAACGTCGCCTGACGGGTGAACTCCTCGAGGCTCGTCTTGTCGGTCCGTTCCTTGAGCGTCGCCAACAGGGCCGACGCCTCGTTCGAGGCATTGCGGACGTCCTGGGTGCGGCTGTCGAGTACCTGATTGATCTCGTGCGATTTGCGCGCCACGTCCGACGTCGCCTTCGACAGCGCGTCGACATGCGAGCGCACCGACTTGTCCCAGGCACCGACCTTGCCCAGCGCCACGTCCGTGGTGCTTGAAAGTTCCTGCGCGCGCCGGGCCAGAGCTTCGCCAAGCGCTTCCAGACCGCGTTCAGCCCTGTTGTAGGTGGTGGTGAGGTCCTGCAATTGCCGGCGCAGTCCCTCTGTACCACCTTCAAGCTGTTCCACGATGGTATCGGTGCGGTCGCCGGACTCGTGAATTTGCGTGCGCAGCGTTTCCGCTGCACGGGTCAGTTTGGAGACGTTGAGATCGGCCGCCATCGAAGCCTCGGACGCGCGCTGGCCGATAATCTCGCCGACGCGCTCAAGCCGCTCGACGGCATCCTCGCTGGTCGTCTCGAGAATGTTGCCCCGGTGCTTGAGGCCGTCGGTCGCTTCCTCGAGCTGTGCCGTCGCCTTGCGGGCGACGATGCTGACTTCCTGGAAGCGTTCGCGCAGCGACTGGCTGACTTCCGCCATTTCCTGCACACCGCGCTGCGATGCGTCGCTGAGATCGCGGGCACCTTCGCGAAGTTCCACGTTGACCGCCTCGACCTGGCTGGCGGCCCGCTCGGCGGCCTGCTGAACCTCGCCGGTATGGCGATGCAGGGCGTCGGAAACCAGGCTCATGAGCTGCGAGGCACGATCCGCCGTGTTGCTCATTTCATGCGAGCGCGACTGTATTTCCTCGCCGACGCGGCTGAGACGCGCTGCCGCTTCGTTGGAGGAGTTGGTCAGCCCCGAGGACTGCTGGTTGAGAAGATCGGCGAACCGCTGCACGTGCGCCGTCGCGGATTCATAGGTGCCGGTAAGCTCCTGCGAGCTTTTGTGCAGGATCTGGCCGACATCGCTCATCCGTTCGCGGGTTTTCTCCAGCGAGGTATCCAGCTCGATATGGTTCTGTTTCAGCGCCCCGGTAATACCGGCCAGGTTTTCCGCCGCGCGGTCGGTGGCACCGGTCGCGGTTTCGACCTCGCGCATCAGCCGGCGTCCGACATCCTCAAGACGGCTGAGCGCATCCGAGGAAGTTTCGCGCATCTGGTTGGCACTTTTCTGCATCGCGTTGGCGGTCATCTCGACCCGGCCGGTAGCATGATCCGCGGCCGCCGACAGTTCGCCGGTACCGGCCTGCAGGATTTCCCCGGCATCGACGAGACGGCGGCGCACTGTGTCGCTGACGGCGTCGACCTGGATCGCGCGTTCCTTGATGACGTCGCCGACACCTTCTATTTCGGCATAGGCGCGCCCGGAAATGGTTCCGAGGTCCTCTGACTGCTTGTGCAGCAGATCGGTGACCAGATTGAGCAATTGCGCCGCCCGGTCCGATGCCTGGGCGACCTGCTGGGCGCGGTTTTCCAGAACCTGCCCGACCTTGTCGATATCCTCGACGGCAAGGTCAGAGACCTTGTCGAGGGTTTCAGAATTCTTATGAAAGATGTCGGAAACCGCGCCAATCTGCACCGACGCCTGATCGGAAGCCGCCAGCAGATCACGCAGGCGGTCGCTGAGATCCTCACCGACAGCGATAAGGCGCGCCATGGCGGTGTTGCTGGAATGATCGATGTTGGTGGTTTCGCGGCGAATAACCTCGCCGGCGTCGGCGAGAATGTTGGCGGACTTCGCAGACACCAGCGCAAGCCGGTCGGCATGGGTTTGCAGTGTCTCACTGACCCGCTCGATCCCCTGCTCCGCCCGCGCCGACACGGCGCCCAGTTCCTGCACCTGGTCCTTGGCCTGAAGCCCGAGGTCCGAGATCGTACGCTGGGCGCGGGTCGTCGTCTCGACGACCTGGCCCAGATCCTCGTTGGTGACACGTGCGGCTTCCGAGACGCCTTCGGCGCCCTGACGTACGGCTGCCGCCCCATGGCTCAGCGCATGCGCCGCCCGGGTAACGTCGGCAACCCCCTTGTCGGTCGACTGGGTGACGTCTGAAACCGTATCGCTCAGCAGTTCGCTCAGGCG
Organism: Thalassospiraceae bacterium; assembly: GCA_038100295.1. GTDB lineage: Bacteria > Pseudomonadota > Alphaproteobacteria > Rhodospirillales > Casp-alpha2 > UBA4479. Next base: position 4,558 of record JAYNVG010000026.1, read on the forward strand.
TGAAAGACGGGCGCCGGCGGTATCGGCGACACTGTCGATATCAACGGAACGCCGGCGCAGGGCCTCGCCGGCCTCGTCCAGCCTGAGCACGCTCTGATTGGCGGTGCGTGCCATGTTGCCGGCTTGCTCGCCGAGCGCTTCGCCGGCTTCGCTAAAGCGTTCGATGGAGCGGTCCGTGGTTTCATCGACTTGATCGGCGCGACGGCGCAGCTCTTCGCCGACCCTGGCGACCTCACCCAGCACGCGTTCGGTGATCATCGACAGTTCGTCGGAATCGCGGCGCAGAATATTGCCGACATTTTCCGCACGCTCGGCGGCGGTGTCGGCGGCTTCCGACATTTCGCGCGCCTGTAGCCGGAACGCCTCGCCGGTGCCGCGTACCCTTTCCGTGACCTGTTGCGAGGTGGCTTCGAGACGGCGTGCATCCTCGCGGAGCGCATCGCCGACATCCTGAACGTCGGCAACGACCTTGTCGGAGGTTCTGGAAAGCACATGCGTCTGGTGCGCCAGATTGTCCTCGATTTCCTTGGTTCGGCTCTGCACCCGGTCTGCCGTGGTTTCCAGGTCACCCGCCTGGCGCTCCAGCAAGTCGCGCATGCGTTCGATTTGGGTCAACGCCTCGGCGTTGCGTTTGCTCATGTCCTCGGCACTGTCACCCAGCATTGTTGCGCTGGCGCGCATCCGCTGATCGGCCTCACCGGAAATGTCGACAAGTTCGGCAATCCGGTCGCGCACCGCATCGCCAATGGCCTGCAGGGTGCTGGTCGTGTCTTCGGCGCGTGAATTGGCTTCGTTGATTGTATCCCTGAGCGACATCGTCCGCTCATCGAACACCGCTGCCGTTTCCTGCGCACGCTGGGATGCGGTATTCGCCGCCAGATACAGTTCCTGTGCGCGCTTGCCGATGACGTCGGTCAGATCCTCGGCCCGCGACGATGCGCGGTCGGACGATACCGTCAGGTCATAGGCGTGTTTTTGCAGTAACTCACCGACACCGCGCGCGCGCTCGGTGGCGTTATCGGTGGCCTGAGCCAGATCCTCGGTCTGACGACGCAGTGCATCTGCGACGGCGTGGGCGCGCAGGTCGGCATCCTCGGAAACACGTGACAGTTCCAGCGCCCGCTCACGGACCAGCTTGCTCACTGCCTCGCCGCGGCGCATCGCTTCCTCGGTCGCGCGGTTCAGGTCCTTGGTCTGCTGGCGGAGCGAGTCCGTGACTTCGCGCAGCCGCGACTGGGCATGGTCGCTGGGATAAATCATCTGGCGCATCTGCCAACGCAGCGCCGCCGCTTCTTGCTGGATATTGGCGCCGCGCTGATAGGAAATGACCACCACCCACAGCAGCGCCACCGGTGTCGCGACCCCGGCGGCCAACCCGCCCAGTTCATGCGGCAACAGCGCCGCCAGATTGTTCCAGCCGAGGTTCAGTTCGACGAACTGGTAGGAAAACCAGAACCACGCCAGCGTCGCCGCCGCGGCGCCGAGCGGCAGAATACGCCATCGCACCCAGATCGGGCTCGGCGGCTGCATCGGCGCATCATCGAGCGCACCCGAAGACGGCAGGATGACGTCGCGATCGGCGGCAAAGCCCGGTCCCAGGCTGTCGGCAAGGTCCTGCTGCGGGTTAGAACCCGCACTGTCCGTCTTGTCGGCCGCTCTGTCAGCCATGGTCCCAACCTCCGGGCGATTTTAGGGTCATCAATGTTAAAGCCCTATATGATGCGCCGTAAACACGATTTTGGCGCATATTTTGTGTATTAGGTGGATAACTCGGTCATAATCTCGACCAGCCGCTCGGCACTGCCACCGTCCATGGTCTCGCCGAACAGGGCTTCGCGGTAGCGTGTGCGCAGTTCGGTGCCCGCATCCGGTGTCTTCAGGGCCAGATCGACCGCACGCGCCAGGTCTTCGGGTTTGGCGATCTGTCGGCCGACCTCGCGCCAGCGCCATTCTATCCCTTGCGGGTCGTATCCCCCGGTATCCGCGGTATGTTCAGGATTGCTCAGCAACAGGATCGGCCGGTCGACGGCAAGGAAGTCGAAAATCACGCTGGAAACGTCACTGACCAGCACATCGGCGGCCTTCAGATACGGCAGGATATCGTTGTTCGGATCATCGACGAGGATGACGCGCTCATGATCACGCGCCGCCTTGGCCCAGACTTCGATCCATTTCGGCTGGCGGATGAACGTCTCCGGGTGCGGCTTGATGACCAGCGTGACGTCCTGGCGCGCGCCACGGATGATATCCACCACGTTCTCGCAAAGGACGCCGGCAGACGACATCTGCGGGCGGTGGCCGGGGGCATAGAGCACGGTCGCCGTGGCATCCATCAGGCTTCTCGGCGGCGCGATGTGATCGCCCCTGAACAACGGATCCAGTGGCAGATGCCCACTGACGCGGACCTGCGGTTCATCGACCATGCCCATCTTGACCCAGGCATCACCGACGATGTGTCCCGGTGCGCAGACGATATCCGCGCCGTCGAAGGCAGCCTTGAAGCGGTTCTGCGAGGCCAGGAACACGGGCGCCGAGATGATCAGCGCATTCGGCACCAGTTCGCGCACCTGTGCCGTCTGTGTGCCGCCGACGACGACCACGTCGGGCTTGAATTCGACAAGATCGCGGCCGTCCGATGTGATCAGCGGCCAGTGCGCCTTTTGTGCTTCCCTGAACAGCGATGCGAACGGGAAGAACTGCTCGGGACCGTTGAAATGCAGCGCGACCCGGCGCGCCCGGCTGTCCCGCTCAAGCATCTTGCGGCCGTCGCGTTCGACGGCGAGGCTCATTTCCCCGGCATGGGCGAACAGATTGCCGGGGGCCAGTTTCAGCGCATCCTTGAAGGCCTGCAGGGATTCCGCGCGGCGTCCGGCACTTTTCCGCGCATAGCCCAGGTGCACCAGCGCCTCGATGCGCTTCGGGCTGAGGCGCAGACTGCGCTCCAGCGACTTGACGGCCTCGTCCGCGGCACCGACGCGGCGGTAGGCGGCGCCCAGCAGGTAATGCGCATCGGCGTTTTCAGGCGCCAGCGTCACCGCTTCCTGAAGGTACGCGACCCCGCCCTGCTGATCGCCGCGCAGGAACAGCGCCTTGCCAAGATCGAGCCGGGTTTCGACGGCGGTCGGATTGCCGGCAACGGCCTTTTCGAAATAGCTGACGGCCCGGTCCAGATTGTGAGATTCCGCCATCAGTTCGCCCATGTACTGATTGGCCAGCGGATCGGCCGGGTTCTGGGCCAGCGCGCTCTGGAAATATTCCGCCGCCGCCTTGTCCGAGCCCTGCCGACGCGCGGTCAGTCCGAGATCGACCATGGATACGCCGGCCGGCGCTTCCGCTGCCGTCGGTTTCGGTGCCTGCGGCGGCGGCGTCAGTAGCACCACACCCATTTTCGCCAGCCAGCCGAGCGAACGCGGCAGACGGTAACGGCGGTGCTCGGGCAGCAGTTCTGCCAGTTGGATGACCTCGACCGCATCGCGTTCGGACAGGTGTGCCAGGATATGTTCCTGTTCGTCCGGTTCCAGCAGCGCAGGCCCGGCGGTGTCGTTGATCGGATTGGTACGGAGCCTTTGCAGCCGGTTCGAGACCCCTTCCCCCCGGGCGATGCCGGGCGCCAGCGAAACCCGCGCGTGCTCGGAAATGGCGTGGCTCGCATACCCCTGAAACACGGAAAAAGGATCGTCCAGTTGCGGGATCGCCGGCCGTCCGGGGATCGGCGGCGCGATTTCCGCGGCATCCGCACGGATCCGCCGCAGTTCCGACCACAATGCCTGATGGCGGCGGATGACCACAGGCCAGTCATAACTCTGCATCGCCGTCCGGCGGGCCGCGTCGGCCAATTTACGGCGGTGCTCGACGTCGCCGGCCAGCGCTTCGAAGGTTTCCGCAGCGGCGCGGATATCGATCGCTGTGGTCTGGCTGACGGTCCCGGCCAGGAACATGTCCGCGCGCGCGCCACCGGCGGCCATGATCTCGTTTTCCGGCGCCAGCGAAAGATCGCCGCCGCTTTCCGCAAGGGGCAGCCACGTCGGCACCAGATATCCGTTCTCGGCGTTGGCGACGATGTCACGATTGGCACCCCAGTCGGCAGCGACCACCGGCAGGCCGGCGGCCATCGCTTCCAGCATTTCCGTATCGACGCCGTGCCCGATGGCATCGTCGAATGCGGCATAGGCATCCGCGGCCAGCCAGACCCGGTCGCGGATATCGGCTTCGCGGCCGTCGAGGAAAATCGCGTTCACCGCCGGGGCGAATTCGCGGATCGCCTCGCGGTAGGCGCGCTCGATCTTTTCATTGTCGAACCATCCGGCCTGCAACAGATGAATACGCACCCCGGTGCGTCGTGCCGTCGCCTCCAGCGCCAGATACAGCGGCGTCGGGTGAGATCGTTGATAGAAAGCGAAGTTACCCGTCGTCAGCACGCAAAAATCATCGTCACGGATTCCGAGACGCCGCCGCACGCCCTCGCGCAGCCCTTTGGTTTCCGGGGTTTCCTGATACTGCGCCGCGTTGACGCCAGGCGGGATGACGAAGCCGACACCGCCGAAGCTGTGCTCGCCGCCCATGCGGAATCCCAGATATTCGGCCTGCATGGCCATCAGCCGTTCCGCGGTCTGCTTGACGGTCTTCGATGGATAGATAATCGCGTCCCAGTGCTGCGCCGGTGCGATCAGCAGATCGCAAAGCGCGGCCTGGGTCGCGGCGGCGCCCAAATGCTCGACCTCGCCAATAACCGAGTAATGCCGCTGCCCGAAGGTCCGACGCCGCCACATCAGCGGGCCGATTTCCGCCCCCGACAGACGCAGCGCAGGCGCACTCTTGAAGCCCTTGCGGTCGCCCGGCGCGACATAGCGGCACTCGCGGTGATCCTGATCGGCCTTGGCGACGCGGCTGACAAAATCGTCGAAGTCGTCGGGGTCGTGGGACTGACAGAAGAATGCCGGCACGCCGCTGTGCTTGACGAACGCCCCCAGGAACGAGCCGGCAGGACGCGGCCGGGCGTCGATCTCGCAGCGATAGAAATGCACCGCGTTTTCGATACCGTCCTCGGCGGTCTTGTTGACCTTCACCGGCTTAACGCGAACCGCCATCAACCTCCCCCCGGGTCATGCGGATCAGAACAGGTGCTGGCCACCGGTCACCCAAACCTCGGTGCCGGTAACGTACTGGCTGTCTTCCGAACATAGATAATAGATGGTCCCGGCGACATCCGCGGGCGTGCCCATGCGCTGCAACGGTATGCGCGGGATCAAAAGATCGTATTCCGGTCCGACCATCTCGGTTTCGATCTCGCCCGGTGCCACGGCATTGACGCGGACGTCCAGCTCGGCGAACTCGTTGGCCATTTCGCGTGTCAGGCCCGACAGCGCCGTCTTGGAAATGGAATAAGCCGATCCCGCGAACGGATGGATGAAGTGTCCGGCGATCGATGTGATGTTGACGATGGCGCCCTTGCCTTTGTGGAGTTCGGTGGCGAAGCCGCGCGACAGCTTCAGCGGTGCGAAGAAATTCAACTCGAACACATCGTGCCAGGCATCAAGGTCGCCATTGAGTATCCCAAGGCGTTCCTTGTACGGCGTTTTTGGCGACATACCGGCGTTGTTGACCAGCGCATGCAAAGGCGCACCGTCCAGCGCTTCCTTGGCCTCGTTGATGAAGTTCTTAATGCTGTCGTCGTCGCCCAGATCGGTCGGAATGTGGCAGGTCCACTTCGGCTCGCGCTTGCAGGCTTCGGGTGTATCCTCGCGAGAGCAGGTGATGATGTTCCAGCCGCGCTCCAGAAACAGCCGCGCCGTGTAATGGCCAATCCCCCGGCTGGCACCGGTAATGATGACGGTCTTGCGGTCTTCGGGCTGGGCGTCTGTATCGTTCATGTGCAGACGGTACTTGATCCGGTGGCCACTGGAAAGCGTTGGCGGCGGTTGTTTCGGTCCAAAATTACCGGTCTCAGTCAAAATGACGGCATTGAACGTGGGCGCACTTTCACTATTCTTCGCGCATGTGCTCGAACTTCGAACTCAAGGCGACACCCGGCGATATCGTATCCACCTTCGGCATGGACGATGAGCCCGTGCTGCCGAACGCATTCGAGCTGCACCCGACCGATCTGGCGCTGATCCTGGGGGCCGGCAAAACCGCCATGCTGCAGCCGTGGGGGCTCAGCGTCGATTGGTCGAAGCAGCCGATGATCAATGCCCGGAGCGAGACGCTCAGCGAAAAACCAACGTTCCGGGGACTGTTGAACCAGCGCTGCGTTGTGCCTGCCAGCGCGTACTTCGAATGGCGCAAGACCGATACCGGCAAAAAACTGAAAAACCGGATTACGGTCAGCGGGACCGCGGTATTCGGCATGGCCGGGCTGACCGACGGCGATCGCTTCACCATCGTCACCTGCACACCGTCGCCATCGATCGCGCACATCCACAACCGGATGCCGGTGGTTCTTGACCGGCAAGGCGTCGCTAGCTGGCTAAGCACACGTCCCTATGGCGACGTGAAAGACGTTCTGGTGCCGTACGCCGGCAACCTTGCTTTTGAGGAAGACACCCCGCCGCCACCGGCGCAGGCGGATTTATTCGGGTAACCGACGCCTAACCGCACTGGCCGCGATGGCGCAGGAACTGGTCCGCCAGCACGCAGGCCATCATCGCCTCGCCGATGGGCACGGCACGGATGCCGACACACGGGTCATGGCGGCCCTTGGTAACGATATCGGTTTCGTTGCCATTTCTGTCGATGGTCGCGCGCGGCGTCAGGATCGAACTGGTCGGCTTCACGGAAAACCGCACCACCACGTCTTGCCCGGTCGAGATACCGCCCAGCACGCCGCCGTTGTTGTTCGAAGTGAACACGGGCTTGCCGTCCTCGAAACGCATCTCGTCGGCGTTTTCCTCACCCGTCAGCTTCGCCGCGTCCATGCCGGCGCCGATCTCGACGCCCTTGACGGCGTTGATGCTCATCATCGCCGATGCCAGTTCGGAATCCAGCTTGCCGTAGACCGGCGATCCCCACCCCGCCGGCACGCCGGACGCCACGATCTCGATCACGGCGCCGACGGACGAGCCTTTCTTGCGGATACCGTCCAGGTAGTCCGCGAAGACGTCCGCCGTGGCGGCATCCGGGGCGAAGAACGGATTGGCGTCGACCGCGTCCCAGTCACGCACACCGTCCGGCACCGCCTTGTCGCCCATGCGGATCAGCCCGCCGCGAATGACGATCCCGTCGGGCAGGATTTTCCGGGCCACGGCCCCGGCAGCGACACGCATCGCCGTTTCGCGCGCCGACGAGCGCCCGCCGCCCCGGTAATCGCGGAACCCATACTTGGCGTCATATGTGTAATCGGCGTGGCCCGGGCGGAACTTGTCCTTGATGTCGCCATAGTCCTTGGAGCGCTGGTCGGTGTTTTCGATCAGCAGCCCGATCGACGTACCGGTGGTCTTTCCCTCGAACGTGCCCGACAGAATCTTCACCTGATCGGCTTCCTGACGCTGGGTCGTGTATTTCGACTGGCCGGGGCGGCGCTTGTCCAGGTACGGCTGGATGTCGGCTTCGTTCAGATCGAGGCCGGGCGGGCAGCCGTCGACGACACAGCCCAACGCGGGACCGTGGCTTTCACCGAAGGTGGTGACCCGGAACAGATGACCGAAGGTGTTGTGCGACATCGCCCCCGCCCGCTATCAGACGACGGAGATATCGGGCGCGTCGACGGCTTTCATACCGACGATGTTATAGCCGCAATCCACGTGATGGGTTTCCCCGGTGACGCCGCTCGACAGCGACGACAGCAGGTAAACGCCGGCGCCGCCGATATCGTCCATATTGACGTTACGGCGCAGCGGCGAGTTGTACTCGTTCCACTTCAGGATATAGCGGAAATCCCCGATCCCGCTGGCCGCCAGGGTCTTCATCGGCCCTGCCGACAGGGAATTGACGCGAATCCCGTCCTTTCCGAGGTCTTCGGCGAGATAGCGCACACTGGCTTCCAGCGCCGCCTTGGCGACACCCATGACATTGTAGTGCGGCATCACCCGCTCGGCCCCGTAATAGGTCAGGGTCAGCAGGCTGGCGCCTTCATTGAGCAAGGGGCGGGCCCGCTGGCAGACCGCCGTGAATGAATAGCAACTGACGTTCATGGTCAGTTCGAAATTCTCCGGCGTGGTATCGATATAGGCGCCCTTCAGCTCATCCTTGTTGGAATACGCTACGGCGTGCACCAGGAAATCAAGACTGCCCCATTCAGCTTTCAGCTTTTCGAATACAGCGTCTATGCTGGCCAGATCGGTGACATCGCAGGGCAGAACAAGGCTGGACCCAACAGATTCGGCAAGCGGCAAGACGCGCTTTTGCAGCGCTTCCCCCTGAAAGGTAAAGGCAAGCTCCGCGCCTTGTTCATGTGCCGCCTTGGCAATTCCCCAGGCAATCGAACGATCGTTCGCGACCCCCATCACCAAGCCACGCTTGCCTTGCATCAAAGGTGCAGGTTGACCCATCTGTACGTCCTCGTCTTTTGCTATTCATATTCCCGTAATGGGAATCTGCCCTCGGCGGTATGCTACACGCAAAATCCCAATCAAACCATGTTGCTGCACAATATGTTTCGTTGGAAGGGCTTTGCCATATAATACGATGCGGAAAGCGTCAATCGGATGGAGTACCGAATGCGGGAAAACGTATCAGGCGGCGCACATATAGACGACGATTTAGCGAACAATCGTGCCAATATCCTACCCGACGAGGAAGAGAAGGAAAATGTCGCCGGGATCGAGGTCGTCCTCAACGAAACCGGTGCATTTGCCAGGTTCGTCGGCAGCCGTTTCGCTGAGGACCGTTGCCTGCGCATGGCCGCCGGTCTGAGCTATACCTCGCTTCTGGCCATCGTGCCGCTGACGGCAATCGCTTTTTCCATGCTGGCCGCTTTCCCGGTCTTCTCAGGGGTCCGTGAAGCCCTGCAGGAAGCTCTTTTCTCCAACCTCCTGCCGCAATCCGCCGACGCCACGCAGCACTACTTCAACCGGTTCGTGCAAAACACAACGACGCTGAGCGCCGTCGGCATCGTTGCACTGGCAGCGACGGCCGTACTTCTGCTCGGTACCATTGAAGCGGATATGAATGCCATTTTTCGCGTCGCCCGTCCGCGTGCGATTGTCCCCCGCCTGCTTGTCTTCTGGGCGTTGCTGACCCTGGGTCCGTTGCTGCTTGGTGCAAGCTTCTCATTGTCGACCTATTTTTTTGCGGCGACCCAGTGGATCGGAATCGACAGCAGCAGTGAAAGCGCATTTCTGGGTACGGTCCTGCCCACCATCATGATGATCGTCCTGCTTTCGGTCTTCTATATCATCATTCCCAACAGGCCGGTTGGCATGACGGCCGGAATCATGGGCGGCCTATTTGCAGGGATCGGCTTTACCATCCTGCGCAAGCTCTTCGGCTGGTATATCGTCACCTTTCCGACTTATCAGAACATTTACGGCGCCATGTCCGTGGTGCCGATCTTTCTGGTGTGGATGTATCTTTCGTGGCTTGTGGTCCTTGTCGGCGCGGTACTCACCGCCAGCGTCAGCGAATGGCAATCCGCCGGGGGCAAGCCACTCAACGCAGCCGTCGGCACCAGCATGCGCTTTGTCATTGCCGTAAAAATTCTCGCCGTGCTGTTCGAAGCAAGCCGGGATGGCGAGGGTGCCGTACACCGTAGCCGCATCCTCCGCACAACGGGCGGCGGCGGTGAAGCCGTTGACCGTATCCTGTTGCAGTTACGGGCCGGACATTATGTCGAGCGGACATCGGCAAACAAATGGATACTCGCGCGCGACCCGGAAACTGTGACGCTTTTCGACCTGTATCATGCGCTGGGCCTGGGTTTTTCGGAAAACACCCTGCTTGGCGGTGAAGAATCCTGGCGTTTAAGACTCGAAGAAC
>JAYNVG010000026.1:14479-47079 GCA_038100295.1 Thalassospiraceae bacterium
TCCACTCAGCAGGTATTGGGTGTTTCGTTGAAGGACATCCTTGAAGAGGCGTCGGGCAGCCCCCCCATTCAGGAGGCCGAACAACAGGCCTGAGGTTCAGATTATTCGCGGTCATCAGCGCGCTTGCGGATAAAATCCGCCAGATCCGGATCGGCTTTTTTCGGCAGCGTCAGCACCAGCGTTACGAAATGATCGCCGCGCACCTCGCTTTTGCGGCCGCCGTCTGCCAGGCCACGGCCCTTCAGACGCAACCGGGTCCCGGTATTCGAATTGGCCGGCACGCTGACGTTGACCATGCCGTCGATGGTTTCGACCTGAATCTTGCCGCCGAGGATGGCGGTTTCCAGGTTCACCGGCACTTCGGTGTGGATATCGCGACCCTGGCACTTGAAGACCGGGTGCTCAGCTACCTCGACCTCGATCAGCGCATCGCCGTCGCGCCCCTTGCCGAAACCGCGCATGCCCTGCCCCTTGAGACGCAGCACCTGCCCGGAAACGGTCCCCGGCGGCACCGTCACCTTGAGAACTGCGCCATGTGTGGTCTCGATCTCCTTGTTGGTGCCGCGGGCAGCCTCCAGAAAATCGACGCTCAGCCCATAGGTGACGTCGACACCGTCGATGTCGGGTCCGGGACGCTCGCGGAAGAACCCTTCGAAGCCGGACTTTCGGGGCTTGTCCTTGCCGGGCTTTGCCGTTTCCGTCGGCCTGGCGCGGCGCTTGCGGCCCTCGGCACTGATCTCACCACGGTCATACTGTGCGCGGCGCACCGGGTCGGACAGAATCTGGTAGGCCGCTGAAAGCTCCTTGAATTCATCCTCGGCCCAGGGATTGCCCGGATCGAGGTCTGGGTGCATCTCCCGCGCTTTGCGGCGATAGGATTTCTTGATCTCTTCGGCGCTGGCGTCGGTCGCGACACCCAGCACACGGTACAGATCGCTGCTTTTTTCCTTGGCTGGCATGGCGGCGTTCAGGCGGCGATGCCCGCGGCTTCCGCCTTGGCCAGCGTCCAGCCGTTTTTCGGCAGCCGGCCGAGTCGCTCGGATATGAGCATTTTCGCGACGTTTATTCGATCCGACTTGAGCGCGGAATCAATCAGCACCATCGAGAACAGATCGCGCTGGGCGTGGGAGCCGCCGAGTTTGTGCAAGTCGTAACGGATCGGCAGCAGCGTATCGACGACGAACGCGTAATCAGCATGGCGGTGTGCCACCAGTGCCTCAGCCAACGGCAGGCCCAGTTTCTGCGTCACATAGGCATTGTCGTCGCTGTGGGATTCGCCGTAAGTCCGCATCGCTTCCAGCAGGTCCTGGGCATCCTCGCCGCCAGCCGCGGACAATGAAATCGCGTGATGCACGTCGATGAAGGCCAGCGCCTGATCGGTCTTGTGGCCTTTGCATTTCTCGGCCAGCGCCAGCCAGCGTTCGCCGACATCCTGGCCATGTAGCTCAAGGCGCAACAGCACCGCGGCGTCGTTGACGAGGTCGAGATATTCGTCGGACTCCGCATCCCACAGGTCCTCGTCATACAGCCGCAGGACCTCGGCGTACTCACCCCGGTCGAGATGCATCAGCATGCGGTGCCACCAGACGTGATAACGGAAGTTGTTGGCGGTGATCCAGCCGGGCTGGTTCTTCTTGATCCAGTCGATCCCGATATCCGGCATGTCGCGCATTTCGTGGACATGTGCGACGGCATGGATCGCCCAAGGGTTTTCCGCGATATGCTCGACCGCTTCCTCGCCGGCCATGAGCGCCGCGTCGTAATTATGCGTTTCCTCGTAGCCGAAGGACTGCATCCCTTTGACGTAGCCGTACCCGGGCACGTCGGGTGACCACGCATACAGCCTGCGCGTGATGGTATCGCGCAGGTTTTGACCGTCGCCTTCATAGAAATGCCCATGGTGCGCCAGCCTCAACGCCAGCGTGTCGAGCGGATGCTCGACGAGGATCGCTTCCCAAGTGGCGATGGCCGCATGCTTGCGACCGTGCGACCAGTGTTCGGCAGCGCTGATGTGCAGACGTTCACGGGGCGTTGCCGATTCTGCCCGCGCCCGGGCATCGGCTGCAGCCTTGCGCGCACGTTCCTGCAGCGGGCCGGTTGCCATCAGCATGAAGAAATAGGCTTTCAGCGCATGCGCCAACGGCATGTCGGGATCGGCATCTAATGTTGCTTTCAGGTTCGGCCCGGCGCTTGGATTGATGCTGAGATACGACACAATCGTCGCATCGAACGCTTTAACGGCCTCTTCCGACGCCGCCGTGATGTCCAGCCCACGGCAATCTCGAAACATCTGCATACTCCTGTAACCTGAAACCAAGAACCAGAGCTTAGGTTGAAACGCCAAGCAGCAACAGTCCTTTGCATGCGGCGCGGGACGAAAGTCCACGGTCGGTCAAAATATTCAGCACGTCGAACGCAACCTTTTGGTCAGCGTCTTGATCATCATCGCCAAGACCTTGTCGGTTTTCTGCAGCCGACCAAGATAATCTTCCCGCGTCAGTATCATCGCTTCGCCGTCTTCGGTCGCCGTCGCCGTGACCGAATGAGGAGAGTTATCGATCATGGCCATTTCGCCGATGATACCGCCGGCCTCGATGACGGCAACCTGCTTGCTCCAGCCGTCATGGGTCTGCCTGGACAGGATCACTTCCCCTTTGCGGATGATATACGCACGGTCGTCCTTTTTGCCCTCTTCGAAGAGAACCTCCCCCTTCATGAAATGCCGAGCGTCCATTCAAGCCCCGTCAGGATATCATTTCATGAAAATCACCACGAAAATCGGCAAATAACAATGGGGCGTAGGCACACTGACCGCCCGGCCGCAGAAACCGGTACCCGAAGCTTGTCCAATCCCGCCTTGTTGCGCATATCCATTGCTTCTAACTTGTGCCTGCTATACGGACAGGCATGCAGGAGCAATCAATGCCGGCTGGAAGACCCATGGTACAGGAAATCGACGCTGCAACGGCGAAGCAATGGCTCGATGCCGGGAGCGCCGTGCTGCTGGATGTCCGCGAAGCGCAGGAACTGCGTGAGGCCCGCATCGACGGTGCCGTGCACAACGCCATGTCGTCATTCGACTTTGACAACGTGCCCAAGGAGCCCGGCAAGAAGGTGGTCGTGATGTGCGCGCACGGCATGCGCTCGTTGCAGGTCGCCGATTACCTGCTCGCAAACGGCATGCTCGATGAAGCCTATTCCATGACCGGCGGGATCGTTGCCTGGGCGCAAGCCGGATATCCCTACGACCAGGGCTAACCTTTCCGGCCCACGATCAGAAATTCGATATTGCCTTCCGGCCCCTTTATCGGGCTTTCGACAATCCCTTCGACGGACCATCCATCCTGACCTTCCAGCCAGGCTTGGATATCGCTGCAGACCGCTTCATGAACTGCAGGATCGCGGACAACACCGCCCTTGCCGACGTGTTCGCGTCCGGCTTCGAACTGCGGCTTGATCAGCGCAACCAGCATCGCTTGGTCGCGGGTCAGTTGCATTGCCGCCGGCAAAACCGTCTTCAGGCCGATGAAACTGGCATCGCAGACGACCATGTCCGCAGGTTCTGGAATTTGTTCTTCGGAAAGATAACGCGCATTGGTTTTTTCAAGCACTGCCACCCGGTCGTCGGAACGGAGCTTCCATGCCAGTTGCCCGTGCCCGACATCGACGGCATAGACCTTGGCCGCGCCGTTCTGCAGCAACACGTCGGTGAAGCCGCCGGTCGAAGCGCCAACATCGATGCAGACCTTGCCCGCCGGATCGATGTGAAATTGTTCCAGGGCATGCGCCAGTTTAAGCCCGCCCCGGCTGACCCAGGGATGGTCCTGACCGCGTACTTCGAGTGCGATGTCCTCGGCCACCTGCTGGCCGGCTTTTTCGAGTTTGCGTTCCTTGGAAAAAACCAGCCCGGCCATAATCAGGGCCTGCGCCCGGGAACGGCTTTCGACCAGCCCCCGGTCAACCAAAAGCTGATCTAGGCGGACCTTGGCGATGGGATTAAGCCCGTGCGGGGGAACTCAGCTCGGCTTCGCGGCCAAGCGCGGTCATCACCGTCTCGACGATGTGCGTGGCATTAAGGCGCGCACGTTCGTATTGTTTCGCCGGCTTGTCCTGATCGAAGAACTCGTCCGGCATCATCATGGCGCGCACCTTGAGACCGTTTTCCAGAAGGCCGTCATTGGCCATAAAGGTCAGGACATGCGAGCCAAAGCCACCGACGGCGCCCTCCTCGATTGTCACCAGCACTTCGTGGTTGCGGGCCAGATCGCGGATCAAATCCTCGTCGAGCGGCTTGGCGAAACGCGCGTCGGCGACGGTCGTCGACAGACCACGCGATGCCAATTCCTCGGACGCCTTGATGCATTCCTGCAGGCGACCGCCGAAACTTAGGATCGCTGCCGTCTTGCCTTCGCGGACGATGCGGCCCTTGCCGATTTCGAGGATTTCGCCCCGCTCGGGCAGTTCGACGCCGACACCCTCGCCGCGCGGGTAGCGGAAAGCCGACGGGCGATCGTCGATGGACAGCGCAGTCCGCGTCATGTGCATCAGTTCCGCTTCGTCGGCGGCGGCCATGATGACGAAATTCGGCAGCGTCGCCAGATAGGCGATGTCGAACGCACCGCAATGGGTCGAGCCGTCATCGCCGACATAGCCGGCGCGGTCGATGGCGAAGCGTACCGGCAGCGACTGGATCGCCACGTCGTGCACGACCTGATCATAGGCGCGTTGCAGGAACGTTGAATAGATGGCTGCGAACGGCTTGTAGCCTTCGGTCGCCAGACCGGCGGCGAACGTCACGCCGTGCTGCTCGGCGATACCGACATCGAAGCTGCGTTCCGGATAAACATCGCCGAACTTGTCGACGCCGGTGCCCGATGGCATGGCCGCGGTGATGGCGACGACCTTGTCGTCGTGTTTGGCTTCCTCGATCAGCGCCTTGGCGAAGACGTTGGTATAGCTTGGTGCGTTCGGTTTCGGCTTGTGCTGCTTGCCGGTAATGACATCGAACTTGGATACACCGTGATACTTGTCGGCGGACTCCTCGGCAGGCTTATAGCCGTGGCCTTTTTCGGTGACGATGTGAAGCAGCACCGGGCCGTCCTCGGTATCGTCGCGCAGGTTCTTCAGAACCGGTATCAGATGATCCATGTTGTGGCCGTCAATCGGACCGACATAGAAGAAACCCAGTTCTTCGAACAGCGTGCCGCCGGTGACCATGCCACGGGCATATTCCTCGGCGCGCTGGGCTACGGTTTCGATCTGGCGCGGCAGGCGCTTGGAAACGTTCTTCGCCAGATGCCGGGCCGAGCGGTAGGTCTTGGACGAAATCAGACGTGACAGATACGCCGACAGCGCGCCGACCGGCGGTGCAATCGACATGTCGTTGTCGTTAAGAATGACGATCAGGCGCGCATCCATGGAACCGGCGTTGTTCATCGCCTCGTATGCCATGCCCGCCGTCATGGCGCCGTCACCGATGACGGCGATGACGTTATTTTTCTTGCCGGAAAGCTCGCTGGCGACGGCCATGCCGAGGCCGGCCGAAATCGAGGTCGAAGAATGCGCCGCGCCAAATGGATCGTATTCGCTTTCGCTGCGTTTGGTGAAACCGGAAATACCGCCGCCCTGACGCAGTGTCAGCATCTGGTCGCGGCGCCCGGTCAGGATCTTGTGCGGATAGCACTGGTGACCGACATCCCAGATCAGCCGGTCCTCGGGGGTGTTGAAGACATGATGCACCGCCACTGTCAGCTCGACGACGCCGAGCGAGGCACCGAGATGACCGCCGGTGATTGACACATTGCGCACCGTATCGCGGCGCAGCTCTTCGGCGAGTTGGCGCAACTGGTCCATCGACAGGTCACGGGTATCCGCCGGGTAATGAATAGTGTCGAGCAGCGGCGTTTCGTTAATCTTGTCCAACGGTGATTTCCCTTTTGTCTTCTCGTCCGTCGATCTCGCCAGATTCACAGATTTGTCATCTAAAAGCACACGAATTTTCAGTGTTTCGGGTATTAATTGCGCCGAGTCACGATAAAATTCGCAAGATGTTTTAAATGCTCGCCTTTTTCGTCGAACATTTCAAGGTGAGCCGCCGCCTGCTTGGCCAGCAGATGGGCCTGTTCGCGGGCGCGATCAACTCCCATCAGCGAAACAAACGTCGCTTTTCCGGCGGCTTCGTCCTTGCCGGTGCGCTTGCCGACCTCCGCCGCATTTCCTTCGACGTCCAGAAGATCGTCGGCAATCTGGAACGCAAGTCCGATGTCGTGGGCGTAATGGTGCAGGGCCTGGCGGGCGGCGTTCGATGCCTGCCCCATCATGGCCCCCATGTCACAGGCAACGGCGATCAACGCCCCCGTCTTCATGCGCTGCAGGCGGGTAATTTCGGGGATGTCGAGATGCTCCTGCTCGGCCACCAGATCCAGCATCTGTCCGCCGACCATGCCGTGGTCACCGGCGGCCTTGGCCAACGCCAGACAAAGATTGGCACGGACATTGGCGTTTTCGTGGGTCTCTGGTTCGGCCAACACCTCGAACGCCTTGGTCAACAGGGCGTCGCCGGCCAGGATCGCGGTCGCTTCGTCGAATTCCTTGTGCACGGTCGGACGTCCACGGCGCAGGTCGTCATCGTCCATCGCCGGCAGGTCGTCATGGACCAGCGAATAGCAGTGCACCATCTCAAGCGCGCAGGCGGCGCGATAGGCACGGCTCTCGGCAACGCCGAATAACGAAGCCGACTGCGTCAGCAGGAACGGGCGGATGCGTTTGCCGCCGCCGAGCGAGGCATACCGCATGGCCTCGATCACCCGCGCTTCCGGCATCTCGGATTCCGGCAGCAGCCGGTCGAGGTATTTTTCAACATTTTCAGCACACGCTGAAAGCGCCTTGTCGAGTTCGCTCATGGGGATGTCCTTCAGGCGTCGTCGAGAGGTTCCGTGCCAACCGCACCGCCGGCGCCGACAACGATCTTGTCAATACGCGCTTCCGCTTCCTTGAGCTTGGCCTCGCAATGACGCTTGAGGAACACACCGCGGGTGTAACCGTTGATCGAGGTGTCGAGATCCCCCTCCCCGGTTTCAAGTTCGCGCACGATGTCCTCAAGCTCCTCGAGGGCAGCTTCGAAGCTCATCGCGGCAATGTCGGCAGGAATTTTTTCCTGCGCGGCGGCTTTGTCCTTGGCCATGCGGACAACCTTTATCGGCTATTCGAAAACGGCGCGCAGTCTAGGCGTCATGCCCGGTGCGGGCAAGCCGTCAATGCTCCATCAGGGACTGCACATGTTCCATCACGCTGGCGCGCAGCGCGTCCAGGTCATAGCCGCCTTCAAGCATGGAAACCACACGGCCGTCGCAAACATCGTCGGCGAGATCGAGCAGCTTGTCGGTGACCCAGCGATAATCCCCTGTTTCGAGCTGCATCTGCGCCAATGGGTCGTTCTTGTGCGCATCGAAGCCCGCCGAAATGATCAACAGTTCGGGTTTGAAGGCGCGGATCGCCGGCAGCATCACCTCTTCGTAACCCTCACGGAAGCCCTGCGACCCGGTGCCCGGTGCGAACGGCAGGTTGCAGACATTGCCGAAATCACCGCGTTCCGCCGTCGATCCCGTGCCCGGATATGCCGGGTACTGGTGCGACGAGCCGTAGAACATACCTTCTACATGCTCGAAGCTGTGCTGGGTGCCGTTGCCGTGGTGCACATCGAAATCGATGACGGCGACCCGTTCCAGCCCGTGCTTTGCGCGTGCATGGAACGCCGCGGCGGCGGCGGAGTTGAACAGGCAAAACCCCATCGCCTGCGAGGATTCGGCATGATGCCCTGGCGGGCGCACCGCACAGAACGCATTCTTCGCATGCTTGCTGATGACGGCATCAACGGCGGCGACACCGGCGCCGGCGGCACGCTGTGTCGCCTCGCCGGATTTCGGCGACATCGCGGTATCGGGATCGAGCCGCACGCGCCCCTCGCTGGGTACGTTGTCCATGATCATGTCGACGTATTCGGCATCGTGAACCAGCTTCACGTCGGCGAGATCGACCATCGGGGCTTCCTCGCGATGCAGATGCTGGAACCTCTCGTCCTCCAGCCCCGCCATGACGGCACGCAGCCGGTCCGGGCGTTCGGGATGATATTCGCCGGGATCGTGTTCGATGCAGGCCGGATGCGAGTAAAGAAAAGTCGTCATAGGATACCCTTTCGGGGTCAGTCGTTTCGGTCAGTCGCCTTTTGATGTCAAATCGCGGAGGTAATCCACCAGATCGGAAAGTTGCTGGTTATCGGTCACGCGCTGCACCGGCATCTTGGTGCCGGGCAGCATCTTGTCGGGCCCTTCATCGAAAAGCCGGAACAGGTTCTTTTCGTCCCAGCGGAATGTCACGCCCGTCAACGCCGCCGAGTAGCGATAGTTTTCCACCGACCCCGCCCGGCGATTGAATAGCCCGGCGAAATGCGGGCCGGACCGGGCTGGGCCGTCGGCACTCAAGGCATGGCATTTAGCGCACTTGGTGAAAAGTCTGGCGCCGGGATGGTCGCTTTGCAGCCACGGCTGCGGTCCGTCACTGGCGATCTGCGTCTGGCCGATGCGGTCACCGGTCTCGATATGCCAGATACGCGCCTGCTCGTCGGAACTGGCCGAGACGGCGAAGCGGCCGTCCGGCGTGTATGTCGCGGCCCAGGCGATACGGTCGTGCGCCGGTATTTCATGCACAGGGTTGCCGCTCGCCAGATCCCATTCGACGACATAGCCGTCCTTGCCCGCCGTCAGCGCGCGTTTCCCGTCGGGCGAAAATTCCACGTCATAAACTTGGCCGTCGCGTACATCGATCTTGCGAAGTTCGCGCATCGTCTCGACATCCCAGAGACGGATCGACTTGTCGATGCTGGCCGACAGTACCTGCTTGCCGTCGGGCGATACGCTGAGCGCCGTAACTCCCATCAGGTGGCCTTCCAGCTTGCCGGCGAGAGCGCCGGTTTCCGCATTCCACAGTTCCATGACCGGATGGTGCCCGCCGCTCAGCAGGAACTTGCCGCCGTCAAGAAACGCCACAGCGTTGACCGGGCTGTTGGTGGCGATACTCCTGATCTCGGCACCGCTTTGCAGGTCCCAGATTTTTATCGATTTGTCCCACGACCCGGTGGCGGCGATTTTGCCCGACGGATCGAACGCCGCCGTCATCACCTTGTGCTTGTGGCCGCTCAATGTGTGAACAGGCTGGAAGGTCGTCAGATCCCAGTAAATCGCCCGGTAGTCGTCACTGGTGGTCAATGCATACTTGCCGCTCGGATCAAAGGTCACACTGGTCACCGGACCTTCATGATGATCGAGCACGGCAAGCTCGCTCTGATCGCCGAAGTTCCAGACCCGGGCCGAGAAATCGAAGCTGCCGGTAATCACGAGCTTGCCGTCCGGAGAAACGTCGACACTGCGGACCATGCCGCCATGCCCGATCAGATCGGCACGCGCCACAAATGTCAGAAGCAGAAGAACTGCCGGCACTGCGATCAGGCGTTTGAGCATTCGCATAACGGATATTTTGGGCACGTGTGTAATTTTTTCAATGCAATTGCACACTTGCGCAATTATCGGGCGAATAACGCCGCTTAAGCCCGGTGCGCCTGGATGAAAGTGTTGGCGACAATACGTGCGTTTTCGGCGATCTCGGCCTCGTTCGGCAGATCGCGCAGCGATAGCAGGCACTGCAGGTACAAATCACCCCGCAGCATGGCGAAAAACAGACCCGCAGCAGCCGTCGGGTTGTCGATATTCAGCCTGCCGCGTGCCGCCACCGCGGTCAGATACGCGCCAAGCCGCTCGGACGCTCGTTTCGGTCCGGCGCGGTAAAAAGCCTCCGCCAGTTCCGGAAAGCGGCCGCATTCGGCGAGGATCGTCCTGTAAAGGGTGATGCTTTCAATGCTCAAAACGACATTGAGGAAGATTTTCGCGGCTTCGAACAGTACGACCTCCGGCTCATCGTCCGGCCCGGCCTTCAGCCCTTCGGCAAACATCAGCTCACTGCATTTACCGCTGACGATTTCCTCGAACAGTGCGTCCTTGGCGCCAAAATGGCTGTAAACAGTCTGTTTCGAGACGCCGGCCTCTGACGCGATGTGGTCCATGCTCGCCGCACCATAGCCTGCTTCCATGAATACCCGCGCCGCCGCACAGACGATGGCATCTCGCTTCGCAGCCGAAGACGGTGACAAATGATGCGTCGATTTGGCGAGATTTTCAGCCACTCTTGAATAGTCTTCCCGGTATGCAAATGTCTTGTTCTTGCGGCATAAACCAATTGCCTCTGGATACTGGATAAATTAAATTGGACTGGACCGTCCAGTCTTATTTTGGGATTGTCCGCTGTAATGCACGCTTGGCTTTTGATGGCCGGCGCGTTTTTTTTTGATATGCAACACGGGCGCGGGCAGCCTGGTGGAAGAGTAAAGAAATGGCATTGTTCAATCGTAGGTTTCTCGGCTCCGGCCTGATCGCCCTCACGCTCGTGATCGCGGCAGTGCCTGTCATCGCGCAGGATGCGGGCAAACCGGCGGCGCAGGCGCCGAAGGCGAAAGCCGTCGGCATGGACGTTGTCCGCATTGAACCCTTGCGCCAGACCGTGCCTGTCATCGGTCGTTTCGTCCCCCACCAGAACGGGGTCGTCGCCGTCCGCGTCGCCGGCCCGGTGGACAAGTATCTGGTCGAAGTCGGCGACCGTGTCGATGCCGGCGACATCATCGCCGTGCTTGTCGACAACGCCTTCATCTGGGAACGCAACCGACGCAAGGCCGACGTCGCCAGCGCCCAGGCCAGCCTGGAAACCAGCCGCGCCAGCTTGCAGCTTCTGGAGCAGGAACTGAAACGCCTCGAAGGGCTGAAGGACTCCCCCGCCTTTTCACCGGCGCGCCTGAACGACAAGAAGCAGGAAACCATCCGCGCCAAAAGCGAAGTCGGCGAGTCGCTTGCCAAGTTGAAATCCGCCCAGGCCGAGCTTGAACTCGGCGAAATCGCCCTGGCGAATACCGTCATCCACGCCCCGTATGCCGGCGTCATCACGGAGAAGCATTCCGTGGCCGGTGCTTATCTGCGTGTCGGCGACCCGGCGGTGACGATGCTCGACGACAACAATCTGGAAATCGAGGCCGACGTGCCGGCGATCCGTATCGCCGGGCTGGATCAGGGCCGCGAACTGAAGGCCTTCATGGAAGACGGCTTCGAGCTTAAAGCCATCGTCCGTGCCGTGATCCCCGATGAAAATCCCCGCACGCGGACCCGTCGCGTACGCTTCATCTCGGAATTTCCCGGCGACGTGAAATCGAAGGCCGCCAACCAGACGGTGACGGTGCACATTCCCGCCGGTGAGATCCGCAATGTCCTGACCGTCAGCAAGGACGCGATCCTGAACCGGGGCGGCGCCCAGCTCGTCGTGCTCAACGCCGGCGGCAAGGCGACGTTCCTGCCGGTCAAACTTGGTCAGGCCATCGGCCAACGCTTCGTCGTCGATGATGGGCTAAAGGAAGGTGACGAAGTCGTCATCCGCGGCAACGAAAGACTGGTGCCCGGTGAACCGATCCGGAACGGCAACGCCGCCGCTGCCAAGGACAAAGCATCATGAACGGACTGATCCGCCTGTCCATTGAACGACCGATTGCCGTCCTCGCGGCGGTGCTGATGGTCGTCATGTTCGGGGTGGTTGCACTGGCGAAAATTCCGATCCAGCTAACACCGGACGTGCGCAAACCGATCATCAGTCTGGAAACGATCTGGCCGGGCGCTGCGCCGGCGGAAATCGAGCGCGAAATCACCAACGAACAGGAAGAAGTCCTCAAAGGCATCGAGGGCCTCGAGGAAATCTCGTCCGAAAGCCAGGACGGCCGTTCGCGAATCACGATGGAATTTACCGTCGGCCAGGACATGAGCCGCGCGCTCCTGCTGACGGCCAACCGCCTCGACCGGGTCAGCAGTTATCCCGCTGAAGCCGACCAGCCATCGATCCGCACTTCGGGTTCCGAAGACAACCCGATCGCATGGTTCGTTCTGGTCAGGACCGGCGAAAACAAACGCCCCATCCATACATTCGGCGATTTCGCCGAAGACGTTATCCAAGACCGCCTTGAGCGGGTCAGCGGCGTATCTCGCGTCAACATGTACGGCTCCGCCAACCGGGAAATGGTGGTTCGCGTCGATCCGAACGCGATGGCCAGATACCGGCTGACGGTGACCGATGTCGTCGCCACCATGCGGGCCGCAAACTCTTCCGTTTCCGCCGGCGATGTCGATGAAGGCAAGCGCCGCTACGTGGTCCGCACCGAAGGTGAATTCACCACCATCCAGGATGTCGAGAATGTCGTCGTCCGATCGCAGAGCGAAGGTCTCGGCGGCGGCGTCGCCCGTGTCACCATCGGCGATATCGCCGAAGTGGTGTACGATTATTCGGAGCCGAGCGCGCGTATTCGCGTCAACGGCCGCCCGGCGCTGGCCATCAACACGGTGCGTGAAACCGGTGCCAACGTCATCGAAACCATGAACGGCATCCGCGAAGCCATCAAGGAACTGAACACGCAGCAGCTTCCGGCGAAAGACCTGCAACTGATCCAGGTCTATGACGAAACGGTTTATATCGATTCCTCGATCAATCTGGTGCAGCAGAATATCATCATCGGCGGCCTGCTGGCGGCGTTCGTGCTGCTGGTGTTCCTGCGCTCGGGCGGCGCCACGCTGATCGTCTCGATGGCCATTCCGGTTTCGGTCATAGGCGCCTTCGTGGCCATGGCGTTCCTCGGCCGCTCGCTCAACGTGATTTCCATGGCCGGCATCGCCTTCGCGGTCGGCATGGTCGTCGACGCCGCGATCGTCGTGCTCGAGAACATCTTCCGATTACGAGAACGCGGCCTCAGCCGGGTCGAAGCCGCCTATCAGGGGGCCAAGCAGGTCTGGGTCGCGGTGCTCGTCTCGGCTTTGACCACGGTCATGGTGTTCATTCCAATCCTCGTCATGGAACTGGAAGTCGGCCAGTTGTTCCGCGACATCGCGGTGGCTCTCTCCGTCTCGGTGATGCTGTCGTTGCTGGTCGCCATCACCGTCATCCCGGCACTGTCCAAAAAGCTGCTGGGCGGCCCGGAAGAAACCAGCATCACGCGTCGGCGCATTCCCGGCATCGATAATCTTGCGGAAGGGTTCCACGCCTTTGTGATGGCGTTGACACGCCGTGTCATCGCCAGCAAGCTTCTCTCCATCGCGATGGTCCTTCTGCTGTGCGGCGCAGGCGCCACGATCACGGTCGCCCTGCTGCCCAAGCTCGAATACCTGCCGGACGGCAACCGTAACCTGATTTTCGGCGTCGTGGCACCGCCGCCCGGCTATAACCTCGACACCACGGAAGAAATTGCCTCGAAGTTCGAGGCCGAGATGATTCCGCTTCTGGCCGAAAACAATCCGGACGGCAAACACCCGGAAGGCAAGCCGCTGGTCGACCGTTTCTTCTTCGTGGCGACACGCGGCATCACCTTCCTCGGTGCTTCCGCTTACGACGCGGATCGCGTCAAGGAACTGATCCCGATCCTGAAATCGGCGGCCCTGAAAGAGCCGGGAACGTTCGGCCTGATTTCCCAGCGCTCGCTGTTCGGGCGCGGCATCGGCGGTTCACGTTCGATCGAACTGAACGTCATGGGTGAAGATCTCGAAACCATCCTCGCTACCGCGGTACGCGCCGTCGGCCTGGTCGAGCAGGCCCTGCCCCGGAGAGAAGGCACGCAGCTCAGACCGAAACCGGGTCTGGAACTCGGCGCACCTGAAGTGCGGGTCTATCCGAACCGGGTCAAACTGGCCGACAACGGCGTCACCGCGCAGCAGCTCTCGGATACGCTCGATGCCTTCAACGACGGCCTCAGGGTCGCCGAGATCACGGTCGGCAACAAGCGTATCGACCTCAAGATCAAGGGGCCTGAATCGCAGGTCACCGAAACGCAGGGGATCAGCTATCTGCCCGTCTCCACGCCGTCGGGTATCATCCTGCCGGCGAGCGAGCTTGCGGATATTGTCGTCACCTCGGGTCCGACACAGATCAACCACCTCGAACGCCTGCGAACGGTCACGCTGGAAATCCGTCCGCCGGATGCCGTGCCGCTGGAAACGGCGCTGGATACCCTGCGCACGGGTGTGATTGAAAAGCTTGAAGCCGAAGGCATGCCGCAGGGCGTACAACTGCGCCTGTCCGGAACCGCCGACAGCCTAAACGAGACCTGGGCACACATGAAATACGACCTGCTGATCGCGGTGGTGATCGTCTATCTGGTCATGGCCGTGCTGTTCGAAAGCTTCGTCTATCCGATGGTCATTATGTTCTCGGTGCCGCTGGCGACGGCGGGCGGCGTGCTGGGTCTTGCCATCATGAACAAGTTCACCTTCCAGCCGCTCGACATGCTGACCCTGCTGGGCTTCGTCATTCTGATCGGCATCGTCGTCAACAACGCCATCCTGCTGGTGCACCAGACACTGTACCACATACGCGAGGAAGGCATGGCTGTCACAGAGGCGATCATCGAATCCACCTCGAACCGTATTCGGCCGATCTTCATGTCGACGACGACAAGCGTGTTCGGAATGATGCCGTTGGTGCTGTTCCCCGGTGCCGGTTCGGAACTGTACCGGGGCCTTGGCTCCGTGGTTCTGGGCGGATTGTCGCTGTCCGCAATCCTGACCCTTGCGATCATACCGCCGATGATGGCTCTGTTCTGCGCCGCCGTTGAACGGAACCGCGATGAACGCATGCACCGCAAGGCGGAACGGGATGCCGATGACCGCAAGGAACACTACCCGGCGATCGAGGACAAGACCGGCGACAGCGACACCATCGGCACGGCAGTGCCGAACAGACCGCAGGCCGAACCCAATCCCGCGGAATAGCCACTCCGATGCTTGACGTTCGGTTTGCCATCGTCGGCGCCGGGATCGCCGGGGCGTCTCTCGCCTACCGTCTCTCCGAAGCACTCGGCAGCGGCCGGGAGGTCGTGCTGATCGAGCGCGAGGACAGGCCCGGCTACCATTCGACCGGCCGCTCCGCCGCGGTCTATACCGAAACCTACGGCCCGCCGGTGATCCGCGCCCTGACGGCAGCATCTCTGCCGTTCTTCGACGCGCCGCCACCAGGATTTGCAGAACACCCGCTTTTGCATCCGATGGGTCTTATGCTGGTCGGCGGCGAAGACCGCCGTGAGAAAGCCCAGACCCTTTTCCGGCAATGCCGGGCCTTGACCCCGAGCATTCAATTGCTGGAAGGCAAGGCGGTCAGCGATCTCGTCCCCGTGCTGCGCCCTGCCTGGACGGTAGTCGGCGTACTGGAACCCGATGCCATGTCCATGGACGTGGCGGCAATCCATCAAGGCTGCCTGCGTGGCTTCAAATCCCGGGAAGGCATGCTCGTCACCGATGCCGACGTGCTCGCCGTTGCGCGCAGCGGCAGCAAATGGCAGATCGAAACCCGCGCCGGCACGGTCAAGGCGGACATCGTCATCAATGCCGCCGGTGCCTGGGCCGACGAGATCGCCGCAAAGGCGGGCCTCGCCCCCCTCGGCCTGGTTCCGAAACGGCGCACTGCGGTGGTTTTTCAGGCGCCCGAAGGTTGCGATACGTCAACCTGGCCGATGATCAACGACATCGACGAAACGTTCTATTTCAAGCCCGATGCAGGCCGCATCCTCGCATCCCCGGAGGAAGCGACACCGATGCCGCCGTGCGATGTACAGCCCGACGAATACGACGTTGCCGTCACCGTCGAACGCATTCAGCAAGCGACGACGATGGAAATCCGACGTCTCGACAACAAATGGGCGGGGCTCAGGAGCTTCTTCGAGGACGGCGTCCCGGCGCTCGGCTTCGATCCGCGCACGGACGGCTTCTTCTGGCTGGCCGGGCAAGGCGGATATGGCATCACCACCTCGGACGCGATGGCGCGGCTGGCGACGCATCAACTGCTGGACCTTGCGGCCCCCGCAGATATTCTCGACAAGGGCGTGGACCCCGGCGTTATCTCGCCGGTGCGGCTGATCGGGTGAATTTCAACAAGGCCGGTCAGCCGGCTTTCTTCAGCGAAATCCGGAACATCCCTTCTTCGCTGACGCTGCTCAGCAGTTCATGGCCCGTGGTCGCGCTGTAGGTTTCGAAATCCTTCGGCGCCGCAGGGTCCGTCACCTCGATCTCCAGAATATCGCCGGCCATCAGCTCCTTCATCTTCTTGTTGGCGCGCAGCACCGGCATCGGACACTTCAGTCCTTTCAGATCGAGGAGAATGGTATTCATGAGCAGGCCTCAGAGCAGTTGTTGTTACCGTAAAAATCCAACAATTTTCGCCCGATCACAAGGGTTTAGGGGATTTCGCAATGAACCGGGTCACGAAACTGTGTTTGGCCAAGCAGCGTCGAGAGGGTGTAGGGATTTTCATAGGCCGACAGAAAGTCGCAAAAACAACGCGAGAAACAAATGCCGTCTCTTGCTCCGCATACGCAGACGAAACCGAAGAACTTCAAGAGCCAGGAAAGAGCCAGCAGTGTGCTCAAAGCCATGGCAAATAGCCATCGGCTGAAAATACTGTGCCACCTGTCGCATGAGGAATCTTCGGTGTCCAAACTGGAAGAGATCACGGGTCTTAGCCAGTCGGCGCTGTCCCAGCACCTGGCAAAGCTGCGCCAGGGAAAGCTCGTGAAAACCAGGCGAAACGCCCAGACGATCTATTATTCACTGGACGGAAATGTCGCGCTGCTGGTGCTCTCGGCGCTGCAGAACGCAAAACTGATCTAAATCCGGCCGCTCACGCCGCTTTCGTGAAAATATCGACACCGTCATCGCGGCGGGTACGCACGGCGCGACCGTCTTCCAGAAGATGATGCAGATGCGCCAGCGTTTCGCCGATGGCGAAGAACGTCTGGTGCTCATCCAGTTCACGCCGGAACAACCGGTACAAGACTTCGACCCCCGTACTGCCCTGCTCCAGCGCTTCAACTGTTTCGTCGAGACGGTCAACGTGATGCGCGTCCAGATCATCAAGACGCGCATGGAAGCCCTGGAACGGCCAGTTATGGCTCGGCAGCACCAGCGGATCGCCGCCGACTTCCTTACGCAGACGGTCAATGGTGTCGATGAACAGCTTCAACGGCCGGCCCTCGGGCTCCTGCGGCCAGACACTGACGTTGGGGCTGATCTTGGGCAGCACCTGATCGCCTGAAATCAGCACGTCGTCGGCATCGCAGTACAGACACGCATGTTCCGGCGAATGCCCGCGCCCGACGATCATCCGCCACTTGCGCCCGCCGATATCGATGGTGTCGCCGTCGGCAATGCGTTCGAACTGCGTCGGTATCGGCGAAACGATATTCCTGTAGCCGCCAACGCGCTTGCTCACGGTCTGCATCATCTCGTCGGTGAAGCCGGCCCGCTTGTAGAAGGCATTGAAGGCGTTTTGCGACTGATCCTGGCCGTCCAGCGACAGCATCCGGGCAAAAGTCCATTCGGTCAGCGGCATGACCAACGGCGCGTCGAAGCGTTCGGTCAGCCAGCCCGCCAGTCCGGCGTGATCCGGGTGAAAATGCGTGACCACGACACGCTTGACCGGCCGGTTCCCCATCACGCCCGCAAACAGGGTTTCCCATGCGGCCTTGACCTCGTCGCGGCAGATCCCGGTATCGACGATGGTCCAGCCGTCGCCGCCTTCCAGTAGCCACAAATTGATGTGGTCGAGCCTGAAGGGCAGCGGCATGCGCAGCCAGTGAATGCCCGGTCGAACCTCCATGGTTTCACCCAGCGCCGGTTCGCCTTCGAAGAGGTATTCAGGAATAAATGTCATGGCGCGTTTGTAGCGTCTAGATCACGATTTGCAATAGCGCCGGACGCGGTTTGTTCAGGGTTTCAGCGGAAAGGATGGACGCGGACGCTCCGGGTGCTGCTCGCCGGGAAACGGCATAGGAAATTCTTCTGGTACGGCTTCCGACATTGACGCCGGACCCTTCGGCATCACGATACCGGCAGGCGCCGGGCGGCCGTTGATGTCGTGGCCTTCACGGATCATCCGTGCCTGGTTGATGATGTATTTCAGCTCTTCCTTGATGACTTCGGTATGGCGCGTGGGTTCTGCCTTGAGCACCGCGGACACAATGCCGATTTTCACCTGTTTCGGGATGCGCTGGAAATTCTCGAGCATCAGGAACTTGATCGACGGCCGCACCGACGACGACAGCAAAAGACTGAGGATCAGTTTCTTGCGGATGTCATGGCGCATGTTTCCGGCTTCGGTCAGCTCGAAGAACTCGCGGACGAACTGCCGGGGGGCGATTTCGCCGTCCAGCAGGGACTTCAGATTTTCGCGCAGCGCCGCCGTGTACTGCTTGCGGCTTTCCGTGACGATGCGCGAGGCATGCTGGCGCACCTTGCCGATGCTGTCCGGCTCGAAGGCGTGATCGGTAACGTACTTCAGGCATTCGCGGACAAGCTCGTGGCGCGACGTCTCGCCGATGATTTCGACGACACCGCGCACCAGCTTCGTTGAATTGCCGAGCGGACACAGACGCGCGGTCGCCGCCAGCGCCATCGGCCCCTCGGGGTCGCGCGAACAGACCATGGCAAGCGCCAGCGGATCTTCCAGACCGGACAGATCGATCTCGCGGTTCAGAAAATTTTCCGGCACCAGCAGCCGGTCGTCGTCGCCGGGAATGACCAGCGGCTCGCGTTTCTTGTAGCTCTGCTTGATACTGAGCGCGGTCTGCAGGCCTTCGCTGGAAATGCCGAGCGCGTTGTAGATCGAAGCACTCACGCCACGACCCTCAGGCTTTGCGGACGCATGGCGCGGACCGGCACATTGGCACGGTCCAGCCAGTCCTTGAACATGCGCGCGCCGTCGCGGAGCGACGTCGGTTTGAGCACACGGTTGATGGCTTCCTGCTGCAACAGCGACTGACGCATGGCGGCAAGCTCACTTTCGCGGCCCAGGCGCCAGGCCAGCGGCACGTCTTCCATCGCATCCAGGGTGCGCTCCTTGGCACCGATGACGTCGGCCAGGATCAGTGTCAGGAACTGAATGGCATCTTCGTTGGGTTTGGCAGCACCACGGCGCCACTTGCTGACGGTCGAAGGTGCGACGCTCAGCATGCGGGCGATATCCTTGCCGGCGATACCGCCGTCGGCAAGACCTCGGAAAACCGGGCGGACGTCGATCAAGTCCGGCGCCCAGGCACGGGGAAGATCATCTTCCGACGCGCTGGATTCATTCATGTCTTCCATCATATCGGATACCCCAGAATGCCCAGTTTTCACCCAGTCACCGACAAAGACGAATCGGCGTCGACTAATCTTTGTATATAATGGTTAACAAAAAACCCACATCTCGTACAACACACAAAATATAGGGATTTCAGACAAATACGGGGTTCCTTACACGGTTTTCGATGGTTTAGTGTTTTGCCGTGAGAATTGGCATCGACCTCGGCGGCACGAAGATCGAAACCATCGTCATCGACGGCGACGGAAACGAGCGCGCGCGCCGGCGCGTCGACAGCCCGAAGGGTGACTACGGCGCCACGGTCCACGCCATCCGCGAGCTGATCGAAGCCGCCGCCGCAGAGGCATCCTGCCCCAAGGACACTCCCGTCGGGGTCGGCATCCCAGGCGCCATCTCGCCGAAAACGGGCCTCGTCAAGAACGCCAATTCGACCTGGCTGATCGGGCATGCGCTTGACCGCGACCTGGAGGCCGCACTCGAACGCCCGGTGCGCATCGCCAACGACGCCAACTGCTTTGCCGTCTCGGAAGCCGTCGACGGCGCCGCTCAGGGACATGCCATGGTGTTCGGCGTGATCCTCGGCACCGGGGTCGGCGGCGGCATCGCCATTGACGGGCAGACCCATTCCGGGCTGAACGCCATCGCCGGCGAATGGGGGCACAATCCCCTGCCCTGGCCGCAGCAGATCGGCGGACTGAGCGAACACCCCGGCCCGGCGTGTTATTGCGGCAAGCTCGGCTGCATCGAGACGTTTTTATCTGGCCCCGGATTGGCCAATGACTACAAGGCCGACAGCGGCAGCGAAAGAACGGCGACCGAAATCGCCGCGCTCGCCACGTCCGGCGACGTCGCCGCAGCAGCAGCATTGCAGCGCTATACCGATCGGCTGGCGCGGGCGATCTCCGGCGTCGTCAACATTATGGATCCGGATATCATCGTCTTTGGCGGTGGTCTGTCGCACCTCGACATCATTTACGACGTCATGCCCAAGGCGTTGAGCCAGTATGTGTTTTCGGACGTCTGCGAAACCCCCATTGTAAAGAACATGCACGGCGACAGTTCAGGCGTCAGGGGCGCGGCCTGGCTGTGGCCGAAACAGGCCGGAGGGAAATAGCCATATGAGCGTTACCATCCATCGCCACGATAACGGCGTTGCGGAAATCGTGATCGCGCGTTTCGAAAAACGGAACGCGCTCGACACCGAACACATCAACGCCATTGCCGAAAAAGCCGGCGAGCTTGGCGGCGATGACAGCGTGCGGGTCGTGGTCCTGCGCAGCGAGGGCGAGCGTGTGTTTTCCGCAGGCGCCGATATCGGCGATCTGTCGGCACAGACCAGGGACACCGCCTACGGTTTCATCGACAACCTGCGCCGCGCCATCCAGGCGGTAGCCGACATTCCGGTCCCGGTGATCTGCCGGATACAGGGGGCGTGCATCGGCGGCGCAATGGAAATGGCAGCGGCCTGCGATCTGCGCATCGCCAGCGAGCAGGCCAGCTTCTGCATGCCCGAGGTCCGCGTCGGTATTCCGTCCGTCATACAGGCCGTGCTTCTGCCCCGGCTGATGGGCAAGGGACGCGCTGACTGGCTGGTGCTGTCGGGTGACGTCATCGACGGCAAAACCGCCTATGAGTGGGGCTTCGTCGAAAAGCTGGTCGGCGCCGATCAGCTCGACGCCGAGGTCGAGAAAGCCTGCGCGTCGATCCTTCATGCTGCACCGGGCGCGGTCCGGACGCAGAAGCGGCTTAACCGGTCATGGAACGACCTCAGCGTGGATCAGGCGATTGCCGAGAGCATGGATGTGTTCGCCGCGTCATATCTTGGCACAGAGCCGCAGGAATACATGGCGCGGGTTCTGAAACCGAAAAGCTAGCTCGCGCCGACCGGCATCAGGAACATCGCCGCACCGCCGGCACAAGCCGCCAGCACACGCTGCCAGACCGGCCGGTCGGCGATCGCCGCCAGACTGATCAGCCACAATGCCAGCGCGATCTTGGCTGCCGCCACGAAGGCCAGCAGCGGATCGGTTTTGAGCGCGGTCAGGGCCGGATTGGCGACGAATGCCAGCGGAATCAGATATAGCCCCAGTCCCAGCCGCATGGCGATTCCGGCAACGCGTAGCCACGGTGCATCGGCCATCCCCGCAGCGATAAACACAGTTCCGCAAACCGGCGGCGTGATGGTGGACAGCAGCGCGAACCAGAACACGAACAGATGCGCATGCAGCAACGGCAGGCCGAGTTCCTGCAGCGCCGGCCCGGTCACCGACACGCAGATCACATAGGCAGCGGTGGTCGGCACCTCCATCCCCAGGATCAGGCACGCCAGAGCCGTCAGCAAAAGCGCCGCCCACAGCTGCCCGCCGGAAAGCGAGATGATCGTCGAGGTGACCTTGACCCCGAGGCCGGTCATCTGCAGCACACCGATGACGATACCGGCACACAGGATGATCGACGCCACGGTGGCGATCTGCCCGGCGGCGTTGATCAGCGACTCGCTGAAACGGCGCGCCCACATCGGGATCGAAAACGATCCCGCAGCGTTGAACGCCAGCAGAACGGTCGACACCAGGATCGCCACTGCTGAAGCGTACTGCGGGGTATATCCGCCGATGAAAAGGCGCTCCAACAGCACGGCGAACGGCACCGCGAAAAACAGCCCGGTGATTACCAAGGTGCGACGGTCCGGCATCTCGGATTTGTCCATGGCGCGAAGGTCGGTCTTCCGAGCGAACCCGTCGACGCCGACCCAGACCGCGAAAAAGAACAACAAAGACGGTAGCAACGCCGCCGCCATGATGTCCGTGTAGGGCACGCCCAGCAGTTCGACCATGACGAACGCCCCGGCGCCCATCAGCGGCGGCATGATCTGCCCGCCACTCGACGCCACCGCTTCGACGGCCGCCGCCAGCGCCGGCGGATAGCCGAGCCGCTTCATCGCCGGCAACGTCACCGCGCCCGTCGAGGCCACGTTGGCCGACGCCGATCCGGACAGCGACCCGAACAATGCCGATGCCAGCACCGAGACCTTGGCAGCCCCGGCGCGCAGCCGCCCGGCGACGGCGATGGCCAGGTTCATGAACCCCTGCCCGGCTTCACCGGCGTTCAAAACGGCGCCCAGGATCACAAAAACCGCAACAACATTGACTGAAACACCTGTGAGCGGTCCCCAAAACCCGGCTTCGGCGATGGTCAGGTTGCCCAGCAGGCTTGCCAGCGGCAGCCCCGGGTGGCCGAATTCGCCGGGCACGTATTCTCCGAACATGCCGTAGCAAAGGACAATCACCGCCACCATCGGCAGCGGCCAGCTGATGGCGCGCCGCGCCATTTCGAGAACGATGACGATCAGCCCCGCCGCCATGGCCATCTGCAGCGGTCCGTTCAGATAGCCGTATTGTTCACCGAGCGTGTTTTCATAGAGCGCGATGTAGGCACAGATCAGAATGCCGGCCGCGGTCATGACATAACCGACGACACGCTCGAGCGTGTTCTCGGTCCTGACGAACACGAACACCCATGGCAGCGCCAGCGCCATATGGACCGGACGGCTGATCAGGTTCGGTATCAGGCCCGAGAAAATCAGATAGATATGGAAGGCAACCGAAACGGCAGCGAGTCCGAGGATGCAACATCCCCGGACTCGCCCGACATATTCCGCATCGGCCGGTTGTTCGGCTGAAGTCACGAAGTTACTTCAGTGCGTCCGGCACGCTGATATTTGCCTCGGCGTAGTACTTGAGCGCGCCGGGGTGCAGTTTGCCGGTCATCTCGGAGAGCATCTCCGGCTTCACACCGCCCCACCATTTGTTGTCCGCGCCCATCCGCGCTTTTTCCGACCAGTAGGTCTTGGTCAGGGTATAGGCGTCGTCGTCGCTCATGCCGGTCGTGGTGTAGGCCATCACCGAAAGCGACGTCGTCACGGTATCCTGATCGACACCCGGATAGGTGCCGCCCGGAATGACCAGCTTGGTGCGCTTGCTTTCCGCGACCTGTTCGTCGGTCATGGAAATCAGGTGGATCGCCGTGCCCGCAGCCGCTTCCATGACGTTCGGGGCCGGGTACGATCCGGCGGTGGCGAAACCGTCGACCTGCTTGTTCTTCAGCGCGGCGACGGCGGCGTTCAATTCGACGTCGACAAGCTTGACCTTGTCCTTGATGCCGAACATCTCGAAGTACTTTTCAGCTTCCTTGGCGCCGAAGCTGCCCTTGCCGATCAGGTACGACTTGCCGGCCAGATCGGCGAAGGTCTTGATACCGGAATCCGCGCGCACGACGAAGTGCATGGTCAGCGACGGGATCGGAAACAGACCACGGATTTCGTCAAACTTGGGGTTTTTCGGTTCGAACATTTTCTTGCCGCCCTGGGCCAGACCGATCAGGGACGGCGGCGTCGTAAAGACGTAGTTGCCCGGACGGACGGCGGCTTCCTTGACGTTCTGCACCGAGCCCTGGCTTTCCTCGACGGTCAGGATCATCGCGCCGCCGGTGCCGCGCTTCACGGCTTCGGCGATCTGCACTGCCATCTGGTAATACGACGACGTGGATTTGGCGGATTTGTAGGTGACATGGGTTTCCGCGTCGGCCGTCACCGTGCCGAACAGCACCGCAACAGCCGCCACGCCGGCGGCACCGAGTTTCGTGATCTTCATGGATGTTACCCCTGGTTAGAATTTTCTGTGCGGATATTGTACCCGAACAGGGGGCTTCATCAATCCAACTTTGTCGGCTCCGGTCAGGCGATCAGTGCGCCATCAGCATCGGAATTTTCGCGTGCCCAAGGACGTATTTCGTCACCCCGCCAAGGATAAGCTGGCGCATCCGGCTGTGCGTGTAGGCCCCGCTGACCAGAAGATCGGCGCCGAATTTCTCGCATTCCTCGAGCAGCCTCGGACCGACGCTGCCGGCCGGTGCCTCGAAGACCTTGGTGTCGGGGGTGATGCCGTGCCATTCCAGGTATTGCGCAAGCTCCGGCCCGCGCGCGCCCGAAGTACGGAAACTGTCGGCGGTCAGCACCATGACCGCATCGGCCTGTTCCAGCACCCGTACCGCCGTCGACACGGCGCGTGCCGACTGCACGCTGCCGTTCCATGAAATGGCGATCCGTTTGCGCCTGGATTCAGACGCCCCCGGCGGCACGACCAGCACCGGACGCCCGCTTTCGAAGATCGCGGCGTTCAGCGTCATTGGCGTCAGCACATCGTCGCTGTCGCCGGGCCGGGCGACGACGATCAGATCGTTGAGCCGGCCGATACGCGCAACGACTTCGTCCTCGCGGCCATGCTCATGGCGCCAGGAAACCGTCATCTCCTTCTCGCCGCTCGGTTTGTCGGCCAGCTTGGCATTATGTTTCTTGAGGCTATCGTCGAACATCTTGCGGGCCCGCGCGACCCGTTCGGAAGCTTCCTTTTCGGCCATTGAGATCATGTCCTCGACCATCGCCACGGACATGCCCTCGCCCAGCAAAGGTATCGATTCCTTGGCTTCAGGTTCGACGTGAAGAACCTCGAGATGGCTGTTGAGGTCCTTGGCGACTGAGTACGCCTTGTCGAGGACCTCTTCGTTCTCAGGAGCACCGCTGAGCGGACACAGGATCGTGTTGACCATGGGAAACCTCTGCCTGTCTGCAATTATTGTTATCCAATAGCATGCGCTTTTTCGGGCAGATTCGCAAAGAATCGATTACAGCTTCAGGACCTTCAGCCCTTGGCGGATCGTCTCTTTCTTCTTGCCCGAGCTGTCGACCTTGTCCCAGGTGATGTCACCCAGGTCATAGCCGGACTGCTGTTTCGCCACGTCGACGGTCACATCCGAGACATTGCGTTGCCGTGTCGAAACGCGCTCCACACGCACCTCTTCGGGTGCGTCGACCCAGATACCGGTGAACGGCACACCGCAGGCTTGCGCCAGTTCACTGGCCTGGCGGCGCTGCTCGGCCTTCGCGAACACCGCGTCCAGGACCGCGCACTGGCCGTTCTCGAGCGCCTCTCTTGCCTGGCCGAAAAACGCCTCGTAGGTTTTTACCGTCATTTCCGGTGTGTAGCCTTCGGCGCCCAAACCTTCGTTGGGATGGATCCCGCTAAGGCGTTTTCTGACCACGTCCGTGCGCACGACCCGCGCCCCCGGCGCACGGCCCAGGTACGGCGCGACCTCCCGTGCCAGCCGCGACTTGCCCGAACCCGACAGGCCGCCGACCGCGACAAGCCGCGGCGAAGACTCCTCAAGGTACCTGCCTGCCAGCGCCAGATAACGGCGCGCCGTATCCGCTTCGCGTGCGGCGGCGTCAGGGTCGGATTGCGAGACCGCGATCGCCGCGCCGACGAAGCTGCGGATCTGCGCCCGCATGCTGAGGAAAATCGGCAACACCCGGTACGCATCGGCGCGCTCGTCGCCGACGTCCAAATAGCGGTTGAAAAGAAACGCTGCCAGCCGGCGTTTGTCGTGAAACTCCAGGTCCATCAGCAGAAACGCCAGATCGTAGAGCACATCGATATCCGAAAAATCGTCCGAGAATTCTATGGCGTCGAACAGCGTCGGCTTGCCGTCGACGAGACAGATATTCCTGAGATGCAGATCGCCATGGCAGGCCCGCACCCGCCCGGCATCGCGCCGCGCATCCAGCAACGCCGCGTGCTCGTCGATCAGCGCCAGGGTCCGCGCCGAGACCGCATCCGCGACGGCGGCATCGAACACACCGCCCGATTTTTGCTCCTCGAAAGCCAGCACATTGTTTTCGGCGATCCTGCGGATACCCGCCGCGCCGCCGGCTGCCGGTTTGATCTCCGCGCCGGCATGAAAGACAGCGACTTCATCGGCCAGGTCCTCAATCAACGGCCGGCGCAGCCCGCGCTCTATCCCGGCCAAGCGGTCGAACAGCGTGGCTTCGTCGAACCGTGCCATGTCGACAAGCCACTCTACAACGTCGCCGTTTCCGTCCAATGCCAGGGCACCGTCCCGCTCGGTAACGGCGATGACGCCCTTGTAGATCGACGGCGCGGTGCGGCGGTTGATATCGACTTCCCGCAGGCAGGCTTCATGACGCGCGTCGAGCGACCTGAAATCGAGAAACGGGTACTGCACGGCGCGCTTCAGCTTCAAGGCCCGCTGCCCGGCGAGGAAGATCACCGAGATATGCGTGGTGATGATCTTCGGTGGCACGCCCTCTTCCGACAGGGCCGCCGTCAGGAAGTCGATCACACGTTGTTGGCTGGTTTCAGGCATTAATCCGGAAATAACTCAATGGAAGGACGCCCGCGCCTCTTCGACGCCTTCGGGGTCTTCGTGGATGATCACCTCGGCGTTGGGGAACGCTTCCATCAGTTCTCGCTCCACATCCTCGGAAATGTCGTGTGCCTGTTTCAGTTTCATGTTCCCGTCCAGTTCAAGATGGAACTGGATGAAGACATGCACCCCCGATGAGCGGGTCCTGAGATCGTGCAACCCCTTCACTTCCTCGTGGGCCATGACGATTTCGCGGATTTTCTGGCGGTCGGCGTCCTCGAGCTCGCGGTCCATCAGGATGCCGAGCGCCGTCTTGCCGATTTCCCACGCCCCCCTGACGATATACAGCGCGATCATGATGGCAATCAGCGGGTCGGCGTATTTCCAGCCGAAATGGCTCGACAGGAACAGCGAGACCATGACCCCGAGGTTGATCAGCACATCGGTCTTGTAATGCAGGCTGTCGGCATCGATGGCGACGGAGCCGGACTTTTTCACCACGTAGCGCTGAAAAGCGACCAGCAGGATCGTCAGCACGATGGAGAACACCATCACCGCATAGCCGATATCGGTGTTCAGCACGTCGCGGGGATGCGCCATACGCTCCCCTGCCTGAACCAGAAGAAACACCGCCGAGCCGCCGATGAATGCCGACTGTGCCAGGCTGGCCAGCGGTTCCGCCTTGCCGTGCCCGAAGCGGTGTTCGCGGTCGGCCGGCTGCAGGGCGTGATGCACAGCCAACAGGTTTACCAGCGACGCTGCCGCATCCAGAAATGAATCGATCAGCGTCGACAGCAGACTGACCGAATCCGTAATCAGCCAGGCAGCGAATTTGGTGACGATCAGCACCGACGCCACACTGACCGAGGCAATGGCCGCCGCGCGCATCAGGCTGCCGCCGGGGATCACCGGATGCGTAGTGGCGTTTGCGCCCGGCGGTTCGTGGGTGATGCTCACGGGAACAGACGCTCCGTGGTCCAGCCGTCGCCGTCGCGATGATAGACGATACGTTCGTGCAGCCGGAACTTGCCGTCGGACCAGAATTCGATTGTTTCCGGCGCGACCCGAAAGCCGGACCAGTGCGACGGACGCGGCACCTCGCCGATGCCGAACTTCGCGGTAAACTCGGCGACCCGGCGCTCGAGGATGAACATCCCTTCCATGGGGCGCGACTGTTCGGACGCCCAGGCGCCGATTCGGCTGCCGCGAGCACGGGACTGGAAATAGGCATCGGCCTCGTCATCGCTGACCGGTACAGCCTCGCCTTCGATGCGCACCTGCTTGCGCAGGCTCTTCCAGTGGAAATTCAGCGCAACATGATTGTTCGCGGCCAGTTGCCGGCCCTTGTTGCTTTCCAGGTTGGTGTAGAAGACGAACCCGGTTTCATCGAAATCCTTCAACAGCAGCATGCGCGACGACGGGCGCCCGTCGGGGCTGGCCGTCGCAAGGTTCATGGCGTTCGGATCGTTGATTTCGCTTTCTTTGGCCATGTCGAACCATTTGCCGAAAAGATCGAAAGGCTCCATGAGGTCTGCCATGCCGGAATCCGTGATTTGTGTCACTGAAAACTGTTGCGGTGTGCGCTATACTATTGCCGTACTTTTGCCACATCCGGTTGATAAAGGGATATCCCGCGAAAGTCCACCGTACGATCAAGATGATCTTTGACGCCTGACAGAAGTGGACACTCTGCGTTAAGATTTAAAGATCGCGAACAAGATAATTACAAAGGGTATTAGCCGATATGAAGACCTCGAAACCGCTCATCGCCGTGCTGCTCTGCCTGGCCCTTGCCGCCTGTGAACAGGGCCGCGAGAAGGAAACCATCGGCACGATTGCCGGCGCCGGGCTCGGCGCCTTGCTCGGCTCGCAGATAGGCGGCGGCAAGGGGGCGATGGCAGCCATCGCCGTCGGCACGCTGGCTGGCGCCTGGGCCGGTAGCGAAATCGGCAAGTCCCTCGACAAGGCCGACAAGCAATACGCCCAGCGCACCGCGCAGGATGCCCTTGAATACAACAAGGCCGGACAGGCCTCGACCTGGCGCAATCCGGATTCCGGCCATTCCGGTACCGTGACCCCGGTCAGCACGTACCGCAGCACCGAAGGCTCCGACTGCCGGGAATTCGAAACTTCGATCTATGTCGACGGCAAACAGGAAAAGGGCACGGGTACGGCATGCCGCCAGCCGGACGGCACCTGGAAGATTGCGAGCTGACGGCTGGATGTCGGCGGTGCCAACCTTGGACTGAGCAACAACACTCTCCCTCCGGCCTCGGCCTCAACCAACGCAGAATATCGTGATGGCCTTCCCTGCCTGCCCGGCTAGGACGCGTCAACGGATGTCAGCACGCCCTTCTGAGCGACGTTTTCCGACACGCTGAAGGCTCCCAGATTGAAAAATCAGCCTGAGGTGCAATAACGGGTTGACTATGTACCGAACGTTCGGTACTCTTTTAAGCATACGGAAACGGGGCCCCGATGCCGTACCCATCAACCAAACAACAAGGAAACCATCATGTCACGAATCGACACCCCCATCAGCATCGATACGGCACCGGCATCCGCTCGTCCTTTACTCGAAGCCGTCCAGGCGAAACTCGGCTCCGTACCGAACATGTTCCGGCTGCTGTCGGCGAGCCCGGCAACCCTTGAAGGCTATCTCGGTCTCAGCGGTGCGTTGAGCACCGGCAAACTGTCGCCGGCGACCCGCGAAGCGATCGCCCTCGTGCTCGCGAACGTCAACGGCTGCACCTACTGCAACTCGGCACACGGCTATATCGCGAAACATCTCGCCAAGGTCGAAGATTCCGAAATCGACGCCAATAGGGATGCCCAGTCTTCGGACCCGAAAACGGCAGCCGCACTGAAACTGGCGCACAAGATCGCCGTGGACCGCGGCCAGGTGGATCAGGCTGACCTCAGCGAAGCCCGCGCCGCCGGACATGACGACACCGAACTGGTCGAGATCGTCGGCCATGTGGCTCTCAACGTACTTACCAACTACATCAACGAGGTGTTCAAGACAGGCGTAGACTTCCCCCTCTACGAAGCGCGCAAGGCCGCTTAACACCTCTGCTGGCCGGCCCCCCCTCCCTGGATCGGCCAGCCCCCCGGGCCGCGACATAATCTGTGACGAGTATCGAGAGCAGTGGCAAAAACCGTTATGTCGTGATAGGCAATCTTGCATGAGCCCCACACCCGCCCCGTCAAATCGCGAAGAAATCGTTGCACAGCTGTTCCGGCTGTTCCGCTGCGGGGGCTACGAGGGTGTCTCCGTCGGTGATGTGTCCAAAGCGACGGGCCTCGGGAAATCCAGTCTTTATCATTACTTTCCGGGCGGGAAAGCGGACATGGCCGCCGCCGTCGTGTCTTATGCCCGCGACTGGATCAGCAACAATATCCTTGAGCCGCTCGGCAACACCGACGTCCCTTTGAACGACCGCATCGACGCCATGATCGCGGCGGCGCATCAGCTTTACGATGGCGGAACGTCCCCCTGCCTCGTTGCCAGCATGCTCATCACGGCGGACGGCAAATCGCCGGAAGCCAACGCCGGCGTCATTCTTTCCGACTGGATCGCCGCCCTGTCCGGCGCATTGCAGAAAAGCGGCATTGCGAAAGCCGAAGCGGACGCCCGTGCCACTGCGGCACTCGTCCGTATCGAAGGCGCGCTCCTTGTCTCCCGCGCGACCGGCGATCTTGGCGTGTTCGAGTCTGCCCTTGGTGAAACACGCAAAGCCCTGATCGGGAAATGACCCCGCCAATCGAAAACGGAACACCGACGAGAACATGACCGACGCAACGCCATCCGATCCGCCAATCCGTGCCGCCATCGTGCCGGTCACCCCACTTCAGCAGAACTGCACCATCGTCTGGTGCGCAAAGACCAATCGTGGCGCCTTCATCGATCCCGGCGGCGATATCGACCGTCTTCTGGAAGCCGTCGACGAAATCGGCTGCGATATCGAGAAGATCATGCTGACGCACGGTCACGCCGATCACGCCGGCGGCGCCGACGAACTGCGCGAACGACTCGGGGTACCCATCGAAGGCCCGCATATCGACGATAAATTCTGGATCAAGGATATCCCGACCTCATCCGCGAAATACGGCTTTCCCGGCGGCCGGTCGTTCGAATCCGACCGCTGGCTGGTCGGCGGCGATACGGTCCAGCTCGGCAACGCAACGTTCGACGTCTATCACTGTCCGGGACACACCCCCGGCCATGTGGTGTTTCACCAGCCCGAAGCCCGGGTCGCGTTCGTCGGCGACGTGTTGTTCCAGGGCTCGATCGGGCGCACGGATTTCCCCAAGGGGGATTACGATCAGCTGATCGCATCGATCACCACGCAGTTGTGGCCGCTCGGCGACGACACCGCATTCGTGCCCGGCCATGGGCCGATGTCGACATTCGGCCAGGAACGCAAGACCAACCCCTACGTCGGCGGCACCTGATCTGTCGAAAGAGGAGATTCGAAATGTCCGACCCGATTTTGAACGAATGCATCAACCCGGTGTGCCCGTTTTCCGGCAAACCGGTGGAGCCGGACAGCCTGACCACGTACCGCGGCCATACCGTCGGGTTCTGCAATCCGGGCTGCCGCGACAAGTTCGCCGCCGATCACGAGGCCTTTCCCGATGCCATAAAGCTGTTCGATGCCCGCATCAGCGAGCTGGGCGCATGAGCACGCACCTGATTGACAGCATCGAGGCGCTGGAACAAATCTACTCTGACCCGTCTGAAGCCTCGCTGGTCAAGGAAAGCCCGGTCGTCACCGACGAATACCGCCGCCTGATCGAAGCCTCGCCGTTCGTTGCCCTGGCCTCCGTCGCCGACGAAGGCGTCGACTGCTCACCGCGCGGCGACCTAAAGGGGTTCGTGCGCATCCACGACGAACGCACGCTGATGATCCCCGACCGGCGCGGCAACAACCGCGTCGACACGCTCCGCAACATCGTCCGCGACCCGCGCGTCGGCCTGCTGTTCCTGATCCCCGGTTCCGGCACCACATTGCGGATCAACGGCCGCGCCAGGCTCAGCGTCGACCCGGCACTGCTCGACAGTTTCGCCGAACAGGGCAAGCCGCCGCGTTCGGTCATCGTCATCGATATCGAGACGATCTATTTCCAGTGCGCCCGCGCCATCATGCGCTCGAAACTCTGGGATCCGGCCGAGCACGTGGACCCGAAGTCCCTGCCCACCGCCGGCGATATCCTGGCGGCGCAGACCAAGGCCCGCGCCGACGGCGGTATCGACGGAGATGCCTATGACGCCGAATGGCCGGGCCGGGCGGCGACGTCGCTGTGGTAAGGGGGTAAAAGTCCCTTCCCCCTTGCATATCCGGGGTTTGACGCTTAAACCTCGCGCCTGAATTCGCATCATTACCGCAGACATTCTCGGAGACCGCCGCCGTGACCGACACCATGCATCCCTTCCGCACGCACACCTGCGATGCGCCGCGCCCCGACCTCGTCGGCGAGACCATCCGCCTGTCGGGATGGGTGCACCGCAAGCGCGACCACGGCAACCTGCTGTTCGTCGACCTGCGCGATCATTACGGCATCACCCAGTGCGTAATCGATGTTTCCAGCGAGCTATTCCCGATCGTCGAGGGCGCGCGCCCGGAAAGCGTGCTGACCGTCACCGGCGAGGTGGTCGAACGCTCCGCCGAGACCGTCAACGCCAACATCCCGACCGGCCAGGTCGAAGTGCGCATCCGCGCCGTCAACGTCGAAGGCCCGGCCGAAGTACTGCCGATGCAGGTCGCCGGCGAGCAGGAATACGGCGAGGATATCCGCCTGCGCTACCGCTTCCTCGATCTGCGCCG
This sequence comes from Thalassospiraceae bacterium, assembly GCA_038100295.1. Lineage (GTDB taxonomy): Bacteria > Pseudomonadota > Alphaproteobacteria > Rhodospirillales > Casp-alpha2 > UBA4479. The sequence continues at coordinate 46,780 of JAYNVG010000026.1, forward strand.
CGAGAAGATGCAGCGGAACATCAAGCTCCGGAACGGGGTCATCGCCTCGATCCGCCGCCGCATGACGGAAAAGGGTTTCCTTGAGTTTCAGACGCCGATCCTGACCGCGTCGTCGCCCGAGGGCGCGCGCGACTATCTGGTGCCGGCACGCAACCACCCGGGCAAGTTCTATGCCCTGCCGCAGGCGCCGCAGCAGTTTAAGCAGCTGTTGATGGTGTCCGGCTTCGACAAGTACTTCCAGATCGCGCCGTGCTTCCGCGACGAGGACGCGCGCGCCGACCGCTCGCCGGGCGAGTTCTA
>JAYNVG010000069.1:0-1676 GCA_038100295.1 Thalassospiraceae bacterium
CCTCCCTTACGAATACCCGATAATCCGTCCCACAAACGCTGACGTCAGACACGGTCGGGTCGATCGCAGCGGCGTCGTAAACGATGTCGGCTAGCGTGAGCCCGCCGACGGCGATAGCCTCACCGGCAATGCCTTTCTGGCCGGGAAACAGAACCGTCTCGAGATCGTCGACAGCCTTTCCGGTTGGCGGCCGGTCTAGCGATTTTTCTGGCCTGCCGGGTGTTGCAGGCAGTGGATTGCCAGCGAGGCCATGAATGAGATCAAGCCGCCGGTGCCAGGATTGCGCGTCCCCGATCAAAGCCTCCGCAATATCGGGCGCTGTCAGCGATTTGAAATCGTTGAGGCACCTTTGAAGACCGATTTTGCCCGCGGATAAACCCTTCAGGGACATCTGGACCGCGAGGCTCGAGGCCAGTTTCGTTCGAACCTTTCGTTGAAGGTGGTTGCTGGCAAGGTATCCGCCGCCGAGGATCATCGGAATGATGAACAGCGGATGGGAGAGAACAAACAGCCCCGATACGGCAGCCTTTCCGCTAAGTAGCGGAATGATGGCCGACGCTTGGGCGGCGAGGATGTAGGCACTGAAGCCGGCAAGCTCTACAGCGATCCCGATGCTCGCCAGAGACGTTCCCGAGGTCAGTAAAGCCAGCGCCGCGATATCGCCAGTTTTCAGAGCTTGCTCGACCGACTGGTCACGTAGTTCCGGGGGGAGCTTGTCGAGCTTTTCGCGAATCTTTTCGATGAGCTCGTCTTTGGCGTCATCATCCAGTGTCCCAGCTTGGGCCGCCTCGGCCACCATGCGAGATGCCTGTGCGCCGACAACGGCACTGAAGTCGCCCCGCTCACGCGAGAACAACGCTTCGACATGAGACCAGAGGCGATTTGGCACGTCGGTCCAGGATGTCCCCCTCCGTTCACCAGTGATCGTGTCATATAGTGCGTCCGCGACGGATTGGGCCAAGTCGGCCGCGCGCAGATTGGCCGTGCGGGTGGACAAAGGGATTGCGGCCTCAAGGTCGAAAGCCGAGCGCATCGCTTGCCATAGCCGCAACCGCAGGACCGCGTCGGGATGATGCGATCGATCCGTCTCGCCAGACTTCGCTTTCAAGCGCCGACGAAACGCTGCATCGTCTTCCACCCCTTCCGTCACAGCCTGGCGCCGGGTGAGATCCCGCACACGGCCGCAGACAATGTTCAGAAGGCTTGTGTCTTCGAACACCGCCAGCAGATCGCACAGCTCGCGCCGTTCGAGCGACCCTATTCCGGACAGTATGGTCCATGGCGGTATTTGCATCCGGGCCCCCCGCGCCGGGATTTCCCATGTGGATTTCTCCGACGACCTTCAGCCTGACTCAGACACGTTCGGCAGGCAATCCGGTGGCACTTTTGGTAACGGCAGTCATGCGCAGGACATCCATTGCGCGCCGATTGGTCGCCTTGAATCCGATATTGCCGTTCGTGCCGTTCGCGGACGCGCTCGTTTTGTCGCTGGCGAATATCGGCGAGATACTCTCGATTATGCTTGGCGCATACGCAGGCCCGCTCATCGACGCGCCTCACAACGCCCACCTCGGGTGTCTCTGGTTAGATGCCTGGCGAGGGAACGGCTGTAAAAAGTTCGGTCGGCACGAAACAGCAAACGACTGTAAAAGGTATGCTTTTTTAAAGCGAACCCA
>JAYNVG010000070.1:0-1631 GCA_038100295.1 Thalassospiraceae bacterium
GCATGAGAGGCGCCCCATCAATGTTCGATCAGCGGAGCTTGGTGGCCGATGTCCAGGGGCTTGGCATTCCGTGGAATCCGTGTCATTCGGATGCGGTCGTCTAAATCTCCCGGGAATATCGATGGAAAACTTTGAAGACCTGATTGCCGGTTACCGGCGTTTCAAGCGCGATCAATTCGCGGCCAGCCGAGCGCGCTACCAGGCGTTGGCGGAGCTGGGCCAGTCACCGTCTGTGATGATTATCGGTTGCTGCGATTCGCGTGTTGATCCGGCGGCAATTTTTGATGCTGGGCCGGGTGAGCTGTTCGTGGTCCGCAATGTTGCCAACCTGGTGCCGCCCTACGAGCCTGATCGCGGCCATCACGGCACAAGTGCCGCCATCGAGTTCGCCGTCACCGGCCTTGGCGTTCTTCATATCGTGGTGTTGGGGCACGCGGCTTGCGGCGGCGTCAAAGCCCTGATGGACGGCATCGGTACGGCAGAAGACGATCCGCGCATGATCGCGCGCTGGATGTCCATTGCCCGCCCGGTTTATGACGGTTTGAAGAAGGTCGGCATGGACATGAGCAGCGACTCCACCTGCGAGGCGATGGAGAAATTCAGCGTCATTCATTCCCTTTCCAACCTGCGTGGATTTCCCTTCGTCGCGGAAGCCGAAGCGGCGGGGCGGGTCACCCTGCACGGGGCATGGTTCGGGATTGAATCCGGACGGCTGGAACTGCTCGGCGACGGTGTCTTTACGCCGGTCGAATCCTAGCTGATGGCGTAAAGCGCTCCCGGATTGGTTTCCAGAATTTTGCGGGCCGAGCTTTCGGGCAGGCTGCCGTCGGCCCCCATGCGCTGAATAATCTCGATTTCCACCGCCACGTCGTTGTGGCCGTAGTCGGTGCCGACGATCAGGTTGTCGTCGCCGATATTGTCGATCAGCCAGTGCAGGTGGTCCGACTTCTGGGTGGTGATGTAGAAGCGGCTGTCATTGAGCAACGTATCGGAAACCTTGACCCCCTTCGCCTGAAGGCGCATGCGCGCCTCGTTCAGCATATAGGGAACCCATTCCGCGCTGGCCTCTACGAATGCGAAGCGCAGGCCGGGGAAACGTTTGGGGATTTCATCGCCGAGCAGGTAAAGGAAGGCGCCCATCACCGGGAACTTGAAGATCATGATGCCGAGATCGCGGCTGTAGCTGTCATGGTTGGCGAAACTGGCGTTGCCGGCGTGGTAGCACATCGGCATATCGAGATCCTGGCCGATCTCGAACAGGGGAAAGAAGTAGCGATCATTGGTGAAGCGTTCGCATTCGAAGCCACGCATGAATATGCCGCAGGCACCGTGGGCCTTGGCAAACTCCATTTCCGCGCGCACCCGGCCGGGGTCCACAAGTGAATACAGCGGGGGCAAAGCGACCCAGCGCAGGCGTCCGTTCGATTGTTTCCAGATATCGGCCAGCCAGCGGTTGTAGCTTTTGACGATGGCCATTTCCCGGTCAAATTCCGTGGTCACGGGACGCAGGAACAAGGTCGGGAACAGCACCTGCACGTCGACGTCGGTTTCATCCATATGGGCAATGCGCCCGCCGATGTTTTCCATGTCCCGGACTTCGGGGTCGATATCGCGGCTGACGTTGGTCTTGG
>JAYNVG010000027.1:0-45438 GCA_038100295.1 Thalassospiraceae bacterium
TGGCTGGGGTGCTAGGATTCGAACCTAGGAATGCCGGTACCAAAAACCGGTGCGTTAAACCGCTTCGCCACACCCCATCAGGTGCCCGCCGTGGCGGGCGAGGCAGAAAATAGTCGAACAGCCGGGGTGGGGCAAGCCCGCGGACGACACTTTTCGGTCAGGTGCCGAGGGCCGCTCCGAACCGCCTCACGCCCCATAGACGGTTGCCGCCTGCACCCACCAGCCGGGGTATGCTTCGGCAATGGCGTGGGCCGCCGCGTGGGCCGCGTTCGTGCTTTCGAAAAGGGCGAAGCAGGTGGCGCCGCTGCCCGACATGCGCGCCAGTCGTTGGCCGGGCTGCGCCTGCAGCACCTCAAGCGTGTCGGCGATTACGGGCGCGATAGCGATCGCCGGCACCTGCAGATCGTTCATGGTTCCGGCCAGAATGCCGGGCACTTCGTCTGCCGTCACGGTCCCTGCCGGCCAATCGAAAGCGAGGGAAAAGTCTCCCGTGCGGGCCTTGAACACCGCCGGCGTCGAGACCCCGGTTCCCGGGTTCACCAGCACCAGCGGCAGTTCGGGGAACGACGGCAGCAATTGCAGATCTTCGCCGATACCGCGCATGACGGCGGGCCGGGTCATCAGGCACACCGGCACATCGGCGCCGAGCGAAAGTGCCAGCTTGGCCAGCCGTCCGTCCTCGGGGTCGATCCGCCACAGCCGGATCAAGGCGCGCAGAACCGCCGCCGCATCGGCCGAGCCGCCACCGATGCCGCTGGCCACCGGCAGGCTTTTGAACAGCGTCAGGCGAGCACCTTTCGATATCCCGAATGTCTGCGCCAGTTCGTGTGCCGCGCGCATCACCAGATTATCCTCGGGGGCCGGCAGATCGGCGGCGAACGGTCCGGCATAGTCGAGGGAGAGGGTGTCAGCGGCGCAAGCTTCAATGCGGTCGCCGGTGTCACAGAACACAACCAGACTATCGAGCAGGTGATAGCCGTCCGGCCGCCTGCCCGTCACATGCAGATACAGGTTGATCTTTGCCGGTGCGGGTTCGCGGATCGGGGGTTCAGCCGCCATCCGTCTTGGACTTGGTTTCTGCACCGGCTTCCTCGACCAGCCCGTCCTTGAGCTTTTTCTCGATTTCCTTGCGCAGCTCGTCAGTGGGGCCGAGCACCAGCGAATGGTTCCACTGGAACGTCGCTTCCAGCCGGCGTCCGACCTTCCAGTAGGCATCCCCCAGGTGGTCGTTGATGACCGGATCTTCGGGACGCAGCTCGACGGCGCGCTCCAGTTCCGGCACCGCTTCTTCATAGCGGCCGAACTGGTAATACACCCAGCCCAGGCTGTCGGTGATGTAGCCGTCATGGGGCCGTTTAGCGACGGCAGTCTTGATCATTTCCAGGGCACGATCGAGATTCTTGCGCTGTTCGACCCAGGAATAGCCAAGATAATTGAGCACCAGCGGCTGATCGGGCTGGAATTCCAGCGCCTTCAGGAAATCCGCCTCGGCGCGGTCCCATTCCTTGGCGCGCTCGAGCACGATGCCGCGTGAATACAGAAGCTGCCAGTGCATCGGCTGCAGGGTGCCGATCCGCTTGGCCGCCGCGTCATAGGCGGCGATGGCATCCTTCCATTTTTCGTGGCGGCGATAGGTATCGCCGAGCGAGATCATCGGCCTGGGGTCGTCAGCATAATTGTTCGCCACTTTCTTCAGCAAGGCGACGGCGCCGTCGAAATCGTCGATGCGGTCGAGGTTGCGGGCGATGCGGATCTTGGCGGCGCGGGTGAACGGCGTGTTTTCCGGCAGCTTTTCATAAACCGCGTTGGAATCGGTGAAACGTTCCAGGGATTCCAGAATGCCGCCGGCCATGTAACGCATGACGGCGAAGTCGGGCCTAATGTGCAACGCCAGGCGCGCCAGGACCAGTGCGGTTTCGCTGCCGCCCTGCTGGTTCAGCGACGACGAGATACCGAACAGGGCTTCGGCGATGCCGTCCTTGGCGTTACGGACAAGGATCGGCGCGTTCTTGGTATCGGTGTCTTCGAGCCGTTCCATGTCCATGTCGATGAACGTCGTGCCCGGCTGCGACTTCTGATAAAGATCGAAAATCGCCTTGGCTTCGGCAAACTTGCCCTCGCGCTCATAGAGCGTGCCGAGAATGCGCGACGCGCGCAGCGACGATCCCTCGTCCTGTTCGGCAACCGCCAGGTAATAGGTTTCGGCGGCCGCCAGATCGCCCGACAGTTCGTGCATCAGACCGGCATGGAGGTCGTGCAGGACACGGGTGCCGCCAAGATCGCGGAGCGGCTTCAGCGCCTCCAGCGCGGCTTTCTTGTCGCCGGTCGCGAAGATCGCCCAGGCTTTCAGCATTGGGGCCGTGAAGCCGTTCAGGCCGGTGCCGTCGAGTGCCGACATGCGCTCGATGACGGCTTTCCAGTTCTCCTTGCGGGCATCCTCGATGGCCAGTGCCAGATTGGCGATCGGCGCCTTGGGTTCATCCTTGATATACGTGGTGGCCAGTTTCAGCGCGTCATCGACACGTCCGTCCATGATCGAAAACAGAAAAGTCCGGCGCAGCACGTCGGGCTGCTGGCTGTCCTGCTTCAGGGCACGGCTGAAAAACTGGATTGCGGCCGGCAGGTCGCTGCGCTTCTGGGCAACATGACCGGCGAGAAAGTTCCCAGACAGCGAGGTGGCCTTGTCCGCGGCCATCGCCCCCGACGGCACGGATGCAGCCAGATAAGCCGCGAGACACGCCACCGGGATCGACACACCCAGGAAGCGGGCGGCGGAATGAAACGGACGTGCTTTAGGGGGCATTCAGGGCTCTCCGCAGTGCTTTGCCGTTCAATTCCGGCTTGCAGGAGTTTAGTGTCCCTGCCCGTGCTTTGCCAGCCCGCGCATGGCCGGTTAACGAAGAATTTATGCGGTGCGGGGTCTTCGCTGGCCCATAAGCAGCCAGAAGGCAATCGACATGTTCAGCAGGTTCCATGCGATGCCGTTGAGAAACGCCGCCTGATACGATCCGGTCAGGTCGTAGATCTCGCCCGACATCCAACCGCCGATGGCCATGCCGATGACGGTCGTCATCAGCACGAGGCTGACCCGTGCGCCGGCCTCGCGGGCCGGGAAGAACTGGCGGACGATCAGTGCATAGCTGGGGACAATGCCGCCCTGCGACAGACCGAACAGCGCCGAAACCACGTAAAGCGATACCAGGCCGTCGAACGGAATATAGAACAGCAACGCCAGGCACTGCAGGGCAGAGCCCATGATCAGTGTAGCCAAGCCGCCGATCTTGTCGGCGATGAAGCCGGACGTGATGCGGCTGACGACGCCCAATCCGAGCATGATCGACAGCATCTCCGCGCCGCGCGCGACACCGTAACCGAGATCACCGCAATAGGCGACGATATGCACCTGTGGCATCGACATGGCGATGCAGCAGGCGAGCCCGGCGATGATCAGCAGGATCTGGATGGTCCGGAGCGACATGCCGTCAGGACGGCGCGGCCGATGCGTGCCCAGCACGTTCGGACGCTCCGAGGTGTCGGCACGACGGCGCAGCAGGAACGCCAGCGGCAGCATGGTTACGACGCAGACCACGGCGATCCACAGATGTGCCTCGCGCCAGCCGACGGTGCCGATGGCGTAGGACAGGATCGGCGGCCAGATGGTGCCGGACAGATAATTGCCGCTGGCGACCACGGCGACGGCAATGCCGCGGCGTTTCTCGAACCACAGCGAGACGTCGGCAACCAGCGGCCCGAATGTCGCGGCACTGCCGAGCATGCCGATCAGCAGTGACTGGGCCAGCATGAACGTCAGCACGCTTTCCGCCTGCGAGGCGCAGACATAGCCGATGCCCAGCATCAGGGTGCCGACGACCAGCGGCACGAAGATGCCGAATCGGTCCGCCAGCCGGCCCATGACAATACCGCCGACGGCGAAGCCGACCATGGTCGCGGTGTAGGGCAGTGAAGCTCCGCCGCGGTCGACGCCGAACTCGGCTTCGATGGCGGGCAGGGTCACGACCACCGACCACAGACCGATGCCGCCGATTGTGCTCATGGCCAGAGAAATAGCCAGACGCGTCCATGCATATCCGCCGTCGACGTCATCCGCCGCGTTATCGGGCACCTGTTGATTCATGGGTGTCTCGTTCAGAATGAATACCCAGAAATCACCTAGCGCCGCATCGGAGGCGTGTCAAAGAAAGTCTGACCCGTACCGATCGATGACCACACTTTCCCTACTGGCGCTGACACCGACGTGCCTTGTTATCTCTTTGGGAAACCCCAGATATCATGCAAGGATATATGTGAACGGGGCTTTCGGGGCATTTGCTCAGGCTTTACGGACGGTCAGGCGTATCCCGTTCGCTTTAACTGGAATTCTGATGTCGGAGTCCTCTAAGTGGACGCGAAAAACGCGGACGAAAACACAGAAGGCGTCACCAGTGCAGCGGGGCAGCCGTCTTGGGCACGGTCACCTGCCCGGCCGGGCAATCGCCTAAACCGCTGGGTCGCCATCGTAGCCTTGGCGCTGGTGGCTCTGTGGGGGACCTATGATCATTGGGGGCCGCTATTCGCCAACGCCACCGTCAGTACGAATTCAGGGGGCGCCGGGCAAACGGCAAAGAAAAAGACTGCCGCCAAGGGCGTGCCGGTGCTTGTCGAAGCGGTCGGCGAGACCCGCGACAGCGTTTTGGTCGAAGCCATCGGCACGGCGCGTGCCCGGCTCTCGGTGACGATGTTCCCGGCTGCCGCCGGTGAGATCGTCGCTTTTCCGGTTGAGACCGGCGCCGAGGTCAAAAAAAACGACATCATCATGCGCTTGGATTCCCGTGATGCCGGGCTTCAGGTGCGGGTTGCCGATACCCGCGTCAGGGAAGCCGAAAACGTGCTCGAGCGGGCGCGCCGATTGCGTGACAACAACGTCCGCTCGAAAGCCAATGTCGAGGATGCCGAGGTTGTGCTTGAGCGCGCCAAACTGGAACTAAGTCAGGCTCGTGAGGCGATGGCCGATCGCACCATGCGCGCGCCGTTCGACGGCATTGTCGGCATTCCCAGTGTCGAGGTCGGTGACCGCGTTACGACAACGACAGAAATCATTACCATTGATGATCGGTCGACCCTGCTCGTCGAATTCGAGGTAGCGGAGCGGAACCTGTCCCGGCTCAGCCACGGCATGCCGGTAACGGCCAGGACACCGAGTTTCCGAGACCGCGTCATCGAAGGGCATATCATCAAGATCGACAGCCGTGTCGATCCGGTGTCGCGCACCGTCCGGGTGCGTGCCGAGTTTGCCAATCCGGACGATTCGCTCAGGCCCGGCATGTCGTTTTTCGTCAACCTGGATCTACTAGGCAAGATGCTGGCCAGCGTGCCGGAACTGGCGCTGCAGTGGCAGAACGGCGAGAGCTTCGTATGGAGAATTTCTGATGGCAAAGCGGAACGCGTCGCGGTGGTCTCGAAACGCCGTCTAAATAACAAGGTGCTGATCGAAGGCGACCTGAATCCCGGCGATATCGTTGTCGTAGAAGGTGTACAGCGGCTCAGGAACGGCCGAGAAGTCATTATTTCGCAAAGCGAAGGCAGCTGAACCGTGGCAGAGCGTTTCGATACCACCGTCGCTGTCAACGATTTGCCGACAATCAGCGTGCGTCGGCCGTATCTGGCGGTGGTCCTGAACCTGCTGATTATGATCGCCGGTTTCGGCGCATTATTGGGTGTCGAGGTCCGCGAGCTACCGGATGTCGACCGTCCGATCGTCACCGTGCGCGGCGACTATCCCGGGGCCTCGCCGGAAACCATGGACGCCGAGGTCACCAGCGTCGTTGAAGCCGCGGTGGCGCGGGTTAACGGCGTCAAGGAAGTGCGCGCGTCTTCCGAAGAAAACAATTTCCGGCTCCGCGCCATCTTCAATCCTGACGTCAACCTGATCGATGCCGCCAACGATGTCCGAGAAGCTGTCAGCCGCGTCGAGCGCCAGTTGCCGGACCGGGTCGAAAACATCACCGTGATCAAGGCCGACGCCGACGCTACGTCGATTGTCACCCTCGCCGTTTACAGCGAGAAACTGCAGATCGATCAACTGACCCGCATCGTCGAGGATCAGGTCATACCGGAACTGACCTCGGTTGACGGCGTCGCTGACGTCAATGTGTTCGGTGATCAGGAGCGTGTGCTCCGGGTACTGCTCGACCCGATGCGCCTCGCCAGCTACGGACTTTCCGTGGCCGATGTCGCCAAGGTTATGCGCAATGCCCGCTATGACGTCCCGGCCGGCAGCTTCCAGTCACGCGAACAGGAAGTGCTGGTACGCGCCAATGCCTCCGTCATCGATCCGAAGAAGATCGAGGATTTGTTCATCCGCGAACCCGTGCGCATCGGTGATGTGGCAAGTGTCTTCTTCGGCCCTGCCGAAGCGGAAAGCTGGGTGCGGCTCAACGGCCGTACCGTGCTGTCGCTCGGTATCGTCCGACAGGCCAGTTCCAACACCATCGCCATCGCCGAAGGCGTGGCCCGCGTCGTCGAACGTCTTAAGACGCAAATCCCCGCCATCACCATCGAGACGATTTCCGACGACAGTCTGTTCATCAAGGGATCGATCCAAGAGCTTCTGACGACGCTCGGCTACTCGATCATCATCGTGGTGCTGGTGCTGCTCGTGTTTACCGGGCAGATCCGCGCCTCGTTCATTCCGACGGTGGCGATCCCAGTGGCGCTGATCGGCTCATTGGCGGCGGTCTGGCTGCTGGGCTTTTCCATCAACCTGATCACGCTGCTGGCGATGGTGCTGGCGACGGGGGTCGTGGTTGACGACGCGATTGTCGTGCTCGAGAACATCCAGCGGATGCGCGGCCAGGGCATCCGCACCCGAGCCGCCGCCGTGCTCGGCACACGCCAGGTGTTCTTCGCCATTATCGCGACGACGGCGACACTGGTTTCGGTGTTCGTGCCGATCTCGTTCCTGCCGTCTACGGCGGGCCGGCTGTTTCAGGAATTCGGTTTCGTGCTGGCGGTAACGGTGATGATTTCGTCTTTCGTGGCATTGACGCTGGTGCCAATGCTGTCATCGAAACTGCCGGATCGGCCGCGGAAAGGCCCGGTTCGAGGGATCGCTGCCGTTTTGCACGCCATAGGACGTGTCGGCCTGAGAATATATACGGTCCCGCTCGATCTGGTACTGCGCGCGCCGATCCTCGTTTTCGTATTATGTGCGGCGGTAATCACGCTTGCTTACGGGGCTTATAGCGATCTGGGCGAAGAGCTTGTGCCGGAGGAAGACCGCGGCAAGATCACGGTGCGGCTGACGGGGCCTGACGGGGTTGGGCTGACTTACACCGACCGTCAGGTCGAACAGGTCGAGAAGATATTGAAACCCTACGTCGAACAGGGCGTGGTAGAACGCCTGTTCACCATCACCGGCCGCTATGACCTTAACCGCGGGCAGGTCGACGCGCCGCTGATCCCGTGGGATGAGCGCACCGTTAGCGAAGGCGAGATAGCCAAGGCGGTGAACGGGCAGCTGACAGGGATACCCGGGGCCCAGGCTCGGGTCCGGCGCGGCAACAGCCTCAATCTCAGGAACGCCGACGGCGGGCTGGAGATCGCGCTGATCGGTGCCGACTATGACCACATTTTCGCCGAGACCAACCGTTTCGTGCGGCTGATCGAAACCAACCTGCCGTGGATCAGCAACATGCGGGTTGAATTCCGAGCTACGCAGCCGGAACTGTCGATCGACATCGACCGTCGCCGTGCGGCAGATCTCGGCGTCGATATCGAGGATCTGGCGACAACCATTCAAGTGCTGGTCGACGAGTACGAAGTCGCAGAACTGACCGTTAACGACAAGGCTGTGCCGATCATGTTGCAGGCTTCCGAGGAAGCGGTGAACGAACCCGCCGATATCGCAAATCTATATGTGACGGCGGAAGACGGCAGGCTTGTGCCGCTGTCGCAGTTGATCAGTTTTTCGGAAAGTTCGGTGCCGGCGGAACTGGACCGCCATGCACAACGCCGTGCCATCGAAATCGATGCCGATATCGCACCGGGCCATACGCTGAGCGAAGCCATCGATGCGGTGCGCGCACTGGCCCAGGAAAACCTGCAGGGCGACGTCGGTCTGATTTTCCTCGGCGAGGCCAAGGAACTGAACGAAACCTCACACGATCTGGCCATAACCTACCTGATCGCTTTCGTCGTCGTATTCCTTGTTCTGGTGGCGCAGTTCGAAAGCCTTACGAGCGCGTTGGTCGTCATGATGACAGTGCCGTTCGGTATTTGTGCGGCGATCTTCGCGCTCTATATGACCGGGACGTCGATCAATATCTATTCGCAGATCGGTGTGCTGATGCTGACCGGGATCATGGCCAAGAACGCGATCCTGATGGTGGAATTCGCTGATCAGCTTCGCGAGCAGGGGATGACACCCAGGGATGCTGCCCGTGAGGCCTCGCTGGTGCGCTTCCGCCCGATCATGATGACAATGGTCTCAACCGTGTTCGGCGGGCTGCCGCTTATACTCGGCACCGGGCCCGGCGTAGAGGCACGCATCGCCATCGGTTGGGTGATCTTCGGCGGCTTGGGGATGGCCGCCGCGATCACGCTACTGCTGACGCCGGTGTTGTATTCCCTGATAGCCGGCCTATCGAAGCCACGCTCGCAGACTGGTGAAGAGTTGGCCGACGAACTTGAAGCGGTCGACCGCGCCAGATCCCCGGCCGAATAACTGCGTCGTTCAGTCTTCTGATTCAGCTGTGCCGCCGGCTTCGATGATCGCGTTCGCCGACACTTCGTCGATGCCGAGCACGGCGCCGGTGCGCAAGGGTTCGATCGGCTGTAGCTCGTCCTTTGCATCGGTGGTCCATTCGGCGATCTGGATCACTTCTGCGTGGTCGCCGTCCTGTTCGGTGACGTCGACCTGTTCCAGTACGTGCAGGCCGTTCTGGTCGGCATAGAAGGTATGTTCGCCGAACACTTCCGTCAGCGCCGCGTTGGCGGGATTGTCGTCGGGAATGGGAATGGCACCGGTCTGACGCTCGATGGCGCCGACCTGATCGGTCGTCAGTTTCATGGAGTTGCCTAACTGTCGTCGTTCGGACGGGGATACGCCGCTTGCGGCTTCGTCCTTGGATATGGGTTCTAAGACGCGTCCCAGTGTCACCCTCGCAAATTGAAGTAAACGGCGCAAGGGCAGGGGGTTTGAGCACCTCACATCATCACAAGCTTGACTTGGGAGCCATGCATACGTGCTGCGATGGTGCCCTGAAACATGGACCCGGAACAGCGTTCAGAATGACGTCATCTTACTTGGACGTCACATATTCGGATAGTTCGGACCGCCGCCGCCTTCCGGCACCACCCAGTTGATGTTCTGGGTCGGATCCTTGATGTCGCAGGTCTTGCAGTGCACGCAGTTCTGCGCGTTGATCTGCAGGCGCATGCCGCCCTTGTCCTCGTCGGCGACGTATTCATAAACACCGGCCGGGCAGAAGCGTGCCTCCGGTCCGTCATAGACGTTCAGGTTCGTCGCCACCGGCACGCTCGCGTCCTTCAGCGTCAGGTGCACCGGCTGGTCTTCCTCGTGATTGGTCGCCGAGAACGAGACATTGGTCAGCTTGTCGAAGGTCAAAACGCCGTCCGGTTTCGGATAGTCGATCTTCTTCATCGCCTTGGCCGGCTTCAGGCGGTCGTGGTCGGTATGGTTGGCGAATGTCCAGGGCAGCAGGAAGCCGAGGCCGATGTTGTTCAGCCACATGTCGAATCCGGCATAGATGGTGCCGAGCGTAAGGCCGAACTTCGACAGCGCCGGGCGGGCGTTGCGGACCTTGTGCAGATCTTTATAGACCCAGCTCTTGCGGAACGCGGGTTCGTAATCGTCGAGGGTATCATGGCTGCGGCCGGCCTTGATCGCGGCGAAGGCGCTTTCGGCGGCGAGCATGCCGGTCTTCATGGCGTTGTGCGATCCCTTGATGCGGGGCACGTTGACGAAGCCCGCCGCACAGCCGGTCATGCAGCCGCCAGGGAAAGCCAGTTTCGGCACGCTCTGCAATCCGCCCTCGTTGATGGCGCGCGCGCCATAGGCGACACGGCGTCCGCCCTCGAGCATCTTCTTGATGTCCGGGTGCGTCTTGAAACGCTGCATCTCGTCATAGGGCGACAGGTAAGGGTTTTCGTAATCCAGCGTGACGACGAAGCCGATGGCGATCTGACCCGCTTCCTGGTGATAGATGAACCCGCCGCCGGCACAGTCGGAAAGTGGCCAGCCCTGGGTGTGGATGACGGTGCCTTGCTTGTGGTTTTCGGCGGGGACATCCCACAGTTCCTTGATGCCGATGCCGTAGGTCTGCGGCTCGCGGCCCTCGCGCAGATTGAAATTTTCCATAAGCTGCTTCGACAGGTGACCGCGGCAGCCTTCGGCGAAGAACGTGTACTTGGCGTGCAGTTCCATGCCCGGTTCGAAATTCGGGCCGGGGGTGCCGTCCTTCTGGCGGCCCATGTCGCCGGTGGCGATGCCCTTAACCGAGCCGTCGTCGTTGAAAAGCACCTCGGCGGCGGCGAAGCCGGGATAGACCTCGACGCCCATGGCTTCCGCTTGCTCGCCAAGCCAGCGCGTCAGGTTGCCGAGCGACAGGGTGTAGCAGCCGTGGTTGCTCATCAGCGGCGGCATCAACAGGTGCGGCAGCGAGGCGCTGCCGTGTTCCGACAGCACCCAGTGCTGGTTGTCGGTGACCGGCACACCCATCGGTGCACCCTTTTCCTGCCAGTCGGGGATCAGTTCGTTGAGCGCAATCGGGTCGACGACGGCACCGGAAAGAATGTGCGCACCGACTTCCGACCCTTTTTCGACGACGCAGACGGTCAGTTCGTGGTTCTGTTCCTGGCTGAGCTGCATCAGGCGGATCGCCGCCGAAAGACCGGAAGGCCCGGCGCCGACGATGACCACGTCGACCTCCATGCTTTCGCGTTCGATGGTTTCTGCCTGCTGTGCGTCTTCGTTCATGATCGCCCCATTTATACTCTAAAGATAATACCACATCCCCATGAGGTCCGGCGTTATATCACGGCCTTTTCAGCGTTTCACGGGTCAAATCCGAAATGAAATCGTCATTTTACGGCATAATACATATAGCTTTCCGCTCCAGGTCCTTGTTCAGGAGCCTGTTCAGTTGTGCCGGGCATGGTATGCTCGGGCCATGGAACAAACCCCGGGCACATATGATCTTGGCGCCGTGCTGCAATGGCACATCGATGCAGGCTGTGACGAATGCGTCGCCGACGCGCCGGTCGACCGTTTTGCCGTGTCGGTGGAACAGATGCCGGCCGCCGCCGCTCAGCCACCCGCCGCCGGGGGAGCGCCTGCCGCAGCGCCAGGTCAGGCGGCTCAGGCGGCCCATGCGGCACCGGGTGTTTCCAGGGGTGCCAAGGTCGATCCGCGCGAGGTCGACAACAACCGTCAGGTCAAGACCGCCATGGAACTGGCAGCCGCCGCACAATCCATCGACGATCTCCGTGACGCGCTGGCCGGGTTCGAAGGCTGCCCATTGAAGAAGACCGCGACCAATCTGGTGCTGGCCGACGGGCCTGCCGATGCCAGGCTGATGTTCATCGGCGAGGCGCCGGGTGCCGACGAGGACCGCCAGGGCGTGCCTTTCGTCGGGCCGAGCGGCAAGCTTCTGAACGCGATGCTGGAAAGTGTCGGTCTTAAACGCGAAGAGGTACTGATCTCCAACACCGTGTTCTGGCGTCCGCCCGGCAACCGCACGCCGACGACCCAGGAATCCGCCGTCTGTCATCCTTTCATCGAACGCCTGGTGGAGATCGTCGATCCGGAAGTCCTGGTCTGCGTCGGTGCGCCCGCGGCGCACACCATGCTCGGCCAGACCCAGGGTATCAGCCGGCTGCGCGGCAAGTGGTACAAATTCCAGACGCCGAAGCTTTCGCACCCCATCGATGCGACGGCACTGTTCCATCCCGCCTACCTGCTCAGGACGCCGATCAAGAAGCGCGATGCCTGGGCCGACATCCGGATGATCGCCAAGCGACTCGCGGAAAACTGACGAAACACCCGCCTCACGCCGCCTTCACGTCCAAGTGAGGGGACTTGATTTCTGAGCAAGGGTAATCGGTGGCATACCGGTTTCGCGCCGCACGAGGAGGGCGTGATCAACCCATCGTCATCAGGAGACACTTCATGAAACGTACCTTTACCGCCGCCGCCGTCGTTGCCGGCGCTCTTGCCACCGCCGGTGCCGCCGCGGTTTCGACCCCCGTCAACGCCGCCGAGAACGTCAAATGCTACGGCGTTGCCAAGGCCGGCCAGAACGACTGCGCCGCCGGACCGGGCACGACCTGCGCCGGGACCTCGAAAATCGATTACCAGGGCAATGCCTGGAAGCTGGTGCCCAAGGGTTCCTGCACGACCATGAAACTGCCGGGTGATCGCATGGGCTCGCTTGAGCCGCTGAAGCGCGACATTCCAGGCTGATCGGCGAGATCGGCTGATAGAGGCAGAGGGGGCAACGCGTGGTGCAGACCATCGACACGCTGCGTGCCGGTGCGGGCTTCAAGCCCCGCCATTTCGACACGATCCTGGAAACCCGGCCCCGTGCCGGATTCTTCGAGGTTCATGCCGAAAACTACATGGGCGCCGGCGGCCCCCCCGCATGCCATGCTGGAACGATTGCGTGCCGACTATCCGCTGTCGGTGCACGGTGTCGGGCTGTCCATCGGCGGCGCGCTGCCGCTGGATGCGGCCCACCTGCAGCGTTTGCAGACGGTCGTGGACCGCTATCAGCCGGCATTGGTGTCCGAGCATCTGGCGTGGTCGACGCATCAGAGCGGATTTCTCAACGATTTGCTGGCCATGCCCTATTCGAATGAAACCCTGGGTATTGCCGCGCGCCACATCGACCAGGTGCAAACGGCATTGGGCCGTGTCATCGCGCTGGAAAACCCCTCGACGTACGTGACGTTCAGCAACAGCAGATGGGACGAGGTGGATTTCATCGCTGAACTGCAGCGCCGCACCGGCTGCGGGCTGTTGCTCGACGTCAACAACGTCTACGTCTCCGCCGTCAATCACGGCTGGGACGCGGTCGATTACATCGCCCGATTCCCGCTCGCGCATGTCCGGGAAATCCATCTGGCCGGTCATGCGCCTGCGGCAGATGCAGGCGGCGGCTTCCTGATCGATGCCCATGACCGCGCCGTCGCCGATGATGTCATGTCGTTGTTCGCTGCCGTGATCGCGCGGACCGGACCGCTGCCGTCACTGATCGAATGGGACAACGATCTGCCGGACTGGCCCGAACTTATGGCGGAAGTCGATAGAATTTCCGGGGTACTTAGAAGCCACGCTGACATGGACGGGCTTTCCCATGTGGCTTGAACAATCAAAGGATATCGCTGCTGCGCTGGCCGATCCCGCCCGGCTTGTCCCGAACGGGATCAATAATAAGCGCGACCGTTTCGACGTTTACCGCAACAACGTCGCTGGCAGCCTGACGTGTGCTTTGGGCGAAACCTTCCCCGTCGTCAAACGGCTGGTCGGCGATGATTTCTTCAGCGCCATGGCCGGTGTCTATGTGCGGGACAACATGCCGGCATCGCCGCTGCTGTTCGAATACGGCGCGACGTTCGCCGACTTCATCGACGGCTTCGAGCCGGCAGGGGAACTTCCCTATCTGAGTGATGTCGCACGGCTGGAACGGCTGTGGCTCGACGCTTATCACGCGGCGGACGCGGTGCCGCTGAAGATCGACGCGCTTGCGGCAATCGCCGAAGACGAACTCGACGATCTGACGCTCACATTGCATCCGGCGGCCTTTCTGTTTCGAAGCGCATATCCGGTACTGTCGATCTGGCAGGCGCACCAGCGAGCGGACGCGCCGGACCTGTCTGCTCTTTCCTGGCAACCGGAACGGATGCTGATCGTCCGGCCGGCACTGGACGTGGCGCTCGTGCGTCTGGATGCCGCCGCTTATGCCTTTGTGGCCGGACTGGCGGCGGGCCAGAGCCTGGGCAATGTCTGCGGCTCGCTTGTTGACATCGCCGATGTCGATCCTCCGGTGCATCTGGCGCAACTGTTTCAGGCAGGGGCCGTCCAGGCCCTCGATCGTTCATGCATTTGAAGGGAGCAAGCGGATAATGAGCATTATTCACCTGATCAGGGGCCTGCACGACAGGGTCTTCGGCATGCTTGAGGGCCTGGCCGGCACTTGGTTCCTGGGACTTGCCGCACGGGTGGTGTTTTCGTCGGTGCTGCTGGCGTTCTTCATCAACTCGGCGATGACCAAGCTCGGCAGCGGATTTCCCGGCATCTTCATCCCCGCCGTCGGCGCCTATGCGCAGATTCTGCCGCCGATTGCCGAAGCCGCCGGCTACGATCCGTCGAAGATCGCCCTGTTCCCATGGAAGCTGATCGTGCTGGCCGGGACCTATGCCGAGCTGTTGATCCCGATCATGCTGTTCATCGGTCTGTTCACCCGCTTCGCGGCGCTGAGCCTGATCGCCTTCATTGCCGTCATGAGTTTCGTCGACGTCAGCTTCCACGGCCTCGATGCGAAAAGCATCGGCATGGTCTTCGATCGCGTGCAGGACGGCATTATCGCCGATCAGCGTTTGCTCTGGGTATTTCCGCTGATTTATCTGGTGCTCCGGGGCGCCGGGCCGGTGTCGGTGGATGCGGTGTTGTCGCACCGCGCCTGAGTGGGGCTACTTGCCGAGCGCGATCAGGATAACCGAGGGAACGACCATCAACACGGCGATGGCGATCCGGATGTTCAGGTACTCGCGGCGGAACACGATGATGCTGAGCAGCATCGAAAAGATCGGCGATGCGGCGACGATCGGCACCACGGTGACGATGGTGCCGGTGTAAAGCGCGGTGTTCAGCGACAGGATGGCGGTGCCGAAGAACAACCCGGCGCTCAGGAACCAGTACGGCGCGCGGGTGCCGAACGGCACGTACGTCCGTTCCCCCTTCATCAGATGCAGCGTCGAAGTCAGCAGAAACGACACGGTGAATCCGACCAGCCCGGCGAAGTAGGGGTCGGGAATGTATTCCATGCCGATCTTGGTAAAGCCGTGTCCGAACGAGCGGATCATCGCCGCGCCGACCGGCAGCGCCAGTGCCCACATCGGCCATGTTGCCGGTATCTTCTTGTTGCGCCGGGTCAGCAACAGCACTGCGGCGAGAATTCCGAAAGTACCGAGCGCGATCTGCCAAGTCAGCATCTCGCCCAGGATGAGGATGCCGAACGCGGCGCCGAACAGTGGCGAGGTGGCGGCCAGCGTCGTCGTCAGGGTCGGCCCGATATGGCGGATCGCGGCCACCGACAGGTTGGCCGACACCGCCGGGCGCACGAAACCCAATGCGACGAAGATCAGCGCCGCGGGATGCAGGAAATATTCCGGATGCAGCATCACCGGTGACGCGAGCCAATAAAAAATCGCGCTGGCGCCGATGGTCAGCATGGTCCCGGTTCGGGAATCCAGCGATTGCAGGCCGATGTTCTGAAACTGCCCGCCGAGGGCGAACAGGAACGCGGAGATCAATGCCAGGCCATAAGGCGGAATGGGGATGTCGGTGATCAAGTATTACTCCTGCCCGGAACAGGCGGATTGGGGCTGTCGGCTTGGCGATAGTGCACGGATCGGGCATGCTCCGTAAAGCAGCACCGACACCGCATGTAGGGAGCATCGACATGCCTGACAATATAAATGACAAGCGAGTTGCGCTGATCGTCGGCGCCGGCAAGGGACTGAGCGCCTCGCTCGCCCGCAAGGCCCGCGCGGAAGGTCTCACGCCGTTGCTGGCGGCACGCGACACGGCAAAGCTCGGCGGTCTCGTCGACGAGGTCGCGGGTCACGCCCATACCTGCGATGCGTCCGATCCGGCATCGGTTCGCGCCCTGTTCGATTGGGTGACGGCGGACTTCGGCGTGCCGGAACTGGTGGTCTACAACCCGTCGGCCCGGGCGCGCGGGCCGATTGCCGAACTGGATCCCGAAGCCGTGCGGAACGTCCTGACGGTGACCGCCTTCGGCGGGTTTCTGGTCGGACAGGCGGCGGCGCAGGCAATGCTGCCGGTAGGTGCCGGTACGATCCTGTTCACAGGCGCGTCGGCCAGCGTCAAGGGCTACGTCAATTCTGCCAGCTTCGCCATGGGCAAGTTCGCGCTCAGGGGGCTGGCGCAGAGCATGGCTCGCGAGCTGGCACCGAAGGGGATTCACGTCGGCCATTTCGTGATCGACGGCGGCATCGGCGAAAGCGACGATCCGGCGAACCCCAACAAGCTGCACCCGGACCACATCGCCGATACCTATTTCCATGTGCACAGGCAGCCGCGTTCGGCCTGGACGTGGGAAGTGGAATTACGGCCGTTTGTCGAGAATTTCTGAGCTAATACCGTCCGGCAATCGCCGTGGTCAGGCTCTCGACCTCGTCGGCGCGGTCCAGGGCGAACACAAGATCGCGGACGCGCCTGGTTTCGCTCTCAGAGAGGACACTGCCCGCGAGAGCATGATACTTGGCCTCGACTTCTGCCGGACTCAGCGGATTTTCCGGGCTGCCCTTGCGATGAATGATGGTCTCATCAAACGTGCGGCCGTCGGTGGTGGTCACCGATACCCGAGCCATATGGCGGAACGCCGGGCCTTTGGCGTCGATTTCGGCATCGACCACGGCGCTGATTTTCTCGATGAAGGCCATGGTGGCGGGATCGCCGATGGCGTCCTCGCTGAATTCGCCGACGAAGGCGCGGCCGTTCAGCGCGATCATGGCCAGCCCGTAATAGATATTCATCTGCGCCGCGGTGATGCTCTGCGCCGCATACGGCCAGGCACAGTGTACGTGCGTCGGCGTACTGACCCCGGCGCGGATCGACGTGATGTCGGCGGCGCTCAGGCCGTTCGTCGTCATGATCGATTTCAACGCATCCAGTGCGGCGTGGATCGACGTCACGGTGGCGTGCGGCTTGAACCCTGTCTCCGCCGTTTCCCATACTTCGCCCAGACCGTCCGTGACCCGCGCCAGGTCGACCTTGCCCGAGAACGCGGCGAGGAACCCGCCGTAACCGGCCTCGATCACATCCGAAATACCGGTGAAGCCGTCCCTGGCCAGCAGCGCGCCGCGCACACCGGCTTCGGCGGCGTGGCCGGAATGCAGCCGTTTCACCATCGCGCCTTGCTGAGAAGCCATCAGCCCCGATCCCAGTGACCCGGCGATACCCAGTGCGTGCTGCATGCGGTCCGCATCAAGGTGCATCAGGCGCGCCGCCGTGGCCGCGGCACAGAATGGGCCGATCACGCCCTGCGGATGGAAGCCGCGCAGCAGCAAATCCGTTCCAGCCGCCGCGCCGATGCGGTTGGCGGTCTCGTAACCGGCGACGATGGCGGTGATGACGTCACGCCCGCTGGCGCCGCCCAGGTATTCGGCGACGTTGAGCGCGACCGGCACGGCTATGGAATTCGGGTGCAATATGGCGTCACGGTGAATGTCATCAAGCTCGAAGGCATGCCCTGCCGTGGCGTTGATCAGCACCGCCCCCGTCAGCGGCGCCGTGCGCCCCATGCCGATGACGGTGGCCGCCGGCACCCCGCCCTCGGACGCGACCATGTCGGCGACCTTGACGGTCCAGGCGAGCTTCGATCCGACCAGACAGCAGGCGATGCCGTCGAGGATATTAAGCTTCAGGCCGTCCCGCACCGGGGCCGGGATATCGTCGAATGTCAGGCTCGACGCGAACGCGGCAAGCCGTGCCGATGCGCCGGATTTTGGGTCTTGGTTCTGGGTAATCGTCATGGATGCAGTTTAGCCGCCGTCACGGGGTTTCCAAGCGGACTTTGGGGGCTTGATCCCAAGCGCCGCCGCCCGCTTGCGGCGATTCCCGCGATCGGGTAGAAATATATCCATAAGGGATTGAGGGGTTTCGTCCATTGGCGATGACGAGGAACGGTTTACGGCTGGCGCAATACATCGCGGCGGTGGCAGCAGGGATTCTGATTGCCGTTTCGGCTATCCAGCCTGGCGCTTTTGCGCAACCGCGGCTGCCCGCAGAGCAGACCGTTCAGAGCGCGGCGTTGCCGCGAATCCTTGGTGACGAGGATATCCGCCTCTATCAGCGTATTTTCGAAGTGCAGGAATCCGGTGACTGGAAGACAGCCGATCAGTTGATCAAGCGTCTGTCTGATCCTGTCCTTATGGGGCATGTGCTGTCCCAGCGCTACATGCACCCGACCAAGTACCGCTCCAAGTACAAGGAGCTCAAGGACTGGATGGACGCCTATGCCGATCTGCCGACGGCGGGTGTGATCTACAAGCTGGCGCTGAAACGCCGCCCGTCCAACTGGAAGATGCCGGTGCCGCCTCAGGTGCTGGCCGATGCCGGTGTTTTACAGGTCCGGCCGGCATACCAGCGCATCCATATTCCCGCCAAGGCACGCTCCGTTTCCGAAAAGCAGCGCGCCCGCTCGATCCGCCATCAGATCAAGCGTGCGCTCAGGCGCGGTCAGACCCTGACCGCCAAGCGACTTATCCAAGATCCGCAGACCAAGCGGCTGCTGTCGGCGGCGGAGTATGACGAAGCCCGGGTCGGCCTGGCCAAGGGCTATTTCATCGACGGCCGTGACGATTGGGGTCTGCAGTGGGCGTTGCCGGCGCTCGAACGTTCCGGCAAATATCTGCCCGAGGGGCACTGGACCGCCGGTCTGTTGCTGTGGCGGGCGGAAAAATACGACGACGCAGCCCGGCATTTTGAAGCGGCTGCCCGGCATCCGCAAATCTCCGACTGGATGGAATCGGCGTCCGCTTTCTGGGCGGCACGTGCGCACATAGCGGCACATCAGCCGTCCCATGTGGTCGGTCTTCTGGAAACCGCGGCCAAGCATCCGCGCACGTTCTACGGACTTTTGGCGACGCGCCTGCTCGGCCGCGATCTGCCGTTCAGCTGGGCCCCACCGGTCTTCAAGGCCGGTGTGCTGCAGCAACTCTCCGACAATCCGCGCGGACGCCGCGCCATCGCGCTGATGCAGATCGGCGACGAGCAGCGCGCCGAAAGCGAGCTTCGGGATCTGATACGCGGCGCCGACAGGCCGCTGCTGGAAGGTATCCATGCACTGGCCGCGCGCGGCAACATGGCATCGGTGGCGGTTCGCCTCGATACCCTGCTGTATCCCGACGGCGGCGGCTACGACGGCGCGGCCTATCCGATCCCCGATTACATTCCCGTCGACGGGTTCAGTGTCGACCGGGCGCTGGTCTATGCCCTGATCCGCCAGGAAAGCCGCTTCAACCCGAACGCCAAAAGCTGGGCCGGGGCGCGCGGTCTGATGCAGCTTATGCCGGGCACCGCCCGCTTCGTCGCCCGCTCAACCGGGATGCGGCTTCGCGAGCGCTCGAAGCTGTATACGCCGGAAACCAATCTGGAACTGGGTCAGCGCTACATCGCGATGCTGCTCGATGAAAGCGATGTCGCCAAGGACCTGTTCAAGCTGGCGGTGGCGTGGAACGGCGGACCGGGCAACCTGCGCAAGTGGGAACGCCGCACCAAGTACCTCGACGATCCGATTTTCTTTATCGAGAGCATACCGTCGTTCGAGACGCGGACCTTCGTTGAAAGGGTGTTGACCAACTTCTGGATTTACCGCCATCGTCTGGACCAGGACACGCCGTCGCTCGATGCTGTCGCGCGTGGCGAATGGCCGATCTATGAGGCCATGGGACCCGGAGATTCGGAGATTGCCGCCAATGCCCCTCGCAACTGATCGCGACTTCAAACCCGTCAACATCGCCGTCCTTACCGTATCCGATACCCGGACGCTGGCCGACGACCGTTCCGGCGACACACTGGCCGAACGACTGAGCGAAGCCGGGCATTTTCTCGCAGACCGGGCGATCTGCAAGGACGATGCCGACGTCATCGCCGACAAGTTCCGCGAATGGATCGCCGATCCGAACATCGACGTCATCATTTCGACCGGCGGCACCGGTGTCACCGGGCGTGATGTTACGCCGGAAGCGCTGAAGCAGGTCACCGACAAGGAAATCCCCGGTTTCGGCGAGCTGTTCCGCTGGATCAGCTATCAGAAGATCGCCACTTCAACCGTGCAGTCCCGGGCCACTGCGGCGGTTGCCGACGGCACCTACATTTTCGTGCTGCCGGGCTCGACCGGCGCCTGCAAGGACGCCTGGGACGATATCCTCGTGCACCAGCTCGACTACCGGCACATGCCGTGCAACTTCGTCGAACTGATGCCGCGCCTCAACGAACACAAGAGCTGAACCGTGAGCGATATCCGGTCCGTCCTGTTCGACATGGACGGGGTGCTCTATGCCTACGACTTCGCGAACCGGCTCAACCTTCTGGAAGCCGCACTCGATGTTCCGGCCTCCGAAATCCGCGAGAAAATCTTCGATGCCGGATTCGACGATATGCACGACAACGGCGACATCGGCATCGATGACTATGTCTCCGGCCTGTCCGAACGGCTCGGCGTCGAGGTCCGGCTCGGCCAGTGGGTCGCGGCCCGCAAATGGGCGATGGCACCGGAACCCATGATGATCGATCTGGCGCGGCAGTTGTCCGAAACTGTCGATATCGCACTGCTCACGAACAACGGTGAATTCCTCTACCGCCACATCGACGAACTGGCACCGGAACTGCCGCCATTGTTCGGCGATCGGCTGTTCGTGTCCGGCGTGCACGGCTTCAACAAGGAACGCGCTTCCGGTTTTACCGGTCTGCTCGATCATCTGGGCTGGGACGCTGCAGAGACGCTGTTCGTCGACGACAGCCCGCGCTATATCGCCGCCGCCGCCGAGGCCGGTCTGGTGACGCATCACTTCGACGGGATCGAGGGATTCAGGGCGCGGCTGGGCGTGTTGGGATTGATCTAGGTTGGCTTTTTGCCGGGGATATCAGCCTGCCCGGCTTTCCAGCAGGCCGATATCCTTCCTCAGCGACATCGCGATGAAATCCATGAAGGCCCGGACGCGCCCGGTGTGGCGCAGGTCCTCGTGGGTCAGCAGCCATAGAATGGTGCCGGCATCATGAATGGGTTCCCCGATACGCTGCAGGCGTTTGTGATTGTCGGCCATGAAGCACGGCAGCAGCGCCACGCCCATACCGGCCGCGCAGGTGTGCAGCAATCCGAACAGGCTGTTGGCGCGCAGTACGACGTTGGCGTCGGGCAGGGTGTCGCGGAACCACTTCGCCGCCGCCAGATGTGCCATGCTTTCATCGACACTGAGCCAGTCGAGGGTGGCGGGGTCCGCAGCACGTCCCTTCATGTATGCCTTCGTCGCGTAGGGGGCGACGGCGATGTCGGCGATCCGGCGCCCGACCAGGGTTTCCGGCGGATTGCGTGTCGGACGGACGGCGACGTCGGCCTGGCGCTTCGACAGATTGACGTTCTGGTTGTCGATGATCAGTTCCAGCACGATCCCCGGATAGGCGCGGCGGAATGCCGCAAGGTGTGGCGACAGCAGGTTCTCGATGATGGTGTCGGTGGTGGTGACGACAAGGGTACCTTCAAGCTTCAGATCCTGTCCGGTAAGGCGCAGATCTAGGCGTTCGATCTCGCGTTCGACACGCATCGCCGAAGCCTGCATCTCCTCGCCGGCGATGGTCAGTGCGTAGCCTGATGGCAGCCGATCGAACAGGCGCACGCCCAGTTGCGTTTCGAACGCGTTGATGCGCCGGAATACGGTCGAGTGGTTGACGCCGAGCGCGGACGCGGCACCGGACAGCGAGCCGGTGCGGGCGATCTGCAGAAAAATCCGCAGGTCGTCCCAGGCAAACCTGGTGGCGTAGGTGTCGGTCCGGCTCAAGAATGCTCTCGGTTTATGTTTGCAAAAATGCAAATTAATAATGCAATAATTGTGAATATGTTTGCAATATGGAAAAGCATAAGGTCCGTCTCAACGCGCCGGACAGGGTGTCCGGTGTCACACATTCAGAGACGAGGACCGAACCATGACGAACTCAAATATCAACGCGCTGACGGCGCCGTACGGCGCGTTTCTTCTCCGGGTTTCGCTGGGCGTGATGTTCATCGCCCACAGCGTGCTCCTGAAGTATTTCACATTCACCCTTGCCGGGACCGCGCAGTTCTTCGAAAGCATCGGCTATCCGGGCTTTCTGGCCTACGCCGTGTTCGCCGCCGAGGCGCTGGGCGGCATCGCACTGGTGCTCGGTTATCAGACCCGGCTGGTTTCCTTCGCCCTGGTGCCGATCCTGATCGGCGCACTGATGGTGCATCTGCCGAACGGTTGGGTGTTCTCCGCCCAGGGTGGCGGCTGGGAATATCCGGCATTCCTGATCGTGCTTGCGATGGTGCAGGGGTTGCTCGGCGGCGGGGCGTTCGCGCTCAGCCGTAACGAGCTGCCGCTGCCCTTGCTGTCCGCCGCCGCAGGCGGTCTGGCCACGCACCGGGGCTGAACCTAATATAGGCGGCAGGCGCTTGCGTCTGCCGCCTTTCTGGTGTCGAAGGACCCATGATATGAGCATGCCCGCCCTTTTCGTATCGCACGGCGCACCGACGGTGATCCTTGACGAAAGTCCGGTCAGGACGTTCCTCTCAAAACTCTCGGAAGCCGTCGGGAAACCGGACGCGATCCTTGCCGTTTCGGCGCACTGGGAGAGCGATGTGCCGGTGTTGAGCAACGCCGAGAAGCCGGAAACGATCTACGATTTTTTCGGTTTTCCGGACGCCATGTACCGCCTCTCGTACCCCGCGCCGGGCGCGCCGGAGCTCGCGGAAAGCACCCGAAAACTGTTGATGGAAGCGGGTTTGACGCCGGCAGCGTCGGAGCCGCGCGGGCTCGATCACGGGGCCTGGGTGCCGCTGATGCTGGGCTGGCCCGACGCCGATATTCCGGTTACGCAGCTGTCGATCCAGCCCGCCCGCGATCCCGCCTGGCACTTCCGTGTCGGCGAGGCGCTGCGCCCGCTCAGGGACGACAACGTGCTGATCATGGGGTCCGGAAACCTGACCCACAACCTCCGGGAATTCAGGGGCCATGCCCTTGATTCAGAACCGGAATCCTGGGCCCGGGCGTTCGAGGAATGGGCCGGCTGGGCGATCTGCGAGGGCCGCACCGAGGACCTGCTCGACTACCGTGCGCGGGCCCCGGAAGCGGTCCGCAACCACCCCACCGACGAGCACCTGTTGCCGCTGTTCGTGGCCATGGGCGCGGGCTCGCCGGGGGTCATGGGACGGCATCTGCACCACAGCTACACCTATGGGATGCTGGCCATGGATGCCTTTGCATTTTCCTGATTAAACCTGTCTGGATTCCGAAAACCGGGCGAAGTCTTTACCATTATCGACGTCGTTAAGCGTTTTTAAGGCCGAATAAGGTGCATTTCCGAGATTGCGCACCGTGTCCGCCAAAGCATGCGGTCCGGACCACCTGACGCCGTCGAAAAGTTTCCGAATGCGCGGCCGTCTTCTGAGCCCGACCAGCCAGTACCCGCCGTCGTCGGCCGGACCGAAAACGCAGTCCCGCCGGCCGAGGGCGCGAAACGCATCGGCGATGTCGCCGGGCGCGATGTCGGGGATGTCGGCACCGATGATGACGACCGGTCCCGGCCCCAGGGTATCGAAGCAGCGCTGCATCCTCTGACCGAGATCGCCGCCTCCCTGCGCGATCCGGGAAATCCCCTCGGGCCAGATGCCGGCGTCAGCGATCGCGGTGTCGGGGGCGCAGGCAATCAGGGTCTCCCAGCGCGGATCGGGACCGAGCCGGCGCGCCAGGCGAAACAGCATGGTGCGGTAGAAATGCCAGGCGCGCACAGAGCCGATGTCGCGC
The DNA here is from genome assembly GCA_038100295.1 of Thalassospiraceae bacterium. Taxonomy (GTDB): domain Bacteria; phylum Pseudomonadota; class Alphaproteobacteria; order Rhodospirillales; family Casp-alpha2; genus UBA4479. The sequence continues at coordinate 23,809 of JAYNVG010000027.1, forward strand.
CCGAGCCGCGTCTTGACGCGGCCCAGCCGTGGCGCCTTGGCGAAGATTACGAGTTTCGGTCCGTGCATCAGCGATCCTTCACCGGTAGATCTTCCAGATCATCGCCGGCGGCACGCCGAAGAAGAACAGCACGAGGCACAGCAGGTTCTTCGCCGGGCGCAGCCACCAGCCGTCGCGGCGGTAGCGTTTCGCCGAGGTCACCGCGGCCGCCGGCAACGGGTGCAGGCGCTGCTGGCCGATGCGCCGCACCAGGTCCACATCCTCCATGATCGGGATCGGCTTGAAGCCGCCGAGGTGATTGTAATAGTCCTCCGAGATCAGCAGACCCTGATCGCCATAGGGCAGACCCAGCGTGCGCGCCCGCCAGTTGGCGAGGTTCTCGATGCGCCGTGCCTCGGGCCGGGGGTCGTTCAGCACCAGCGCGAAATAGGCGGCATGAAATTCATGCTTCGGGTCACGGATGAAATTCTCGACGATGGCCACCCAGCCCGGCTGCGGATGCGTGTCGGCGTGCCAGAACAAAAACCACGGTCCGCGCGCCGCCTCGGCGCCCGCCGCCAGTTGCCGGCCGCGCCCCTTGGGGCCGGACAGCACCCGCATCCCGGCCAGTTCGGCGGCCTCGCGGGTGCCGTCGACGGAGCCGCCGTCGCTGACGATGATCTCCCACGCCTCGGGGCGCATGGCCAGCGCATCGAGGGTATGCAACAGCTCGTCGCGGCAGTTGAGGGTCGGGATGATGATGCTGAGCACGCGCGCATCCGTGAACGTTTCCGGGAGCGCAAATTTTCGCGCAAAAAAAAGACGGGCACAACGGCCCGTCTTCTATAAACACCCGACAGGGATGATGCGGGTGCTGCGTGGTCAGATGGCGCGGATCGACGACGGCTTCCCCGAAGCGGTATCTGCCGATCCGACGCGTCTCCGCCAGATCCTCGTCAACCTCGTCGGCAACGCCATGAAGTTTACCGACCAAGGCCAGGTGACATTGCGCTGCGGTCGGGGCGCGGCGCCGTCGACCATGAAGTTCGAGGTTACGGATACGAGCATCGGCATCGACGCCGATTTGCAGGCGCAACTATTCGACGATTTTGTGCAGGCGGATTCGTCGATCAGCCGCCGCTATCACGGCACCGGCCTCGGGCTTTCGATTTGCCGCCGTCTCGTCGAGCTGATGGGCGGCGAGATCGGTGTCGAAAGCGTGCCGGGCAAGGGCAGCACGTTCTGGTTCACGCTGCCGTATGGCGCCGCGGATGCGGGCGCTTTGCCCGAGACGGATCCGCTGCCCGCGACCGGCCGCTACAAGACCGTCCGGCCGCTGCATGTCCTGGTGGTCGAGGACAACGAGATCAACCAGATCATCATCGGCAATATCCTCGACAAGATGGGTTGCGACTACATCGTCGCCGATAACGGGATCGAAGGGGTCGAAGCCGTGCAAACCGTGGACTTCGATCTCGTGCTGATGGACGTGCGGATGCCCGAGCTTTCGGGGCCGGACGCGACCCGCCGCATCCGCGCCTTGGGCGGAGAGAAAGGCCGAGTGCCGATTATCGCGCTGACCGCCGACGCCATGGCCGAAAACCGGCAGTCATACTTCGATGCGGGGATGAACGGTTTCGTCTCGAAGCCGATCATCGTCGATCAGCTGGCGGTGGCGATCAACAGCGTGCTCTGCGAGGCCGGCGCCGCGCCTTTGGAATCCATCGAACAATCTGCGCCTTAGGGGGCTTTAAAAGCAGCCTCCGGCACCTTACCTTCGCGGAAGCAAAGGGGGGATTTTATGCCTGAACAGATCATCGACATCGAAACCGAAGACGGCATCATGCCGACGTTTACCTGCTGGCCGGATGGGGAGGGGCCGTTCCCGGCCATCGTCTTCTACATGGACGCGCCGGCGATCCGCGAAGAACTGTACGTCATGTCGCGGCGTCTGGCCGAGGGCGGGTACTTCGTCATCCTGCCCGATCTGTTCTATCGCTTCGGCACCATCCGCTTTCCTTTCCGCAGCCCGAAGACGGCTATCGTGTGGAAGGAAATCATGAAGAATCTCACGAACGACGACATCGTCCGCGACACCAAAGCCATGCTCGACTACATGGACGGCGAGGCGATCGTCAAGAAGGGCGCCAAGGCCAGCATCGGCTATTGCATGAGCGGGCGCTTCGTCACCGCCGTGGCGGCGGCATACCCGGAAACGTTCGCCGCCAACGCCTCGCTGTACGGGGTCGCCATCGTCACCGCGCAGGACGATTCGTCCCACTTCGGCATCAAGAATATCCGTGGCGAGATGTATTACGGGTTCGCCGAGACGGATTCCACCGTGCCGTCCTATGTGATTCCGACGCTGAAGGCGGAACTGGACGCGCACGGCACCGAATACGTGCTGGAAATTCATCCCGGCACCAGCCACGGCTTCTGCTTCAAATCGCGCGACGATTACAACGAGGCGGCGGCGGAAAAGGTGCACGCCCACTTCATGGACATGTGCAAGCGCCGGCTCGGCTAAGCTCCTCCTCACCTGTCCTCTCCCCCGCTCGCGGGGGAGAGGGACTCTCTTAGCAATGCCGCGTCTCTCTTATCCCTCTCCCCCTTGCAGGGGGAGAGGCTAGGTGAGGGGGTTGTTACGTTCTAGAAATGGTTATTTCAAAAGCTCGGCGATCGCCGCGTGAAACGCATCGCTCTGCGTCACCGAGTTGTGGCTGGCGCCCTCGACCTCGACATAGCGTGCATCGATGCCGCGCTTTTGCAGGCTTTCGACATACTGCACGGCGATTTTCGGAAACGTGTTGTTGTCGCGCGATCCGGTGACGGCGATGACGCGGCTGGCGGCGGGGATGGCGTCGATGAATTCGTGCGGCGACTGGCTGGACGTCCAGTTGTTTTTGCCGCGCCGCATGATGCGCCATTCCGGAACGTTGAACGGGCAGGCGGCGAGCAGCGCGGCGTCGGCCAGCCCCGGAAAGCGGCCGAGGATGACGCCGGAAATCGCCGCGCCGCCGGAATGTCCGACGAGGACGACCTTCGCCGCGCCGTGAAATTCCTTCAGCGCCGTGACCGCGCCGGCCACGGACTCGATGACCCAGGGGCGATAGCCGTCGCCGGCACTGCGGTAACTGGTGCCGGTCGATTTGTTGTCATTGCTGTCGAAATAACCGGGCCGGATCAGGCCGACGACGACGGTGCCCTTGGCAGCATAGCGCGGCGCGAACTTGTACAGGTAATCCGACGCGCCGCCGCCCGACCCGTCGCCGTGGATGAAGACGAGCAGCGTGGTTTCCTGCGCGCGCTCGCCGAAGGTCTTGATGACCAGGCACTCGTCTGCGCCCCGGACCCGGCTCAGGTTGTCGGCGGCACAGTCTTCGGCGTGCAGCGGCGGGGCGAGGACCGACAGCAAGAGAACGGCGGCGGACAGGGTTCGGAACATGGCGGCATCTCCTCGGCATGGTTGGGTATTCTTACCCCGGCGGGGCGCGCTGCAAACCTGTATTTTCATCGGCGGCCCCTCTTCCGGTTCGCGCCGTATGAATCGCATTGTCAGCATATCTCCTCCGCTTCTATAGTCTCGTCGGCCCGCCATTCCGTGGGATTTCCGAGGACTTGAATCCGTGCTGCTCGCTTTTCTCGCTATCGTTGCCGGTCTCGGCCTGCTGGTCTGGAGCGCCGACAAGTTCGTCGACGGCGCCGCCGCCACCGCCGGTTTCCTTTCCGTGCCGCCGCTGCTGATCGGCATGGTGATCGTCGGCTTCGGCACCTCGGCACCGGAGATGGTGGTCTCCGCGATTGCCGCATCGCAGGGCAATCCGGGGCTGGCGCTGGGCAACGCCTACGGCTCGAATATCGCCAACATCGCGTTGATCCTCGGCGTCACCGCGCTGGTCTGTCCGATCGCCGTGCAGTCCCAGGTGATCAAAAAGGAAATCCCGATTCTGATCGCCGTGACGGCCCTTGCCGCCTACCAGCTCATCGACGGCGAACTGACGCGCATGGATGCCGTGGTCCTGCTGGGGGTGTTCGCGGCGATCATGGGGTGGAGCATCTATCAGGGCCTGCGCGGCGACAGTGATGCCTTCGCGGAGGAAATGGAAGAGGAACTGTCGGCAAAGACGATGACGCCCGGCCGTGCCATGATGTGGATCGCCATCGGTCTCGTCGTGCTGGTGGCATCCTCGCAGCTGCTGGTGTGGGGTGCGATCGAGGTCGCCAAGGCGCTCGGGATCAGCGACCTCATCATCGGGCTGACCATCGTCGCCGTCGGCACCTCGCTGCCGAAACTGGCGTCCTCGCTGACGGCGGCACGCAAGAACGAGCCCGACATCGCGCTCGGCAACGTCATCGGCTCGAATCTGTTCAACACGCTGGTCGTGGTCGGGATCGCCGGCGCGATCTCGCCGATGTCGGTCGCGCCCGAGGTGCTGAGCCGCGACATGCTGGTCGTCGGCGCGTTGACGCTTGGTCTGTTCATCGTCGCCTACGGCTTCCGAGGACCGGGCATCGTCAACCGCTTCGAGGGGGCGGCGCTGCTCGCGTGCTACATCGGCTACACCGGCTGGATCGCGGCTGGCGTGCTCGGCGGCTGACCCCTGCCTGCCCTCGCGGCGTGCGAGGGGGTATATAAATGTTCTTGATTTGTTCCATCCGTGCATCTACCCTGCGCCATGGTTGACATGCTTCCGGATCAGGCGAAAAAGGGCAGGGGCGCGGTGTCCAACCGGGCCGGCCGCTTCGAGCCGCTGGCCGGGGTGCGGATCGACGACGGCTGGGCGACGCCCGAGGAACTGGCCGGCGAAAAGCTTAAAACCACCGTCACCGACGAACATCCGAAAACCATCATCGCCACCAACGCGTCGCCGGACATTCCGTTCGAACGTTCGATCAACCCGTACCGGGGCTGCGAGCACGGCTGCGTGTATTGCTATGCGCGGCCGACGCACGCCTACCACGGGCTGTCGGCGGGACTGGATTTCGAAACCCGGCTGTTCGCCAAGCCGGACGCGGCGCGTCTGCTCGAGGACGCGCTCCGCAAACCCGGCTACGTGGCGAAGACGATCCAGCTTGGCGCCAACACTGATCCGTATCAGCCGATCGAACGCACGCGGCGCATCACTCGCGGCATCGTCGAGGTGATGGCGCGCTACAAGCATCCGTTCGGCATCACCACCAAGTCCGATCTGGTGTTGCGCGATCTCGATCTGTTGGCGCCGATGGCGGCGGACGGGCTTTGCGCCGTCGCGGTGTCGGTGACGACGCTGGACGCGAAGCTGGCCAGGACCATGGAGCCGCGCTGCCCGCGCCCGGAAAAGCGCCTGGACGCGATCCGCCAGCTCAGCGCCGCCGGGGTGCCGGTGGCGGTGATGACGGCGCCGCTGATCCCCGGCCTCAACGACCACGAGATCGAGGACATTCTTTCCGCCGCCGCCGATGCCGGGGCCGTCGCCGCGGAATATATTTTGCTGCGTTTGCCTTTGGAAATTCACGGCCTGTTCGAGGAATGGCTGACGGCGCACGTGCCGGACCGCGCCAAGAAGGTCATGGCGCTGGTCCGCGAAACGCGCGGCGGCAAGGTCTATGACGCGACGTGGTCGACGCGCATGCGCGGCAGCGGTGTCTATGCCGACATGGTGTCGGCGCGCTTCAAGGCCGCGCGCAAGCGTTACGGCTTCACCCACAACGCGGCCAGCGGCTTCCGCCAGCGCAGCGATCTGTTCACCCGCCCGCTCGGCACCGCGCAACAGCCGTCGCTGTTCGACTGACTTTCACATGCACCCCCTCACCTAACCTCTCCCCCTTGTAGGGGGAGAGGGATTGCAGAGCTGTGCGTATCGTCAGGGTCCCTCTCCCCCGGAACGGGGGAGAGGACAGGTGAGGGGGTAATCGCCATTGTACAAAAGCCAAACCTGCCGCATGCTTCGCGTCCCGCCGATCCTTCAGGAGCCCGCCGTTGACCCTCCTCATCGCCGCCATGGTGATCGCCAGCGCGTGCATCCATCCGTTCTGGAATCTGCTGATCAAGGGCGACCAGGACCGCGCCGCGTCGTGGTGGCTGTTCACGGTGATGCTGTCGTCGATCGGCGGCATCGTCTGTCTGGTGCGCGGCGCCGATTATCTCAGCATCAAGGCGGTGCTGCCGTTGCTGGCGATGTCGATCTTCGGCCAGTACCTGTACGGCCTGACGCTGATCCGCATCTACGAGAAAGGCGACCTGTCGGCGTATTATCCGATCGTCCGCGCCTCGCCGGTCGGCGTCGTCATCCTCGGGTTCGCGTTTCAGGGCAACAGCTACGGTGTGCTCGTGCTGATGGGCATCGCGCTCAGCGTGATCGGCGGCTTCTGGCTGCAGAAACAGCCGGGCCGACGCCTGCTCGACGATCCCGGCACGCTGATGATGGCGCTGATCTGCATGATGTCGACGGCGATCTATTCGGTCGTCGATTCCCAGGCGGTCAAGATCGTCGCCCCCGAGGTGATGTTCTTCTGGGTCGAGACCAGCATGGTGTTCGGCTACCTGCCGGCGTTCTACCTGCTCGGCCACAGGCGCCTGCTGCCCCGCGCCGCCGGTCTGATGCGGGCCCGCCCGGTGCGGCATCTGGCGGCGGGCGCGCTGGCCTATGCGTCGTACATGCTGATCCTCGCCGCCTACAGCCAGGGCGGCGACGTCGCCGCGGTGACCACGGTGCGCCAGTTGTCGATCCCGGTGTCGGTGGTGCTGGGCGCGTTGATCCTCAAGGAGACCCTGCTCGGCCGCCGTTTCGCGGCGTCGCTGCTGCTGGTTTCCGGCATCGTGCTGGTGATCCTCGGCAGTACGTGAGGAGTTGATCCTTCGAGACGGCCCCAAGAAAACCTTGGGGCCTCCTCAGGATGAGGGCGGAAAGAATCCTCATGCTGAGGAGGGCGCAACGCGCCCGTCTCGAAGTATGAGGATGGGTTGTGAATAAAGTTCCGTCTGCCATGCTCATTTGGAATTCGACTATACTCTTTTTATGCACCGATTCGCTTCGTCATTGCTGATATGCGCCGCGCTTTTCTGGGCGGCGGAGGCGTTCGCGCAGGCGACCAGCCTCGACGAGGTGCCGATTGCCTGGGGCGAGGCCGACGAGCGTCACACCACCGTCTGCGCCAAGCGCTGGCACGCGATCCGCATCCGCGACATCCGCACCCGCGCCGTCGACATGGGACTCGGTGCCGAGGCGCAGATCGAACAGGAAAGCCGCGCCATCTTCAACGGCGGCGCGGACTGCTATACCGGGCAACTGGTCTACCGCCCGGTGCAGCACGCCGACGTCATTCTCGGCGCCCGCACATGGGTGCAGGTGATCGAACGCGACGGCCCGGTTCCATGCTTCGACGGGCTGCGCTGCCGCTGGACGGTGCAGATCCAGAATTTCGTCGAGGCGAAAATCACCATCGACGGCAAGACCCATGAGGAAACCGTCTACGTGGCGACGCCGCGCCCGGTGCAGCCGGCCCGCATCAATGGTCCTGCGCCCGTGGTGACGGGCGGCGGTCCGGAACCGGCCCCCGTCGACGGCGCACCGCAAAAGCCGGAATAAGCCGGAAAATTCTCAGCTCTGGGAGCGCCTTACTTTCGGCAACTGCATGGCGTTGAACAGCGCCAGCACCGCGGCGGCGCAGGCGATTTCCAGCGACACCCGGTAATCGCCGGTGACGTCGAAGAAGTACCCGCCGGCGACGGGGCCGAAAAGCCCCGCCACGCCCCATGCCGTCAGCAGCACGGCGAAGTTGCGGCCGTAGCTTTTGTGCCCAAGAAGGATCGAGACCGCCGACGGATAGATCCCCGCCGTCATGCCGTAGGCGACCCCGGCCAGGGCCATGGCGATCACCGCGCCTTCGCCGGTGGGGTTGGCGAGCACGGCGATGAAGCCGAGGGTCCCGGTCAGGTGCGAGATGCCGGCGACCGAGCGCACGGCGACGTAATCGCTGAGCCAGCCCGACGCCAGCCGTCCGGCGGCGTTGCCGATGCTGAGCAGGGTCACGCCGAGCACGGCGGCCTCGGCGGCGCCGCCGAAGTGCATAATGATCGGTGCCGCGTGGCCGATCGACATGACCCCCGAAACAGCGCCCAGAAAGAACCCGATCCAGCAGATCCGCATGGTGCGGCTGTCGTGCCCGTCGGGACGGCGCATGTTCTGGCGCGGCAAGCGGATGCCGCTGGCGGCGATCAGGACAAGCGCGCAAACCCCGGTCGCGGCGATGGTCAGTGCCAGCGCCCAGAACGTCGGTTTGACGCCGTGGGCGGCGACGCTCATTTCCAGCAGATACGCCGCGCAGACCCCGCCGGCGGCGAACGAGGAAATGATCAGCCCGTTGGCCAGCCCCGGCTTGCCGGGCAGCGCCATCAGCCCCGATTGCAGGACGACGTTGTAATTCAGCCCGCAGCCGAGACCGAACAGCAGCCCGTAGCCGATGACGATGGCAAGATAGCCGTCGCCCATCGCGGCTAGGGCAAGACCCCCGGCGCCCGAGATCAGACCGAACAGCGGGAGGGCCGGTGTCGGCATCCGCCCGAACGCGAACGGGATCAGGAAATTGCCCAGCGTGAAGCAGACGATGGCCAGCGAGAAAACGATGCTGACGTCGGTCCGCATGACGCCTAAGTCGTGCTCCAGCCCGGCGATGAAGACACTCCATGCATAGAGCGAGCCGAACACCATGTTGAGCATGATGGCGGCGAGCAGTCCCAGAAGCCGGCGCGGCGCGGGGGAGGAGGTTGCAGTGGACGTATCGGTCATTGTGTTGGCGTTTTAAACCCGTGATCCCCGCTCCGCACGTGAAAACTTCCGGCGTGCATCCGGCTCGGGATCGGAAAGCACGGGTACACATTTCCCCGTTTTGACTGTAATCAGGCGCAAATAAAAGGCACCTTTATGTGTTGAAAACCTTTTAGTCCGGCGGCGCGGCTGCGTTTCGGCAGAGAGAATTATTACGATATGGATCTACGGCGCTTGCAGCAGACGATCATCGACGACTTTCCGTCCATTCTGGCGAGCTATAAGCGGTTTATTCTGAAAGCGCCGACGGGGGCCGGGAAAACGGTGCTCGCGCGCGAAATCATCGACCGCTTCTACGACGGCAAGAAAGTCCTGGTGCTGTGTCACCGGCTGGTTTTGCTGGATCAGCTTCAGTCGGCACTGCTCAAGGGACGGCGGGTCAGGACGCTGGCGGTCTCGGACAAGGGCGAGGCCTTCACGGACTACGACATTCTGCTGTCGACCAGCATGCGCGCGCGCACCGTTCTGGAAGATGCGATTCCGAAAGCGGATCTGATCATCGTCGATGAGGCACATAGGGTGTCGCCGAACGGCCGCGGCTATCGCCGGATCATCGAGATGTTCCGCGACAAGGGGAAGCCGGGGGCGCATTTCATGGGACTGACGGCGTCGCCCGAACGGCGCACCGGCGATCAGCGCGATCAGCTGAGCCTTGCCTTCGACGCCATCATCGACTGTGCCGATATCCTCGACCTGATCGACGAGGGGATACTGGTCAGGCCGCGCTATCGGCCGCATTTCGTGCACGATCTCGATCTCGACGAGATCGACGTGAGTTCCGGGGAGTTCCCGGTGTCCCGGCTGACCGACGAGATCATCAAGTCGTCGATGCTCGATTACGCGACCCACGCCTACATGGAGGAACGCGCGGCGATGCGCACGCTGCCGATCTCGGCGTGGTTCTGTCCCGATATCCGGGTTGCGGAAATAACCGAGGAACGGCTTTTGGAAATCGGCATCAGTGCCGCGATCATCACCGCCGGCACGCCGCTGCGCGAACGCCGGCGCATCCTCGCCGCGCATGACAAGGGCGATATCGAGGCGCTGGTCTCGGTCGGCGTGCTGACCGAGGGATGGGACAATCCCGAATGCAACATCATCGTGCACATGCGCCCGACGCTGTCCAAGGTGCTGTGGGGCCAGTCCGTGGGGCGCGGTCTTCGCTCCTCGCCCGGCAAGGACGCGTGTGTCGTCATCGACGTCAGTTCCAACTGGACGACGTTCGGCCCGGTGGAAAAACTGAAGTGGATGCTGTGGAGCCCGCCGCGCTCGTTCATGCAGTTCCAGAACCGCTTCAACTGGATCGGCCAGCAGCAGGACGACGAGGAACATCCCGAGACCTATCTGCTGTGCAAGAACGATATCGCCAGGGGGCGGCCGTGCTCGCATATCTATCGCAAGGGCGATGTCGAGGGCGATGCCTGTCCCGTCTGCGGCAAGTATGCGGCGATCGATATCTACAAGGAACGCCGCCTGGATCTGACGTTCAACGACAACAAACTGCATCGCATTTTCTTCAAGCGCGTGCCGGAGATTTACGCGAGCCTGAACGTCTCGGTGTGGAACACGCTGGGCGACAGTGCGTGGCGCACCGCCAACGAAAAGGAAATCGCCTATATGCTGTTCTGCGAGGCGTTCGTCCGCTCATCGCCGGACGCCGCCGAGAGCGAGAGCGAGTACTGGGAGGAGACGCTCAGGACCGAGGCCGAGGTGCGCCGCGAACTGATCATGAATGGCCGCGAAGTGGCGCGGCAGATGGAATTCGATCTGAGCTGGATCGCCGACGGCCTCGACACGCGGCGTGAGGTGCGGACCCTGCAGGCGAATTACGGTGCGGCGCTTGTCGGGCCGGTGCTGAACGAACTGGACCGCGGCGACAGCGAAACCAAGTACCAGCGCGCGATCAAGATCACCGAGCGGATCGTTACCCTCGGCTGTTCGAAGGAAGACGACCTGCCGTATTTTTCCGCCCGCGATCTGTGAACGGCGGACATCCATCCTTATAATGGGCCGTCGTTGCGGTTTTGAATCTGAACGGGGGATCGATCATGCGTCTCAACGGATCATGCGCCTGCGGCGCCGTCACCTTCACCGTCGAAACGCCTGCGCCGTTGCCGTATTGTCGGTGCTATTGCCCGGACTGCCGGAAAACGTCGGGCGGCGGCGGCTTCACCGCGTGGATGGTGGCGCTGGCCGACACCCTCGAGATCGCGGGCGAGGAGAACATCGCCGTCTATGCGCACGAGTGCCCGGACGGCAGAGCCTCGGTCGAAGGCGGGGGCAGGCGGTTCTGCAAACACTGCGGCGCGCATCTGTGGTTCTTCGATCCGCGCTGGTCCCGCGATCTGCACCCGTTTGCGTCCGCCATCGACACGCCGCTGCCGGTGCCGCCGAAGACCGTCGATTACTACACCGAGCACAAGGCGTCGTGGGTGCCGCTGCCCGAGGGCGCGGCGCACGAAATCTGCGACGAGGCCTATAGCGTCGGCATGATGGATTGGCACAGACAGAACGGGTTTTACGAGGAATGATTTCGGCGCCGTCGCCGCGTGAGGCTTCCCATGTCGGAAACGTGATCTGAAATGGGGGTGCGCGCGCCGGGGCGTATGTTATGTTGAAGGCATGGAAGCCGCGCATCACGTCGATCTGACCGGAATTGCCATTGTCGCGCTCGGCGCGCTGGTGTTCGGGTTCGTCATGGAACGGCTGCGCCAGCCCGCCATCGTCGGCTACATCGTCGCAGGCGTCGCGCTCGGCCCGGCCGGGTTCGGGCTGGTCAACGTCCGCGACGGCATCGAGGTGCTGGCCGAAATGGGCGTCCTCATGCTGCTGTTCATCATCGGCATGGAACTGTCGCTCCGGGCCTTCATGCGGATCTGGAAGATCGCCGTGTCCACGACGCTGTTCCAGATCACCGCGTCGACGGCGGTGACGCTGGGGCTTTCCCGGCTCGCCGGGTTTTCGTGGGAGCTGGCGGTGCTGCTGGGCTTCGTCGTCGCCATGTCGTCGACGGCGGTGGCGATCAAGATACTCGACGACATCGGCGAGCTGCGCACCCGCGTCGGGCAGATCACGGTCGGCGTGCTGATCGCCCAGGACATCGCCGTGGTGCCGATGATGCTGACCGTCGGCGCACTCGGCGGCGACGGCTTCAGGTTCTCGCAGATACCGGTGATGATCGGCTCGGTGGCGTTCCTGGCCGGGCTGATTTTCTATGCCTCCAGGGGCCGCAAGATACACCTGCCGTTCGCCGACAGGATCGCCGAGAACAAGGAACTGGCGCCGCTGGCCGGGCTTGCGTTCTGTTTCGGCTGGGCCGCGATCGCCGGTCTGATCGGTCTCTCGGCCGCCTACGGCGCGTTCATCGCCGGGCTGATCATCGGCTCGTCGCAGGCACGCCACGCCATGCTGGATTCCGTTCTGCCGATCCAGAGCGTTTTGATGATGGTGTTCTTCCTGTCCATCGGCCTGCTGATCGATCCGGTCTACATGTGGAACAACGCCGGCGTCGTGGCGATGCTGTTCCTGATGGTGACGGTGTTCAAGACGATCATCAACGTCGGCTTCCTGCGCTTTACCGGGCAGGAATGGTCGACGGCGTTCCTGGCCGGGATCTGCATGGCGCAGATCGGGGAATTCTCGTTCCTGCTCGCCGTTGTCGGTATCACGTCAGGGGTGCTGGACGACGAGGGACGTCGGCTGATCGTCTCGGTGACGGTGTTGAGTCTGGCGCTCAGTCCGCTGTGGGTGTTCACCGCCCGGCGCCTGCACCTGCTGACCAGCTACGGCGTGACCGAGGCGGCGGACCTTTTGAAGATGGTCTACGGGCCGGAGACCGAGGCGCTGGCGCTGGCCGCCAGCAAGGCCAGCACCAATACGCAGCGCGGGCTGCGCATCGCCGCGTTGACGGTGCGTAAGCTGCGGCGCAAGCGGCGTACCAGCCACAACCCGGAGATCAAGGGCAAGACCGCGCCACTGCAACCGCAGCCGCAGCCGGAAATGGCCGCGGCCCCGCCGCCGCACACGGCATCTGAGACGGCCCCCGCCACGGCACCCGAAACCGCCCCGGCGACGTCCGAAGCGGAAAAGCCCGCAGCGAAGAAGGCCGCTGTGAAAAAGACCGCAGCCAAGAAGGCTCCGGTCAAGAAACCCGCTGCGAAGAAATCCCCGCCAAAAACCCCGTCCAATAAATCGGGCGATGCCTGAGGGCGGTCCCGGCCTGACGTATGAGCGGGCCGCCCATGACGCCGGGCATGTGCGTGTCTGCGGCGTCGACGAAGCCGGGCGCGGGCCGCTCGCAGGTCCCGTGGTCGCCGCCTGCGTGGTGCTCGATCAAGGCGTGCTCGGCGATCCGGTGTGGCGGGCGCTCGACGATTCCAAGCGCATGCGCGCCGCCGACCGCGACACATTATATGAGGCCATCATGGAAAGTGCCGATGTCGGTGTCGGCATCTGCGACGTCGACAGGATCGATCTTTTGAACATTCTCGGCGCCACCCTGCAGGCGATGGCCGACGCGGTGCGCGCCGTCCGGCCGCCGCCCGCCTATGCGCTGATCGACGGCAACCGGCTGCCGGTGCTGACCTGCGACGCCGAATGCATCGTCGGCGGCGACGGCAAATCGCTGTCCATCGCCGCCGCCTCGGTGATCGCCAAGGTGACCCGCGACCGCATCATGACCGAGCTGGCGCAGCGTTATCCGGGCTACGGCTGGGAACGCAACGCCGGCTACGGCACCGCCGAGCACATGGCGGCGCTGCAGCGCCTCGGCGCGACGCCGCATCACCGCCGCAGCTTCGCCCCGGTCAGAGAGGCGCTGGCGAGGGAAACGTAGCCGGATTGTTTTCCCGGACGGGACATATTAGGTTGAAACAGCCTAAACCGTTGACGGAATTGCACGAGGCATCATGTCCCGCCGCTATTACAGTCTGCCGCCGTTGACGACGCTGGCCGCCTTCGAAGCGGCGGCGCGCCATCTCAGCTTCAAGCGCGCGGCCTCGGAACTGTCGGTCACGCCGGGCGCCGTCAGCCACCAGATCAAGGCGCTGGAAACCGAACTGGGGGCGCGGCTGTTTCGGCGCATACACCGCGGCGTCGAGCTGACCGAGGACGGCGAAAGCCTGTTCGAGGCGCTGGCGTCCAGTTTCGCCAAGGTCTCGCAGTGCCTGAAAAGCATCCAGCACAGGAGCGACGGCAACCGCGTCACCGTCGGCGCCACGTCGGCGGTTGCCTCGCTCTGGCTGTCGCCCGCCGTCATTCGCTTCTGGCGCGCGCACCCCGATATCGACGTCGACCAGCGTATTCAGGACGAACAGTTCCTCAACGTCCCGGAGATCGATCTCTATATCCGCTATGGGCTGGACCCGGACCCGCGCATGCAGCAGACGGAACTGTTCCGCGACCGCCTCGTCGCCGTCGCGGACCGGCAGATGGCGGAACGGCTGGCGGGCTGCGCGCTCGCCGATCTGGCCCGCGAGCGTCTGATCCATCTTCAATCCGACAACCGGACCTGGACCACGTGGTACGACTGGTTCCGCGAACTGGGCCATGACGGGCCGCTCGCGACCGGCATCCGCGTCAACAACTATGCCGTCGCCCTGCAGGCTGCCGAGGACGGCGCCGGTCTGGCGCTGGGCTGGCGGCGTTTGCTGCGCCCGTTGCTGGAATCCGGACAACTGCTGGCGGTCGGCCCTTTCAGCGTGCCGGCGCCGCAGCGGTTTCACCTCGTCGGCTATCCGGACGACGAGCTTTCCGAAGCGGCGCGGCGTCTCAAGGACTGGATCATCGCCGACGCCGGGCAATATACGGATGAGTTGAACTCAACTCAGGATTAGATTTTACCGTATTGAGACGGGGCGCGTTTCCGCGCCACCTTGGCACCGGATAAAGGCCCGGGAGAGGAGGTGGCGGCTTGATGGACATGCATGATGCTCTCAACGCGGTGACGGCGCCGATCGGTGCCGCGCGCGGATTGCCGAACGAACTCTATATCGATCCGGCGGCGTTCGACCGGGAAAAGCGCGCTGTGCTTTTCGCCAACTGGTCGGGGATCGGCTTCGGCAAGGATGTGCCGGACGAAGGCGACGCCCGCCCCGTGGATTTCCTCGGCATGCCGCTGTTGATGGTGCGCGGCGGCGATGGGCAGATCCGGGTGTTTCAGAACACCTGCCGCCATCGCGGCATGATCCTGCTGGAAACGCCGCAGAAGATACGCAACACCATCCGCTGCCCGTATCATAGCTGGTGTTACGACCTGCACGGCAAACTGCGCTCGACGCCGTATGTCGGCGGCCCCGGCAACAATACCCACGCGGACATCGATCCGGACGATCTCGGCCTTGTGCGCATCCGCTCGTACGTCTGGCGGGACGTGGTCTTCGTCAACGTCGACGGCAACGCGCCGGCGTTCGAAGACGTGCACGGCAACCTGATGGCGCGCTGGCAGGAATTCGATCAGCCGCTGTATCACGGCGGCGACGGCTCGTCGTTCCGGATCGAGGTCGCATCGAACTGGAAACTGGCCGTCGAAAACTACTGCGAAAGCTACCACCTGCCGTGGGTGCACCCGGGGCTGAACAGCTATTCGCGGCTCGAGGATCATTACAATATAGAGGAGCCCGGCAGCTATTCGGGGCAGGGAACATATGTGTATCGCCAGCTGAAGAACGAAAACGGGCAGACGCTGCACGATTTCGCCGGGCTTGGCGACAAATGGGACAAGGGCGCCGAATACGTTGCCATCTATCCCAACGTTTTGCTCGGCGTGCAGCGCGATCACGTCTTCGCCATCGTGCTGGCCCCGGTGTCCACGGAACGGACCGTGGAATACATCGAGCTGTATTACGCCACGCCGGGCGAAACCTCGCCGGAGCTGGACAGCCTCCGCGCCACCAATGCACAGTTATGGAAGACGGTGTTCGAGGAGGATGTGTTCGTCGTCGAGGGCATGCAGCGCGGCCGGCACGGGGTGCTTTTCGACGGCGGCCGGTTTTCGCCGGTCATGGACGGGCCGACCCACAACTTCCATTGCTGGGTGGCGACGCAGGTATCATCGAGTCTTGTGGCGACGGCGGATTGATGGTGAAAATTCTGTCGCCCCGAATCATTTTGAAGAAAGTTCCAGAAATTGCGTAACGAAGCACAGGCCGTCGTGATCGGCGGCGGGGTCATCGGTTGTTCGGTGCTCTATCATCTGACCAAGCTGGGCTGGACCGATGTCGTCCTGCTGGAACGCAACGAGCTGACCAGCGGCAGCACCTGGCATGCGGCGGCCAATATCCACGGCCTGCACGACAGCACCAACATCAGCCGCATCCAGCACTACACCATGAACCTCTACAAGGAACTGGAAGCCGAGACCGGACAGAGTTGCGGCGTGTTCCAGCCCGGCTCGCTGTACCTGGCGCAGACTGAGGCACGCGAACACCAGCTCCGCCTGCAGGCCGCCAAGGCCAAACTCTACGGCATGAACTTCTACGAGATCAGCATCGACGAAGCGAAGGAACTCAACCCGCTGGTCGACTTCGAGGGCATCCGCTGCGTCATGTACGAACCCGAAGGCGGCAACGTCGACCCGTCCGGGGTGACGAATGCCTATGCCACGGGCGCGCGCCAGCGGGGCGCCGAGATCCATCGCTTCACGCCCGTCACCGCCACCGAGCCGCAGGCCGACGGCACCTGGATCGTGCGCACGCCGAAGGGCGACATCCGCACGCCGTGGGTGGTGAACGTCGCCGGGCTGTGGGGGCGCGAGGTTGCGGCGCTGGCCGGTATCGACCTGCCGCTGCAGCCGACCGAGCACCAGTACTTCGTCACCGAGAGCATCCCCGAAATCGAGGCCATGGACCGCAGACTGCCGTCGGTGTCCGACCGCGACGGCGAGTATTACCTGCGCCAGGAAGGCAAGGGACTGCTGGTCGGCGCCTACGAACGCAACATGAAATTCTGGGCCGAGGACGGCACGCCCGCCGATTTCGGGCACGACCTGTTCCCGGACGATCTGGAGCGGATCGAGGAAAACATCATGAACGCCATCGCGCGCGTGCCGGTCGTCGGCGAGGCCGGCATCAAGCGCGGCATCAACGGCCCGATGATCTGGTCGCCGGATGCCAACGTGCTGATGGGACCCGTGCCCGAGCTTGAGGGCTATTTCTGCTGCAACGGCATCATCCCCGGTTTCTCGCAGTCGGGCGGCATGGGCCTGATGGCGGCGCAGTGGATCATCGAGGGCGAAACCCACTACGACATGTTCGCCTGGGACATGGCCCGGTTCGATACCTGGGCGACGAAAGCCTTCACCAAGGCCCGCGTCGCGGATCAGTACGCGCACCGTTTCGCCATCCACTTCCCGAACGAGGAACGCGCGGCGGGGCGCCCGGCACGGACGCGCCCGGTCTACGAAACACAGAAAGCCATGGGCGCGGTGTTCGGCCTCAACGCCGGATGGGAGCATCCGCTGTGGTTTGCAGATGCGCCTGGCGCGGAGGATACCAACGGATTCACGCGCCAGAACTGGTGGGCGCTGGTCGGCGACGAGTGCCGCATGCTGCGCCAGCGCGCCGGGATCATCGACATCTCGAACTTCGCCAAGTACGCCTGCGAAGGGCCGGGTGCCGAGGACTGGCTGAACGCGGTGTTCGCCAACAACATGCCGAAGGCCGTGGGGCGGTCCTGCCTGACGCCGCTGATCGGCAAGCGCGGCGGCATCGCCGGCGACTTCACCGTGACCCGCGTCGGCGACGATGCCTTCAGGATCGTCGGCTCGGGCATGGCGGAGCGTTATCACAAGCGGTTCTTCAAACAGGTTGCGCTGCCCGCAGGCACCACGTTCTCCTCGATGACCGAAGCGATGTGCGGCTTCAACGTCGCCGGGCCGAAGTCGCGCGAACTGCTGCAGCAACTGACCGACGCGTCGCTTTCGAACGAGGATTTCCCCTTCATGCGCTCGCAGACGATCACCGTCGCCGGTGTCGAGGTGCTGGCCTTGCGGGTGTCGTTCACCGGCGATCTGGGCTGGGAACTGCACTGTGCGACCGCCGACCAGCAGCGTCTCTATGACGCCCTGATCGAGGCGGGCAAGCCGCTCGGGGCCGGCCCCGTCGGCAGCCGGGCGCTGATGTCGCTGCGTATCGAAAAGGGTTACGGCAGCTGGTCCAGGGAATACAGCCCCGAATACTGGCCGCAGGAATGCGGCCTCGAGCGGCTGTGCAAGATGGACAAGGATTTCCTCAACAAGGACGCCGTCGCCGCCGTGCTCGCCAATCCGGCGCGCGAGCGGCTGGTGGTCCTGCATCTCGACGAGGACGCCGTGAACGCATCCAACGCCGACGCCACCGGCGGCGAGCCGATCTTCATGGGGGACAAGGGCATCGGCCGGGTCAGCTCCGGCGCCTACGGATACGCAGTCGGCATGTCGCTGGCGCTCGGCTACATCAAGGATGCAGAGCCGGGTGACAGGGTCGAGGTCATGGTGCTGGGCCGGCCGCACGGGGCGACGATCCTCGCCGAACCGCCGTTCGATCCGGCCGGGGCACGGTTGCGCGGCTGATCGCCGGGTGCGCTACATGTTGTCCCGTTAACCATTGTTAATTTCAATATATAGCTTTCGATTCATCTTCTAAGTATTTGAATCCATTTAATTCTTGACGGCGAATCCCGGCTGACTCAGGATGCGCCGCATGGGGGCAGAGAACAACAAATCCTGGGTCAACAAGATCCACGTCGGGGACTGCATCGAGCTCATGAACGGCTTGCCGGAGGCAAGTGTCGACATGGTGTTCGCGGACCCGCCGTACAATCTGCAGCTTTCCGGCGACCTGACGCGCCCGGAAAGCCAGAAGCGCGTCGACGCCGTCGACGACGCCTGGGACCAGTTCGACAGCTTCAAGGCCTATGACGATCTGACGCGGGGCTGGCTTGCCGCGGCGCGTCGCGTGCTCAAACCCGACGGCACGCTGTGGGTGATCGGCAGCTATCACAATATTTTCCGTGTCGGCGCGACGCTGCAGGACATGGGCTACTGGATTCTCAACGACGTGGTGTGGCGCAAGTCGAACCCGATGCCGAATTTCCGCGGCCGCCGCTTCACCAACGCGCACGAGACGCTGATCTGGTGCGCGCACAACGAAAAAAGCAAATACCGCTTCAATTACGAGTCCATGAAGGCGATGAACGACGACCTGCAGATGCGCTCCGACTGGTTGCTGCCGATCTGCTCGGGCGGCGAGCGCCTGAAGGACAAAAAGGGCAAGAAGGCCCATCCGACACAGAAGCCCGAGGCGTTGCTGCACCGGGTCATCATGGCATCGACGGAAGTCGGCGACATCGTCCTCGATCCGTTTTTCGGTACCGGCACCACGGGTGCGGTGGCGAAGCGGCTGGGGCGCAATTTCGTCGGCATGGAACGGGAGAAGAGTTACGTGAGTTACGCAGAACAGCGCATTGCCGAGGTCAAGAAACTGGCCACCGACGAAATGCTCAATTCACCGTCGAAGCGCGACGAGCCGCGCATTCCCTTCGGCTGGCTGGTCGAACGCGGCATGCTGGAACCCGGCACCGTGCTGACCGACCAGAACCGCCGCCACAAGGCGCGGGTGCGCGCCGACGGCACGCTGATCGCGTCGGATTTCAAGGGTTCGATCCATCAGGTCGGCGCCCACGTGCAGAACCTGCCGGCCTGCAACGGCTGGACCTTCTGGTGCATCGACGTCGAGGGCGGCACCGTGCCGATCGACGTGCTGAGGCAGAAACTCCGCGCCGAGCTGCACTGAGCTGCACTGAACTGCACTGAATGGGCCGGCGTCAGGCGCCGGCGAAGAACCGCAGCGACATTTCGATGTTTTCCACGGTCATGACGTGGCGCTGGCCGGTTTCGGCGTCCATCAGCGGCAGTCGAAGTACCGGAAAGTGCCGGCGCAATCCGCCTGACGAGGTGATCTCGTGCATCAGCCATTGCGGCTCCAGCCGCTCGGCGACAAGGTGCCCTGTTTGCGTGAAACTGTTCATCAGGCCGTTGTGATCGCATTGCGAAAGCCATTTCTGCGACAGTTCGACATTGAAGGCGCGGACCAGGTCGTCGCCCCAGAAGCGGATATAGAAATCGTTTCGACCGGGATGGTAATCGGCGACCATCGTCCCGCGCCGGAGTTCGTTCGGCAGTTCCATCAGATCGAAATCGCGCCATGACGGCGCCGGGTGTTCACCCTTGGCCTCGTCCCAAAGCGCCATCGCCGTATCCAGCCTGTATTCGCGGATCAGCGCATCGTCGGGCGGCGTGACCGATTTGGTATCTGCGCCGAATTGGTCGGTGGATATCAGATAATCCTGTTGCAACGCATCACCCTCTGTGAAGAGCGATTGTCCCGCGCCCGGGAACGCCGGGCAAGTCAATCGTTGGGCCGGGGCTGCCGGTTCCGGAACATGGGGTTCCGGGCATGGGGAATTGTCAGCTTACGACAGCAACACGTTTATATGATCGGGCACGCGGCGCGCAAGCCATCCTCTCCCCCGGGGGAGGGGTAGGCACGATTCAACCCCTAGAGCGTTGTGAATCCACAAAATAAATACAAATAAAAATGATAAATTAAATTACTTTTATACTTGATATATTTAATATTTTACATAATTTGTTTTACAATTCCCATTATAAATACAATTATTTATATTGATGAAATATTATTTTCATCTTTAATTGAAAGGGACGTTCATGTCCTTCAAATCATTCTCCACCGGTAACAATACGCCGAAAACCGACAAGCCGGCTGCGCCTGCGACGGCGGAAGCAGAGAAAAAACCAGCCGAAGAAGCCGTCAAAAAATCCTGACCGGGCCCGCTCGGCAGGGGGATCTTCCCATGCTGCTGCACTGCGCATTTTGCCACTACACACGGATGGCGACGCCTTTGGTGCGGCCTTTCTGCTGCGGCAAGAGGATGACCGGCATTGAGACCTATGCTGTCGGGGGTGTTCCCGGCCCTGCAAAGACAACCAACGGTGCGACACATGATCGATGAAACAGCCGACAACACCGGCAAAGCCGAGGAAACGGAAATCAAGGGTTTGATGATCAAGTACGGGATCACCAACACCCCCATCGACTGTTTCAGGATCGGTAACTTCAAATACACCCACCTGAAGGATGCCATCGCCGAAGCGGAGCGGATGCAGGCAAGCAAGGCGTAGCGACGCTCGCCGGCGCTTACACACCTGCGTTCTGTCGGGCAGGGATTACTAATGCCCGGACTTTGCCGGCACTCAGGCGGGATGGCGCACAAGGCTGTGCGCGCATGCCGATGCGAGGAGACGCCATCATGGAAACCGGCGAACTGATCAGAACCTATGCCATCGGCGCGGTGCTGGGCGCCGTCCTCGCCGTCTTCGCCGGATTCAGCATCGGCGGTTGGCTGACCGCCGGGCGGGCCGGGCAAATCGCCGCCGCCGAGGCACGCGATGCGGTGGTCGCCGCGTTCGTGCCGGTTTGCCTGGAACGCGCCTACAAAGCGCCCGACTTTGTCGAGATCCTTGTCGAGATCAAGGGCGCGGCCCAGAACAACCGCACAAAAATCCTGATCCAGGCCGGCTGGGCCGCGGTGCCGTTATCCAGCAATCTCAATCTTGCCGTCGCCGATGCCTGTATGTCGTCGCTGTCCGCCCGCGAGTGACGCGGCTGCGGCCCGCCGCCGTGCCATAATTTGCCCATAATTCGATGCGCGAATGCGGCAACGAAAACGGTCCGGAGGAAACCCTTATGAAGCGTCTTGCCGTCATTGCAGCAAGTCTTGTTCTGACTTTCATTTTGGGGCTGACATAGATAAGGAATTTTCTTTATGAGTGTCAGATGGTTAGCAG
>JAYNVG010000071.1:0-1592 GCA_038100295.1 Thalassospiraceae bacterium
CATCATCCCTGTAGAGCAAAAACCGATGATGCACTAACATTCAAACTGGACCAGTAAGTAGGGGCAGATCAGACGATCGAAGCATCTTTGAAACAGAAATCGACGAACGGGACATCGGCGGTGGTGAAATAATCGACTTGCCCAGTAACAAATCCATTGAGCAGCACCAATTTTCCGCTCGGGTAGTGCGTGGCTTGGATGTTCAGCCCCACCTCTTTGAAAAAGCCCCTGGCAAGCGCGATATGCACCAGCGCGCTCGACGGTTGATCGGCGACGCCGAGCCGGACAGTTTTGATATCTGCTGGTGCGTCAGTGTCGTCGCAAGCTACCAACGCGAAAGTTAAGAGTGCTGAGATGACAACTGATTTGAAGAGGTTCATCACACGCGGTCCCACTTAGGTGACCGCACCGATTCCGGTCCAACACGTGCGAAGGTTATGCGCCTTAAGTCAGGAATACGATGATTTAGATCAAGTCCGCCGACCCGGTTTTGCGGGGCACCGGTGGGCCATCATGGCGGCACGTCAGCCTCCGTCGGCGGAACTGACGTTTCAGCCGACCAGTTATACAATCGGGGTCTGAGACCGCCTCCCCCTACGGCACCAGCCGGTAGCCGCCGGGTTCTGTCACCAGGATCTGGGCGTTGGAGGGTTCGGGCTCGATCTTCTGGCGGAGCCGGTAGACGTGCGTCTCCAGCGTGTGCGTGGTCACCGCCGCGTTGTAACCCCATACCTCGTCCAGCAACACCTCGCGGCTGACGACGCGGTCGCCGGCGCGGTAGAGGTATTTCAGGATCGCGGTTTCCTTGTCGGTGAGGCGGATCTTCTTCTTGCCGTCCGGCAGCACCAGCATCTTGTTGGCCGGCTGGAAGTTGTAGGGGCCGATGGTGAACATGGCGTCGTCGGAACGCTCGTGCTGGCGTATGTGGGCGCGGATGCGCGCCAAAAGCACGCCCAGCTTGAACGGCTTGGTGACGTAGTCGTTGGCGCCGGCCTCGAGCCCTAAGATGGTGTCGGCGTCGGTGTCCGCACCGGTCAGCATGATGATCGGCGAGCGCACGCCCGAGCGCCGCATCAGCTTGCAGACCTCGCGGCCGTCCATGTCGGGCAGGCCGACGTCGAGGATGATGACGTCGAAGTATTCCTGCTTGGCGCGTTCGAGCGCTTCCGAGCCGGTATCGACCCCGATCGAGTCGAATTCCTCGTGCAGCTCCAACTGTTCGGAGAGCATTTCGAGCAGTGTCGGGTCGTCGTCGACGATCAGGATTTGCTTGCCGGTGGTCATGTTTTTCTCGCCAATCCGCATTCAAATGCTAGCATGTGCCGCAAGCGCCGGAAAACAACGTCCGGCCACGGGATTCCGTCGCTCCGGAACGTCCGGCCGGCGATCCCAAGCCGAAGTTCGAGAATAGGCCGCAAAAATGGTTCGGTCCACCGCCGATATCGTCGAAATTCCCGCAAGCCGGGCACAGCCGGCGCTGCTCGCCGTCGAGCGCGCCATCTCGGAGCTGCGGCGCGGACGGTTCGTCGCGGTTCGCGGCAACAACGGCTCGGCGGCGCTGGCGTTGGCTTGCGAGGGTGTCACCCCGGAAG
>JAYNVG010000028.1:0-44725 GCA_038100295.1 Thalassospiraceae bacterium
CCGAGAACGCCGGTGCCGATGGTGCCGTCGTGGCCGGCAAGCTGCTGGACCAGAAGGACGTTGCTTTTGGTTACAACGCACAGACCGGTGTTTACGAGAACCTGATCAAGTCGGGCGTCATCGACCCTGCGAAGGTTGTCCGCACCGCACTGCAGGACGCGGCCTCGGTTGCCGGCCTGTTGATCACGACCGAAGCCATGGTCGCCGACAAGCCGGAAAAGAAAGAACCGGCCATGCCTGGTGGTGACATGGGCGGCATGGGCGGTATGGGTGGCATGGGCTTCTAAGCCCCGGCCCAAACGCCAATGGATAGAGGGGCGCTCTTCGGAGCGCCCCTTTTTCTTGGTCGTAGCGTCAGGTTTGCGTTAGCTTCCGGAAATCATGATCTTCACGTTTACCGACTTCGGCACGGAAGGACCCTACATGGGGCAAATGCGTGCCGTCCTGCATCAGCATGCACCGGGATTGCCTGTCGTTGACCTGATGGTCGATGCGCCGGCATTCAATCCCCGTGCCGCGGCATATCTGTTACCGGCAATCGTTAACCCGCTGCCAATGGGCGGTGTTTGTCTGGCGGTCGTGGATCCGGGTGTCGGTTCCGACCGAGCACCTGTTATCCTGAAAGCGAACGGGCGCTGGTATGTGGGGCCGGACAATGGATTGCTCGAAATGATTACAAGGCAATGCGAATCGGGGGCCGAGTGGTGGGTAATCACCTATGTACCGGAGCGGTTGTCGGCCAGTTTCCATGGTCGCGATCTGTTTGCGCCAGTAGCGGGCATGCTTGCCCGCGAAGGTGTTGCAGCGCTTGATGAGATTGCAGAACCCATGGTTCCCGACCGCTCTGCTTTTGCGAACTGGCCAGATGACCTGGCCGAGGTGATCTATATCGATCACTACGGAAATTGCATGCTGGGCCTCCGCTGGAGCATGCTCAGCCCTGATTTCGAGCTTGTTGGCCCGTTTGGAGCAATTCTTTGTGAACGAACTTTTTCCGACGTTCCCAAAGGCGAGGCGCTCTGCTATCAGAACGCCATGGGACTTGCCGAAATCGCCGTGAACAACGGAAACGCGGCACAGCAATTAGGACTTGAAATTGGCAGTCAGGTTTCCGTAAGGAAACTGTCAGGGAAATAAAGAAAACTGCTGAATAATTTGGCAAACCAATGTGGTACGTCTACCATCGTTGGTATAAGCTGAGAGAGTAATACGGGGAGTAGGATCGTTTGACCGTCGCCCAAACCGAGCGGGATAAATGTCGATTCGTGTAAAATTCTGGGGGGTCCGGGGGAGCATCGCATGCGCGACCCCCGATCACATGAAATATGGCGGGAACACCAGCTGTATCGAGATACAGGCTGGCGACTATCGCTTTGTCATGGACGCTGGCACCGGTATCCGGAATTTCGGCAATACCTTCCTGAAAGATGACATCAAGGAATCCCACTTGCTGCTGACCCATACGCACTGGGATCACATCAACGGCTTTCCGTTCTTCGTACCGGCCTACGATGCCAAGCGCTCGATCCATATCATGGCAGGGCATCTGAAGAATCAGGGCGGCGTGCAGGACGTGCTGTCGACACAGATGCACAACCCTATGTTCCCGGTGCCGCTGGAAGCGATGCAGGCGAGCCTGCGCTTCGAGGATTTCGAAGCCGGTGATAGTTTCTCGCTGGCCAAGGGAGTCGATATTTCGACAGCCCCCCTCAATCACCCGAACGGTGCCACTGCATACCGTGTCGATCATGAGGGCAATTCCGTCGTCTACGTCACTGACACCGAACACATACCCGGCAAGCCGGATCAGAATATCCTCAAACTGATCGAAGGCGCTGATCTGGTGATCTATGACAGCACCTACACCGAAGAGGAATTTCCGGCCAAGGTCGGCTGGGGGCATTCAACGTGGGAAGAGGGGATGCGTCTTTGCCAGGCTGCAAATGTGAAGCGTCTGGCTATCTTCCATCACGACCCGGACCATAACGACGAGTTCATGGATAATCTTGCCATCGAGGCAGCCGAGGCCTGGGAAGGTAATTTCGTCAGCCGCGAAGGCATGGAACTGATCGTCGACTAGGCTACTTTACAGTCTGTGCGACTCCGGAAAATTTATCCGTAAAGATCAATTGGCAGGCTGTTTCGTGAGCCGTTGGCGTTCCGCGTTCAGGAATGCCTCAAGCTGTTCGTAGTCCTTGGCCAGTGCCTCTTCACGCCGCGAGGCGAGATTGTCGAACTTCAACTGCAATTCATCGAGCGTATTGATGTTTTGCGGCAGGCCGGCGGCAATGATCTCGCGTTTCAAGCCATCAAGCGCAGTCTTGGTTTGCTGCTGTGCTGTATTCAATGCCTGCGGTGCCGGTTGTATGGGTAGCCGTTGTTCGATCGTAGCACCGACAGTTGCGGCGCCCTGCTGCTGTGGTGCCACGGCCTTGGCTTCTTCCTGGCGGCGTTTGAATTCCTGAGCGCGGATATAGTCGTCACGCTCATCTAGCGACATCGGATGCAGGCGAAGAACGACACGCCGGTTGGTGGCCCGGTTTTCCGGGATCGGCTTGCCTTCGAGATCCAGGTTCGGCACCTTCGGCCGGGTGTCGGCATACCCCGTCGCCTTCAGGCGCTCTCGGGCCACATTATTGCTTTCGAACATCCTGACCACCGTCGATGCCCGGGATGAGGAAAGTTCCCAGTTCGAGGGGAATTTCGGTGTGTTAATCTGGCCATCGTCGGTGTGCCCCTCGACGACGACGTTATAAAGCTCGTAACTCGGCGACGACAGGGTCTCAGCGAGCTTTTTCAGCACTGGAATCGCCGCTGGGACGATATCCGCAGAGCCCGGCTGGAAGAAGGCATTCGACTGTAGTTCGATGGTCACGCCCTTGTCGTCGGTGCCGACAGTGACAACCTGATCTGCTTGCATTTCATAGACCAAATCCTGGGCATCGATTTTCAGGCTCTGCGTTGTCGACTGCTTGTCGCGGCCGCCGATGTTCGCAGCGACGGCGGAAGAAAGCTCCTCATAGGCGGGGATGTCGAACTCGGAGAACGTCAGAAGCATGACAAAGAACGCCATCAGCAGAGTAATGGCATCGGCAAAAGTCGTTAGCCAGTCTTCTGAAGCTTCTTCGGGTGGTTCGCTCTTGGGTGCCGCCAAAGCCGGCCTCCTGTGGGTCGTCTCGTGCCGCTAGCTCTTCATCTTGTCGATGTTGAAGTGGATCGACGGATCGAGATAGCTGTTCATCTTGTCCTGGATATATCGCGGCGACTTCTTGTCTGCCAGCAAGGCCAGTCCTTCGGCGACCAGATAGTTACGGAATTTGACGATTTGTTCACGCTGCAGGACCTTCGTTGCCGTCGGCAGGAAGAAGATACGGGCGAACAGCACGCCGTACAGGGTCGTCAACAACGCCACCGCAAGCCCCTTGCCGAGGGACGAGGGGTCGCCGCCCATGTTGTCGAGCATGATGATCAGGCCGACCAGCGTGCCGATCATGCCGAACGCCGGTGCCGCCGAGGCCATGTCCTTGAGGATGTACACCTGAACCGTGTTGCGGCCGTAGGTCGTCTCGATGGTATTGGTCATGATATCGCGCACTTCCTCGCCGGTATAACCGGAAACCACCATTTCGACTCCGAACCGCAGGAAATTGTCACCCTTGGTTGCCTTCATGGCTTCAGATTCCAGCGCCGGAACACCGCTTTTCTGAACCGTGTAGGCCCATTTGATGATGCGGCCGACTTCGCTTTTCAGGACGTTGCGGCCGACCTTGGGCGAAAAGATGATGCGCCAGATCAGCTTCAGGGAAAGGATGACGTATCGTGGCTCATAGGAGATGAAGGTCGAGGCGAGGGTTCCGCCCGCGACCATGATGAAGCTCGATCCACTGAGGAAGATAATGTAGTTGTCGGTGCTGATGATGATGGCGCCCAGAAACAGGCCAAGCGCACCGATGACACCGAATATAGTTGTTAATGACATTTAGTCGCTTCTCAGTCAGTTTCCCCGCGATCACCGGACGACACCCGAAATCGGCGAATCCAGCTACTATAAAGAATCTCTTATGTTTAAGAAATAATTAGCAGCAGTGGCTGGTCTGCAAATTTGCCTGCATTTGTGTCCGTCTTAGCGTTCGCGGAAGGCTTCGTGGCGGAGTTTCAGCACCGGTTTGATCAGATAATCCATAACAGACTTCTCGCCGGTATGAATATCGACCGTTGCCTGCATACCGGGCGTGATCGGCAGATCGCCCTCGGTCTTGCCGAGGTAGTTCTTGTCGGTCTGCACAACGACCCGGAAATACGGTGCGCCGTCTTCGTCGGTGCTGCTGTCGGGGGCGACGCGGATCACTTCACCCTGCAGACCGCCGTAACGGGCGAAGTCATATGTCGAAATCTTTACGGTCGCGGCCTGACCTTCGGTGACATAGCCACGGTCGATCGGGTTAAGCTTGGCCTCAACGACAAGCTGATCGCCGGTCGGCACGATCTCCATGATCGGCTCACCCGGTTTGACGACGTTGCCGACGGCGTTATAGCGCATGTTCTTCACAACACCGTTGATGGTGCTTTTGATTTCGGCACGGATGCCCTGTTCGGTGGCGTCACTCAGCAGTTCCGTCACGCGGGCGATGTTTTCTTCGATCTTGCCGAGTTGATCCTGGGCCTCGCGGCGGAAGCGGCTCTCGGTTTCCTGTAGCCGCTGACGCGCTTCCTCGACGGCGGCCTGCACCTTCGGCAGGGACGGCCGCAGCGATTTCATTTCACCATCCAGGTTTTCGACTTCCGCTTCGAGCTGCAGGTGTTCCATTTTCGCGGTCAAACCCTCGGCGAGCAGGGACTTGGAAATCTTCAGACGTTCGGATGCCAGCTTGTAATTGCTCTCGACCGCGCGGGAACGGGCCGTCAGTTCCTCAACCTCGAGTTGGCGCTGTTTGACCTGCTCGCGCATTACCTGGATCGTCGACGACAATTCGCGGCGCCGGGCTTCATAGGCCTGACGCTGGGCGGCGACGATGGCCTGGCGGCGTTTGGCGACGTCTTCGGGGAATACAAGCTCGGCACCGCTGGCTTCAGCTTCGAGGCGGGCCTTTACCAGCCGTTCGCTGTCGATCCGCACCTGCAACTCCTCGCGGTTAGTGCCAGCGGAGGCGAGGTCGAGTTGCAGCAGCGTCTGCCCCTCGCGGACCGTGTCACCTTCGGCGACATAGATTTCCTGAATGATGCCGCCTTCTAGGTGCTGCACGACCTTGATGCGGCCGGCGGGAACGACTTCGCCGGTGGCGATGGAAACTTCGTCAAGGGTGGCGAAGTTGGCCCAGGTCAGACCGGCGGCAAGCAGGATCATCACAGGCCAGGCGACGAGGCGCCAGCCCGGAAGCGGGTTCTGGTTCAAAAGCATGTCCAGCTTGTCGGACGCGGTCGGGCCGCTGGGCGGCCCCGGCTGGGCGGCCTTCAGCGATTCATGCTGTTTCTGGTCAAGTCCGGAAGCGTCGGGACTCATCGCTCAACTCCTAATCGGCCTGCGCCTTTTGATTCTTCGAGCCTTCGGCATCCGCCTTGGCTTTCTGACTAGCTTTACGGTCCCCCTCGAACCCCTTGATTAAATCCGCATACGGGTCGTCTAGCAACCGTTTCGCATCGTCATCCAGCTTGAACATGTTGCTGGCTGGTACGCTTGGATCCGCGGTCGAACGACCGGCGTTCTTGGCCTGCGCCCGCTCGGCGATGGCCTCAGCGGCGCCACCGGCTTTCGGCGGCGGGGTGGTATTTGCGGCGGCGCTCGGCGGTGCCTTGGCTGCGGCGGGTGCCGGCGGCGCGGAAGGCTTGCCGGGTGGAACAGGTGGCTTTCCGGCACCAGCAGGAGGGATTCTGGGTGGTTGCTGCGCTTGGGCAGCCGTGGGTGCGCCCGCCGGCTGCGGGGTTTGCGGAGCGGCCCGGGGCGGTACTTGCGACGGTGCCTTCGGTGCGCCATCGCCGCTGCCCTTGAGTCGCGGAGGTGCGGCTTTCTGCGGTGCACCGGCGGCAGCGGCTGGAGTATCGCCCCCCTTGGTCATCGGTTGTTGGACGAACAGCTTCGGCAGGATTTCCCTGGACGGTCCGGCAAGTGCGACCTTGCCCTTGTCCAAAGCCACCAGGTCGTCGCAGGCAGCAAGCAGGATCGGACTGTGGGTGACGATAATCACGGTCCGGGTGCGACCGATCTCGACCAGGGTTTTGCTCAATTCCTGTTCCGCCTGGCGGTCGAGGCTGGCGGACGGCTCATCGAGCAGCAGAACGGCCGGGTCGCCGAGCAGGGCGCGGGCAATGGCGATACGTTGGCGCTGGCCACCGGACAGGCGCTGACCGGCTTCGCCGATATCTGATGCATAGCCGTCCGGGAGGTCGATGATGAAGTAGTGTACGCCGGCCTGTGTCGCCGCTTCGATGATCTTTTCATCAGCCGCATCGGGAAAACGGTGCACGATGTTGTCGCGCACAGTCCCGGCAAAAAGCACTGTTTCCTGCGGCACGTAGCCCATCCAGGTCGCCAGCTCGGCACGGGTGAACTGGGCAATATCGGCGCCGTCCAGAAGAACCCGGCCATTGGTCGGCGTGTACAGCCCCTGGATCATTTTCAGCAGGGTCGTCTTGCCGGACCCGTTTCTGCCGACCAGGGCATGAACGCCGCCGGCATGAATATTCACAGTCACGGAATCGACGACCGGCTTGGCACCTTCGGCATAGGCGAAGGAGAGGTTTTCCACCTGTATCTCGCCGCGCGGTTTTTCAAGCTTAACTTCGCTTTCGGTCCGGTCCGACAGCGACGAGAACACCTCGCCCAAGCGGTCCACCGACTGCTTGAAGCTGTTGTAGGCACGCCACTGGCCGACCAGCTGGTTGAGCGGACCGAGAATGCGGCCCGACAACATGTTGGCGGCGATCAGCGAGCCCATCGTCATGTTCTGGTTGACGATCTGATAGGCGCCGACCGAGGTCATGAATATAGTTGTCGCCATGGTCAGGGACTGAGAACAGTTGGTGTAGAAATCGGTCTTGCTGCCGCGAAACATCGATTGTGCGATATTGTTGGCGTGAGTTTCTTCCCACAGGGGACGCATCGAACGGTCCAGCGCCAGCGCCTTGATGGTGGTACGACCCTGAATAAGCTCGGCGATCAACGCATCTCGGCCCTGCGTGCTTTCCCGTTCCGCCTGGTTGGCCTGCGACATGACGCCGCTCGAGCGCCAGGCCACGAACATGAACAGCGGCAGGATAATCAGCAGCACCCAGGCGATCGGTGCAGCGATGACGGAAATCAGCACGATGAACATGAGCACGAACGGAAGATCGCAAAGCAGGATTGCCGATGCGCCGGAAAGCGTGTTGCGGATGGTGTCCACGTCGCGGAACAGGGCCTGCCAGTAGCTTGCCGGCTTCGCTTCCAGAATGTGCAAGGGCAGGCTCATCAGTTTGTCGAAAAGGTACCGACCGACGATAACATCGACACGCAACGCCACCGTCTGCATGATTCTGGAGCGGGCCTGCTTCAGGGCAAGGTCGAAAAGCACGACAAGCGACATGCCGATGACCAGCCCCCAGAGCGTGCTGAGGCCGCCGGAAGCCACCACGCGGTCATAAACCTGCATGGTGAAGACCGGGGTAGCCAGCGCCATAAGGTTGACGAAAGCCGACATCACGAAAACCTCGCGAAAGATCGGCTTCAGTTGCTTCATTATGGGCTTAAGCCACGCGCGCTTGGCGTTATCGCTCATTCACATTCCCTGAACATGCATCGACGTGCACAATACCATACGATATATCAATCTTTTAGCATACAATATCGGCAAATGTCGAAAGACGCTTGACCCGTTATATTGTACAATGTGTAGACTTGCCGGGTAGAGTCCAGTCTGGCTCGGGGTGGGAGAGCGGTTTCTTTGCGCATACTCAAAACCATATTCAGCTTCGAGCGTTCGCTCGGCATGATCCTGTTGGTTTCCTTCCTCGGGCTCTACTACGCTGACATCAAATACAACGTCGGTCTGCTTGAAGGCTGGCGGAACAAGGTTTTCGATTATTATCAGGAATTTAAGCCGCGGGAAATTCCACCTGCCGATCAGAAACCCGTAACGATCATCGACCTGGATGAACAGAGCCTCGAAACCGTGGGGCAGTGGCCGTGGCCGCGGACCACCATCGCGCAACTGATCCAGAATGCCATGCAGATGGGCGCCGTGCTGATCGCGTTCGACATCGTGTTTGCCGAACCCGACAGGCTGAATCCGCAAAATGTCGCCGAAAGCATCGTCGGGCTTGATGCCGAGACCAAGGCGAAACTGATATCCCTAAAGAGTAACGACCAGTTTCTCGCGGATACGATTCGCCGCTCGCGCGTGGTTCTCGGCCAGGCCGGCCGGCCCAGCGAGACCGAGGGCGTCAAAGGCCCACCGGTCAAGAAATCGGTCGCGGTCCGTAAGCTTTCAAAGAATGCAATTGAACCTTACGTCTATATCCCGAAATTCCCGTCGCTTGTGCGAAACGTCCCGGTAATCGAACAGGCAGCCATCGGCCGTTTCGGCGGCCATGGAATCTTTTCGACACTGACCGGCAAGGACGGGATCGTGCGCAGTGTGCCCTCGCTGTTCGGCCATGACGGCGAGTATTTCCCGACGCTATCTGTTGAAATGCTGCGGATTGCGACGGGGCGGCAGACCGTACTGGCGCGAGTCAACGAAGCCGGTATGGTGGGCGTTGCCGTGGCCAAGGGCCTGGAGGTTCAGACCGACAAGATCGGCCAGATCTGGCCGTATTTCTCAAAGCACGACAAGGACAAGTACGTGTCAGCCGTCAATGTGCTGAACGGCTCGGTCGACCCGGCCAAAATGAAGGGTAAGCTGACCATCGTTGGTACCTCAGCGGTGGGTCTTCGAGACATTCGGTCCATTCCGACAGAGCGCGACATTCCCGGGGTCGAGGTGCATGCCCAGTTGATCGAGGCGATCGTTCACCAGAAATACCTGGTGCGGCCGAACTACGCGGACGTGGCGGAACTGTCGATCCTGCTCGTCGGTGGCATCATCATGATCATCCTGGTGCCGTGGGTCGGCGCGAAATGGACGGCAGCGCTGTTCCTGGTCGTCGCCGCCGGTTCGCTTGGCACTTCTTGGTATCTGTTTACCGAGCAATTGGTGTTGCTCGATGCGACATATGCGGTTGTCGGCATCGCCGTCATGTATACATCAATGACGTATGCAGGTTATGCGCGCGAGGAAGCAGAACGGCGCCAGACCCGCGATGCATTCTCAAAGTATCTGTCGCCGGACATGGTCAAGCGTGTAGCCGGCGACCCCGGGGCGCTGAAGCTCGGTGGTGATCAGCGTCAGATGACGCTGTTGTTCTGCGACGTGCGCGGGTTCACGACGATTTCCGAACAGTTCGATGCGGTCGGTCTGACGGCGCTGATCAACAAGCTTCTGACGCCGCTGACCAACGTCATCCTCCAGCGCAAGGGCACCATCGACAAGTACATGGGCGACTGCATCATGGCGTTCTGGAATGCGCCGCTGGATGACGACGATCAGGAATACAACGGCTGCACCTCGGCGCTGGCGATGCTTGGCGAGATGGAGCCTCTGAACGAGCGACTCAAGCAGGAAGCTGAGATCGAAGGCCGCAAACACATTCCGTTGAAAGTCGGCATCGGCCTCAATACCGGTCCGTGCGTAGTCGGCAACATGGGGTCCGACATGCGTTTCGACTATTCGGTTCTGGGCGATGCGGTGAACCTCGCGGCGCGTCTTGAAGGGCAGAGCAAGAGCTACGGCATGAACGTTGTTCTTGGCCCGAATACCCGCAATGCCGTCAAGGACCGCCTGGCGACGATCGATTTGGATTTCATCCAGGTGAAGGGCAAGACCGAAGGTACTTACATCTACGGATTGATGGGCGACGAGGAAGTGCTCGCCGATCCGGCATTCAAGAAACTGCAGAACCTGATTTACGATGCGCAGGAAATGTACCGCGCACAGCAGTGGGATGATGCCCAGGAAATGTTCGACGAGATTCGCGATCTGGGCAGTGACGCCAAGAAGCCGTGGAAGCTCGAGGCGAACCTGCACATTTTGTGTGACTTGTATGACGAGCGGATCGCCGAATACCGTGTCAATCCGCCAGCGCCGGATTGGGATGGCGTGTTCATAGCGACATCCAAGTAACGGGTCTGAGAACCCTCAGGCCGTTGCCTTGACCTTACGAAGATCCAGACTGACTTCATAGGCTTCCTCGCCCGGCACAAGATTGCGGGTGAAGCCGAGCTGGCTGGTCAGGGCCAACATCACATCGTTGTCGCGGAGAACCTGTCCCACCATTTCGGCTGTGCCCCGCTGGCGACAGTATTCGATCATCTTTCGGAGCAGGATGCCGCCGAGGCCGCGGCCCTTCAAATCCGATCGAACGATGATCGCGAATTCGGTGCGTTCATTGTTGGGATCGGTCACCGTTCTGACGACCCCGAGTGTTTCACCTTCACCGTTGGTCCCCGCAGGTTTGGCGATCAGTGCCATTTCCCGATCATAATCGATCTGCGTAAGGCGCGCCATTTCGCTGTGCGGCAGGTCTCGGACCTGTCCGAAGAACCGGAAGCGGATGCCTTCCTTGCTGATCTTGGACAGGAACTCGATATGCGCCGGTTCGTCTTCAGGCCGGATCGGGCGAATGTGCACATTCTCGCCGTTGTTCAACTTGACGTCGCTTTCCAGATTTTTCGGATACGGGCGAATGGCCAGACCCTGCCGGTCCTTGCGGTTCGAGACCCGAATCCGAGCATCGAGTGCCAGTACGCCATGCTCGTCGACCAGCAGCGGGTTGATATCCAGTTCCTGAATTTCCGGAATGTCGACGATCATCTGCGAGATGTGAATAAGGGTTTCGCAAAGGGCTTCCATGTTGACTGGCGGCTGGTCGCGGTAGCCGGCAAGCAGTTTGGAAATCCGGGTCCGCGAGATCAGATCGCGGGCCAGCGTCATGTTGAGCGGCGGCAGGGCGACGCTGCGGTCGCCGATCACCTCGACGGCGGTGCCGCCATGTCCGAACAGGATGACCGGCCCAAACACCGGGTCGGGGGAGACGCCGATGATCACTTCATGCGCCCCCGGGCGCGAAGCCATACGCTGTACCGTGAAGTCCTGGATCTTCGCATCCGGCATGAGCTTGCCGATATTTTTGAGCATGTCCTCTGCGGCGGCGCGAACGACATCCGCATTGCTCAGGAAAAGGTCGACACCGCCGACGTCGGATTTATGGCTGATGTCATCGGAGAGAATTTTCAGCGCTACAGGGAAGCCCATTTCCTCGGCAATCTCAGCCGCTTCGTCGGGTGAGCGGGCGATGTGGGTTTCGACCGTGGCGATGCCATACGCCGATAACACCGCTTTTGATTCCGGTTCGGTCAGCAGGTCCCGGCCATTGCCGAGACGGGCCTCGACGACCAGCCGCGCCGCTTCCGGCGCATAGGTCACATAACTGGGTGCAGATGCCGGCGTTTCCATCAGAAGTTGTTGGTTGCGCCTGTATTCGATGACGTCCAGGAACCCGCGGATGGCATCGTTCGGCGTGTCGTAAGACGGAATACCGGCTTCGCGGAGACGCTTGCGTGCCGGCCCCACGGCCTTGCCGCCGGCCCAACTGGCAAGCACGTTCTTCTTGCTGTTTTTTGCTACCGCGATGACCGCGTCGGCAGCCTCGACGCTTGATGCGATTGCGGTCGGCGCGTGCATGACCAGCAAAGCGTCGCAACTGGGATCATCCAGCAGGGCCTGCGCAGCAGCCGTATACCGTTCCCCGGGAGCATCCCCGATGATATCGACCGGATTTGCTTTCGACCACGTTTTGGGCAGGGCTTTGTCGAGCGTGGCAATCGTTGCTTCCGACAGTTCGGGAATTTCAATATCGTGTTGGCCCAGCATATCGGCCGCTATGACGCCCAGACCGCCGCCATTGGTCATCATCATAAGCCGCTCGCCTTTTTGCGGCTTGGCACGGGTCAGGGTTTCAACGGCTGAAAACAACTCGCTGATCTCGTCGACACGCAACATGCCGGCGCGGCGGAATGCGGCATCGTATACATGGTCGGCACCTGCCAGGGCGCCGGTGTGCGAAGCCGCTGCCTTGGCACCGGCGCCGTCCCGTCCTGATTTAATGACGATTACCGGCTTGTTACGGGCGGCCGAGCGGCATGCGGACATGAACTTGCGGCCGCTGGTGATGGATTCGATGTAGAGCAGGATGGCGCGCGTCGAAGTATCGTTGGCCAGATAATCGATAACATCGCCGAAATCGACATCGGCACATTCGCCGAGCGAGATGAAATGCGAAAAACCGGCACCATTTTCCGCAGCCCAATCAAGGATCACCGTACAGAGCGCGCCCGATTGCGAGACCATGGCGATCTTGCCATCGGTGGCGGGCAGGTGCGCGAAGCTGGCGTTCAGCTTGATGCCCGGCACCAGCAGACCAAGGCAGTTCGGACCGAGAATACGGAAAATATGTTTGTTGGTGGCGTCCAGCATCGCCTGCTTGACGGTGCGGCCATCAGGGGTCATGGCCGTATCCAGCCCAGCCGTGAGGACGATGGCGGCACGGGTGCCGATACCGGCCAGCTTTTCGATCAACGACGGAATCGGTGCTGCCGGTGTGCAGATAATTGCCAAATCCGGCGCCATGGGCAGGCTTTCCACATCAGGATAGGCAAGGACACCGGCAACTGCACTGTGCTTTGGATTAACAGGCAAGATGGGGCCTTCGAAGCCGCCTTCAAGCAGGTTGTGCATGATCACCGAACCGACCGAGCCTTGGCGGTTCGTCGCCCCGATCACGGCAATCGAGGAGGGGCGGAATAGTTTTTCAAGATTTCGGGTCGTCATTGCTCAATCCAAATATCTCCGGCCAAATGGCCACGAAGATCTTCCTAGGATTGTCTGATATAATATGCTGCGATGCAAAATCAAATATTGCACTGCAATAAAATCTTTACATTGATCTTACCATTCCGGGCAATTTGCCTGTTCCATGCGGTAACGCTCGGGCGTGTCGAGCTTGGCGTTATTGCGATCCAGTTCCCGGTTCATCTCCAGAAACAGCGGTTTTATTGTGGCGCCGAGGCGTTTCCTCAGATATTCGGCGGCGCTGTCCGGGCTTGCGCTGCGGACCGGCTCCATCTCTTCGGCGGCGCGTTGCAGCCTGTGCTGAAGCTGGGGATAGAATCGGTTCAGCGCATCGCGGAACACCGCCACATGGGTCATTTCGTGATCGCTGATGGACCGGTATCCGCAACTGCCGGGCCTGAATTTGCGGGCGATATAAACCCGTAGCTTGTCATATCCCAGTTCGGCATCGACGGCGGTCAGGCGGGCACAGTAGGCGCTTTTTGAGATCGGTATCGCTTCGATCTTCAGGCGCATCTGGTACTTGAGTTCGGTCAGGGTCAGGCCGACCGGCGTCCAGGCCGAGCCGAAAGCGCTGGCGCGGCCACTTTGCCGCTGCATTCTGCGTAATCCGTCACGGGTACGTTCATTGTTCATGACGACCTCGCCGGTCAACTGATGAATGTTCACTTGAACACTGGCGGGCGTGTGAAATTCACATACCGCCGCCGTTGCAGGCGTCACGGCCATCAGCAACGCGCAGGCCATAAGTATGCCGCCAAGGTTGCGGGTGAATCGGATTCGCTCAGACATACAGAATTATAGCGCATTCTTCACTTGGCGCGAGGGGCAGGGTGCGGATGATTTATTCGTAGTCGATGACGATCATGATGTTGTCGACGCGGGTGTCGCTGACGCCCAACGGCAGGTTGAGGGCATTATAGACGACGAATTCGCGGCCCGCGATGAAGGTGCTGGACCGGTAGACAGTGTTCGGCCGTCCGGTCTCCACGACCGCGCGATAGGTATCCATCTGCGGTCCTTGCGGTTGGTCCTTGTAGATTTCCAGGTGGGTGCGTCCGCTAGCGTCGAAACCTGCCTTTTGCACGATCTGTGTGCCCCAGTATCGGTTCAGGAAGTCATCACCGTTTTCCAACACGTCCTTGACGATCATACAGGGCGCAATGCGCCACAAATCGAGCATGTCGATATCGCGCCACGATGGAAAGGCGCGGTTGCCGCGTTTTTCTAGCCAATAATTGTACAACGCCTGGGCATGGGGTTGCTCGGGCGGATGTGCCGGATCAACTTCCCGGCGTTGGTAGATTTTATCGTCGACAGTTATTTCAACCAATTAAACTCTCACAAATGAAAAATGGTTACGCAGTTCTACTTGTTGTTCAGGTATTCAGCGACCAGTTCCCATTATTCTTCTTGTAGCCGTTCAGCATTTCCTTGGTGGGCGCGAGCCTCGGCTCATGTTGATATCCTACGCCACATAACTTTTCTGCGAAATACGCAAGAACATCGCGTTTCGCAAAGCCGAAGAGTTGTGGGAAAATTCTATGGGGCAAGAAAAAGGCCGTGCCGGATAATGCCGGCACGGCCTTGTTTCAGGACTCCGTTGGAGCCGATTGGCTCCGGCTGCAGGGCTCGAACCTGCGACAACCTGATTAACAGTCAGGTGCTCTACCAACTGAGCTAAGCCGGATCAGAGCTGGAGGCGCGGACCGGAATCGAACCGGTGTTCACGGCTTTGCAGGCCGCTGCGTAGCCACTCCGCCACCGCGCCGTTCCGCGTTGACCCCCCGCCGCTTTGCGAAAAACCCTTTGGAAGGGCGCCTCCGCTCGGCGACGACGCGGGAAATTAGACGTAACACTGCCGGGGGTCAAGCAATGCATGAACAGTTTTTCGGCAATTCTTCCAGAGGCCCGTGAAATGCCGCACTGAGTTGTTTTCCGCTTCGTGTGGACCTATAAATCGGGGAGTGGCATGATATCGGATCGATGCCTCCGCGATCCGCGGTTCCATTATTTGCTGAAGGGCTCTCCGCATGAACGATGCGAAATACGCAAAGGCTCGTCTGAGTATGGTCGACAGCCAGATACTTCCGAACCGGGTTACGGACGAGAACGTGATTGCGGCGATGGGAAGCCTGCCACGGGAGCTTTTTGTGCCGGGAGCGCGCCATTCCCTTGCTTATTCTGACGAGACCGTCCTGATTGAGGATGGGCGTTATCTGATGCAGCCGATGGTTCAGGCGCGGCTGCTGGACATTGCGGAGATTCATAAAGGCGACGTCGCCCTGTCTGTCGGCTGTGCCACGGGTTATGGCGTCGCCGTATTGGCGGGGCTCGTCGATACGGTCATTGCCGTTGAAAGCAACGGTTCTCTGAGATCAAAAGCCGAGCGTAATTTAGGTGAATTGGGAATCGACAATGTCGCCGTGGTCGAAGGAAACTTGTCCGAGGGGTATCCGAAGGATGCGCCCTACGATCTGATATACATTGACGGTGCCGTTCCTGAAGTCCCGGAAGGTATCGCTCGCCAGTTGAGCGAAGGCGGGCGTCTGGTTTGTGTCGAAATGCCGGCCGGGAAACCTGTTGGCCGTGGCGTGCTGGTGACGCGCTATGGTGATGCGATTTCCAAACGTGAAATCTTCGATGCCGTTGAGCCTTTACTGCCGGGCTTCGAAAAAGAAGCCGTCTTTTCGTTCTGAATTATTGCCAAGGCCATGGAATCACGGCAAAAATTCTATCAAGGCGATTCGCACTTATTTTCATTCCCGGTCCTTGCATGCTGTGAGGAAGTGACTGATATTGTTGCGTTAAATGAGAAACTTGACCTTATTGCAGGGTTCTGACTCCCTTATGGTTCATAAAGTCTTAAAAGACCGGCACCATTCTGTAATTGTGTTTGCTGGGAAATAGGCTGGCGACGTGTTACCTAATCTGGGGTGTATAGGTTTAAGCACTATGGAAAAGACTAAGCTCCTTGTCTCCTCGCTGGCCGTTGCCGCGCTGATCGGACTTCATTCCGAGCCGGTTTCAGCGCAGACGATCGAGGATGCGCTGGCGAAAGCTTATCTGAATAACCCTACGTTGCTGTTGAGCCGGGCCGGGTTGCGGAGCACGGATGAAAGCGTACCGCAGGCATTGGCCAATTGGCGCCCGAGCGTTGAGATCACGACCTCCGCCGGGGCTGAAGTTGTCAGCAGTAATACATCGACTGGGACGGATCGAAATCAGAGCAGGCGGCCCAAGGATTTGGGCATTTCCCTGACGCAGCCGCTGTTCCGTGGCGGGCGCACCCTGGCGGCGACGAGCGCCGCCGAAAACGAAATTCGCGCGGCACGTGCCCGGCTGCTTGAAACCGAGCAGAATATCCTGTTACAGGCCGCAACGGCTTATCTGAACGTTTACCGCGATCAGGCTGTGCTGCGGCTGAACCAGAACAACGAAGAGGTTCTGCAGCGCCAGTTAGAAGCCACCAGGGACCGCTTCGAAGTCGGGGAAATCACCCGAACCGACGTTCACCAGGCGGAAGCGCGTCTGGCCCGCTCCAAGGCCGACCGTATTCAATCCGCAGGCGACCTTGAAACGTCACGTGCCAATTATCTGAACATTGTCGGTGAGCCAGCGCCGGAGACCATGACCCTGCCGCAGCGAGTGTCAGACCTTCCGGCCAGTGCCGAAGAAGCGGTTCGGATCGCCGTCGTCAACAATCCGAGGGTGATCGCCGCCGAATTCGACCGCCGCTCTTACATGGACGGTGTTGACGAGGTTTGGGGCGAACTGCTGCCGGAGCTTGAATTGACGGCCAGCAGCACCCGCGATTGGCAGACGACGACTGAAAACAGCCTGCGCACGACGCATGAAGTCACGCTCAACCTGACAATTCCGATTTACCAGCAGGGCGATGTGTATTCACGCCTTCGCCAGGCCCGTCAGGATGCCGCCGAAACCACGCTTGTGATTGATACGGAACGGCGTGATGCGGCAGAAGCAGGGACGCAGGCATATGAAAGCCTGGTCACCGCTCGGGCTCAGGTCGATGCTTTCCAGACCCAGATCGAAGCCAGCATCGTCGCCCTGGAAGGGGTGCAGCGTGAAGCGGCCGTCGGCTCGCGTACGGTTCTCGATATTCTCGATGCCGAGCAGGAACTGCTTGATTCGCGCGTTTCCCATGTGCGCTCGGAACGTGACGAACTGGTTGCCGCTTACGAACTGATGTCGGCGCTGGGCCGGTTGACGGCGAAGGACCTCGGTCTGGCGGTGGATCTGTACGATCCGCGTGAGCATTATAACGAAGTCCGTGACAAGTGGTTCGGGGGAACCAGCTCGGGCGGTGTCAAATAACTGATGAAGCTCGGAATGCTTCATTCCGAAGTTTTCATTACGA
This sequence comes from Thalassospiraceae bacterium, assembly GCA_038100295.1. Classification (GTDB taxonomy): domain Bacteria; phylum Pseudomonadota; class Alphaproteobacteria; order Rhodospirillales; family Casp-alpha2; genus UBA4479. The sequence goes on from JAYNVG010000028.1 coordinate 17,302, forward strand.
TTACGGTTTGTTAACCGTCTTTAGGCCATCTTCTAAAGATTGTTAACGCAAACGGGGGGCTAGACCCGCGCATGAGCGACGAAGCCAACGCAGCCGGAGAAGACGGCGCCGAACCTTCAATGGAGGACATCCTCGCCTCTATCCGCCGCATCCTTGCGGAGGAAGAGGAAGAAGGCGGTGAGGAAGCGGCTGCGCCCGAACCTGCGGCCGCACCGGTACCCGAGCCGGAACCCGAGCCCGAGCCCGAGCCGGAACCTGAGCCTGAGCCGGAACCCGAGCCTGAGCCGGAGCCCGAACCTGAACCTGAACCTGAACCGGTAATGGCACCGCCACCACCGCCGCCACCACCACCACCACCGCCACCACCGCCCCCTCCGCCGCCAATGCCGTCGGAGATGGAGGAGATTCTGGAATTGACGCCGGATATGGTGGCGATGCCGGAGCTTGTCTCGACACCGACCTTCCAGTCGGGTGCCGATATGCTGTCTGAACTCGCGAAAGCGATTCTGGATCAGCGCGACCTGTCCGTCGGCGGCAGCCGTGACATCACGCTGGAAACCATGGTTCGCGAGATGCTGAAACCGATCTTGCGCGAGTGGTTGGACCGGAACCTGCCTTATCTGATTGAACGGTTGGTCAAGAAAGAGATCGACAAGATGATCAATCGGGCGGAACGGCTCGACAGCTAAAGCTTTCCAAAAGTAACTGTAATCGTTGATCCCGCCGTTAAGCGGCGCTAAAACCATGCGCTTCACGCAATGGCGACGTTTGGAGGCCTCCGGCAATGCTGGATAAAACCTATCGGTCGAACGAGATCGAACGGAAAAGATACGAAGAGTGGGAACGCGACGGCGATTTCGCGATCGGCGGTACGCGGGCCAATGCGGATCCGTTCACGATCGTCATTCCGCCGCCCAACGTCACGGGAAGCCTGCACATGGGCCATGCGCTCAACAATACGCTGCAAGACATCCTGATCCGTTACGGCCGCATGCAGGGGCGCGATGCGCTGTGGCAGCCGGGGACGGACCATGCCGGCATTGCCACGCAGATGGTGGTCGAGCGTCAAATGGCCGAAGAGGGCCTCAACCGTCACGACCTGGGCCGCGAGAAATTCATCGAACGGGTCTGGAAGTGGAAAGCGGAGTCCGGCGGCACCATCACCTCGCAGTTACGCCGTCTGGGCGCGTCCTGCGACTGGTCGCGCGAACGTTTTACCATGGATGACGGCCTGTCCGCTGCTGTTACCAAGGTTTTCGTGCAGCTTTACAAGGAAGGTCTGATTTACCGCGACAAACGGCTGGTGAACTGGGACCCGAAACTACACACGGCGATTTCCGATCTCGAGGTCGAACAGCGCGAAACGGTCGGCAAGATGTGGTACTTCAAGTATCCCATCGACGGCCGCGACGGCGAGTTCCTGACGGTGGGCACAACCCGTCCGGAAACCATGCTGGGCGATACCGGCATAGCGGTCCATCCGGAAGACGAGCGTTACAAGCATCTTATCGGCGCGCATTGCATTCTGCCGATCGTCGGCCGCAAGCTGCCGATCGTCGGCGATGAGTACGCAGATCCTGAAAAAGGATCCGGCGCCGTGAAAATGACGCCGGCGCACGATTTCAACGACTTCGAGGTCGGCAAGCGCCACCATCTCAAGATGGTCAACGTGATGGATGCCAATGCGCATCTGAACGAAAACGTGCCGGAATCCTATCAGGGGCTGGACCGTTTCGTGGCGCGCGACAAGATCGTCGCCGAAATGGAGGAACTCGGTCTTCTTGAAAAGATAGAAGACAATCCGATGACGATCCCCTATGGCGACCGTTCCGGTGTCGCCATAGAACCTTGGCTGATGGACCAGTGGTTTGTCGATGCCAGGACTCTGGCCGGGCCTGCGATTACCGCGGTCGAGCAGGGCAAGACCAAATTCGTGCCGCAGAACTGGGAAAACACCTATTTCGAGTGGATGCGCAACATCCAGCCGTGGTGTATTTCGCGCCAGATCTGGTGGGGTCACCAGATTCCGGCCTGGTTCGGTCCCGATGGCGAGGTGTTCGTCGAAGAAACCGAAGAAGCGGCGATGGCCGCTGCCCGTGAAGCATCCGGCGGAGATATCGACCTGACCCGCGATCCGGACGTGCTGGATACCTGGTTCTCGTCGGCGTTGTGGCCGTTTTCGACCCTTGGCTGGCCCGAACAGACGCCGGAACTGGAGCGTTATTATCCGACCGACGTACTGATCACCGGTTTCGACATCATCTTCTTCTGGGTTGCCCGGATGATGATGATGGGGCTGCACTTCATGGACGAGGTGCCGTTCCACACGGTCTACATTCATGCGCTGGTGCGTGATGAAAAGGGCCAGAAGATGTCGAAGTCGAAAGGCAACGTCATTGATCCGCTGGAACTCATCGAGAAATACGGCGCCGATGCGCTGCGCATCACATTGACCGCCTTCGCAGCACAGGGCCGAGACGTCAAGCTGTCGGAAAGCCGGGTCGAGGGATACCGGAATTTCTGCACAAAGATCTGGAATTCGGCGCGTTTCTGCGAAATGAACGAGTGCCGGCCGGTCGATACATTCGATCCGGCAAAGGTAACGGAGCCGTTGAACAAGTGGATCGTCGGCAAGGTCGTTGAGTGCGAGCGAAAGACCCGGGAAGCCACCGAGGCCTTCCGCTTCAACGACATCGCCAATTCGATCTACCAGTTCACGTGGGGCACGTTCTGCGATTGGTATCTGGAACTGGTGAAGCCGGTGCTGCAGGGGGAAGATGAAGCCGCCAAGACCGAGACCCGGGCCACCGCGGCCTGGGCGCTGGATCAGATACTGAAACTGGCGCATCCGGTTATTCCGTTCATCACCGAGGACCTGTGGCAGTCGATCACGCCGGACCGTTCGCAGCGTCTGATCGAAACAGCGTGGCCGGTGTACGATGAAGCCCTGATCGACGCGGCGGTGAATGCCGAAATTGACTGGGTTGTGCGTCTGATTTCGCAAATCCGTGCGGTCCGTTCCGAAATGAACGTGCCGCCGTCGGCGAAAATACCGATGTTCCTGAAGGATCCCGGAGCCAAAGCGGCTGCGCTTCTTGAAACGCACCGCGACCTAGTGTTGCGTCTAGCGCGCCTCGAAAAAGCTGAAATCCTCAGCGGCGAGGTGCCGAAAGGAGCCGTTCAGGACGTGCTCGACGAGGCCACGATCATCCTGCCGATCGCCGAGGTTATCGACCTGGATGCCGAACGGGCCCGGCTTGAGCGGGAAATCGCCAAGCAGGATAAAGAAATCCAGCGTTTCGAAGGAAAGCTCGGCAATGAAAAATTCATTGCCAACGCCCCGGAAGATGTTATCGAAACAGAGCGCGAACGCTTGGCGGAGGCCAAACAGGTGCGTGAGAAGCTGGAAGAGGCGCACAATAGACTGTCTGCCGCAGGCTGAGTTTTCGCCCGCTGATAATTAGGGTCAACAAGGGATTACGAGTCTGGACAAGGACATGCAGGCAATCGCCGATCAGGTGGTTAAAATTGTTACGGTTTATGGGATCGATGTGCTTGGTGCCCTGGCGATCCTTATTATCGGCTGGCTGGCAGCCGGTTGGATCAAGGGCGTGGTCGACCGCGGTCTCGGCAAAGTGCCGAACATGGACTCCACTTTGCGCCCGTTTTTGTCGAATATTGTGCGCTGGACCATTTTGGCCTTCGTTATCGTTGCCGTGCTCAACCAGTTCGGTGTCGAGACGACAAGCATCATTGCCGTTCTGGGTGCTGCGGGTCTGGCCATCGGTCTGGCCTTGCAGGGCACGCTGGCGAACGTCGCTTCCGGCGTGATGCTGCTGATACTGCGTCCGTTCAAGGTCGGGGATTTCATCTCCGCCGGCTCGCTGTCGGGCACGGTCGTTGAAATCGGCCTGTTCACGTCGGAGTTGAAGACCGGCGACGGCATCTACATCATGGCGCCGAATTCTCAGATATGGAACACCACGATCACCAATTTCGCCCGCAACCCGACGCGGCGTATCGATATCGTCGTCGGCATCGCCTATGACGACAACATCGACGATGCGCAGAACGCCCTGCAGAAGCTGATGGAGGATAACGATCTGGTGCTCGCCGACCCGGCGCCGATGACCATGGTCATGGCTCTGGCCGACAGCTCGGTGAACATCAACATGCGCTGCTGGGTCAACACCGGTGATTACTGGAACGCGCTCTGGTCGCTGAACAAGGGTGCCAAGCAGGCGGTCGAAGAAGCCGGTTGCTCGATCCCGTTCCCTCAGCGCGATGTGCACCTGTTCAACGAAGGGATCGGCTGACACCCGCTTTCCTTGTCGTGATGAAGTATCGACGGCCCGGCATGATTGCCGGGCCGTTTCCGTTTTGATGCCAATAACCAATTGGTAAGCAGATTCTGCTATATTCGCAGGATGGAGAAGTCCGCATCCGCACCGACTCTGTCGGCGAATTCGACTGCCGAGGACCGCGCCGATTATATCGTTGCGCGGCTGGAGCAATTCATTCGCGAGGGCCGCAAGGACGAGCAGGGCATGTCCTTCGACAAGTGGAAGCAGATGGCGCGTTCCGAGATTGCCATTGCCGTCGCCGAAGCCGAAATGTCGCAGAAGCATGACGAACTGCAATCCAAGAGGGTGCTGTTCGTGGCCGCGTCGTCGATGATCACCATTGGCTTCTGGGGCACCGTCGCCAGCATGGACAAGCTGGATTATCTTATCGGTGCGATAATTTGCGGTCTGGCAGGGGTGTTGCTGATTCTTGCCGTCGGCGACTGGCGCATACGCAGTTGGTCGGAACGCCGAGAGGCAAAGAAACGCAGTGAAATCCTGGGCCGGATTGAAAGTCTGAACCGCCGTATCAAACGGCTGGAAAAGGAACTCGAAACCGAAGCCGAAGACTATGAAAAGCTGCTCAAGAAGGCTCGTAAGAGCCGAGGTGCACTGTCACTTGGCGAGCGGGGCTAGCGATAACCTCAGACCACCTTGTCCAGTGCGGCCACCAGCCGCTCGGCTTCTTCAACCGTGTTGTAATGCGCCATGGAACACCTGACGACACCGTCCTCGGGATCTATGCCGACGGCTTCGACAAGCCGGCGCGCATAGAAATCGCCGTGGCGGATACCGATCCTGTCGGCGGCGACGGCTTGGGCGATCTGCTCGGATGACTTTCCCTCGGCAACGAACGAGAACGTTGGCGCCCGGGAGCCCGTATCGGCATCCATCCGGCCGATAAGCCGGACGTTTTCCCTCGATCCCGCCCAGTCGATGAAGATTTTCGCGAGATTGCCTTCTTGGCGCGTGAACAGGTCATAGACGGCACGGGTGCGTGAAAACAGATCGTTCGGCATTTCTTCCAGATGCTCTGCGGCGACGGCATTGATGTAATCGGCTATGCCGCTCAGCGAGGCGATGATCTCGTGCTGTGGGCCGGCGGGGTTCATCTTGTACGAGGTTGCGCTTTCCGGGATGAAATAGTGATGCCGACTCTTGGCTTCGAGCAGCAGTTCTTTCTTGCCGTACAGCAGCCCGATATGCGGTCCGTAGGTTTTGTAGAGACTGAAGGCATAGAAATCGACATCCCAGTCCTTGACGTCGACGAAACGGTGCGGGGCATAGGCGACGCCGTCGGCGCAGACCAGAGCGCCGGCGTCATGCACGCGCATGGTGATGGCCTTCACGTCGTTGATGTCGCCAGTGATATTGGATACGTGCGGTAGGGCGACAAGTCGGGTCCTGTCGCTCAATAGCCGATCCAGCAGGTCGACATCGAGCTGCGCCGTGTCAGGATTGACCGGCCATTCGACGATACGTATGCCGGTTTCCGTCAACCTGCGCCACGGACCCGAGTTCGCTTCGTGGTTGAGGTTGGTGACGATCACTTCGTCGCCCTGGGACCACAGCGGTCGCAGAGCGCGCGACAGTACATCGATATTGGCCGACGTCGATGGGCCGATCACCACTTCGTCCGTGGCGGCACCGATCATGTCGGCCATGTTGCGGTGGCCTTCGTCCATGCGCTGCTGCGCCAGGGTACCAGAAGGGAAGGGGCCACCCGGTTGTACCTGGCATTCGGTCATGTAATCGGTCAAACGCTTGATGACACTTTTCGGCACATAGCTGCCGCCTGCGTTTTCAAAGAATGCCCAGTCCCAGCAGGAGGCCGGGAACAGTTCCCGGCAGAAGTCGACGTTGAGGCTGGTTTCTTTCTTGCTGCGTCCGAACAATGGTCTCTCCCCGTGGCGTTTTGTTGTTGCTCCGCGGGCCGATTATCAATCTCTGTGGCGCCGTGGCAATGGGCCTTAAGAAAGAACCTGGAAAAGACCGGCACCGGCCGCGATCCAGAGCGAGAAAAAAGTCAGCATCATGCCCGTGACGCGGATACGCCGCCCAACCAGCGTGAACAGGAAACAGTACGCGTGCAGACCGCGTCCGCAGAGCAGCAATATACCGCATGCATGGAGAATCGACGCCGGGGCGCCGGCAAGATCGGCGACGCCGATGGCGAGCAGGGTAATTGGAGCGTATTCGGCGAAATTGCCGTGTCCGCGGACCATACGTGCGAAATCGGTCTGCCCGGCATCGCCAATCGAGATCCGTCTGCGAATGCGGTTGGAGATGACGACAAAGGCGATGACGGAATACATAGCGACGGCGGCGGCGACGTAGATCGGTGTAATCGTGAGCATCTGCGGGTTTCCATCTTTCAATTTTAGTTACTATAAAAATAATAGTGACTATTTTAATTGTTGGAATCAAGGCGTAAGATTCACACATGGAATATCCGACGAAAAACCAGTGCCCGGTAGCCCGCGCCCTCGACATCATCGGCGAGCGCTGGACGATCCTGATCATGCGAGACATGTTCCTGTTCGGGCCGAGACGATTTCAGGATCTCCAGGAGTCGCTTTCCGGGATTGCGCCCAATACCTTGTCTGCTCGGATCAAGACTCTTGAGGCTTCCGGTATCATCGAACGCAAGCTGTATTCCGAACACCCGCCCCGAGCCGAATACAGCCTGACCGAGAAGGGTCGGGCGCTGGGACCTGCGCTCAGAGCACTAAAGGATTGGGGTGAAAAGTACACTTCGGAACAGGGCTGAAGCCCCGGAACAGTTCCCCGTGAATTTCCGATAATGACCTAGGTGACCTTTATTCCACCACGGTACACCGGACCGTCACCGGCCTCGCTTTCCAGCCGGAACCACCTGCCGTGCAGCGGGATGCGGAGCGCATGGAACGGTCCCTCACCAACGGCGCGTAGGCGAAGTTCAAATTCTTCCTTGCCGATATCCGGGGGGAGAGTGCAAAGCGCCTCGAAATCGGATTTTCGTCGCACCGGCGTGTCCCACGTTACATCGACCGGCTGCAAAGGCCCGTCGGTTTCGATCAGTGGCGTCAGCAGGCGTTCGAACAGACCGAGAAGGACATCCCGGCTGAGTGCTTCGAGGTTCATTCGATCGATCCCCTGCGGCATGTCGACGGTTGCGGTGCCGACGATCGGTCCCTGATCGACTTCGGCGGTCATCACGTGGGCGGTGGCGCCGAATGCCCGCGCACCTTCATATATGGCGAAGACGGCCGGAAACAGTCCGGGATAAGCGGGCGGGCCGCCATGGAAGTTGTAAGCGAGACCGGGAAAAGACTGCAACAAGGCTTCCGGCACGATCACCGGGGTGGCAAATGACAGCACCCGGTCACCAGGCCCAAGCTGTGCGGCGGCAGCCTCGAGCGTCGCCAGATCCGGGGCGTGCGCGACACCGGCGGTGGGGTCGCAGCGATGGACCAGCGCCGCAAGGTCGCCAAACTGCTCCGCAGGCGTCAAAAGAACGATACGTTTCGCCATGCAGGACCTTTTTACGGTGTCGGTTTCAAGTTAACGGAACTCAGCGTATCATAACCGGGACGTATCGGCTTTTCTGCAATTAAACTGTTGAAATTGTGGATAGAACGCGTCACATCGTAAGCATACGAACAAAATTACGGGGGTATCCATCGATACCGCCCGACCGTCCGGAGGAATACAAATGCCTGATTATCGTTCACGCACGTCTACCCACGGCAAGAATATGGCCGGTGCACGCGGCCTTTGGCGCGCTACGGGTATGAATGATGACGATTTCGGCAAGCCGATCATTGCCATCGCCAACTCGTTCACCCAGTTCGTGCCGGGGCATGTACATCTGAAGGACCTGGGTCAGCTTGTTGCACGCGAGATCGAGGCTGCGGGCGGTGTCGCCAAGGAATTCAACACCATCGCCGTCGATGACGGGATCGCCATGGGGCATGGCGGCATGCTGTATTCGTTGCCGTCGCGCGAACTGATCGCCGATGCGGTGGAATACATGTGCAACGCGCACTGCGCCGATGCGGTGGTCTGCATATCCAACTGCGACAAGATCACGCCGGGAATGCTGATGGCGGCTATGCGGCTGAATATCCCGGCGGTGTTCGTTTCCGGCGGTCCGATGGAAGCCGGCAAGATGGATGTCGACGGCAAGGAACAGAAAGCCGACCTGATCGACGCCATGATCCATGCCGCGGCGCCGGAAACCTCCGACGAGGATGCACTGAAATACGAACGCTCAGCGTGCCCGACCTGCGGCTCGTGCTCGGGGATGTTCACGGCCAACTCCATGAACTGTCTGGCCGAAGCCATTGGTCTGGCGCTGCCCGGTAACGGCAGCGTGCTGGCGACCCATGCCGACCGCAAGGAACTGTTCCTGAAAGCGGGGCGCACCATCGTCGAGATCACCAAACGCTACTATGAGCAGGACGACGAAAGCGTGCTGCCGCGCAATATCGCCAACCGCCACGGTTTCGAAAACGCGATGCCGGTGGATATCGCCATGGGCGGCTCGACCAACACGATCCTGCACCTGATGGCGATGGCGCAGGAAGGCGAAGTCGATTTCGGCATCCACGATATCGACGGGCTGTCGCGCAAGGTGCCGCACCTGTCCAAGCTGTCGCCGTCCACGAACCTCTATCACATGGAGGATTTCCATCGCGCCGGCGGTATCCTCTCCATCATGGGGGAACTGGACCGCGCCGGTCTGCTGCACAGGGATTGCGCCACGGTGCATATGCCGACCATCGGCGAGGCCATCGACAAGTACGACATCATGCGCAGCGATGACGAGGATGTGCGCAAGTTCTATCTCGCGGCGCCCGGTAACGTACGCACCATCGAGGCGTTCAGTCAGTCGAAGCGTTACAACTCTCTCGACACCGACCGCGAGAACGGCTGCATCCGAGATGTCGAGCATGCCTATTCGAAGGACGGCGGCCTCGGCATCCTTTACGGCAATATCGCCGCCGACGGCTGCGTCGTGAAGTCCGCCGGGGTGCCGAAGGAATGTCTGACCTTCAAGGGACCTGCGAAGATCTGCCACAGCCAGGAAGAGGCGGTTGCAAAGATTCTCGGCGGAGAAATCGAAAAAGGCGACGTGGTTGTCGTCGTCTACGAAGGTCCGAAGGGCGGTCCGGGGATGCAGGAAATGCTGTATCCGACCAGCTACATCAAGTCGATGGGCCTGGGCAAGGACTGCGCGCTGATCACCGATGGCCGGTTCTCGGGCGGCTCTTCCGGGCTTTCGGTCGGCCACGTCAGCCCCGAAGCGGCCGAAGGCGGTGCCATCGGCTTGATCGAGGAGGGCGATATCGTCGAGTTCGATATTCCGTCGCGTACCGTGAACGTGCTGGTCGATGAAGCGGAAATGCAGCGTCGTCGCGACGCCATGAACGCCAAGGGACCGGATGGCTGGAAGCCGAAGCGCAACCGCGTGGTATCGCAGGCACTCAAGGCCTATGGTCTGCTGGCGACATCGGCTTCGCGTGGCGCCGTCCGCGATATCTCGCAAATAGAAAGGCTCAAACAGGCGGCGGAGTAATTCTCATGATCAAGATCACCCCGTTAAAGGATGAAGCATTCGGCGCCGTCGTTTCCGGCGTCAGCACCGACGAGCCGCTGACGCCCGAGGATATCGAGCAAATCAAGGATGCCCTCGCCGAGCACACGGCGGTGGTGATCAACGATCTCGACGAGAACCCGGAATGGCTGTTGAACCTGGGCCGTGGTTTCGGCCCACTGCAACCGCATATTCTTGATCAGTATCACCACCCCATGTCGTCGGAGATGTCGATCATTACCGCCAACATGGGTAATCAGGAAAGCCGCACCACCAAGAAGCCGGCGGGGGCTTTCTGGCATTCAGACCAGTCCTATCTGGCGACGCCGTCGGACGCGATCATGCTCTATTCCACGCATGTGCCAAGCGATGGCGGCGATACGATGGTCGCCAACACCCAGCTAGCCTATGACGCGCTCTCGGACGACATGAAGGCGCGCATCAGCGGTCTGGTCGGCATTCACCGCTACGGGTATCGCGGCGGCGAGGCGATCACGAACCTGAACGAGGAACAGCGTAAGAAAACCCCCGACGTCGAACATCCGGTGGTCCGCACCCATCCCCGAAGCGGCAAGAAAATCCTCTACGTAAACCCGGGCTTCACCATGAGCATCAAGGGAATATCACCGGAAGAGAGCGATGCGCTGCTCGAAGAACTTTTCGCGCACGAACTCAAAGAGGAATTCCGCTATGTCCACAAATGGTCAAAGGGGCAACTCGCGATTCTCGACAACCGGCAGTCGATGCACTGCGCCGTCGCCGGTTATTCTGAGCCGATGCGTAAGCTGAGGATGATCGTCGGCTGCACCGACGCGGAGATTCTGGCGGCTTAAACCCGCGCCCGTTTGGCGTTGATCCAGTCGAGACGGCGCTCGAGATCTTCGATTTCCCGGTCCAGCCACTCGATCAGGTGAACCGAGTCGTCGGCGTGATGGGCTCGCAGGTCTTCAAGCCGGGCCAGTTCGTTTTCCACGGAATCCGAAAGCAGGTCGAGCTGCAACAGGCGCTCGTTCGCGTCCAGCAAGTCCATGAAACGGAATTTCAGGGCGATCACCAGCTTGTTGAGATCGTTCTCGGCAGTCTTGATCTTGGCGGTAAGCAGCGTTTTGAGTTCCGCCATACCCTCGTCGGTGATCTTCAGGACAGCTTTGTCCTTTTCACCGGAAACCGGCGTTACCAGACCTTCGTGTTTGAGAAGCTCGATCGAGGTGCCCAGCACGTCAAGCGACGGACCCATGACGTGCGTCACGAAATGCCGCACACCGGCCGCCAGCTCGGCGTAGGCCATCGGCCCGTCGGCAAGCATGCCAAGGGCGCAAAGCCGGGTCGCTTCCTTCGGGGTCAGGGTGTTGTCGGCGTACATATGAAACTCCTGTTACGTTTCAATATATAGTCTCAAACAACCCGTTTGTCCATGAGAACGATTCTCAATTAGAAAGAATTACTTCTCACGCAGGCCCTTTTCCTGCACCCAGACTTCGGCTTCATCCAGGGATTTGGCGGCGATATCGAAAATTTCGTCGATTTCGGCATCGCTGGTGATCAGCGGCGGGCAGAATGCCAGGTTGTCGCCGATGGCGCGCACGATCAGCCCGTTTTCAAGGCAACGTGCCTCCACGGCCGGGCCGACCTTGTCAGAAGCCTCGAACGGCGTCTTGCTGTCCTTGTCCTTCATCACCTCGAGTGCGCCCATAAGGCCGCACGAGCGTGCGTTGCCGACGAGCGGGTGTTCACCGAGCTTTTGCATGCGCTCGGCGAAATGGCCCATGACACTCCGGACATGACCGACGATATCGCGTTCTTCATAGATTTTCAGGGTTTCCAGCGCCACGGCGGCGGCGACAGGATGCCCGCCATACGTCGAGCCATGCCCGAAGATGCCGAGTTTTTCGCTCTGGCTGACCAGCGCCTGATATACCTTGTCGGAGATCATCAGCGCCGAGATCGGCAGGTATGCGGACGACAGCTGCTTCGCGCAGGACAGGAAGTCAGGGTCAAGATTGAAGGTTTCCGTACCCCACATGTTGCCTGTGCGGCCGAAACCGTTAATCACTTCGTCGGCGACCAGCAAGACGTCGTATTTCTTCAGTACCTTTTGAATTTTTTCAAAGTACGTCTTGGGCGGAATGATGACGCCGCCGGCACCCATGACTGGTTCGCAGAACATCGCGGCCACGGTGTCCGGACCTTCATCGAGAATCATTTTCTCAAGGTCCTCTGCGCAGCGCGTGGCGAACTGCTCCTCGCTCTCGCCGTCACGTCCTTCACGGTAATAATGCGGGCAGGTGGTGTGCAGAATGCGGTCAATCGGCAGATCGAAGTCGCCATGCAGGTGCGGCAGGCCTGTCAGGCTGGCCGACGCTACCGTGACACCGTGATAACCGCGAATCCGTGAAATGATCTTCTTCTTTTCAGGTTTGCCGATGGCGTTGTGGTAGTACCAGATCAGCTTGACCGCGAGATCGGTTGCTTCCGAGCCGGAATTCGCAAACAGCACCTTGGAAAGACGGCCGGGCGCGATCGAAACCAGCTTTTCCGCCAGATCGATGACAACGTCGGCGGCGCGGTGGTTGAAACCGTGATAATAGGCGAGACGGCCCATGGCCTCCGTCGCCGCATCGATCAACCGCTGTTCGCCGAAGCCGAGGCTGACGCACCAAAGGCCGGAAAGGCCTTCGATATAGCTTTTCCCACTATCGTCGAAGACACGGATACCGGCGCCGCGATTGATTACCAGCGGGCCTTTTTCCTCGTGTGCCTTGAGGTTCGTGTATCCATGCACGTGATAGGCGATATCGCGGGCCTGTGCGGAATTGCCGATGGCGGTCATTCTTTCCTCCGGTTCAGATGGTGCATTTGCACCGTAGATCGTGTTGTCAGATACCCATGACCTGTCTTTAATAGGGCTGCAAGGGCGAATATTTAGAATTGATCTAGATCATGGCTCGGACTTCAGCAAACCCGTTGAATATCCGCAACAGCCAGTTAATGGGAAAGGAACAGACCAATGGCGATTAAGGACATCCTCGTTCACCTTAACGGCACCAAAGGCGGCGAAGCCGTCGTCAAGGCAGCCGTAGGGCTTGCGCAGAAACACGAGGCACGGCTGGTCGGGCTATATGCCGGTGTTCCTTATGACATGCCGACATATGTCATCGCCCAGCTTCCCGCAGAAGTAATCACCGCGCATCAGGCGCACGTAGAGGAAAATGCCAAGGCCACGGCGGATATGTTCGAGAAAACCTGTTCGACCAACGGTATTTCCCACGATTACCGCGAGGGTGACTGGCGCGATCCAGTTGATGAAGTGGTCTGCATGCATGCACGCTATGCCGATTTGGTAATGATCGCGCAGCCGGGATCGGACAGCGGGATTGCCCACGCCCGCGAAGTCGCCGACCGTATCGTTCTTGGGGCCGGTGCGCCTGTTATTATCGTGCCGCCCGCGTCTCCGATGGAAGGGATCGGCGAAAAGGTACTTGTCGGTTAGGACGGCGGCGCGCACGCAGCGCGTGCCATTCGCGATGCCATGCCGATGCTCGTCAAGGCGTCGGTGGTGAAAATACTCTGCGTTGACCCGAAGCCTGGCAGCAGCGGGCTTGGCGATCTGCCTGGCGCAGATTTGGCCGCCTTCCTCGCGACGCACGGCGTCAAGGCGGAAGCGGATCACCGCAGTGCCGTCGGCGGCGATGTCGGTGCGACAATGCTCAATGAAGCGGCTGATTATGGTGCGGACCTTATTGTCACCGGTGGCTATGGCCACTCGCGCATCGGCGAACTGCTTCTGGGTGGTGTCACCGATACGCTGATCGAAAAATCAGCCGTTTGCGTGTTGATGTCGCATTAATCCGGCGATCTATTCGTTTTGTTCCTGATTGACGCGGCGGGACGGCTTAATGCCGTTCCGCCGCGCGTCTGTCCCGGGCACGGGGGTCGAGCGCATCCTGCAGGCCGTCGCCGACGAAGTTGAAGGCGATCACGGTGACGAAGATCAGCATCCCCGGATAGAATGCGAGACCGGGCGCTTCCCAGATCGTTTCCTGTGCACCCGTCAGCAGATTGCCCCAACTGGGCAGCGGCGGCTGAATGCCGAGACCAAGAAAACTCAACACCGATTCAAGCAGGATCACGTTGCCGACCGACAGGGTTGTCGCGACGATGATCGGCGATGCCAGATTGGGCAGGATATGACGCAGCATGATGCGGCCTGCACCGGCCCCCTGGGCACGTGCCGCCAGTACGAAAGGCCGTGTTTTAAGGCTCAGCGTTGATGCGCGGACAAGACGCGCCACCGTCGTCCAGCCGACCAGCGCGACGATGGCAACGATCCGGTACAGGCTGATGCTCTCGGAGCTCAATATGGTTTCCGGCAGCCCCAGCTTGTTGAGATCGATAGCCGCCAGCACGATCAGCAACGGCAACACCGGCAGTGCGATGACACCGTCTGTGACGCGCATGACGAACGCATCGATGCGTCCGCCGGCATAGCCCGCCATCAATCCGATGGCGGTGCCGATGACGGCGGCGGCGAAGGTCGCCGTCAGGCCGACGAACAGGGATACCTGACCGCCATACAATAGCCGGATCAGCACGTCACGCCCCAACTCGTCTGTGCCGAGTGGGTGTTCGGCGGTTGCCGGCCCATATCGTGAAAACAGATCGACCGCTTCGCCATCCACGCCAAGCAGTAACTCGAAGACGGGTGCCAGCAAGGACAGGGTGGCAAGGAGAGCCAGCACGCCGGCACTGAACAGGGCCAGCCGGTGGCGCATGAAACGGCCGAGGACGGCGCGCGCCGGTGTTTCGATAGCCATGGTGGCAGGGCCGCTCATGCGTCCAGATCCTCGTACGATATACGCGGATCAAGAGCAGCATAGGCGACATCGGCCAGTAAGTTGCCAAGAAGCGTCAGCGCCGTCGCCATCAGCAGTCCGACAAGGGCGAGGTTATAGTCGTTGCCCATCACGGCGTCATAAATCAGTTTGCCCATTCCCGGATAGGCAAAAACGCTTTCGGTAATCAGGGCGCCGGAAAACAGCACCCCGAGGTCGAGCGCGATCACGGTGACCACCGGAATCATGGCATTGCGCAGCGCATGCCCCAGGACGACGCGGCTTTCGCTCAGACCTTTTGCGCGGGCGGTGCGGATATAGTCCTGACGCAGCGTTTCGATCATGGAGGCCCGCATATAGCGGGTATGTCCGCCGATTCCGGCGATGGTCAGTGCGCTAACCGGCAGGATCAGGAATTGCAGCCGTTCCCACCATCCGGCGACCCCGGCTGCATCCGGTGTGCCGCCTGCCGGCAACCAGCCGAGGGTGACCGCAAAAACCAGGATCAGCAGAATGCCAAGCCAGAACGGCGGCATCGAGATGCCGGCAAACGCCGCGAGATTGATCCCGTAATCGGCGAGGGAGTAGGGGCGCGTGGCGGCAAATATCCCGGCCGGAAGCGCGATTGCCAATGCCAGCGCCAGGCTGCTGATCAGCAAGATCAGCGTATTGCTCAGTGCCGGCACGATGGCCTGCCAGACCGGTTGCGCGTACAGCCGAGAGTAGCCGAAATCGTCCGTGATTGCCGCTCCCAGCCAGTTCACATAACGCGACCACAGCGGCTGATCGAGACCGTAAATGGCCCTGAGCCGGGCCGCGTCATCGGAGGTGATATTCGGATCGGCGGAAATCATCAGATCGACAGGATCGCCTGGCATCAACCCGATCAGGCCGTATATGACGACCGACATCACGAACAGCACGATCAGGGAATGAACGGTGCGGCGGATCAGGAAGGCCGACATCTGGATTACTTGCCGACCGTCCAGTCCTCGACCCACAGTGTGGACGGGAACTGATGGCCGGTGGGGGTGATCCCTGACAGCCACTTCGGCAGGATGTAGGAATTGGCACGGAAATACAGCGGCAGGGCCGGCAACTCGCTGGCATAGATATGCTGTAGACGCGACCAGAGCTGTTTGCGTTTTTCACGATCCAGTTCCAGTTCTATGTCTTCCAGCAGCGTATCCATTTCGGCGTTCTTGAAACCGGTGTAATTCTGTCCGCTCCAGTTATTGGCCTCGGTCGGAATCTCTTCCGAGTGCAGCGTTGTGCGCGGCACGCTCTCCGGCGACGAAATCCAGGCGAACATCGCCATGCTGTCGAATTTGCGCTTGGTCACCGTCTCGCCAAAGAAAACACGCGCCGGCTCATTGCGGATACGTATATCGATTCCGGCAGCTTTCCACTGGCTTTGCAGTACCTGTTCGACCAGTTCGCGGGTACGGTTACCCGCCGTCGTCATAATTTCGAAGCGCAGCGGCTCACCCGAAGCATTGGCGCGCATGCCGTCCGCCTTCTTCGGCCAACCGGCATCGTTCAGCAGCGCATCCGCCTTTTCGAGATCAAGCGCGTATGTCGGCACATCGGCGGCGAATACCCAGTCCAGCGGGTTGATACTGGTGTGCGCCACGGGCTGCTTGCCGCCGAACAATCGCTTCGAAATAGCATCGCGATCGATGGCGTACATCAGGGCCTGGCGGACGCGGCGGTCGCCAAGCACCGGATTATCCAGCATCAGGTCGATGTGCTCGTAAATCAGCCCCGGCTTGAACAGAATGTTGAATTTCCTGCCGTGGCGTTTTTCGAATGCCAAAGCCTGATCAACGTTCAGACCCAACTCACCGGAAATCATGTCGATACCGCCGGATAGCAGGTTGGCTTCCAGCGTCGTCGTGTTTTCGATGACACGGACGGTGATTCTGTCGAAGGCAGGGGCCTTGCCCCACCATTTCGGATTGCGCTCGAAAACCATGTGCGAGCCGGTCTTGGCTTCGCGCATCACGTATGGCCCCATGAACAGACCGGGGTTCATCGGGTCGGTATCGAAGGTGGTCTGGGTCTTGTATGCTTCGGGATTTTGGAACTTTGGCCGCTCAAGGTGCGCCGGGAGCACGCCCATCGTCGAGATGTTGTTGTAATCGAAGGTGCGGCGGTCGATGTGCAGGGTGAAGGTCTTGTCGTCGATACGGTCGATGGAGAGGATGCGCCGGTATCCCTCCGTCGAAGAAACGCCGGATTTCTTGTGCTTGCCGACCTCCCAGGTGAAGATCACGTCATCGGCGCTGACCGGCGTGCCGTCGCCCCAGACAGCGGCATCGATGATCCTGTAGGTGACCGCGATGCCGTCCTTGCCGTCGGGTGTCTTTTCCAGTTTCGCCCCGCCGTTTTCAAGGGTCGGCAGGGTATCGCACAGAAGACAGACGGTTTCCCATTTCGCATTCATCACCGTGATCGGGCGGCGCGTCAGCCCGTGCACATAGGACTTTGCCAGCATGGAATCGATGTTCGGGTGAAACGTCGACGGATACTGTGTGATGCCGATGACAAGGTCGGTTTTTGCGGCCCCCTGCAGGGGGAAGGATGCGATTGAGAAGAGTAACCCCGCAAAAAACATGATTTGCTTTAACGACGTCATGTGTCCTCCTTGTTTCCCGGCACAACAAAGACTATCACGTGATTGACACCTGACCAGTCTGACATTCGGGATCGAGGACAGCCATGACCAACGGTGTGACGGTATTCGGGGACAGTGTGCTGCTTGCAGACGGCTGGGCGCGCAATGTCGCCATTGCCATCAACGCGCATGGTGATATCACTTCTATAACCGCCGATGCCACGTTCGAGCCGGAACTGATGGCGCGCCTGCCGGGGCCGACCATAGCCGGCATGCCGAACCTGCATTCCCATGCGCATCAGCGCGCCATGGCAGGTTTGAGCGAATACCGGGCATCCGGTGCCGGCGCCGAAGACAGCTTCTGGACGTGGCGCGACGTCATGCACCGTTTCGCCGAGGTCGTGACGCCAGAAATTCTCGAAGCCGTCGCATCGCAGTTGTATGTCGAAATGGTCAAGGCCGGCTATACGGCGGTTTGCGAGTTTCATTACGTGCATCACGGCCCGGGCGGGGTGCCCTATGACGATCCGGCTGAAATGTCGATGGCCCTGGTCCGTGCCGCGACCCGAGCCGGGATCGGCCTCACGCTGCTCCCGGTGCTGTATGAAACTGGTGGCTACGCAGGCAAAGAACCCAATCCAGGCCAGCGCCGATTCATTTCCACACCTGATCAGCTATTGCGCATCATCGAGGCAGTCCGCGCCGTGCATGCCACTGATCCGCAGTTGAATGTCGGCGTGGCACCGCATAGCCCACGTCAGGTCACGGCGGACGGCATGCGCACGGTGATAGACGGCCTGACGTCGATGGATGCCTACGCGCCGATCCACATCCATGTTGCCGAGCAGGAAAAGGACGTCAGTGAATCCATCGAGTATACCGGGCTGCGGCCGGTCGAATGGGTCATGGAGAACTTCGATGTCGGCCCGCGCTGGTGCCTGGTCCATGCGACGCACCTGACCGAGAAGGAAACCGCACAACTGGCCGGATGCGGCGCCGTGGCCGGCCTGTGCCCGGCGACGGAAGCGAACCTGGGTGACGGCCTGTTTCCGTTACTTGCGTATCTGCAGCAGGCAGGGCGTTTCGGAATTGGTTCCGACAGCCATATCTCGGTCAGTGTCGTCGAGGAATTGCGCTGGCTCGAATACGGACAGCGTTTGATTAAGCGCAGGCGAAATCTTGCCGCGGCTGGGCCAGGGGAATCCACCGGTGTGCGGCTCTATGACGATGCGCTCAGGGGCGGCGCGCAGGCATCAGGGCGCAAGCTTGGCATGATCCGCGAAGGCTGCAGGGCGGATTTCGTGGTGCTGGATGCGGCGCATCCGCTTCTGGTCGGGCGTAGCGGTGACCGGCTGATCGATTCCATGATCTTCAGTGGCAACGCGTCGAGCATTCAGGAAGTCTGGATAGGTGGCAAACGCCAGGTTGTCAGCGGTCGGCATGTCCGCGAGCAGGATACCCTCGATGTCTTCACACGGGTCATCAAGGCTCTGGATTTCTGAAGCCAAAGATCGACGAATTTTCAGGAATTGGCCCTTTGTAAGACCTGCTTCAAGGTCTATGAAATAGGGCCATAAAAGACGAGGAAACCCGTTCGATGACTCCGGATGACCGCTCGGCCAGCCTGTCGCTGATCTTTTCGAGCATCGGCCATACCTATAGCCACCTGTTTCAGCCGCTGTACTACGTGGCAGTGCTGACGCTTGAGGACGAACTGGGGCTGACGCATGGAGAAGCGATCCAGTTGGCGGTGCTGGGCGGCATGCTGTTCGGCTTCGCTGCGCCTGCTGCGGGATGGCTCGGAGACCGCTTCGGCGCTGTACCGATGATGGCGCTTTATTACATCGGCACCGGGGCGTCCATGGTGTTGACCGGTTTCGCAAACTCATCCTGGCAGATCATGGTCACATTGGCGCTGACCGGGCTTTGCGCCTCGATCTATCATCCAGTCGGGATTGCGTGGCTGATCCGCAATGCGAAAAACCGTGGAACGGCGCTCGGTATCAACGGTATCTTCGGCGGTCTCGGGCCGGCCATCGCCGCACTCACGGCCGGGACCATCATCACGCTGATGGGCTGGCGTGCAGTGTTCATCATTCCTGGTGTGCTGATTCTGGTGACCGGTGTTGCTTTCATTTTTCTGGTCAGCCGAGGTGTCATTATCGAAAGCAAGACCGATCGTGCACCAACCCCGCCGTCCGAAAAGGGTAGTGCGCTGCGGGTCTATGCGGTGTTGGCGTTTTCCATGCTGTGCACGGGTGTGATCTATCAGGCGACACAGGCAGGCTTACCGAAAGCGTTTCAGATGCGGCTCGAGGATTTGTTTTCAGATGGCGTGCTGGGAATTTCAACGCTGGTCGCGGCGGTCTTTTTCATCGCCGGTCTGATGCAGTTCGTCGGTGGTTGGCTCGTCGACAGGGTTTCGCCGAAGCTTGTCTATATCTCGGCCTTTACCGTGCAGGTGCCACTTTTGATTCTGCTCGCTAATGCCGCCGGCCCAATGGTCATCGTTGTCGCCGTGCTGATGATTTCTGCCAGTAACGGTTCATTGCCGGCCGAAAACGTCATCCTTGCCCGATACATCCCACCGGCCCGCCGGGCGCTGGCGTTCGGCTGTAAATTTATCGTCGCCATCGGTTTTTCGGCATTGGGCATACAGCTTGAAGCCATGCTTTTCGATTATTCCGGCGAGTTTTACCTGCTGTTCACGGTGCTGGCCGGAATCTCGGCGGCGGGTGCATTCGCGGCGCTGGTGTTGCCATCAGACCGCAAGATGGCGGCGACGCCGCAAGCAGCGGAATAACTCAGCCACTCATCGCCTGATCGAGATCGCGGATCAGGTCGTCCGCATCCTCCAATCCGATCGACAGCCGGATCGTCTGGTTCGTGGCACCTGCGGCCTGGCGCTGTTCGTCAGTAAGTTGGCGGTGTGTCGTCGACGCCGGGTGCAGGATAAGCGACTTGGTATCGCCGATGTTGGCAAGGTGCGAGAAGATGTTGATTTTCTCGACCATCTTCACGCCGGCTTCGAATCCGCCCTTGAGGCCGAACGTAAACACGGCGCCCGCACCCTTCGGCAGGTATTTCTTCGCGAGGTTGTGATACGGGCTCGATTTCAGGCCGGCATAGCTGACCCAGTCGACGGCAGGGTGGTCTTCCAGGAAGGATGCGACCTTCATCGCGTTCTCGACATGCCGGTCCATGCGCACGTGCAGGGTCTCGGTGCCGGTCAGGGTATTGAAGGCATTGGTCGGCGACAACGCCGGTCCGAAATCTCGCAACGCTACGGCACGCGCCTTCATGGTGAAGCCGAAATCGCCGAACGTCTCGTAGAACGTCAACCCGTGATATGCCGGATCGGGTTCGGTCATGGTCGGGAAGCCGGGGCCACCCTTGGCGCAGGTCCAGTCGAACTTGCCGCTTTCGACAATGACGCCGCCGACGGACGTCCCGTGACCCTGCAAGAACTTGGTCATGGAATGGCAAACGATGTCCGCACCCCATTCGAACGGCCGACACAGATACGGCGTCGCAAGGGTATTGTCGACGATCAGCGGAATACCTGCATCCTTGGCGATGGCGGCGATGGCTTCCAGATCGAGCACAACTCCGCCCGGATTGGCCAGGACCTCGATGAAGATCGCCTTGGTTTTGGGTGTGATCGCATCTTTGATGGTTTGCGGCTTGGTGCAGTCGACGAACGTGCAGTTCCAACCCAGCCGTTTGAAGCTGACGCCGAACTGGGTGATCGAGCCACCGTAAAGATTGCGCGATGCGATGAACTCGTCGCCCGGTTCCAGCAGCGTGAAGAACGTAAGAAACTGCGCGGCATGCCCGGAGCCTGCGCAGACGGCGGCGCGGCCGCCCTCCAGGTTGGCGATGCGCTCTTCCAGCACCGATACCGTCGGGTTGGTCAGGCGCGAATAGATGAAACCGAAGGTCTGCAGGTTGAACAGGTCCGATGCATGCTCGACGTCATCGAACACATATGACGTGGTTTGGTAAATCGGCACAGCGCGCGCCCCGGTCACCGGATCGGGTTGTGCGCCGGCGTGAATGGTACGGGTCGCGAAGCCGTATTCCGGCGGGCCGTCTTGTTTCTTTTCGATCATGACGCTTTATCCAGTTCCAGTGTCATGCAGGTGCTGAACGGATCTTCGAAGTAATCGCCGAACGGCGGGCAGGTTTCGAAACCGAACGAGGCATACAGGCTGCGTGCCGCGATGAAGTCGTTGGTGGCGCCGGTCTCGAGGCTGAGGCGTGTGTATCCACGTTCCCGCGCCACGGCCAGAATATGTTCGACCATGCGCCGTCCGTGGCCTTGACCGCGGCAAGCGGCAGGTGTGTGCATCGATTTGATTTCGCCATGCGTAGGGTCAAGTTCTCGTAGCGCACCGCAGCCGATCAGACTGCCATGCTTCCACATGGTCCAGAATGTGATCGCGGGCGCGCGAAGTGCATCGAGATCAAGCGCGTGTAAGCTTTTCGGCGGCGAAATCGCCCGCATGTGGTCCAGATGCGTTTCCAGCAACGCGGCGATTTCCGGCCCGAGCAGGTCGTCGATACGGATATCGACGGAGGAATCGTTCATCATGCCCACGGCTTACACCGGCGCCTTGCGGCGCTTCGAGGTGATGATCCCCGAATTGACGCCGGACCAGCCAAGCTCGCCGAACAGACGCCCATATTCGATTTTCGGGCAGCGGTCCATGATCACGGTCATGCCGGCGTCCTCGGCTCGCCTGGCGGCGTCTTCGTTGATGACGCCCAGTTGCATCCAGATGATCTTGATGCCTTTTTCATCTTTAAGCACGATGGCTTCATCGACGAGTTGTCCGGCGGCTTCGGAATTGCGGAAAATATCCAGCATATCGATGGGGGCAGGGACATCGGCCAGCGATGCGTAAGTCATGCGCCCCCAGATTTCCTTGCCGGCATGACCCGGATTGATCGGATGTACCTGATAGCCCTTGCCCTGCAGGTACTTCATCGCAAAGTTCGACGGTCGCACCCAGTTCGGGCTGGCGCCGGCCATGGCGATGGTGCGGGTATCCCTGAGAACCCTGCGGATCAGTTCGTCGTCGTATATAAGATCGCTCATCCCTTGAGCCCCAGCCTTTCGCGTGCTTCGGCGACACTGGCGACGTTACCGCCCAGCATGTTGACGATGCTGCAGGCCTTCTCGACCAGCGCCGCGTTAGACGGCGCCAGCACGCCTTTTTCGATGAAGATGTTGTCTTCCAGTCCGACCCGCGCGTTGCCGCCAAGCAACACCGCCGCCGCGACCATCGGGAACTGGAACCGTGAAATGCCGAATGCCGACCACACCGCGCCTTCGGGCAGCATGTCGCGCATGAATTTCATGCTTTCGACCGTTGCCGGAGCTGCATAGCTGATGCCGAGACAGAGTTGGAAATACGGCGGAGCGTCGATCAGGCCGTCGGCAATCATTTTCTTGGCGAGGACGATGTGACCGGTGTCGAAGACTTCCAACTCCGGCTTGGCGCCCGCTTTGCGGGCGCGGTCGGCCATGACCGCCAGGTGATCCGGGTGGTTCAGGAACACATGCTGGTTGAAGTTCATGGTGGCGACGTCGAGCGAGCAGATTTCCGGGGACATTTCCTCGATATGCACGACGCGGCGTTCAGGTGACGCCATGGTACTGTCCGGAGATGCGCGGTACGGATCGTCCTGATGGGGGATGAAGCGTGCGCCGGGTCCGGTTGTCAGGTTGATGATGACATCGGTATCGCTGTCTCGGATGCGTTCCGTGACCTCGCGGTACAAGGCCGGATCCATGCTCGGGGTTTTAGTTTCCGGGTCGCGCACATGAATGTGCAGGATCGCGGCGCCCGCCTTGGCGGCGTCGATGGCGCTGGCGGCGATCTCCGCAGGGGTTACCGGAACCGCCGGGTTCTTGTCCGGGGTCGGCGCGGAACCGGTTACGGCGCAGGAGATGATGGTCGACGGCATGAATGTTTCCCTTGGTTCTTGTTATGGCTTCAGTTGCTGCGGTCCGGCCAGTCGGGCAGGGGAGTCTTGTTCAGGAAGCTGTCGATGGCTGCCTGCGTGGGATCGTTCTGCATGTTGCAGGTGATGGCCTGCCCGGCACGCCGATAAGCCGCATCCATGCCTTCCTCGATCTGGCGATAGAACAAATCCTTGCCAAGAGCGACGGCGTCCGGACTTTTCGAAGCAATCTTTGCGGCCATTTCCTGAACCGCGTCATCAAGCTGTTCCGCGGGCACAGCACGGTTGATCAGGCCCCAGTCCTGGGCCTGGCTTGCAGGAATCATGTCGCCGGTCATCAACAGTTCCATGGCCTGTTTGCGCCCCATATTTCGGGTCACGGGAACCGACGGGGTCGAACAATACAGCCCGACATTGATGCCCGAGGTGCCGAACTTGGCGTGATTGGCAGCGATCGCCAGATCGCACTGCGCGACGAGCTGGCAGCCTGCGGCGGCGGCGACACCGTTCACCTTGGCGATCACGGGTTGCGGCAGGCGCGTCATCGCCATCATGTTGTCGGTGCAGAGCGCGAACATCTTCTGCATTGCGGCTTCGTACGGATCGGCATGCATCTCGTTCAGATCATGTCCCGCACAGAAAGCCTTGCCGGCACCGGTGATGACGATAACCCGGATCGAGGTGTCTTGGCCGAGTGCCGCCAGATGCGATTTCAGTTCCAGCATCAACGGGGTCGACAGCGTGTTGTAGTTGTCCGGCCGGTTGAGCGTCAGCGTCGCAATGCCGCCGTCGTCCGAGCGCAGCACGAGAGCTTCGTTTTTTGCGGCTTGGGTCATGTCATGTCTCCTCGGCTGAGTGTCGCTAACCACGGATTTTTTGACAAGGGGGCGTTCCGCCATCTCCGTAATCCATAAGCACATGCGGCAGCGGTTGAGAACAGGATATATTGACGTTAACGTAAACGGAAATAAACTTTGCAGAACTCGGATCAAGGACGGGACCGGCAATGCCGCATATCACGATCGACGATTTCAACAATATCGTGGCCGACGAACTGCCGTGGGCGCACGAACTGGGGGTTAAGGCAACCGAGATCGGCGACGGCACGGCAACGCTGATGATTCCCTACGACGCAAAGATGCTCCGCCCCGGCGGCACCATGTCAGGCCCGACCATGATGATGCTGGCCGATGCCTGCATGTATGCGGTTGTGCTGTCGGATATCGGTATCGTCAAATTGGCGGTGACGACCAACCTGAATATCAACTTCCTGCGCAAGCCCGAACCCCGTGACCTGATCGCCAAGGGCAGCATGCTGAAATGCGGCAAGCGGCTTGCGGTGATGGCGGTGGACCTGTATGCGGCGGGGTCGGACGATCTTGTGGCGCATACCACGGGCACATATTCCATTCCGCCCAGATAACCCCCCCATACAGAAAATTCCCATTGCGGTTAAGCGGCGATAAGATAGTCCCGGTCAAACGCCCGGGAGATGCCGCTTGCGCAGCACCAAAACCATCAATGTGATTTCTTGTCATGCCGAAGGCGAGGTCGGTGACGTCATCGTCGATGGCGTGGCGCCACCGCCCGGCGAGACGCTTTGGGCACAGCGCTCCTGGATTGCCGAGGACCAGTCACTCAGGAATTTCATGCTCAACGAACCCCGGGGCGGGGTGTTTCGCCACGTGAACCTGCTGGTGCCGCCCAAACACCCGGACGCGCAGATGGGCTTTATCATCATGGAGCCGGAGGATACGCCGCCGATGTCGGGGTCGAATTCGATCTGCGTGGCGACCGTGCTGCTTGATAGCGGAATCATCCATATGCATGAACCGGTAACCGAAATGGTGCTGGAGGCACCCGGCGGGCTGGTCCGAGTGCGAGCTGATTGTCGGGATGGCAAGGCGGAGCGGATCCATGTCCGCAACGTCGCGTCATTTGCCGTCGAACTGGATGCGATGCTCGATGTGCCGGGCTCTCCGACCCTGAAAGTCGATACCGCCTATGGCGGCGACAGTTTCGTTGTTGTCGACAGCAAGGCGATGGGGCTGTCGCTGGACAAATCCGAAGCCCGTGATCTCGCTGAACTCGGCACGCGTATCACCGATGCGGCGAATGCCCAGCTTAAATTCGTCCACCCGGAGATTCCTGCCTGGACGCATTTTTCGTTCTGTCTGTTTGCGGGGCCGCTGGAACGGGGAGTAGAGGGCCTTTCGGGACGTCAGGCGGTGGCGATCAAGCCTGGCAAGATTGATCGTTCGCCGACAGGTACCGCCGTGTCGGCGCGGATGGCCCTGCTCCATGCACGAGGGGAAATGCAGACGGGGAACAGCTTTGCCGCCACGTCGATTATCGGCTCGACTTTCCAAGGGCGGATCGTTGAGGAAACCCGGATCGGCGGAAAGCCGGCGATTATCCCAGAAATATCAGGCCGTGCATGGATCACCGGCACGCATCAGCATATGCTCGACCCGGCCGATCCCTGGCCCGAAGGCTACCGGCTCAGCGATACCTGGCCGATGCGCCCGGAAAAGCCCTGAGAAGCGGGCGTTAGTTGAAGTCTTAAAATACGGTATTATAGTACCATAAACGTAAGTTATCGTTTTTAAGCGTTTTTTCCGTTGACTTCCGGATTTACGATGTCATATTCCCGCCCGCGCACCGCAGGGGCGGCGCGCATTCGTTGTTTTAATGGAAAGCGGAATCAAGCTGATGAAAACCATTTCCGCCAAAGCCGCCGATATCGAGCGCAAGTGGCATGTGATCGACGCCGAGGGTGTCGTCCTTGGCCGTCTTGCCGCTGTGATCGCGACCCGGCTGCGTGGCAAACACAAGCCGCTCTATACCCCGCACGTCGACTGTGGTGACAACATCATCGTCATCAATGCCGACAAGGTGCGTCTGACCGGCCGCAAGATGCAGGACAAGCGTTACTACCGTCACACCGGTTACCCGGGCGGTATCAAGGAAACCTCGCCGGAAAAGATCTTTTCCGGACCGTTCCCCGAGCGTGTCGTCCAGAAGGCCGTCGAGCGCATGATTCCGCGTTCGCCGCTGGGTCGTCAGCAGCTTTCCAAGCTCCATGTCTATGCCGGGACCGAGCACCCGCACGCAGCGCAACAGCCCGAAGTGCTGGACGTTGCCGGCATGAACCCGAAAAACAAAAGGAAGTGATCCATGGCTGAGGAAACCAAAACCCTCGAGGATCTCAAGGATCTCGTTGATCCGGCGCTGGCCGAAGCCGCCGCCGAAAACCAGGAACCGCGCACCCAGCAGCTCGACGAGCATGGCCGTGCCTATGCCACCGGTCGCCGCAAGGATGCAGTCGCCCGCGTCTGGATCAAGCCGGGCCGTGGTGTCATCACCGTCAATGGCCGCGAGTTCGAGCGTTACTTCGCCCGTCCGGTGCTGCGCATGGTGATCAATCAGCCGTTCGAGGTTGCTGCCCGCGAAGGTCAGTACGACGTCTATGTCACCGTCAAGGGCGGTGGTCTTTCCGGTCAGGCCGGTGCGGTCCGCCACGGTATTTCCCGTGCGCTGACGCTCTATGAGCCGGACCTGCGCGGTGCGCTCAAGAAGGTAGGCTTCCTGACCCGTGACTCGCGTACGGTTGAACGCAAGAAGTATGGCCGTCGCAAGGCCCGCCGAAGCTTCCAGTTCTCGAAGCGATAAGATGTAATCTACAAAAAACAATAAAATCAAAGGCCTCACTACGGTGGGGCCTTTTTTTATGGAAGCACGTAGAGGCACTTAGGGTTTAAAAAGTTGCTTTTAATAATTCTAACCTTTACCGATAGTACGTGGACGGCACTCTTATGCCGAAGTCGGTTGCAGTAAGCAGAGATGACACAGACGGAACAGCTTTATGGGCATTGATCCTGAAAACGGCAAAAACTGAGGAGATGATCGCCTAAAATGTCTATCATCAAGAAGCTCGCATCAGTCACCGCGCTTTCGTTAGCCGTGGCTGCTTGTCAAACAACGGGATCAACTAAACTGCCAAACGGTAAGGTAGTTCAAACCAATTATGGATATCCTGACATCACATACACACAAAAGAACACAGATCGTATCTATAGTGTTA